>CAYGBC010000017.1:0-12949 GCA_964348015.1 uncultured Eubacteriales bacterium | reverse complement strand
CGCAGCGTCAACTATTACCTATAGGCCATTCTGAATGCGAATGAGATCGAGACTGGCATTCAGAATCTGAATAAAAGGAAAAAGGTCATCAGAGAGCTTCTGTTTGCAGGGGCATGCCTTGCGTTTCTTGCCGTTTACCTGTTGTGGGAACGACTCCGTGTTCTGAAAGATACCGCTTGCATTCCTTTAAGGATCTGCATCACGGGGACCCGGGGCAAGTCGACCGTCACGCGGCAAATTGCCGCCTGTCTGAGAGAGGCAGGATTCATTGTTCTCGCCAGGTCCACTGGAGCAAAGCCTCTCATCATTCATCCAGGCGGCGAAGAAAAAGAGATGGGACGCAGAGGCTCTCCGTCCATCCTGGAAGGAAAAAAACTCCTGAGATTGGGATCAGAGCTTAAAGCAGACGCTTTGGTCGCAGAGCTGATGAGCATTCATCCCGAATGCAGCTCTGTGGAGTCCGGTCAGTTGTTCAGTCCTCATATCCTGGTGATCACAAATGTCCGCCTTGACCATCTCGCTCAAATGGGAACCTCTCGACAGGAGATCGCGTATGGCTTTGCCTCTGCATTTCCTGAGAACGGGACGGTTTTTGTCCTTGAAGAGGAGTGCTTTCCCGTCTTCGAGAAGGCTGCGGAAAGAAGAAATGCCCGACTCATTCAGGTCAAAAGGGATCCACGTGAGGATTCTCAAGGGGCAAAAGATAAAATCCCTCCCTGGGAATTCGAGGAGAATTTTCGTCTGGTCGCAGCACTTGCAGATTTTTTAAACATCGATAAAAAAGGCCTTCACAGGATCATAAAAAGCCAAAAACCTGATTTTGGACGCGTCAAGGTCTGGTCTATGGATGCGGGGACACCCCCCCAGAGCTGGCATCTTGTCAGTTGTTTTGCTGTGAATGACCCGGATTCCACTCGGCGTGTGCTGTCCAGGCTCTCAGGAAAGAAATTCTGGAAAGAGAAAGAGGTGGTGGCCCTCCTCAACCTCCGGAAGGATAGAGGAGACAGGACAATTCAGTGGCTCGATGCCGTGGAAGGAAATACCTTTCCGGAATTCCGGAAAATCTTTCTCGTTGGAGAACATGCGTCAGCGTTCCAGAGAAGGCTGGAACGGTCAGCGGATACGGAGGCGTTTGTGTTGAGGTCTCCTCACCCGCAGAGAATAATGGAAGAGATTCCGAGAGTCGTCAATCGAGAAGCGGTTCTCGTCGGATTAGGAAACATGGGAGGTCCCGGAAGAGAGCTCGTGGAGTTCTGGGAAAGAGAGGGAGAGCCCTGTGGTTTTTGAGACGCTTTTGATCGGGTTGGTCATAGCCGTTCTCTACGTGGAGATCTTGGACATCTATCCAGGAGGCATTATCGTTCCCGCTTATGTGGCTCTTTATTATGACCAGCCGCTTCGGATACTGGCCACGGTTCTTGTGGCTTTCCTGAGTCTTTACACCTACAAATTTTTATCACGGTTCCTGATTCTCTTCGGCAAAAGACGGTTTGTGATGCTGGTTCTCCTCGGAGCTGTGTGGGCTCAGGTCTGGTTTTTAATTCTGCCTAATTTTTTCTCCGATCCGATCGGACTCAAAGCCATCGGATGGCTCATACCCGGACTTCTGGCGAATAACCTGGAGAAGCAAAAAATCGTGCCCACGCTGGCTTCGATGGGAATTGTTTCCACCATCACGTATTTCCTTGTCCGAATATTCCTGTGGCTCTGATCGGAACAAAAAGGAATGTCGTCGCAAGCCGACCATCGATAATTTAGACAATACAGAAGGTGAGAAACAGAATCCTCCGATGTCATTGCGAGCTTGCGTGGCAATCTCATAAGGATGAGGAGATGGAATAACATGTCATTGCGAGCTTGCGTGGCAATCTCATAAGGATGAGGAGATGGAATAACATGTCATTGCGAGCTTGCGTGGCAATCTCATAGGAAGATATTGATAAAAAAAATATAATCAGGATTCTCTGCGGATAAACAATGAAAAGCCGATTGTGGAGCAGGAAAGGAAACATTCCCAAACAGGGATACGGAAAAAGTCAGAACACGATACTCCTCCTTTTTACACTAAGCCTTGTGTTTTATCTACTGGTCCATTTTTTCCCCTTTGGGAAGAAGAATACGATCCAGTCTGATATGCTTCAGGCTTCAAAAGTCATGGAAGACGCCATTGCGGCATTGAGGGAATGCCGGGTAGAGAAAGGTCTGGTTCTTGATTCTGAGAGTGACCCGAACCAGACAGGGCTTATCGGTTATGAAACCTCTCCGCTCACGACAACCTTAGGAAATCTGGAGGCCAAAAGAACGACGACAAACCCCGACTGTGCCGCTCTGGTGGTATTCTTGCTTCATGAAGCGGGTGTGGAGAGAGGAGACACTGTGGCGGTCGGAGCTTCGAGTTCTTTTCCGGCTCTGATCGTGGCCACCCTGTCCGCCGCAAAAGCCATGGACCTGAATGCCCTGATGATCTGCTCGCTCGGAGCTTCTCAGTGGGGAGCGAATATCCCGGAATTCCACTGGCTGGACATGCTGGATTGCCTGAGAGAATCAGGTGTACTGGATTCTCGTCCGATCGCTCTGTCTTTAGGAGGAGAAGAGGATACAGGGAAAGATATGAATCCTGAGGGACGCCTATTTCTGAGAGAGGAAATTGTCCAGACGGGGATTCCTTTTATCCGGGAGCCCGATCTCAAGGCGAATGTTCAGACCCGGATGATTCTTTATGAAAAAAACGCAGGAGAGACTGAGATCAAATCTTTCATTAACATCGGCGGTGGCTGGGCGAACATCGGAACGGACCCTGAGATCTTGGAGTTGAAGCCCGGCTTGCCCAGGATCGGTCATTGGCCTCCTGTCGAGAGGAGGGGGGTTCTCTTCGAAATGGCCTCCCGTGGTATCCCGGTGATCCACCTCCTTTTCATCCGGGGCCTGGCTGACAAATACGGGATTCCGTGGAATCATTCACCTCCTACGGCTCCGGGGAAGAGGAGGATCTATTCGCTGGCCAGGGAAAAGCAGCCTGTGTTCCTTATCCTTGCGGTTGTGTACCTGGTTCTCGTCGGGGCCATATTGATTTTGAAAAGGAAAAGGGGGACGTTCCCCAGGGTGCCATCTTAGCTCATCTATACCTCTATTTCGGTTTTCTCTTGGAAGTCGATATATTTTGCATGGGCTTCGTGGTCTAAGGGAGCGACTTGGGGGACGTCCCCTATACTTATTTTTGAATTTGTGCTATAAATTTGGGCTTGTGAAAAAGACGTGCGGATACATCCTGGAATCGAATGAATGAAAAAGGAGAGTGAATTTCAGATGAATAAACTCCTTATGAGAAATAGAATATGCGTGCTTCTGGTCCTGGTCGTGTTCCTGTCCGCTTCGGGATTCGGCCAATCTCAGGACTTAAAAGTCAGGGTGAAAGTCCGAAAGGCCAACATTCGGGAAAAGCCCAGCATGGACGGAGAAATCATCGCTGTCGTAAGCCGAGGGCGCGTTCTTCAAGTGGATGGAAAGGAAGAAGATTGGTATCTCATTCGCCTGCCTCTTCAGATGGAAGGGTATGCTCTACCCGGATACATCCACAAGAATACAGTCATTGTCTTGGGGGAAGAGCCGGCTTCCACGAAGTCAGAGGCTCCAAGACAAAAAACAGAAGGGGAGTTTCAGAAATACAGAGCAAGTGTTCTGTTGGGGTCTGCCAATCCTACAGCAAGGGACTATTTTGCGGGGCTTTATTTCAGCGGGAATTTTTCTTACAGGCTTTCTGAAAAATTCTCTCTTGAACTGACTTTGGATGCATTTGGAAGCAAAACCGATGGCACACCCCAAGGATTGAGCGCCGGATCCTTGACTGTGTTCCCTGTTCAACTGAGCGTTTTGTGGCGTATTCCTTTGGAGCAACAGACCCATGCGTGTGTGGCTGGCGGCATCGGATACAATATCATCAGTTTTTCTTTGGAAGCCCCAAGCCTCGACAGAGAGGAATCAGTCGACAACACGCTGGGATTTCATCTGGCCGGAGGTGTCGAATATTTATTCAAGCGGAATTTGGCAGTCAGAGTGAATTTGAAGTATATTTTTATGAAGACCGGGGGTTCCTGGAGCGACACAGACCCGGTCCTTGGCCCAATATCCGGGTCTATCGACAACATTAACCTGAATTCTATTCTGATCGGGATCGGAATGACGTTTTACTTCTAAAAGTGTTATCTCTTTCAGGTTTTTCAAACCTTCATTCAAAATAGATTTTTTTCGGGTCCGCTTGAGCCGGATCACGGAGGAAAAACCCCACGCCCTTTTCCTTGACCTGCACAAAGCGGGGAATCTCTCTGGCGACCACGGCTTTTTCAGGATTCTCCTCAGACCAGAGCTCCAGGATGTGAATTATTGCCGAGCAGTGCCGGCCGACACGGATATCGATCGGCCACCCGTCTTCGTCCATCTTCTCGAAGAGCAGGCCGTGCTTTCCCGCTCTGAGCACGAATTCATCTTTGCCTTCGAGAAGGAGGGCTCTATCCGTCCGTCCTCGAGTGGCGTCGAGAAAAGGCTCAGGAGCCTCCAGTAGAAGAGATATGGCCGGCGTGTGATCTCCGATTTCCCGGTGGGAGAGGCCATGGAGTTCGGGGGGAGAATATTCCATTCCGATGTCGAATCCTTCCGATCCGGATATCATCATCGAAGCCAGCGCGGCCAGGTCTTCACCTTTTTGGTGGGCGACGATGGTGCTGATGACGGGGTACTGCAGCTCAGCCTCATGAAGGTCGATAACGATGTCCACGTTTTCTTTCTGAATGAGCCGTGTCATGGCATAGCACGTTTTTTCTGTCAGAGTCCCGTTGGCCCGGCCCGGCCATGTCCTGTTCAGGTTCCGGATGTCCACGTAAGCCAGCTCCTGCCGGCTGGGATAGTGGATGTAGACTTCAGGATCCGGCCACTGGTCGAGAGGGTTTGACCATCTGTCTCCCATCCGGAATTTCTGGCCTCCCCAGGGAGTCGGAATCGTGAAATCTGGGGGGTAGGCTCCCCCGAGACGCGTCACCGTCGTGGCGCTCCGGTTGGCGGAAGGAATCACGAAAAGTCTTCCCTGTTCAACCGCCGCATTCTCCGCAAGAATCCAGGCCGTCAAACGGCTGGCCGGTTCTTCAGGATGGGATCCTCCGAGGATAAGGATCGTTCCTCCCGGCTCGGAACCTTCGAAGATAAATACGTTCGAATCGTTGATCGTCCCCTTGATGCCGGAGAAATATTCGCCTAACTTTTTGACTTGAGTCACTCCCGGACTGAGGACGATCGGCTCTCTCAAATGTCGACTGTTGTAGAAGCTCGTGCCTGCGAAAGCCATTAGGATCGCGCCCAGGATGACAAAAATGTATTTTCGGATACGGAGCCAGTGCGCAGACATCATTTCTCCTCCATGTTCTTATTTCAACCTGAGCAACCTGAGAAGAAACGGCATAAGGATGATGATGTACAGAACCTCTTCCTGCCATTTCTGGCTTTTCAGGAGGTTCCAGAGGATGAGAAACGCAATGAATCCCGTGAGCACATAATAGAGGATAGTCATGATCATCAGAAATAGACCTCCATTTGAGTTTTTATCCACAACAGCTTTGGTGGAGTGATAATTTTTATCTGAATGCTTTCCATCAATTTATAGTCCCTCACAACAGGGTTAAAAAAGACAATTTTTGACTGAATACGACCATCAGAGTGCCCACAGCCATGATGATGATGGCGGGGATGAGACAGTGTTTCAACATCCGGGTATAGGGATCTTTCATCCCGACGGTCTGGGCGGTCAACCGGCCGATAATGGCGGTAGGCGGCAGGGCATCCCCCAGCGGCCAGATGACACTCATTCCGGCCAGAGCGATGATCGGATTGAGCCCTATGGTGTTGAACAACAAAACCAGCGGGACACCGAGAACAGGCGCTGCCCCCCACATCAACACCGCCTCGGAAACAGGCAGGAAAAAGAAGAGCGTCAGGAAAACCACGATCAACGGGAGGGTCACGATCGTGATGGCGATCAATCCCCGGGCTCCGGTGAGAGTCATGATCTGAACCAGGACGCCGACACAGGTGAGTGTTCCGATCAGAGGAAGGAGCTGGTGAACAGTATCTCTGGAGATTTTGAGGAAATTCAACTTTATCGGCGAGAGCAGAAGGCTCACCAACGCTGAGGCCATGAACATCATCGGAAGACCAACTACGGGCAGCGAATGGGGCCAGATTCTTCCTGCCAGGACCAGGAAGATGAACACAAGAAAAGGGAGCAAAACACGGACCCAGTTCATTCGAGGCGGAGCTTCTGGGAGTTCTTCAAGGGCTCTCTCCAGGTCCACAGGTCTCCCATTCCAGCCCAGGATGAATAGGGAAGCGAGGGAAAGCAGCAGGCAGGGAATGAGGAGGGGCAGGAAAAATCCCACGTAGGGCATGTTCACGCCTGCTGCTGTGAGCATCGCCCACAGGCTCACGGGTGGAGCTGCTGCGCTGAGGCCTGCCAGGATAAAGATGATGGCGGCTGTTCGGGGTTTCGATATCCCCATGTATCCAAGAACGACAGCGATCATCCCGCCTGTGATCAAGACTGTGACACTTCCCGCCCCGGTCAACGCGCCGGGAAGAAGCAAAAGAAGTGCGATCAGGACAAAGAGAACCGATTTCCGCTGATGAAACCTCCGGAGAATTCCCCTGATAACATAGGCCACACCCCCGGATTCCTTCAGAAGATTCATAAAAAGAGTCGCGGTGATGAAGATCAGGACGATATCCAGGTAGGTGAAGGCGCCTTCGACGATGTGCCTGGCCGGGATTCCGAAACCACCGGCTAGCCCTCCGGCAAGAGCCGCAGCGAACATGGAAAGCTCTGTCGAGACTTTGAAAACTTTAGCGATGACATACGTCCCGACCATCACGGCCAGCACGATCTGGGCAGAGGTTGCCATGCTCATCGGAAGAATCTCTTTTCAACAGAGAAATACCGGAAAAACGGACAGCGTCCTTTATTAAGAAAATGCTGGTACTTTTTGAATGGGAGGTCAGTCGAGCCAGTCAGGAGGGAGGATTTCTGTGCTCTTGGCCGCTCTCTGATTGTTGACTGAGCTATGAAGAAATCTCCTGAAGTGGTTTATTTCTCAAAGAGTTTTTCGAACTCAGGAATGAGGTCCAGAAGCTTTTCCACTTCGATCATCGGAATATCTTTGTCTTGAGAGATAACGGTGAAACGGCCGTCTGTGTTTCCTTCTTTGATAACGATCAGGAGGTCAGATTTCGGAGCCACGGCGTCTATGCTGAGTTCGTCGGTGTTGTCACCGACTGCCGCGCCCTGGGCCCTGTTTTTCATGCCCCCGATATGGGCTCCGATGATGGTCATTCCCTGCTGACGGGCTTCTTCGATCAGTTTGGAGGCCCTGGCGATCTCATCGTCGATGGAAATTCCCGCGGCTCCCATTCCCTTGAGACTTGTCCCCATAACGACCATGAGTGTCTGGAACGGTGTTCCCGCGTCCTTGGCCGTCCTGAGGTCTTCAGTCGTGGCAAAGTCACCTATCACATAGGTCTGTGGGCCAGATTCGAATCCCATGCGCCTGAAAATAGCTTTAATGCGCACGGGTCCCGTACTCTGTCCGCAAGAAGTGACCAGCACGGGGAGGTTGGTCTCGGGAAGCTCGGATGGCTCGGTTGAAAAAGATATGGAAGCGGAAGCAAAAATCAGTAAAGACAAAAAAATTCCGGAGAAGAGATGAATCTTTTTCATGTTTGACTCCTTGATGCAGATCGTCCCGTATAATCGCACTTTAGTGTATTCGAATCATGTTGCATCGTCAACTTGAAAAAGGATCAGGTGTACTTGCTCAATAATTCGGTAACGTTTTTATAATGTCATTGCGAGCGAAGCGTGGCAATCTCATAAAAAGAAATGTATTCTCCCCTATGGGATTGCCACACTCCCTTCAGTCGCTCGCAATGACACTTTTACCTTCAATATCATCACTTAAAGTGTTACCTAATTACTGAGCATAAAGAACAGGCAACTTTTTCAATAAGGGGACAGTCCCTATCTTCCTTTATATTTGGACTTAAAGGGACAGTCCCCAAAAAGTAGCCTGTCCCCTTTTTTATTTTTCTCCATGCAGGAATTCCCGGAGTGTCTTGCAGTTCCCGACTGCATACGCATGGTAGTCGTTGTTGAAATAGATGAACACTTCTTTCGCTTTAATTTTTTTTAGAGCCTCGGCCCATTCCTTGAGTTCATCATCTGTATAGTTGTATTTGTACCAACCTATCCGCCCGTGGAATCTGAAATAAGATACCGCAGCAGTTTCGACAATGTGTTCTGGAAGTTGGGGAGAGGAAACCACGCAGAATATGACTTTGTGCGACCGGAGAAGGGAGTACACTTTCTCTGTGTACCAGGATTCATGGCGGAACTCGATCACGTTTTTATGATTGGATGAGAGATGGGATAAAAAATCTTTGAGCAAATTCAAATCCAAGGCGAGAGATGGAGGAAGTTGGAAAAGGATGCAACCCAGCTTGTCCTGGAGAGTATCGGCCAGGATATAGAAATACCGGAGGTCGCTTTTGACATTATGGAGTTTTTTGTAGTGGGTGATCTGACGATTGGCTTTAAGGGTGAACGTGAAATCGGGAGGAGTTTTGTCCAGCCATCCTTGAAGAGTTTCTGGCTTGGGGTATCGGTAATATGTCATGTTGATCTCGACGGTGTTGAAATGTTCGGTATAAAAGGGAAGCCAGTTCTTTTGTGAAAGTCCTTCTGGATAGAATCTTCCCCTCCATTCAGAATAGCTCCATCCTGAAGTCCCCAGACGATAAACCATGTGAGTATAATTCAAAGAAATATATTCTTTAATCTTCGTGTTCGACCGGGATGCCGTAAGGCCCATCCGCAAGAAAGGCGATCAGAGGCTCTTGTCCTAAACTGAGACTGAGTTTTTTGTACACCCAATCGATGGATTGTTCCACTAATTCCTGAAGATCATGGGCCTCAGGGATGATGGTCCTCGCAGCTCTTCCGGGGATTTTTGTGAATGACTCCTCGGGGATATCAAACGAGCAGTAGATAAGGTTCTCCATCGGGATTTTTTGGAAGACCTTGGCCCACATTTGAGCCTCCCATTGGTCAGGAACAAAGCTCCATCCCGGAGAAAGGATGGTCTCTAAGAATTTTTCAGGACCCTTCTCTCCCAGAAGCCGTATCATTTTCTTGTAGTTGGTACTGCCGATAGGATCAGGATCAGTATGATAACCGGCCAGCACGCAGAACCCGTCTTTTTTTAGCAGAGGGAGGCATGCCATGGCTCCCTTTGCCGCCTGGTAGTGATTCACTCCCACAAAGCCAGTGTGGCCGATGACCAGGTCGAATTTTTTTGTGACAGGGATAGCCGCATAGCTTTTCAATTTTTCAAAGGCGGCAAGATGAGCCGATTCCAGGTCTCCGGCAAAGACTCCGGTGATCCTGTATTTGGAATCGAGAGTGACATTGACGATCATATCGCAGCCGGCCATTTGTGCCACTCTCAGGGCCTCATCGTGAACGGGATTTCCCTCGATAACGAGGTCTCTCGCATTGGGTGAAGCGAGCACGGGTCCGCTGTGCAAAACGTATGTGGAATCCAACGCGAGAAGACCGGGACAGATGGATTTTCTTCCTCCAGACACACCGGCCATGAAATGACTCTCCACCAGACCGGTCAGGATCTTGAGGTCGCTTTGGACATAGAAACGATTCAGGAGGATGTCTCCGCCGAGCTCTGTCTTTCCGACGGAGACCAGGTCATCAGGATTCCGGCTGTCATGATTGATGATCTCCACGCCCAGGCTGAATACGCGCGAGTCGAGCATTTTCTTGAGTTCTTCCTCTTTCATCGGTCTGTGAGTTCCTGAGGCGACGAGGAGTCGGATCCGGGAAGGATCAAAGCCGGCCTTTACGATTTCGTCGATCACCGGATAGAGAATTCCTGATTTTCCGGAATAGGGAACGGGGCGGGTATTGTCGGAAATGACAACAACCGCATTGGCATCGGGATTCTCTTTCAGCTTCTTGCGCACCAGAGATTTGAGAGGGAGGCTGTCGATCGGATGCGCAAGAGCGTCGTAGATTTTTTCTTCAGGATTGAAAAGCAGAGGAGCCTTCCCCATCGAAAGGATCTCTGTAGAATCGGGCACACTGACCGGAAAGCTTTTCAGTCCTAAATTCAATACGACTTCTTTCATTTCTCTACGGTCTTGATAGCTGAAAAATCGCCGGTCAGGGCCGCTTCAAGAACCGGCTTCATGTATTCGTCCACCATGTCCGCAGTCAGAGAGACAGGCATGTTTTTCAGCTTCATCTCCAACTGCGGCTCCGGGCTGCGTCGGGGGAGGTTGGTGACAAGTAAAACTTCATTCCCGAAGAATTGGACAAGCTCACCGGTTTTCTCCAAACAGCCGAGTCCGAAAACATAGTTTTGGCCCTTGAATTCTTCGATCAGCTCCCTGGCTTTGTCCAATAGCCCGGTCATCTTTTTTCCTTTTGACTCCGGATTCAATAATATATCATAATTGAGACGCAAAACGGAAAAAGATAAGCTCCAGGCTGTTCAAGCGGGTTGGAAGAGAGTCATCGGCTGAAACGTTGATCTTGGAAAGTCGTTCGGGTGTCTTTATGTCTTCAGATCCATTCCGGACAAGCGTTTTGGTATATCCAGGAGTTATATTACTGGGAGTAAAGACCAGTGTTTATGACTCCCAGTTATAAAAGCGAGAGATAAGAATGAAATGTGGTCTTATCGGGACGATCACATATGATGAGATCACTTTTGAGTCCGGCCAGCGGATCACCGGATTGGGAGGAGTCCTCTACCAGGCCGCCGTCATCTGTGGGCTTGGAGAGGAAACCTATCTCCACACTCACTTCGGGGAAGAATTGGCTGATGAAGTCCACCGGGTGGTTAAACACTGGCCCACTCTCCGAAAAAACGGCATCCGGCAAGTTCCGGGGCCGGGAAACCAGGTTCACCTGCATTATCCGGAGAAGGGAGAGAGGATCGAGGTCTTGAAATCGGTTGTTCCCCCTTTGCGTCCTGAGCCCGTGATCGAGGAATTGCCCGAGCTGGGGATGCTGATATTGGTCGTCAATTCCGGGTTTGACATCCAACTGTCGGACTGGAGGAAGATCGTTCGTTCCGCATCCTGTCCGGTCTGGATGGACGTCCATTCTCTCTGTCTCTCCAGGGAGCTCAAAGTTCCCCGGAAATATCTTCCGTTGAAAGGATGGGAGGAATGGGCCGAGGGAGTGAATTTTCTCCAGGCGAACGTCAAAGAAGTCGCCTCTATGCTCGGCATTCCGGATCAAGTTCCCTCTGAAGACCGTCTTCTCCAGTTCGGAGAGAACGCATTCAACCTGGGAGTGAAAGCTGTGTATCTGACACTCGGGAAAGACGGAGTTCTTGTGATGAAGCCGGAAAACTTTATGAAAATCTCAGCTCCTCAAGGGGGTGCAGTCATCGACACCACAGGCTGCGGCGATGTTTTTTGCGGCGGAACGGTTGTGAAGCTGGTTTCTGGAAAAGATCCGTTCGAAGCGGCCCGTTTCGGGTTAGAGTTGGCTTCGAGAGCGGTTGAGGTCAAGGGCATCGCGGAAACATTCAGGCTTGTCAAAAAATATCAAATGGGGTGAAAGTAAGCGCAAATGAATCCCCCCTTGACCTGACTAAAGAAAAATTAAGATTTTTCTATTTGATATTGTATTTTTTATGTTAGAATAATACCAAGAAAAATGAGGAGTCCTTCTCCAATCTCACACTTATCCGATTACCTCAAACCCACACAGATCATCTACGAGCTAAAAGCCAAGGACAAAGTTCAAGCTCTCGGAGAACTGCTGGATGTTCTGGCCAAACAGAAGTTGATAAAGAATAAAAAACTCATCCTGACTCGGATTGTTGATAGAGAGCGCTTGGAGTCCACGGCTATCGGGCATAATGTCGCTCTTCCCCATGCGCGCGTGGACACCGGGGGAGACATCGCGGTGGCCGTAGGAAAGTCTAAAAACGGGATCGATTTTGATGCTGTCGATGGTAAGAAAGTCCATATCATAATCCTTGTCATATGGAATCCTTCTCTTCCCGGCCTTTTCAACCATCTTTTTGCCGGGCTGGCCCAATTCTTGAGAAAAGACGATTTCAGGAGGAGGTTGTTCGAAGCCAGGAATAAGACGGAATTGTATCAAGTATTATCCGAGGTCGAACTGCGGCTTCCGCGCGGAGACCGGATCATCAGCCGGGGAAGCCTCCTCAAGAAACTTCAGAACATCGAGATCAAGATGAAAAAGGCAAAAGGGAGCCAGCTGAAGCAGCTCAAAGAGCAGGCCAACCTGATACGCCAGGAGCTCGATAGATCTCTCGTGGACAGGTTTGACAGGCTTATGCAGAGATACGGCTTTGCCGTGGCTGAAGTGAATGAGGGAGTCTGTCAGGGCTGCAACATCAACGTGGCCACCGGGATGAGTTCGGCCATCGAAGGCAGCAACGATATCTATGTCTGTGAGAACTGCGGTAAGTTCCTGGTTGCCTCGAAAAAAAAGAAAAAATAATTCTCAATCCTTCCTTAAAGCCTCACCTTGGCCCGTTGTTATTTTAATCGCCGCAATATCCTCCATGTGTCATTGCGATTAGAGCGCGGCCGTCTCAATCGCGCGTCATTGCGAGCTTGCGCGGCAATCTCAACCATATGTCATTGCGAGCTTGCGCGGCAATCTCATAAAGGATGAGAAATATGGGGGTGTCATTGCGAGCTTGCGCGGCAATCTCAACCGTGTGTCATTGCGAGCATGCGCGGCAATCTCATAGGAAAGACAGAATCTGTTCAACTGTGTTTTTCAGTCAAACACGAAGAAGGATGCTTAGCCTTCAAATAAACTTTTTACGAACACTCTTCGCTCAAAAAAAGT
>CAYGBC010000016.1:0-6553 GCA_964348015.1 uncultured Eubacteriales bacterium | reverse complement strand
GGAAGGGAGCGTTTTTGGCCGCGTGGATGAATTCGCCTTCCTCGGGTGCCACGGATAACCACCCGGCCCAAGCTGGCGGGAATTCTTTCCGGAATGATGGAGATGTATAAAACAGCGTGCCGATATGTCCGGTGAATCCCCACTTGTGGACCGAGGCCGTAAGAACATCGATGTTCATGGTTTTGACGTTGACCGGGAAAAATGGAAAAGACTGGGTGGCGTTGACGATGAAAAGAATTCCCTTTTTCTTCAACTCCCCGCCGAGAGCTCTCAAATCCTGACGGAATCCGGTGGCGTACTGGACGTGAGAAGTCACGACGGCTAGGGTGTTCCGGTCCGTCATTTTCAGGATAGATTCGATCGGATAGCGCGCATCCACGGGTTGAACATATCGCATGTCCACTTCCTGGTATTCGTACCCGAGAGTCGAGGCCGGGAACTCTTCTTCCATCGAGACGATGTGAAAAGGTTTCCCGATCTTGTTTTTGAAGGACGCGGCGAGAAGCGACATGGCCGAGGATGTGTTGGGGACAAAGGTGACACTTTCCCCGTTGGTATGGATCATTTCCGCCAGTTCTGCGCACAGGTTTCGGAATTTTTTGATGTCCTTATGCCAGTGAATATCCCCCTGTGTGTGGAGCTTCTCGTACTCCTTCTGAATGGCCTTGAAAACTGGCTTGGGAGGAGGGGACATGGCCGCGCTTTGGAAGTAAATGATATTCTTCGTGATCGGAAAGTCATTCCGGATCTTTGCCCAGTCAGTCATATTTTTTTGCTCTCCTTCTTTGAGATCAGTCTAACTCCAAAAATTGCTAGAATTTATATCCAGTCTCTGAAACAACTCATCCGGACGAAAATCTATTCCCTATTCTTCAGGCGTGGTGATGCGGCCGCAGGGACGCACGCCTTTCCCTATGCGGTCTTTACCGTCTCCGAGCTCATCGCGTGCGGTTTCTCCCAGGGCTTGAAGTTTTTTAACGACTTCTGGATATTGGTCTGCCACGTTATGCTGTTCACCGATGTCGTTTTCCAGGTCATAGAGTTCCAGCCCGGTTTCTCCGCGTGCATAGGGACCGGGCAGCCCGTTCTTCCCCGGTTCTACACCTTTATAAGACCTGTATCCATGCGGAAAATGGAGCTTCCATTTGCCCTGGCGCACAGCCTGGAGCGGCCGGCCGTAATAATAAAACAGATGGTCACGCGGGTTCGCGTCCGGATCTCCTTCGAACAGAGACATGATGTTGACCCCGTCGATCTTGTTTTTCGGAAGCGAGGCTCCGGAAATCGCGGCAAAAGTCGGCAGCAGGTCCATCGTGGAGGCAATTTTGTCACAGACAGTGTCTGCGGGGATGTGTCCGGGCCAGCGCATGATGCAGGGCACGCGCTGCCCCCCTTCCCAGGATGTGCCCTTCCCCTCGCGAAGCGGTCCGGCGGAACCGGCGTGCTTTCCGAAGTTCATCCAGGGTCCGTTGTCGCTCGTGAACACAACGAGCGTGTTTTTTTCAAGGTTGTGTTTTCTGAGAGTATTGAGGATCTGCCCGACTGACCAGTCGATTTCCATGATCACATCGCCGTACTTGCCCTGCTGGCTCTTGCCCCGGAATTTGTCGGAGACGCCCAGCGGCGTGTGAGGCATCGAGTGGGGAACATACAAGAAAAACGGCCGGTCTGTGTTCTTCTCGATGAACCGGACGGCCCGTTCCGTGTAGAGCGTGGTCAGCCTATCCTGGTCTTCCATCGTGGTCAACTCTTCTGTCGTCTCATTCCCCTCAATCAACGGCAAAAATGGATAGTTAGACTTCCAGGCATCTTTAGGAGCGGGCTTTCCATCATAGCCGACGGGCCACATGTCGTTGGAATACGGAAGCCCGAGGTATTCATCGAACCCGTGCTGAAGAGGCAAAAATTCCTTATGGTGTCCCAGATGCCATTTCCCGAAAATACCGCAGGCGTATCCTTTTGTCTTCAGGACTTCAGCGATAGTCTCCTCCTCAGGATTCAGCCCGATTTTTGCGCGCGGATTCAATGCCCCGTATATGGAGACGCGGTTGGGGTAGCATCCCGTGATCAAAGACGCCCGAGAGGCGCTGCACACTGCCTGCGAGACGTAGAAACTGGTGAAGCGCATCCCATCCTTGGCCATCCGGTCGAGGTTCGGCGTTTCGAATCCTTTGGCGCCGAAGCATCCCACGTCTGCATAACCCTGGTCGTCGGTGAAGATCACCACGAAATTCGGCGGTCCTGTTCGAGGTGCCGGCTTTCTGCCGCATCCATTGATGGAGGAGAAGGACAGTGCCGCAGCCCCCAGTCCCAGTGTTTTGAGAAAGTCTCGTCGTTTGAAGGGAGTTTTCATTCAACCCTCCTTATCCTTATTTTTTCCCCATGCTTCGAGAAACATGCCTGTAATATAGCAAAAAAAAATATGGTCAGCCACTACTATTTCTCAGCCGGATGACCTGATTAAAAAGATTCTTTTCATCGCCCGGACATCTTTTGAATGCCATATGAGTCAGATATTGGCCGCTCCTGTTTTCCATCTCTAGTTGTGCGGAGAGAAGAAGAGGGGATTCTTTAATCCCTTGGTGTATCCGGGATGTCCGTCGTCTTCTGTTCCTCTGATTTGTGAAAATGACGGAGTATCAAGCCTAAAATTATGCTCCCGTAGACAATGAAATACACACCCATGAGGAGGAAAGCGTTGGAGAGAGAGTAGGTGTCCACCAGCTTGCCGAAGAGAGGGGCGAGAATCACATAAGACAGACTTCCGATCATATGAGCCACGGAGATGATCGTCGCTCTGACCTCTGATTGGATAAGGCGGTTAATATCATCCAGGATTATCGGAAAAGCGGTTCCCCACAGGAACGCGTTGAGGAATATCAGAGGAAGCAGAAGGATGGATTTGAACACGCCCAGGAGCAGAAAAGTCGGGGCGATGAGCATCAGGATGAGGTAGGACTGCTTTTTCCCGATAGCCTTTTCGATGGAATGCGCACTTCGAGAGCCAAATGCGCTGGAGAGCTGGAAGGCAGCGAATATGACTCCGAAATACCCGATACTGATCCCGAGGGACCTGTAGTACAGGAAGTACGCCCAGACACCAATGATTCCTGTGCTCATCAGCAGGGCCGCGTAGAGCATCAGCCGCCTCAACTGTCCATGGGTCAGGCTGAACCAAAAAATTCTCAGGATATCTTTTAGTGGGCTTGAGGCTTCGAACTTTTTTCGCTTCGGTTCGATCAGCGAGATGGCCAGAGGCAGCATGAGCACGCTCGTGCCGATGTTGATGTAAAACGGCAGATGGAGCGAGAGCAGAGCGAACAGACCTCCCGCTACAGAGGAGAGTCCGGTGCCGATCCGCGTGTAGAACATGGTTCTTCCTTCGAATTTCTTGTATTCGGATTCTTCTTTCAGCTGGATCAGTGTGTCGTAAATAAAAGCAGAATCGCAGCCTGACCTCATGCTGTTGCCGACCGCGACGATGAATTCAGCCAGGATAAAGGTATAAAAGGAGCTGGTGAAGGCGTAGACCGCGATTCCGACGGGAAGAAAGAAGGCGCCGAGGATGAGGGTTTTCTTCCTGCCGATGACGTCGGCCAGGTAGCCGGAGGGGACTTCTAAAAGCAGGACGGACAGGGCGTATGCGGCCTGAATCGTGAATATCTGGGTGGAATTGAGATGATTGGATTCGTAGTAAGGTATCAATATCGGGACGATCAGGTAGAATTCACTCAGGAATCTATAGACATAGATCTTCCACAGGTTCGACTTGAGATCCGTCATTTGTCTTCACTCGAAAACTGATGGTATTACAGAACAACAATACGTATCAAAGAAAAAATTGTTTGTGGATTCAGGAATCAGCCTCAGTTTTGTTTTATGTGTCTGCGGTTTTTTTATTTTTGACTGAATATTTTGACTGTGCTATAAGTCAAGAAACAGAAGAGCCGGGAGAAACAGTGATGTGTACGGGGACTCACGCATGAATGAACAAAAGACTGTTTTTTTCTCCTGACTCCGGTTTTCTCAGGATTTTAAACGATGAAAGAATCTCGGTTGAGAAAAGACGCAGAAGACATATTCAAGGAAGGTTTGGAAGCGGTCGGCCCGATTCAGGAAATCAGGAAGCATGTCACATTCAAGGACAACAAACTGTCCGTCAGGGACCAGATATATGATCTCACAGACTATGAGGCTGTTTATGTCATCGGGACAGGTAAGGCCTCCGCGGCGATGGCCCAGGCTGTCGAGGGGCTTCTCGGAGAACGACTGAAAGAAGGTGTCGTGAACGTCAAGTACGGTTACAGCTTCCCGGTGAAACGGATCAAGGTGAACGAGGCCGGCCATCCTGTACCCGATGAGGCGGGTTTTCGCGGAACAAAGGAAATCGTTCAACTCCTGGAGAAGACAGGAAAAAACGATTTAGTGCTGTTCCTGATTTCTGGCGGCGGCTCCGCGCTTCTTCCCTATCCGGCTGAAGGCTTGACTCTGAAAGACAAGCAGGAGGTGACCAGGTGTCTTCTTGAAGTCGGAGCACGTATACACGAGATCAACGCGCTGCGCAAGCATATCTCCCGGGTCAAAGGAGGACGGTTGGCAAAACTGGCCTACCCTTCCACGTTGATTTCGCTGATCCTTTCCGATGTCATCGGCGATGACCTGGATACCATCGCATCAGGACCGACGGTTCCGGATGAGAGCACATTCACCGACTGCCTGAAGATCGTCGAAAAGTATGACATGAGAGGGAAGATCCCGAGCTCTGTGGTCGAGTTCCTGGAAAAGGGAGCCAAAGGAGAAGTTGAGGAGACTCCCAAATCCGGCGATCCCGCATTTCAAAAAACCCAGAATCTGATTATCTCCAGTAATATCCATGCTCTCAAGGCGGCGAAGCGAAAAGCGGACGAGCTCGGGTACAACAGTTTGATTCTTTCCGCTCTTGTGGAGGGAGAAACCAAAGATGCGGCGCGAGTTCATGCGGCCGTCGCGAAGGAGATCCTCAAAAGCGGTAATCCGGTTCCCCCGCCGGCCTGTGTCATTTCTGGAGGCGAAACTACCGTCACCATCCGGGGGAAGGGGCTCGGAGGCCGGAACCAGGAATTCGCACTGGCCGCAGCTATCGATATCGACGGACTGGAGAATGTCATCATCCTGAGTGTCGGAACAGATGGCACGGACGGCCCGACCGATGCGGCCGGTGCGGTTGCGGACGGCTCGACAGTCAACCGGGCTAGAAAGTTGGGAATGGACGCCGAGCATTTTCTCCGGGAAAATGACTCCTACAACTTTTTTAAACCTCTCGAGGATTTGATAATCACCGGTCCCACCCATACAAACGTCATGGACCTGCGGCTGGTGATGGTGGGATAGAGGAGGCATCAAAATGAAAAAATTCGTTTTATGTATGATTGCATGTGTCGTTCTGACTGGATTTGTATTCTCCCAGGGTATGATCGTAATCCAGCCCGATTCCAGTTCGGAGTGGATGAAGGGAAAAATGTACTCCATTCAGTGGAGAATCTCAGGAAAAGCGCCGGCCTACGTGAAACTGACGATTTATTCTCCAGAAAATCGTCGGACTCGTGTGATCATGAAAAGAACCGTCAATAATGGAAAGTGGAAGTGGACCGTTCCGCAAGACATTCCTCCCGGGAATTATGAGATCCGGCTGAGCACAGAGGACGGCAAGCTGCTTGCCAGGAGCAGGATGTTCAAGATTTCAGAGCCTGTAAAAATGATGAGAAGTGTGACCCGAGTGCGGACATCAGCTGTCCGGTCTCTTCCCCCAATAGATCCCGAGATAAAAGGACAGCATGTCCGAGTCGAGCAAAACCTTAATCCCCGCACAAAGAATCGATTGGATAATATGGCAAAGTCACTGTATGACGACTTAATGAAGATGGGGTTTTCTGAATTCCATCAGGTTGCACTAAACAAGGTTCGGAAAGAATTCCCGAATGCCTCCGAGCCAGAGATGGATGTGGTCATGTTTTATGTAATGGCTGAGATTGAACTTAAATTGAGACAGGAGGTTGAGGACATTCAGAAAAGCAGAGATTTTTCGAGTGGCAACAGCAGGGCTATGTTTGAAAATATGAACCAGAAGACAACCCAGTTGTGGAATTTATTATCCACTGTATTAAAAACTATGAAAGAAATGAGATTGTCCATCATCCGAAACCTCAGATGAGGTATCCCTTTAGGGAACGTCCCCAATTTTTTTGATTGCCCAGTCTGCGGCTCGTCCGATGACATTTCTCGGTGACATCATCTCTGCCGCTTTTTTTAAAAAGGCGATTTGTGATTCATCACCACATTTCCCGATCGATCTCAATGCTTCGGCCTGGGCCAGATAGCTGTCATCTTTTTCGAACCGCGCTTTGAAGAACGAAACCAGTCCTGGATCTTCATAATCTCCGAGCATTCTCAACGCAGACACTCTCACTTTTGAGCTCGGGTCTGTGCACTTGTCTTTGAAGAGTTCAATATCCTCCTCGCGCTTGAGCTTTCCCAGGGTTTCGACCGAAGTTCTCCTCACAGCCCAAAATCCGTC
>CAYGBC010000015.1:0-68773 GCA_964348015.1 uncultured Eubacteriales bacterium | reverse complement strand
TTTCTTAACATTCTAATTTTAAAAGAGGTTCCTTCATTTCCGAGGAATTTTTTTGTTCATAACGAACTCTTTTTCAAAAAGTGACACAGATATCGCAGGAGCCAATGGAAAGATTTTGGTGGACAAGTTCCACATTGGTTCAAAACTGTGACCAAAATTTGTCAAGAATATGGAAAAGTCTATAAAAATATCCAAAAGCTTCGAGATTCCATATGTCTAAATCTCGACAGCCTACCCTTTTTTCGCACTCCTCTTTGCGAGCCAGTCGAAGAGTATGCCTGCGGCCTTCTTCAGTAAACCTAAGCGAGTGGGACAGAAGTAGTCAGATTCGAACCAGCCCTTGTCCCTGATTAGTGCACTCGTCATCAGGGCCGGATGGGAATCTGAGAGGCAAAGGCTTCGACTTTCTTCTGCCAGCCTTCTTCCAGCGGCCCCTTGATGCCTGTCACCTGGATCTTGCCCTCGGCAACCTTGACCAGGCCCTTTTCCTGCAGGATTTGGTTCATGACAGGGATGACACGCTGCCACTTGGCCATCTCCTCTTCAGTGGGCATGCGTCCGGTCTTCTTATCCGGTTGAGGCGCGGCCTCTGTGATCAGGAGAGCATACTTCGTTCCCGATGGCAGCCTGGCCTTCTTCAGGAAACGCCGCACACATCCTCTGGGCTTGCCCATGCGCCCCGGTGAGCTAAACAGGTACAGGTCGGCCGGCGGCATCTCCTTTGTCCCCGTATCCTGGATGTGATGGACGTTGACAGTGACCCCCTTGGCGGCCATCTGCTTCTTGAATTCCTCTGCGACCATGGCTCCATTTCCGAACTTCGAGGCATGAAAATATTCGATCTTCATAGCGAACTCTCTCCTCTCTTCGGCTATTGACACTATTGAGGAAGTATAGATAAGACCTCAATATCTGTCAAAGACACATTGAGCCAGGGGAAGGATGACCAGAAGCTATCCTATGTGCTCGATGAGCCTGAAATTTTTTATTTTCTGCGCTTTTTCTTTTTTCGGTTCAACCTACACACGATATAAGTCACAGGTTCAAATCCTGTATCGCCCACCATTCCTTCTTCCTATATGCCAGTCAGAATCATTTTCAATAATTCTGTACTGAAAATTGTAGTGAATGTATTATAATCTTTAACTTTCATAAAATAGGAATCGAATTTGAGATTTAATTGAGGGAATAATCTCGTTTATTGTAATATGAATGAATAAGGTGGAGATATTATGAGAAAAGGCGATGATCCGATCATTGTGGAGCAATCTTTTAACGCACCCATTGAAACCGTTTGGAAAGCCATAACCGAGGTTGACCAAATGCGGCAATGGTACTTCGAGAACATTCCCTCATTTAAGCCGGAAGTTGGATTTGAGACCCAATTCAATGTCCAAAGTCAAGATAGAAATTTCCTCCATATGTGGAAAGTGACCGAGGTTGTTCCTCTGAAGTTAATCAAATATAACTGGAAATATGGTGGCTATCCAGGAGATTCTTACGTGGTTTTCGAATTGTTCAAAGAAAACAATTTGACAAAGCTTCGGCTGACAGCTCAAGTTCTTGAAGATTTTCCAGAAAACATCCCCGAATTTAAAAGAGAGAGCGGTGTTGAGGGCTGGACATATTTTATTAAAAAAAGTTTGAGAGAGTTCCTGGAGTAGAAAGCCCATTTATCACAGGTATTTCCCAAACCATCCCAGAATCTCTTTTGGATTGTGGCCTATCCAATCATAAGCGGCAGCACGTTTCTTAGAAAGATCGGTCCAAAGCATCTCTTTTTCTCCCTTCAATTCATCGTAAAAGCTTTTGATATAATCAAAACTAGTCCATGGATTATTTTTGTTCTGGACAAGCATGGTCGGAACATTGATGCTTTTGACATTTGGCAAGCAGGACGCATAAAACTCCAAACCGCCTCTCTTCAGGTTAATCTTATTCGCTCTATTGACAAGAAATCTAGGCACACTCATGGCGTGTAAAAATTCCGCATATCCTAAGGGCTGAACGGCCACCTCCGCGCCGGGTTGCCCAACACGAGCAGCACATGGCGGCTGAAGATGGAGAAGAATATCTATAGAGGTACCGCTCGCATCTTTTTGTCGACTTGTGGGAAAGGGTACATCCTCTTGCTGATTGTTCCGCAGTTTATGTCGATTTACCCATCTTTATTGCCGTTGAATATGTCGTTTTGCGTGTGCTACAATTTCAGCAATCAGAAATAGCGGAAAATTGTGAGGAATTCGTGTCAACCACTAATAGGAAAATCCTATCCATGTGTTTTTGTCGCAACACTTATGAAAACATTATCATGAGGTAAACTATGGATTATTTTGACCTTGTTATTCGTTTTTTTAATGAAATAGATTGGAAGGATCCTAAAGTTGCCCTCATCCTTGTTCTTCTGTCAATTTTTGCCCTATTACGGAAGTGGTCTTTGCTCCTGACGCTCATTTTTCTCATTGTCTTTGGCAAGGGATTATTTTACATCATCTCTAAGCGGGGTTATCCAGTATCTATGCTGGAGAATATCGGTTTAGGTATTTATTTAGGGTGTGGAGTATTCCTGGCTATAGTCGCATTCCATAATTTTTTCATAAAAGATCAGACAGCAAGGTAATGGATGAAAGGAATAATTATCTTTCATCCAAAGTTTTGGAAATTTTTTTTCTTTTCTTAGGATTGTCTCCGGTCGTTCCCATTCTCCTGCTCGAGCATCAACAGCGGTTGGCGTTCTCTCGTCCTGATTCGTCCTTCAGGGCCGACGTGCTCAATAAGTAAATGGAAGATAACCATTAACCACAAGAGATATTTAACGAAAGCTCAAGAAAATCAGAGTAACAGCGAGACAGCAGTTGGATTGACTTAAATTTCCTGCTTTTGACTGTAAGGTTTCTGGATGATATTAGTATTGGGGGATGACAGATCGCGAAAAGGAGGTTGTTTGATATGGGAAAATCAAAACTTAAAAAAATATTGTATTTGCTGCTCTGTACAGCCATTTTAGGCCTTGTCTCATGCACCAGGACACCTCAGGCAGATCGTATTTTTACGAACGGACACATCATCACCATGAATGAGGACATGCCGGAGGCTGAGGCATTTGCGGTCAAAAAGGGATTCATTATTGCCGTTGGAACGAATGCCGAGATGCGAGACACGTATCCTGTTGCAGAAGAAGTGGACCTTGAAGGTAAAGATGTGATGCCGGGCATCATTGAATCGCACGGGCATATGCTAAACCTGGGCAGGAGAGAGATGCGTATAAACCTTCAGGAAATCAATGATCCACGTGAGATTATGCAAAAACTGAGAGAAAGTGTTGCGGAAACACCTCCAGGAGAATGGATTGTAGGCTGGGGATGGGATGACGGAGCCTGGAAAGAACAAATGACGGCTATCAGCCAGGAACTGAGCTCTGTTTCACCGAATAATCCAGTCTGGTTCGCGGGTTTGCACGGGTACAACGGATGGGCCAATGCGAAAGCACTGGAAATGGCAGGCCTCACAAAGGACACCCCTGATCCGGAAGGGGGAAAGATTTATAAGGATTCCGAGACTGGCGAGCCGACCGGGATTTTAGCAAACGCCGCACAAGGTATGGTCACACGGCTCATGCCGCCCTTAACGGTTGAGCAACGCGAAAAGGCTTTTGAGATTGCCGGGGAAGAGCTTCTCAAGAACGGCCTGACCTCTGTCCATGATGCCAGAATAACCAGAAAGGACCTTGATGCACTTCGAGCACTCAAGACCCAAAAAAAGCTCAGAGTCCGGTATTACGTCATGCTCGACTGTACGGACGAAGAGCTTATTGGACCTTATTTGCAGAACGGCCCTGAGATCGATCCCGACAACTGGCTGACTATCCGCTGTATTAAGATTTTTCAGGATGGT
Organism: uncultured Eubacteriales bacterium; assembly: GCA_964348015.1. Classification (GTDB taxonomy): domain Bacteria; phylum Acidobacteriota; class Aminicenantia; order Aminicenantales; family Aminicenantaceae; genus SOIA01. The sequence continues at coordinate 64,879 of CAYGBC010000015.1, read as the reverse complement.
TCGCTCGGAACACGGAGTGCCCTCATGTTTGAACCATACAGTGATGCTCCCGATGTGCTTGGAGTCACGACAACATCCCAGGAAGAGATTGAGAAACTGACAATACAATCGTTGCAGGCGGGTATGCAGGTGGCCACTCACGCTATCGGAGATCGTTCGAACCGAATCACTTTGGATGCGTATGAAGCATCAATTAAGGCTGTGCCCGAGGCAAAGGATCACCGGTTACGCATTGAACACGCGCAGGTTGTGGCACTCGAGGATATTCCCCGGTTTAAGGAACTCGACATCGTTACCAGCATGCAGCCACCGCATGCGACATCCGATATGCCCTGGGCTGAAGACAGAGTGGGCCCCGAAAGAATAAAAGGGGCTTATGCCTGGCGGTCGTTTCTTGATGCCGGTGTCCGGGTCCCGCTCAATTCCGATTTCCCGGGAGAGACTTTAAATCCTTTCTACGGAATGTATGCCGCAGAAACGCGTCAAACCCCGGAGGGAAAACCCGAAGGCGGGTGGTATCCAGAACAATGTCTGACTAGGGAAGAAGTTCTGCATGCCTACACAGTGGAATCTGCTTACTCGGGATTTGAAGAACACATCAAAGGGAAAATCGCTCCTGGTAGGCTTGCCGATTTTATCGTCATTTCAGACAATATACTGACAATTTCCTCCAAGGCCCTTTTGTCATTAAAAGTCGAGCGGACCTACATTGGAGGCCAACTGGTTTACAGCAGGAATGCCTCAAGGTAGACGAGGGGGAAAGGAGGCATGCCTCTGAATAAAAAACAGGAAGAAGATCCATGTTGGCAAACAGGAAAGATTTGGATAATATTAAGAAACTGAAAAAGGAGAAGATAAGGTGAATACAATGAAAAGGATGTCTTGTGTCTTTTTTATTTCTGTGCTGTTTGTGTTGTCCCTATCGGCGCGGGCAGCGGTGAATGACGATCAAAAAGCGGATAGAGTCTACATCAATGGGAACATTTATACTGTTGATAAAGACTTCAGCACCGCTTCTGCCATTGCAGTGAAAGATGGCCGGTTCATCTACGTGGGGGATGATGCTGGAGTAAACGCCTACATTGGTCCTCTCACCTTTGTTTTCGACCTGAAAGGCAAGACCGTGATCCCTGGTTTGCACGATGCCCATGTCCACATCAGGTACGGAGAAAGAGAGTTGTATCCGCGAATTCCAGACATCAGGGCTTCTATCGGTGAGTGGGCTTCTGTGGAGCGAATGCAGCAAGTGATCAAGCGTTGTTTAGCCACTGGGGAAGGAATGCGTCCAGGGCCTGAGCCGCGGTGGTTGGTATTGAGCGGCTGGATGTCAGATGTTTGGGATCCGCCGGAGTTCCGCAAGGAGCTGATCGATGCCGTAGCCCCTGATAATCCTGTTTTTATCAGCCGGTACACGCATGGCAGCGGTGCCAACAGTAAAGCCCTTGAACTTGCGGGCATTACCCGCGATACTCCCGATCCTCCGGGGGGCCATATCAAGAAGGACAGGGATGGAGAACCCACAGGCGAATTCGTAGAAAGGGCACCTTCACAACTTACGAGGCTTATTCCCCCACTACCTCCTATGACCGATTATGAAAGAAGTCGTAACCTCGTCGAAGGGACTCAATTGGCCGTGGCCAGCGGACTCACGACTATCCATGGCGCCAGCATGACGGGCTATGACGAGGTTCAAAGACGGATAAAACTTTACGAAGTGGGTTTGCTCAGGATAAGGATCAACGAGATGGTGAGGGAGGGTGCGGCGAAAAAGCTGGGCAAACCGCTCAACCATGATAACAAGTACTTTGTCCGATCAGTCAAGGCATTTGCCGACGGAGCTCTCGGGTCAAGAGGTGCGCTTTTCCTCGAGGAGTACAGCGACTATCCGGGTTATTATGGGGAAGCGAGACAAAGTGAAGACCAAATAGCAAAATCGGCGACCGAACTGCTCAAAATCGGTTTCAACATGAGGATCCATTGCATCGGTGACGGTGCCAATCGTGTCGCCATAAACGCCTACGAAAGGGCTCTGAAAGCAACAGGAATTGATGGTAAAAAGGCCAGGTTCGCTCTTGAGCATTGTCAGGTGCTCACGGCTGAAGATGTGCCCAGGCTTGCCAAACTGGGGATTGTGGCTTCCATGCAGCCTTTGCATGCGACAGAGGATATGCACTTTGCTGAATCCAGGATAGGGCCTGAGCGCATAAAGTATGCCTATATCTGGAGAGATTTAATGGATCATGGTGTTGTGGTGGCAACCGGGACAGATTATTCTGTATCTCCGTACAACCCCTTTTACACCCTGCATGCGGCAGTGACCAGACAGGACCGGGAGAACAATCCTCCGGGTGGCTGGATCCCAGAACAGGCTATGACAAGAGAAGAGGCTTTGCGGGCGGCCACCATGGGCGGTGCCTACGTTATGTTTGCCGAAGATATCCTGGGATCCATTGAGGTTGGGAAGCTGGCTGATTTTGTGGTCATTCCTGTTGATTACATGACCATCCCGGCTGAGGATATTAGGAAGATCGAACCGGACATGACAGTTATCGGGGGTGAGATAGTCTACACAAAGCCAGTGCAAGCGAAAAAATAATCTGCCTGCCTGCCTCCGCCTGTAAATATCATCAGGAAGAGATGCGTAGCACTGATCAGGGTCTGCGTTATTGACCAATATTTCTACTTTTCCATACTTTTCTTGTGCTTTGTCGAATAATTTTGGAATGTTAAATGCTCAGACGCGATCCCTTGGTCTCTATTTGTCAAAAACAAAAGTGTAGGAATATTTCACCATAATTGTCCGGCAGTTCCTGTAGGGCAGGTTGGGAATTTCCCGGAAGCGATCGGTGTTGAAGTCATCATTGTAGACCACATAAAGGTCGACGCCTTCACGAGGGTTGTATCGGATGCGCAAATTGGCGATTACAGCGTCTATGGCACTGTTGTACTGCACAAAGACACTGGCTGAGAATTTCGTGCTGAGCGTAGCCAGGACTCGAGCTCTCACGATGTGAGCGATGAGATCCTGGTTTCTGTCGGGAAACACAACCCGGTTGAGCTGGTACATACCTGTGAGGCTAAACTCCGGAGAAATCCCCCAAACAGGCTGCACGTCGACAGTGGCTCTCCATCCGTCGTAAAAAGATCCCGCGTCAATATTGAAAATAGCGCTCAAAGCTCTCCCCATCGGAGTATTAAACATACCTTTTAATCCATAGAAATCATACTCTCCCGGCGGCACATCAACATCATCCGCAAACTCAAAGCTCTCCAGCACCCCCTCATGGTACATTTTGACAGCGAACTCCCCTCCGAATCCGGATTTGGTGGCGAAAGACCAGCCCGGTCCTATCTCCGCCGATTCTATGGAATTATCCTCATTCCGGGCGAAAAGGAAGCCATCCACAAAGACCTGATGTTCCAGCAGAGCCGACTTTTCACCAGGACGCCATCCCAGCCAAATACGATTTCCCAGCTGTGAATAATCCTCCCTCAACTCAAAACCGATTCCTGGATTGTACTCGCTGCCAGCCCGTGAATAACCGAGATTAAAACCCAGGCCTTTCCGAGTCCGCCGTTCCCAGGATACGCGGATCCTCGCCGGATCAAGGGACGCCGGATTGTTTTCGTTGCCGTTTTCAAATGTCTGGGCCCAGTTGAACAACACATAATCATCATCAGAAAGCCGGAAGATGCCGTCCAGGCCGTATGCGACATTATACGAACCATCCGCGCCAGTTCGGGAAGTGATCATGCTTCCTATGTATGAATTTGGGTTGAAAACCCGGCGCCGGACGCGGAACACGCCAAAATTTTCCGAAGGGAGGCTTTCTTCCCCTTCTAAAGGAGCGGTCTGCATATCCAGGAACCCAAGGTCCCAGCCTCCCACGCGTCCCACAAGGCGTGCACCGCCATAAATGCGGACTGCTTCTCCCTCATAGAGCCCGATCCGCCGGCTGTAGAAAAGCCGGTTGGGTTCTCCATAGTTAAAATCAAACGTGCTGTTGCGCTCCTGGAAAAACAGTCTTTTCTCGGGGAAGAACAGGGAGAATCGGGTCAGATTGACCTGCTGATCATCCGCTTCCACCTGGGCAAAATCAGTATTCGCCGTGAGATCAAGCGTTAAATAACTGGATAATCCGTATTTGACATCCAATCCCGCTTCAAACCTCGGTTCATCCGAGTAAAGATAAGCGGTTTCCGGTTCATTCAACTCATACGCCTGTCCGTATCCGGCCAGCCCGTATGGAGTTATGTAGAGAGGCCGACGGCTTCGGACTCCTTCGAGAATAACCTCGCGCGCGCGGGATACTTTCCAGGAACTCCAGAATCCATATTTAGGATCGATAAGAGGGAACATATCGATTTCAAACTTGCGGGCTATGTACCTCCAGACGATCAAGCCCATAGTCACCTGTCCTTCTCGTTCTTGAAACCGGAGGCTGGAGAGAGGAATCCTCATCTCCACAAACCATCCTTGATCGTCCTGGACAACTGCCACATCCCAGAATGTATTCCAGCTGATATTCAGGGGCAGCAGGCCCTCGGCATCATTGAATATGAGGGCATCCAAACGGAGACCTGAAGGATTGGTAAAAAAGCCCATTCCGTTCTCTTTATCATTGAACGTGTCAATAATGAGACCAAACCAGTCTGTGTTCCCCTGGAGATAGTCCCGCTGCTTGGATGTGGCCAGGATTTTGGAAGGTTCTTGGTCATAGAGTCGTCCGGCCAGATAAAGATAATCATCGTCGAAGGCGATCAAGGCGACTGTCTTTTCGGAAGGAGAATCTTCTGTAGTCGGTATCTGCATAACGAGAGGAAGTGGTTTGATTCCCTCCCAGGCGTCCTCATCGCTGAGTCCGTCGAGGGTCACAGGACCGTTTACACGCTGAAGCACCCATTTGTCTTTGTGTTGTTCTCGTGGAGGAGTTCTCTCCTGAGAAAAACCTGCAGAGTTAACCACAGCATAAAACAGGATAAACGCGAGAAAAGTTTTTTTTCTAGACATTAACTCAACTTAATCAAGCTAATTTTTCGTTCTAATATACACAAAATAAAAAAAAAGAACAAAAAGAATGTTTCATTCTCCTCAAAACTTCAGATAGATTTCTTTAAAAAACATGAATACTGTTAGATGACTCGACTTATGTTCCTTCCAAAGGCTGGGCCGAGATGATCCGCAAAATTTATGAGACAGATCCCCTCCTCTTTCCGAAGTGCGGAGGGCAGATACGAATCATCGCTTTCATCGAAGATCATAAGGTCATCGACAGGATCATCGCCCACCTCAAGCTGACATTTGAGGCCGAACGCCCTCCTCCTCAAGTCATTCAGCAGGAACTCCTGCTGGCAGTTGAGGAGAGCGGCGAATATTTCTGAGAATCCCTGAGGCTGCGTTTTGCTAATTCGAAGGCGGGGTCTATTTATAAACTTAATGGTTTGGTGGCCCCTTTTGATTTGTTTCGCCTTTTGGCTTGTTGACCTTGGCGTTTTGGGTGCGATAAATTTTATTTCAGGAGTTAAGAGGCGGTAATTGGGGAAAATTGTGAGGGATTCGTGCCAAGGCCAAAAACGAATTTCCTATATATTTCAAAATGCGTTATTTCGCTTTTCAATTCTTGACTCTATCGGGGTCTGTATCTGTATGATAGTTCATGCCATACCATTTCATGTGTTTCACGATTGATGCCAATCCGCCTGCCCGGCTCGGCGATAGATGGGAGCGCAATCCGATTTTATCTATGAAATACAGGTCGGAATTCACGATATCCTCAGGCGTCTGATTGTTGAGAACCCTCAGCAACACGGCGATTAAGCCCTTGGTGATGAGGGCCTCACTGTCTGCAGAAAATCTCATTTTTCCGTTCTTGAGTTCAGCATTGATCCACACTCTAGCCTGACAGCCTTTAATTAAAGTCTCTTCAGTTTTTAATTTTTTATCGAGCGGAGAAAGTTTCTTTCCTAAAGTGATAAGGTATTCATACTTGTCTATCCAGTCACCCAGGGCGGAAAATTCCCCGATGATTTGGTCCTGGATATCGTTTATTGTCATTTTCGCTTGCTTTAACTCATTCTTTCCCATAATCACCAATTTTCACAGTATTTCTTGGGCTTTCTTCAGGCCCATGCACAACTTGTCGATTTCTTCTTTTGTATTGTAAAACACGAAGCTGGCTCGAATGGTCCCGTTTATCCCATAGTGTTGCATCACAGGTTCGGCGCAGTGCGTCCCCGTGCGTATAGCGATGCCGAATTTATCCAATATCAAACCCACATCATACGGATGGATATTTCCAAGGTTGAACGATAGAATCCCGCATCTCTTGGACGCGAGGGCATACATTTTGAGTCCGGCAATTTCACTTAATTTCTCTGTGGCGTAATTCGACACATCCTTTTCATAATTCGCGATTTCACCCATGCCAATTCGAGTGATATATTCAATCGCTGTTCCCAGGCTCACTGCGGCCATATAATTTCCCGTTCCCGCTTCAAACTTAAGCGGCAGATCGGCATAGGTTGTTTTCTCAAAGCTCACCGATTCCACCATTCCGCCCCCAGACTGAAAAGGGGGCATCTGTTCCAGCCATTTCTCTTTTCCGAAGAGGACACCAATACCTGTTTCGGCATACATTTTATGCCCCGAGAAAGCCAAAAAATCACAATCCAGATCCTGAACATCCACAGGAATATGCTGCACTGCCTGCGCGCCGTCTATCAGGACGGGTATGCCTTGAGCATGCGCCAGCTCGATTATTTCCTTAACAGGATTGATAACCCCCAGTGCATTCGATACAAACACGATTGATATGAGCTTTGTTTTTTCTGTGACAAGTCTTTTGAGTTCATCCATCATCAATGTTCCGCCATTATCAAAAGGAGCCACTTTAAGGACAGCTTTCTTCCGTTCACAGAGAATTTGCCAGGGAATAATGTTGGAGTGGTGTTCCATTTCAGAAACGATGATCTCATGTCCCTCCCTGATGAATTCACTGCCAAATGAATTGGCGACTAGGTTTATGGCTTCAGTGGTCCCGGAAGTAAAGATAATCTCCGAGACACTCCGGGCATTGACGAATTCCTTCACCGTTTTCCTGGCATTTTCGTGAGCCATGCCCGCCTGCTCGCTCAGATGATGCACTCCGCGATGGATATTGCTGTTGATGCTTGTGTAGAACTCCGCTATCTTATCAATCACCACTCGGGGCTTCTGGGTGGTCGCCGCATTATCCAAGTACACCAGAGGATTCCCATGGATTTTTTTTGTCAGAATAGGAAAATCCTTGCGAATCTTCTGCACGTCAATCATCGATGCGCTCATACGTTTTTCCGAAATTGAATCAGGGAAAACCATTTATTCCTATCAGAGAATATATTATGGATTTCCAGACCACCCGCTAATGCCAGCTCCTCAATATGCCTGGACGTAAATTTGTGTGAATTTTCGGTATGAATGGTTTCGCCCTTTTCAATGATGATTTTACTGTTTAAATAGGGGCAGAAAATCCTCATCCTCTCCTTGGCTTTTAAATGCATTTCAATCCGGGAATGGTCTTCATTGTAAAAGGCGATGTGTTCAAACATATCTGGATCAAAATCTGTGCCTGCAAGATTATTAGCCACATTCAAAATGTTCCGATTGAATTTTTCAGTGATTTTTTTGTTGTCATTATAGGCTTTTTCGAGCATATCTCTGTCTTTGACCCTATCAACACCGAGCAGCAGCATTCCGCCGGGTTGTAGGGTTCTTCCCAGATCGCCCATAAATTTGTGGGATTCTTTTCTGGAGAGATTCCCGATTGTACTTCCAAAAAAGCAGATGAGTCGGTTCGCATCTCCGGGAATCCGGTTGAGCTGTTTTTCAAAATCAGCGATCACACCGTGAATTTTCAATCCTGGAAAGTTACGTATGAGGATCTGTGCCGAATTTTCAATCGCTGCCTGGCTGATATCAACGGGTATATAGCGAACAGATCCTCTGCTCTCGGCCGGGACAGAATTCAGCAGAAGGGAAATCTTTGAGCTGCCGCCGCTCCCGAGCTCAATGATGTCGACATTCTTCAGTTTACCTGCGATCTGAAAAGACGACCGCTCAAGTATAATTTGTTCAGTGCGGGTCAGATAATACTCGGGGAGACGCGTAATTTCTTCAAACAGTTTTGATCCAGTCTCGTCATAAAAATATTTGCTCGAAATGTGCTTGTGATCGCATGTCAGGCCGTCGAGTACCGTTTGGATAGTCTCATCCTCGCTGACTTCGCGCAAAAAATTGCTCATAGGAATACGAGTCTCTGTACTTGAAGTCTCACTGTAAAATTTCATATCAAATGTTTTCCGCCACAAATCTATTTTTTAATGGTCAGAATATTTAGGGCAGACCCGTCTCGCAGGGATTATTATTGTTGCTCCATTCGAACCATCCGCCATCAAACACGGAAACATGCGGGCAGCCCATCAACCACGCGTTAAAGAAAGCTTCGCTGCCACGCCACCCCGTACCGCAATAAAAGGCATTGTGTTTATCGGGAGTTATGCCCACCTCTGCCCACATGTTTTCGATCTCGTGGTATTCACGCGTGGTGTGGTCCAGGTTGCGATAGTTCTCCATATGATAGGCGTCGCTGCCGCAATTCCCGAACACGGACCCCGGAATCCGTCCTTTTTTTTGGATGTAGTTATAACCGCTGATTTCACCAATATACTCACTCCAACTCCGGACACTTACGAGGTTCTTGTTGTCGGATTTTAATATGTCTCTGGCTTCTCGAATATCGACCGCGAACTTTGGGCAAGCGGGAATGACTGCTCCGAATTCAGGGACAGGATGTTTCACAGTGTCTTCTGTGCTCACCTTAAACCCTTCATCCGTCCAAGCCTGCAACCCGCCATTCAGCATCCGGACATCTCTGACTCCGGCATACATCATGATAAAGGCACAGCGGAAAGCTCCCAAATGTCCTGCGCTGCTTCCGGGAAACGGATCGTTGACGTCCGGATTCGAAAATCTTCCGTAGAGAACGACTGTCGTTTCTGAGGTTATACCCAGGTTTTCCAGTGCCTCCTTTATTTCTTCCGGGGAACGGCGGTTCCATGTTTCCGGGGATTCCAGTGAGTTTGTGTCTAAATCCACAGCCCCTGGAATATGGCCTTCCTCGTAGGCCTCCCTGTTGCGATAAAAGGCATGACACAGGACATATTTGTCGTTGTCATGCTCAGGAGCGGTTCCGGAAGACAGGAGCTCTTGGAGCCATTGGGCCGATACGAGATGGCGATAGTTGGCCATTTTATCCATGGGGCAATTTTCATCCGCAGCCCACTCATCCACAAAGGAATGATAAACTCTCACATCCGGATAACCCGACCGGATAAACAGATTTGCTGCCTTCGCTGTTTCAAGATCATTGTAACCGTATAAAATCAGAGAATTTTGGTGTGCAATATTTTTTAACCGCACGATTTCGATCCAGTCGATGTAGTTCGTCCACTTGGCTGGCAAACTTCTGGCCCCTTGAATGTGCCCGCCCCTCGGTTCATTGTGAAGCCTCCAGCCGTTATACGCATCCGCCGGACGCACATCAATCAATTGAAGCGCCGGATTTTTCAGTTGTCGAAGAAGTTCTTCTGTAGAAATGTGTTTCGGCTGATTATCCATGATCTTGGCTCACTGTTCGGTCTTCGTTTTAAATTCTTCCGCCGTCTTTTTCAAGCCGAGATGCTCCCTACCGAATACTTTCACAAAATACGAGGGGATGTCAAAGGCGTCTTCACGGACACCTCGATAAATACCGGCGATTAGGTAACCCAACTGGCCGCTGGCTGTTTTATGGCTGTTTTCATACGGCCTCCTCTGTGTTTTGATCCTTCCTGTCGCATAAATTTTCCGTGATCCGATCCAGATAATTCATGACCTCATTTTTCTGTTTCTCTGAAAATCCATCCTGAGTTATGGATAACAATTCATCAGATTGACTACTTTTTCGGCGTGAGGTAAGTCTTAAATACGTCCTCCTCCTCTCTCTTCGACCAGGTCAGATACCCTTTTTCCCTGGCCGTATCGATCAAAGGAGCGGGGAGAAAGGGCGTGATCAACTCATAAATTTCACCGGGTTTTAAGTTTTTGCAATCTGCGAAAACTTTATCAATCGGCTGTTCTCCCTTTTCGAGCATGGGTCGCGCATCCATATTCTGCACAATACGGGAGGCTGAAAACCAGGTCGGGCTCTCCTTTGAAAGAGACACAGTCTCTTCATCCGCCCTGAATTCTTCTTGAATTCCGGCCTCGCTTCGCAGCGTGTTGATCATTTCGGCAAGAGAAATCTTGGCTATGGCCGAGGCCTGTCTGAGAGATGTGACTCTCGCTACTGTTTTTCTCAACAGTGGATTGCGCAGCTTCTTAAACTCTGGAGCCATTTCAAAAAGAGTTTTTTCAAGTTTGGGGAATTTATCCAACAGTGCCCCAATCTTAGTCTCCGGCGTGATCTGAGATTCTGAATCTGATCCTTTCATCTTAGGCGTCCTTCTTCTCGTATTGAAGGAGTCTTTGCTCTCCTTTGAGCTTCCGCTTCTCCGTTAAATCCTGGCTGACTTCCAGCGTCCCTAAATAATCGCCATCTGCGCTCCGCAAGGCAAAATATTCGATGTGAACAAATCTATCCTTTAAAGTGATCCAGAACGCGGCATTATCCTCTTTTCCGGATTTGAAATCATCCAGTATCTTCTCCACAACGTGAACACTGGAGGGAGGATGGCAGTGCCGCACATTGCGACCGAGGATGGCTCGACTGCGGGCAAAAATCCGTTCTCGTCCCTGAGTAAAATATTTGACCCTGTCATCCTTATCCACAAATGTCATATCAAACGGAATCGTGTTTAATATGGACGTGATTTCATTCACATTAAAGCTGCCGCTGGGAAGCTGGATCTTGTCCATCTCTTCGCTCACACTCTCTTCAAGCTCCACTCCTTCCGGCCTCCACTGGGCTGTGGGATCATACAGGCAGAAGCCATACTCTATGCTCTGCCTTTCAATCTGCACCCATTCTTCTTCAGTCAGCGTGTCCAGACACATGGGAAAAAGGATCTCTTCTTCTTTATTGATCATATCGTCTACCGCCTTCGACGCGGGACGAAGAACAAGCTTGATCACAGTTTTTGCTTCATCGACAGAAATATCATCCGTAGCGCTCAGAGCTTCCACCGCTCCTTTTAAAAGCTCACGAGTCTCGTCGTGCTTCCCCCACATCACGGTTGGTGGCCCGGTGACGCCGTGTTTTTCCAAGAAAGGGAAGAGAAGGTTTTCCTTGCGTAAATAGTGTTTTTCCACATCCATTAAAGCGTTGAAGTGCTGGAGAATTTCATCCCACAGCCCGCCCAATTGATCTTTGCTTTTCGTATTTTTGACATCCTCATATAAATGTTCTAAGGCCTGAATTTCTTTCCGTAAAGCTCGGTTTTCCTCTTTAAATGTGTGGACTGGATGACCGGGCGGAGCTGTTTTCGCCTCCGTGTGATCCAGGACGCCATCTAACGCCATCGTATGGATATCGCACAGCTTCAGAACTTCTTCCTGGGGCAATCCTTCTTTGATCAATTCCTGTTCAACCTCGACCACATCGTTATAAGGCACCTTTCCGAGTAAGCGAATCAGCTGCTTTTTTACTGCCTCAGGAGCTTTCCCTTCATGGAGTTGAAGTATCATATGCTTCAAAAGTTCTTTCCGTTTTACGGCATCCTTTATTAATTCACTCATTTCCACCTCCGCATTTTACTTGTCAGCCTTTATTATAAGAGACTCTCAAAGAAAATTCACTGACTTAGGTCAAAAGAGGCGAACTGAAAAATTGAGAAGTCACTCAACATTTATAGGGTAACGTAAAATTCCGCCCAAGGGCGGATCGGATTTTTACAAACGATGCTGTAAAGATGCTTTTTATAAGAGAACAAGTAGATTGATGCAGCAAAACCGACTTAAGCCGCCTCGAGCTCGGCGAGAAGCTCTGCGATGAGTTCTTTGACCGTGACTATCTTTTTGATGCGGTAAGCATTCTGCCCACAGAATAGGAGGCCGTTGTCCACATCCCCAAAGTAGGATTTTACAAGAGCCAGCGCAATGCAGTACTTCGCCTTATCAACCTTACAGACGGAAAGACACCTGTACGGACACTTGACCTTTAATTTTCCCTTAATTTCTAAATCTCGTAAAAACTTGTTTTGAATGGCCCTTCCCGGCATGCCGACAGGACTTTTTATGATGACAATATCCTCTTTTTCGGCGTCGAGGTAAGCCTGCTTAAATTCCGGAGAGACACCACATTCCTCGGTACAGACAAAACGTGTAGCTAATTGGACTCCTGACGCACCCAGGGATAGCATCCGAGCGATATCCTTTCCGTTGAAGATCCCCCCAGCGACGATTACAGGAATTTTCTTTCCGTATTTGTCATCATATGTCTTTACAGTTTCCAGAACTTCCGGCAAGAGCCTCTCCAGAGAATATTTTTCCAGATGATTGAGCTGTTCATCAGAGAAACCAAGGTGCCCTCCTGCTAAAGGCCCTTCAAGGATTATGGCATCAGCAGTCCTCTCGTAACGCTTATCCCATAATCGCAGAATTAATTCAGCTACTCTTGCGGAGCTGACAATAGGCACTAGATTTATTGAACTGTCCTTGATCAGATCGGGCAGCTTAGCCGGGAGTCCGGCACCGTATACGATTATCTTAATCCCTTCTCTCACGGCGGTCATGATCAAGTCGTTAACATTGCTGAGCACACCCATAAAGTTAACCGCGATATGACCGTTCGTTATGCTTTTGGCCTTGCGAATCTCTTTCTGCAGAGCTTCCCGAGACATCTTTTCATATTCATTCTTTGAAGCCTCTACATCTCCCAGCCCTATGCTCGAGATAGTGCCTATCCCGCCTTCTTCAGCCACAGCAGAAGCAAGCGAGGACAGAGAAACTCTCACGCCCATCCCTCCCTGCACAATAGGTATGTCTGCTGTGATACTTCCAATTTGAAGCTTGGGGATCTTCATTTTAATTTCCGTACTTTTTCACTACAAGACAGGCATTCCCTCCTCCGAAGCCAAAGGAATTACTCATCGCGACGTTGAGATCGATCGATTCGACTCCTTTGGTCACATAATCCAGAGGGCATTCTGGGTCGGTTTGCTCATAGTTGATCGTCGGAGGTAGTTTGCCGGTATGGACACTCATCACAGTGGCCACGAATTCCACTGCCCCGGCTGCTGCTAAGAGGTGGCCGATCATCGACTTAATGGAACTGATCTTCAAGTGCTTCGCGTGGTCGCCAAAAACCTTGATAATGGCTGCACTTTCTATTTTATCATTCAGGTCAGTAGAAGTACCATGTGCATTGATATAACCGACTTCCCAAGGATCTATGTCTGAGTCTCTGAGTGCCTCCCTCATGACCCTGATCATTCCATCACCTTCAGGATCTGGAGCTGTGAAATGAAAAGCGTCAGCAGCATTTCCATAGCCAATGAGTTCAGCGTAGATGCGAACGTTTCTGTTGAGAGCATGTTCAAGCCTTTCTAAAACAACGATGCCAGCGCCTTCCCCCATAACAAAACCGTCACGATTCTTGTCAAAAGGCCGGCTTGCCTTTTCCACACAATCATTCCTGACCGACATCGACCGCGTCCCGCAAAAACCAGCGAAAGGCAAAGGGGTCACACTCGACTCTGAACCTCCCGCCAGCATGATGTCGGCATTCCCCCTCTGGAGAATCCGAAAGGCATCACCGATCGCATTTGCCCCTGTGGAACACGCAACACAAGGAGCCGATAGAGGCCCTTTTAAACCATAAGTGATGGAGACCATGCATGCGGCCATGTTTATGAGCGCTTTGGACACAAAAAAGGGACTGAGAGATTTTGGCCCTTTCTCATGAAGTATTGAATAGCCGTTCTCAATCGTTTGTGCTCCCCCTATACCAGAGCCTATAATAATCCCTGCCCTGTTTCCATCAAAAGCAAAAGTATCTAGACCGGCATCTTTGACCGCCATAGCTGACGAGGCCATGGCAAAATGGACAAATCTGTCCATCCGCTCCGCAGATTTTCCGTCCATCCAATCTTCAGGATTGAAGTTTTTTACCTCTGCCGCCATTTGGGAACGAAAATCGGTTGGGTCGAAATGACTGATTCTTGATATTCCGTTTCGTCCTTCTTTCAACCCTTCCCAGAATTCTTCAACCCCTAAACCAATGGGGGTGACGACACCCAATCCGGTTATGACAACCCGATGTTCATTCATTACGGCTATACTCTTGAAGGTTGCGGAGTTTAACAGAAGCTATATGCTTATCTGAACGAGAAATAGAATTATCCATTTATAGCCAATATTATATCAAGCACAAACTTTCTCTGCTAAAAAAGTAACTCATCAATTTTCTGTGCGTTATCTCATTATGACGATACTGACGCACGTGAGAAGCCGCAGGTTGGAATCCTGCATCGCCTTCTTGATATTTCCCGCAAATTAATCGACTCATATTCATAATTAAGGATGATGCCTCCTTTTTTATTTAGCGCTTGATCTTTCTTGCCTTCGGAGGAACCCAGTGCTCGATGAATTCTTCTCTACCTTGGTATGCATCGACCAGATCCTGGAATATCGCCCTCATATGCTCGTAAGGAAGGGTTCCGATAACCATGCGGCCGTTGATGATCATGGTCGGCGTCGAGCGAATTCCAGCCGCATAGCGCTCCGATGTCTGAGCGTATTCAGCCCCCGTGTATATGATGGATTGAACGATGTCCTGTGTGACCGGGTCGTTGAGAGCCTCTTCCACTCCGTATCTCATCGCCAGCTCTTGCCGCCATTCGGGCTTTCTCGCGTCGTTAAAATTAGCGAAGATCTCATCATGGATCTCGAGGAACCGAGCCGGGTCGTATGCGGCAATATACGACAGCTCACAGGCCCCGGGATGAAAATCCTTCTCCACAACCGTATTGCACTGCCCGTCCAGAGGATAAAACTGGAAGACGACATTGATCATCCCGGCAAATTCCTCTTTCAGCTTGTCCAGCTGCTGGGTGAGGAACACGCAGTCCGGGCAGAGAAAGTCTGCGTACTCTATGACCTGGATGGGCGCGTCTTCGAAATTTTCCGTTGACCGGACGGTCCAGTAAGGCGAGATGAAACTCGGATTCCCGACCACGGGAAGCTCGCGGAACTGCTTGACGATCCTCAGCGCCACAGCGGCCTGCGCGTCCTTTCTCACCTGATGATACTGGATCACTCCGTAGGCTCCGAGCGCGGACACACATACCACGGTTAAAAGGATCTTCAGCGACGGCCGGAAGTATCGTTTCAGAAAGCTGTCTTTTCCTCGCCCGACCCCATATTGCCAGAAGAGAATAAAACTCAAGATAGCGAATATGTAGAATCCGGTGCACAGGAGACACAGGTTTCCCAAGAAAAACACAGAGTAGACGATAAGCCCGACGACTCCCAACACATTGAGGAACGCGATAAAAGTGTTAGTCCGCTCAAAACTTTGGGATGGGAAAACCGCTCCGAGGGCGACAAGGGCGCCGACGATCAGGCCGAAATACCCGATCGGGATTCCCATCACCTGGGCAATGGATGAAAAGGCGGAGCTGTCGCAGTTGAAAAATGCGCTGATGTCACAGAACGTCCCCTCAAAGATGTTCTCGGGATAATTGGCAAGAAAAAAGTGCCTCATGGTGAGGAAAGCAGAGGCCATCATGCCGATACCTGAGACAAAGCTGACTATTCGAGGCCACCGCAACCTATTCAGCGTCAATGTCTTTTCCATGTCAAAATTTTCCTCGGAATACTCTTAAAAATCAAAGTTTAGAATATTTGTTTTCCCAATGCAAATCAAGAGAGGAATCAATAGAACTTTTTCAAATTCATCCCGGAATAGAGGGGTCTCACCTGGTCGGCATACCCGTTGAACAGGAGGGTTTTCCTCCGTCCTTCCTCGCCGATACGGCGTTCTGTGGCCTGGGTCCAGCGCGGGTGGTCCACATCCGGATTCACGTTCGCGTAAAACCCGTATTCTTCCGGCTTTTTCTTCACCCAGGCGGATTTTGGCATTTTCTTCACGAACCTGACATTGACGATGGATTTGATACTCTTGAACCCGTATTTCCAGGGCACAACGAGTCTGATCGGAGCCCCATTCTGATTCGGAAGAATCTCACCGTACATCCCCACAGCCATCAGAGTTAACGGGTGCAGCGCTTCGTCCATCCTCAAGCCTTCGACGTAAGGCCAGTCCAGCACTTTCGTCTGCTGTCCGGGCATTTGCTCGGGATCATAGAGAGTGGTGAACTCCACAAATTCCGCCTTGGATGTGGGTTCGCATTTTTTGATGAAATCTGCGAGAGGATATCCGATCCAGGGAATCACCATGGACCAGGCTTCGACACACCGCCAGCGGTAGACGCGTTCCTCGAGCGGAAACATATGGATGAGTTCTTCGATATCGAAAGACTTTGGCTCCTTCACATGCCCTTCCACAGAAAGAGTCCACGGACGTGTGCGGAACGACCGGCTGAGTTCTTTAACGGAACGTTTACCGGTCGAGAATTCGTAAAAGTTGGTGTAGGATGTCGCCTCTTCAGAGGCAGTAATTTTTTCCGGAACTGTGTATTTCCCTCGCTTTGTGAATTGAAGCTTTTCTTTGTATTTTTCCTGGAATTCCTGGCCCCAATTGGGATTCAATAATCCGGAAGCGAGCAGAGCTGTCGAACCGGCGATAAACTGCCGGCGGTTGATGTACAGCTTTTTATCCGTGATCTCCGATGATTTTATGTCAGGAACTTTCTTCACCAACACGTCATCCTCCTCACTATCCTATTACTCTAAAAAATTTATATCACAGCCAGAAATCAAGGTCAAAAACTTGGATAAGGATGTAGGTCTTCAAAACGGCAAAAAAGTGGAAAAAAGAAATATTGTTAAAATAATCTATTTTATATCAGTCAGACACTTCAGCCATCTATCTTCACACCCTCGACTTCTATTCCCATTGCAGGAACACTCACAATACAATGTGTGATCTTCCCTTCATCATCTCTCGCGAACATGAAACGGTATTCTTCCCCGGTGGGTGCATATCCGACGAAGCTCATTTCCTCTCCCTCTACAGGTTCCAGCGCTTCCGGGACTTCTCCCTCTGGAGCGGCCATCAGTTTTCCCTCTTCTATTGAGAACACGAACACTATGAACTGGCCCTCGTATTCAAATTCGTAACTTCCGGCAATTTCAGCCAGGAGCTTGGCGGCTTTGTCCTCTTCCTGATTTTTCTCCTGAGCCAAAGAGGTTGCATTCAAAACAAGAAAAATGCCCACAACGCAAACAGCGACTCCACTCAAGAAATTCTTCAATGTTTTTGGCATATCAGCCTCCTCTGTTTGATTCTAAGAAATGTCAATCCCATAATAAAACTGTTGATTCAATTCACACTCTTTTGGATTTATGGGTCTACGTTCCTCCTCAACTCAATATATTCTTGTCTGTTCTTCATGACGAAATTCCAATTTTTCCATTGAATTATGCGGAATGCACTACTGATTAATACGGATTTCTCCTATTAAAGTTCCTCTGATGAACATATTAATTCATATATATCCTCATGCTTCGGTCTGGTCAAGCTCTCCAAACATTCAGCTTCAGTCATCATCTCAAGAACAAGGAAGGTCTCTGTGGGTGCGAATGAAAAAGGGAACAGGCCACTCGGACTCAAAAGCGGCCCGTCCCCTTATCGGAGAAAAAGTCGTCTTTTGACTCGCTCAATAATTCTCTAACATATCAATTATTCAATAATGCAATACATGCAAAGGGCACAAATTTCATAGAAAGAAATGGCTATTTAACCAGTTTCAACTCGTTCTGGAACACCCGCTTCATCGGAATGGTGACTCCCTGGGCTGTGGCGGTGGCCGTGATGTCTGCCGTGCCGTGGGTCACCATTTTCACAAAAATGCCTTCTTTGTAAGCGAAATACCAGATATCCGTGCCCTTGACCTCTCCCTCAGAAACCAATTCCACACCGGGTTCAGGTTCACTCGTTCCTTCGACAGTGCCGGTGAATTCCGCCTTAATGCGGACACATTCCATCCCATCCACAGTCTCGAACCCCTCAAGGGTGTTCAGGAGCTCCAACGCAATAGTGCTTTCACTCTTGTTGGAATTTTCAGTGATCGCAACTCTAGTTGTCCAGGCATCTCCGATTTTAATCGGCCGGCCTGCAAAATCAGGGAATATGGTTTGAAACTTTGAGGCAATATTTGTTATGGTTCCCGGTTCCACCTCGTACTCGATGGATTCCGCGCCGGATAAATCCTTTTCCTCTCCTATCGGAGAAAAAGTCATATTAAAACTCTTCCCTTCGACAGAGCTCAAGTCCGGGACATAGTCTCTCTGGGGAGCGGTGATTTTCATTCCCATGGAATCAACCGTGACGTGAAGCTGATAATGGCCTTCTTTCTCTCCCTTCGACTTCACCGTAAACGCCAGTGTTTCTTCTGCTTCGACTTCCATGGACTGTCCCATGATTTCCATGTCCATAGTCATTCCTCCCGAAGACTGATATTTCAGCTCGCGATCCTCTGGCATCTGGTACAGAAGGATCAGGCCTGTCTTCGGGTCTCCCCACAGGTTGGCTGTTTTGGCCGCACACCCGGCCAGGAAGGCGATAGCCAGGACGACAGGCACAGCCGCCAGCCATGTCTTCAAATTCCGTTTGTGAATCATCTTTGACCTCCGTTTCCTCATAAAATGTTCATGTGAGTTTTTACTTTCATCCTAAATACTCATCATGCGCGTTTAAAATTCAAACAAAAATGATTTTGCCACTTCTCAAATCACACCTAAAATGCCCGCTGGAAAACCTCCTCATTCCTCACAAACACTGCATTTTCCTTGAGTGATTCCTTTTGGTCATCACAGAAATCCAATTCCTTATAGGTATATACTTGTTTGGCTCCGGTTTGTTACATCAGTCACACGAAACGCAGAAATGAGTTTCTTTTCACCCATAAACAGACAAAATCGCCCCTCTACTCATAGCGGCGGATCAATAGTCTCATTCCTGAGGAATTCTCATCCGTTTGACCTGCCTTCCTGCCTGTGATAATACTCTAAACGCCTGGAGGTTCTGGTATATGTCTTCTCTCGTGGATCCCATCACTTCAGAGGTCGTTCTCAACGCTTTCCTCTCTATTGCTGAGGAGATGAACGTTGCCCTGGTTCGCTCGGCGTACTCCACCAACATCAAAGAGCGCAGGGACTGTTCCTGCGCGCTTTTCAATCCAAAGGGTAACCTCGTCGCACTCGCTGAGAACATTCCCATTCATCTCGGTTCCATGCAGGGATTGATCCGCAAGATCTGTTCTGATCCACCCAGATGGAACCTCAAACCTGGAGACATCATAGTGGCCAATGATCCCTTTTTGGGTGGGGGGTCTCATCTGCCGGACGTGACCTTGATCAAACCTGTTTTTATCCGGAATAGGATTGTGGATTTTGTGGCCAACATTGCTCACTGGACAGACGTCGGGGGGAGAGCCGCTGGTGTGGGGACGGCAGCGGATTCGACTGAAATATTCCAGGAGGGAATGAGAATTCCTCCGACCAAAATCGTGAAGAAGAATGTCATGGACACAGATGTCACAGAACTCATGATGTCGAACATGCGGAACAGGAAGGAAAGAGAAGGAGACCTTCTCGCCCAGATATCCTCACTCCATCTCGGCGAGAAAAGGCTGAAAGAGCTGTTCAGAGAATACGGAGAATCGAAAATCCAATCGATCACAGAAGACATATTCAATTACAGCGAGCACTGGCTGCGCAAAGCTCTTAAGGCTATACCCGAAGGAACCTATTCTTTCACGGACATGATGGATGATGACGGCATATCCAACGCTAAACTTCCGGTCAAAGTGTCTGCAACCCTGACGCATAAGCCCAAGCCGAACATCACGTTTGATTTCTCCGGGACCTCGCGTCAAGCCCGCGGGGGAATCAACATGGTCTTTCAGGCACTGCTGGCCACTGTGAATTATGCTGTCAAAGCCATAATCGCTCCCGACGTCCCGATCAATGAGGGATTTCACCGTCCGATTCGAATCAATGCTCCCGAGAGAAGCCTTGTGAATGCCTCAGCCCCCGCTGCTGTGGGAGGAAGAACAGACACTTGCCAGAGGGTTGTCGACACCATTATGGGCGCACTGGCTGCCGCTGTGCCGGATAGAATCACCGCCGCATCCAACGGGGCAACAACCGCGATTATATTTGCTGGCACCGAAAGCCTTTCTGGCGCAGATTTTGTCTACATCGAGGCTCTGGGCGGAGGCATGGGAGCGCATTCTTCAAAAGACGGTATGGACGGAGTTCAAGTTCACATCACCAACACCGCGAACCTTCCGATCGAAGCATTAGAGATGGCCTATCCGCTCCGAGTTCTGCGCTATGAACTCATTCCGGACAGCGGGGGTTCTGGACGCTTTCGCGGTGGCCTGGGAATTCTCAAGGAAATCCAAGCGTTGGTGCCTGTCCTTTTCTCTGCCCATTCTGATCGACACCGGCTATTTCCCTGGGGAATAGAAGGCGGATTGCCTGGCAAACCCGGACGATTCACTCTCCATTCTTCTAAACATGAGCCTCTACGAATTCCGTCCAAAGTCTCTGGGGTTAAAATTCTGAAGAACGAAATCCTCAGAGTCCAAACGGCTGGAGGCGGCGGGTACGGCTCTCCGCTGAAGAGACACCCGGACACAGTTCAAAAAGACTTTCTCCAGCGCAAAATAAGCCGCGCTCGAGCTCGAAAACAGTATGGAGTCATTTTCTCCAGATCAGGAGAAATCGAAAAAACACTGACTGAGTCGATAAGGAAAGAAATGAAATAAACAGGAGCTGGAATAGACATGAGAGTGGCCATAGACACCGGGGGAACATTTACAGACATAATTTTATATGACGAAAACAGTGATGATCTCTTCGTGGCTAAGGTCCCCTCTCATCCAGAAAGTCCGGAATCACCGTTTGTTGAGGGGCTGCGGAAGGTTTTGAAAATTGCCGATAATAACCTGAGCAAAGTCAAGGAAATCAGGCATGGGACAACTCTGGTCACCAATGCTTTGCTCGAAGGAAAAACAGCCAAAGTCGGACTTCTCGTCACTAAAGGATTCAGGGATTTGCTTGAAATCGGCCGGCAGCAGCGTCCCAGCCTTTACGATCTGACAAAGGAGAGATTGACTCCTCTTGTTCCGCGAGACTGTGTGCTTGAGATCACAGAGAGAGTATCTTCCGAAGGAAAGGTTGTCACTCCTCTGGATGGAGTGAGCGCTCAAATCCAAATTTCAGATTTTATTAAAAAAAAGAGAATCCAAGCATTAGCTGTGTCCCTCCTTTTCTCTTTTTTCAATCCCGAACATGAAAGAGCACTCGAGAAACTCGCTGAAAAAGAAATCAAATCCCGGTTTATTTTTCTTTCCAGCCAGGTTTCCCCTGAATTCCGTGAATTCGAACGCACGAGCACCACCGTGATTGCTGCGGCGGTCGCACCAAACATTCTGTCCTATCTTCAATCGATCCGAGATGAATTGAGAGTTAAAGCCTCCCCGCCTCCTCCTCTGGGAATCATGCATTCCGGAGGAGGAATCCTGAACTCTGAGGAAGCCGAAATGAG
This sequence comes from uncultured Eubacteriales bacterium, assembly GCA_964348015.1. Lineage (GTDB taxonomy): Bacteria > Acidobacteriota > Aminicenantia > Aminicenantales > Aminicenantaceae > SOIA01. The sequence goes on along the minus strand of CAYGBC010000015.1, from coordinate 43,184 downwards.
GCCTCACACTCTCATCGAATCCGGACCCGCGGCCGGTGTCATCGGAGCCGCTCATCTGTCCAAAATGCTCAACCTGGACAGGACGATTGCATTCGACATGGGAGGAACAACGGCCAAAGCAGGGATAATCCTGGACGGAAAACTTCAATTTTCCCAGGAATACGAAGTTGGAGGAGAACTTCACCATGGCGGCCGTCATCGGGGGAGCGGGTATCCGGTACGAACTCCTATGATCGACGTGGTCGAATGCGGAGCTGGGGCGGGAAGCATCGCCTGGATAGACAGAGGCGGCCATCTTAAAGTGGGGCCCCAAAGCTCTGGAGCTGAACCTGGCCCGGCCTGTTACGGCAAAGGCGGCACAGACCCTACAGTCACAGACGCCCACCTGGTTCTCGGCCGAATCACCGCTGATAACTTTCTCGGAGGAGAAATGCCCCTTTACCCTCAATTTTCTGAAAAAGCCCTAAAGCGCAAAATTTCTCATCCTCTGAACCTGACACTCGAGGAGGCGGCTTCAGGTATCCTGGACATCGCCAATGCCAGCATGCTCCGAATACTCCGTCTCATATCTGTCATGCGAGGTCATGATCCGCGAGATTTCACCTTGATCGCCTATGGTGGAGCCGGGCCGCTGCATGCGGCGGAGCTGGCGGAAAAGATGTCCATCCAACGTATCGTCATACCTCGAATCCCAGGACTCTTCTCCACCTTAGGACTGTTTTATGCGGACTTGAATACTGACTTTGTGGAAACATCCATGATTCCCTTAAAAACGCCGTCCCCTCTCAACAGAATCATCAGTCGCCTCCAAAAACAGGCAAACGCATGGTTTGAACAGAATGAAATCAATCCTCGAAAGAGGAGAATCAAGATATCTGCTGACGTCCGGTATTCCCATCAAAGCTATGAATTGAACCTTCCTCTACCGGAAACGCCTCTCGACAGTAATGATATACGGCCTCTTCAAAAAGAATTCCACAAAATTCATGCCAAAACCTACGGACTCAGTTTTCCCGGAGAAAGCATCCAAATCGTGAATGTGCGCCTCAGAGCCATCAAACTTCTTCCTCAACATGAAATGCCGGTTTATGATTCTCCTGGAAGCTCTACACAAAGGGACACACAATTCACACGGTCTGTCTGGATAAAAAACAAGAAATGGGACTGTCCTTTTTACGAGCGGTCAAGTTTGCGTCGCGGGGAAAGGGTAGAAGGGCCGGCTGTGATTCTAGAAAATGAAAGCACAATCCTTGTGACTCCGGGCTGGCACCTTCGAGTGGATAAATCAGGAAATCTTCATATTCAGCACTGACAATTCCACTTCAACCAGGAATTATTCTTCCCTGTTCCAGGTGAACAACCGAATGTCCAGTGCCCGTAATATTTCTCAAACCCTGTCTTCAGGAAGAACTCAGGCCTCCCTGACCGGGATTTTCTTCGTGCGTCCCATCCATGAGTAGTCTTCCAGCTCACCAAAATTCTCTTTAAAGATTCGATAGTACAACAACTCTTCTTTTGAACGGAGTATCCAACCGTTGGATAATTGTTGTTCCGCAGTGAAATCCCTATCTGAAATGGATTGTTCCGCATATCCAGCCAGCAATTCTTCAACTCCAGCGCCCTTCCAGAATTTTGATTTTTTGCGCTTGAGCACCTTCTCGGGAAGTTCTCCCTCCAGTGCGACACGCAATATCCACTTTTCGACGTTATCGTGAAGTTTGTAATCGGAGGGAATACGAAGGGCGTAGTCGAGAACTTCCGGATCGAGAAAACAGACATGGGCCACAGTGCCGTGCGCAGACGCGCTGCGATCAACACGCTGAAGAGCCGTGTTATGCAAGCGTCGGGTGATATCGATCAATTCATCAGCCAAATCATCCTGTTCAAGGTTTTTCAGATAATGATACCCTGCAAAAAGCTCGTCTCCTCCTTCACCGGATAAAACGGCATTCACATACTCGGATGCTTTTTTTGCCACAATATAATTCACAAGGCTGGAGCGCACGAGGAGTGCATCGAAAGATTCAAGATGATAAATCACTTCAGGCAAAACCGAAACCAAGCCTTTTAGCTGAACCACAACTTCACAGTGCTCGGTTCCCAGATAATCAGCCACGGCCTTCGCATACTTCAGATCAGTTGACCCTTTAAATCCCCCTGCAAAAGTGTAGAGCCTCTTGACAAGAGGTCTCGCCAAAGCCGCTAAGGAACTGGAATCCAGACCTCCGGAAAGCCAGCTGCCGACTTCGTGTTTTTGTTGGACCTTTCCTGCGATCGATTTTTTTATGCGCGCTTTCAGCCCTTCCGCCAAAATTCTGGGAGATTCTTTCGAAGGCTTCTTTTTTTTAAGCTTGTAATAAACCTCCAAATCTTCTCCATCAGACGTGTGGCCTGGGGGAACAGGTTTGATCTCCGAGCAGAAATCGAGCAAAGCCTTCACTTCCGAAGCAAAATGAATCACTCCATCCTCGTTTTCTCCATAATACAACGGTGCGATACCGATGGGATCCCGCTTGAGAAACACTCCATCTTCCCTGACCCTGGCCAAGGCCAGACGCCCGGATCCGCTCACATCCACAACTTCGTTCTTTTTTTCAACACGATTAAGGGAATGGATCTGAGCCTCCGCGCAAACCATCCCTATGGTCGAGCCTTTAACAGATTTGACCTTCCTCCCGGCTTGACCGCGATATGAGATCTTCTCGAGCATCCTTTTCACGGTTCGCTGCTTCCCGGGCTGAACAACACCGGCAATTCCTGACATTATTTCATTCTCCTCTCAATCATAAGCTGCTGTTATGATGTAAGTTATTTAATTCATTAGAATTAAGTTAGTACCTTATCATATTCAGACTCATCTGTCAAAAAAGGCAGCTCGCATGTACGTAACTGTACACCGCTTGTCGCGGAAACGGACACTTCTTCACGCTGAGTTCCGAAGAATTCGCGCGTCTGACCCTGTTAGCGAGAAGTGGTACATTTCTTGCAAATAAACGATTCCTGGAGGTTGAAGCGATGTTTAAGAACTATCTCAAAATTGCTATACGCAACCTGACGAAGCAAAAAATCTTTTCAGCCATCAATGTTCTGGGCCTGGCGGTTGGCTTGACCGGAGCTATCCTGATTTTCCTTTTTGTGCGGAATGAACTGTCCTACGACCGGTTTCACGAAAACACAGAGAGATTGTACCGGGTGTACGCCATCTTCCACAAGGAAGACGGAAGCATCGACCATGCATTTAGAGGGGTGACCATGCCCATGGGGCCTGTGATGGAAGAGTATTTTCCGGAAGTCACTCACTCCATTCGGGTGGACAACAATTATTTAACTGTCCGAACAGAAGGAAAGCTTTTCAGTGAAAAAGTCACGCAGGTGGACAAGTCTTTCTTCCAGGCATTTTCCTTTCCTTTAATCACTGGCAACCCCAGCTCTGTGTTTTCGCAGGGCAATTCCATGGTCCTCACAGAAAATCATGCACAGAAATATTTCGGTGATGTCAACCCCATCGGAAAAACCTTAACTCTGATCAGCGGGCAAGAACAGAGTGACTTCGTGGTGACCGGAGTCTCGGCCCAGCCCCCTTCGAACTCCTCTATCACATTCGACATCCTGATCGACATAGAGAGCGGGAATCGACTTCAGTTGAACAGAAGATGGGAGGATAACTGGGGAGGATTTGGATGGCACACATTTGTTCTTCTGAATAACAGGAATTCTGTGAGCCGCGTGCTGGATAAATTTCCGAATTTTACCCGTCTGTATTACGCGCCGGAAATCGCGGAATGGCGAAATCGGGGGCGGTGGAAGGGAGAAGGCATGCCCATCTCATTCGGTCTCCAGCCTCTAGCGCGTGTTCACCTTGATCCTCATGTCAAAGGATATCTCGATTTAAGCACTATATTCATCCTCAGCGGTATTGCCTTTATTGTGCTGTTCATCGCCTGTATCAATTTCACGAACCTCTCCATCGGACGGGCTTCCACGCGGTCTTTAGAAGTCGGCATGCGTAAAGTCCTGGGTGCTGAGAAACGCCAGCTCATCCACCAGTTCTGGGGGGAATTTTTAGTTATCACCGGGATTGCGATGATAGCGGGTCTCGTCCTGGCGGAAATACTGATTCCGACATTCAACCGCCTCTCCGGCCGAAGCTTGAGCTTGAGAGAAATCTTCCAGCCCGCAAATTTTTTAATCCTGCTGGGTCTGCTTATCCTGGTGGGCATCGTTTCAGGCAGCTATCCCGCTCTGGTGATGTCCAGGTTCCGTCCGGTAGAAATCCTCAGGGGAAAATTGAGAATCGGCAGAAAAAAGCCTTTGACCAGAGCTCTGGTCGTCGTTCAATTCGCTCTCTCTATTTTTCTGGTTATTGCCACGATCATCATGGGGCGCCAGATCCATTTCATGCTCACTGCTGATCCCGGCTTCAATAAGGAAGGCGTAGTGGTCATCCAGACACAGGAACCGGAGGCCGAAGCGAGTAACACTCTCATGAAGCTCTTCAGGAATCGCTTGAGCCAGCGGCCGGATATCATATCCATGTCGGGGACAAGTACCAGACTCGGCAATGTGGGCGTTTATCCCTTCGAAAAAGACGGGCGGGAGGTCCTTGTGTATCAAAACCGTGTGGACTACGACTTTTTTAAAACAATGGGGATCGAAGTGGTTCAGGGACGGAGCTTCTCTCCTGAAATCCCCACGGATACCGAGGGCGTGGTCGTCAACGAGAAGCTGCTTCAAGAACTGGGGATTGAAGATCCAATTGGCAAACCGCTCCTGGGATATTCTACGCCATTAACGATCATAGGTGTGGTCAGAGATTATGTCTTTGATGATTTCCGGAACAGCATCCTCCCAGCCCTGCTTCATAACAAGCCGAACTGGGAAATCAGGCAAATGCTGGTGCGGATCTCGCCGCAAAACATCTCCGGGACTCTATCGCTCCTGGAAAAAACCTGGAAGGAAATCCAGCCGAATAAACCCTTCCTCTATTCTTTCCTGGACGACGAGATAGAAGCCATGTACAACGAAGAAAAAAGATGGAGCGCCATCGTGGGGTATTCCTCAGCGCTGGCCGTCGTCATCGCCTGCATGGGCATCTTCGGACTGACATCCATTGCCGTCAGCCGCAGAACCAAGGAAATCGGCGTCCGCAAGGTCCTGGGTGCCAGTGTTCCTCAAATCGTAGATACATTGATCAGGGAATTCATCTGGCTCGTGGGAATTGCCAACATCATCAGCTGGCCGCTCGCTTACTTTGCCATGAAGATGCTGCTCGATAACTACTATTATCGCATATCTCTGGGACCGCAGTATTTCCTTCTGGCCGGCGCATTATCCTTTATTGTGGCTGTGTTCACGACGATCTTTTTGGCGACACGTGCGGCCACGGCCAATCCGGTGGACTCACTCCGGTATGAATGATAGGGGACATTCCCCAAGGGGACACCTTATCATTCTAAAAGGTCACTTCATAAAGAAAAGGATTTGATTCTGAGAATTCGCCATGCCCGCTCAATGGATTCATCCGAACACGAATTTCAACAGGCGGGAGGATGAACCGAATTAAAAAAGATTAGAAATCGAATAATTTAAAGCCTAATTTTTTTTGATCCTCGTCCCAACGTTGAATCAAATAGGATTTTTCAGCCTCGAACACTCTCATAATGCTCTCAAAATATTCCTCGCATTCCTTCGTATCCTTTTTGGCTGTTTTATTGACGAACGACAGTATGCGGGAATGATAAAACGGGATCATTGATTCGACGAGCTGCTCCTTCGGCAGGGCGTAATTTCGATAGGCAATCGCATAATTGAACAGAATTCTTGCCCAGAGGTCACTCGGATAATAAAATTGGTTCTTTGGAATCTTTTTGGTCTTCTGAATTTCTGCAAGTTCAGGTTTGGGAATAATCTGTTTCCAAACGCTTCTGTATGTGTCAAAACCGTTTATAAAACTCGAATACAGAGCATTGGTGTTCACGCGAACAGCCGGAGGACTCTTTCTCACCCCGAGGCCAAACCCAAATATACTGCTCGGCTTGCTCTGATTGGCGTCTTTCCAGAAATACTCAAAATCAATCATCAGGTCAAAAAAGGTCGTGATGACCTGAATAAACATCGGACCCAGATGCTTTGCCGGATCCTTGACCCGGTGAGACTTGGGGGCTCCCAAAAAAGTCTGACAGACATTGAACCGTCGGGCGATAGCGACTGTCGTCATCCAAATATCAATCCCGTATTGGGCAATTCTTTTATTCCATATTTTTTCAGACAAAAACGCCTGGGCCATTCGCCTCGAAAATCCAAAATCTCCCCCAATCGGCTGCCTGACTCTGAGTCCGAAAAGAGTCCTGAGCAGTGGATAGGCGATATGATTCGTGATCGACCCGTCGTATTTGTGACGCACGTAAATTGGGGTCACATAATGGAAGCCGGCAAAAAGAGGTTCGGCGAGGTATTGGATCCACTCTGGGGTAATACTCTTTAAATCCGCATCCACAACCACAACCGCGCGCGCACGAAGCTCCACAGCAGCCTCGAACAGATTCCTGAGATTGGCCCCTTTTCCTTTGACTCCTTCGGGAGTGGAGATATAAATCTTAGGAACTTCTGTGGGCGTACTGAGAAACGCATCCTTTGTTCCATCCTGGGATCGATTGTCGACGTTGATAATGATCGATTCCTTATCGGGGAAATACTTGATCAAGCCTTGACTGGCCATTTGCGTGGGATAGGCAATAGAGTCGGCTTCGTTGTAAGACGGTATGCCCACAATAATCTCTGCGCCTTTGATACGATCGGGATTTTCAACAACGACTTCCATCTATCGCTCCTTTACGCAGAAAACGATCTGCGCTTTCAGGACAGTATCAATGCTTCATATTCCTCTATTGAATGAAAGCTCCTGGGAGGGCTGAGAAGAACGGACTCTTTATCAGGATACGCCGCGGCGCCGCTTGATTCGAGGACTTTCGCAATAAAGGCCTTCAATGCTTCCCGGGAATCCTCTATATCTGGAAAGAATTCTCTCGGTTCGAAGTTTGAACTGAACAACCTGATCGAACGCACGCTGGCGGTCCCTGACTTTGGATCATCCAGGAAAAGGTCGATAATTAGATAAGGCAAGTCATCAAGGGATGTGATCTCGGCTGCCGCGATGGCCCGGATCCTATCCAGCGTCAGCACTCTCTCTCCGACTTCTTCCATGCGCAGAGCGAGTTTCTCCTCGTTTATTCTCACCGGAGTGGCTTGCGTGGCTTTGATGGACCGGACTGCAGTGGGAATCTTTCCGGATTCCTCAGGTTCAGCCGCAGGCTGTCTTTTGTCATTTGCGGCTTCAGGTTCTCCGGTGCCGGATGGAGCCACAGCAGGCGCCATCTTCTGAGTTCCACCAAGCTTCGCCTTCAATGCCTCCTTTTGCCGCTCCTGGATCTCGGGATGCTGGAGGCAGAACGCGATCACTCTTTCCGCTATCGCGGGGCTCAACTCCAACGCAACGTTTGCAAAATTTATCAGCAGCACAGGAGGAGAATCCGCACTGACTTCGTCAAGAAGTTCACTGGCCAGTGTCCTCGCATCCTCAACTTCGTTACGGTCTTTCTGATGCTTGATCAGCATGACCTTATACGTCGGGCTGATGGTGGCCCGGGGAATTCTCTCTCTCAGTTTCCAGAAATGAACCGCAGCCATCTCCATCTGGTTCCGCCTCACCTCGCTCTCGATCAAAGCGATCAGAAACCTTGCTGATTCATTTTCCTTTCCCATCTCAGCCCCGAGTTCCCAGAGGCCCTCGATCAACTCCTTATGCCTCGGGTTTCTGCGTGCAGCCTCAACGAGACGGGCATAGGCGGCGTCGCTCTTTCCCCCGTCCTTCATCTGCTCGGCTTCTTCGAGCGCCACGAATCCTTCGTCTTCATAGCTTGTTTGCGCTTCAATTTTAGGCTGAACATACTTCTCTTCTATTCGGAAATACTTCACTCCTATAGCCGCGACAACACCGAACACAAATCCCCAGACGTGAGCCCAATGGGCCACCCCGCCGCCGCCCTGGGGATTGATGGAGTCCATGACTCTGGCATTAAAGAATTCCAGCGCGAACCACAAGGGCAGCATCAGCCATGCCGGCGCTTTGAAAGTCCCTCGAATGAAAAAGAAAGGAAGGAAAATGTAGAAAAATTCGATTTTCGTCTTCCAGTACCTGATCAGAAAGGCCCCCATGACACCCGCTATTGCACCTGATGCGCCGATCAACGGTCCGGCAAAATTGGGATAGTGCTGAGCGAACATCAGAGCTGACCCGATTCCCATGATCAGGTAAAAGGCCGTGTAAATCGGCCGTCCCCAGACATCCTCGATGAAAGGGCCGGTCAAATAGAGGAAAAGCAGGTTTCCGAGCAGGTGGAACCAACCGCCGTGAATGAACATATAAGTGAGAATGCCGAGAAATGTTTGTTTGGCCGGAATGAACCCGTATTTTCTGTACGGAATATTATTGATGATGTTCTTTAGATTTTCCGCAAGCTGATTCAGTTCCTCCTGCTGTGTCTCCCGAAAAAGATGGATTTCGCGTGATGCTTCCTCTCGGATGATATCCAGCTGTTCCTGGACCTGCTCAGCAAGCCTTTCGCCAAAAATCAGGTTTAAAGTCTCTGAGTCAAGCTCTAAGTAGGGATGTTCGACGTAGTAACCAAGGAATTCCTGCGCTGCGTTCTCTAAATCCTTCTCTCTTTTATCTATATCGAGAGTGACCAGTATATGAACGACCAGACAGATGGCCATGATGGCGAACGTTACCCACGGCAGCCTCCTGACCGTGGAACTCTCATGACCGATCGGAATAAGCATTTCTATCTCTTCATCCTAAAGCCTTAAAACATATTCATAGCAAAATACTAATAATTCCTCAACCTGTCAATAATAATCAAGCGATTCCAGAAAAATCGTTAGGTCGAATAAGATGAACACTCTTCTGAATTTCTGATGAATACGGGATCACCTTGGGGAACATCCTCCTGAGTCTAAATCAGAAAAGGGATCAAGGCTCTCCTGTCGGACGGATAATCTTCAAACTGTTTTTTATACCACCGGTGGTGGTCCAGGGCTCGGGGGATGAGGTTGACCAGCGTCCAGACGAAAAAAGAGAGGGCCGGCAGAGACCAGACCATCAGAGCGTATCCGCCCCACTCCATCAGCTCTCCTGAATAATTCGGACAGGAGACATGTCGGAACATCCCGCCGCGGGGGATCGAATACTGTCCCTGTCCGCATTTTCTCAGGCGGATGAGAATGTTGTCCGCCCACACATTCGTCCCTGCGCCAAGAAAGAACAGGATCGCTCCGAATATAAAACGGGGATCCAGGCACCAATCCAGGGGATAATGCGGGGCCAGAAACCCTAAATAATACCCGTTGAAGAATCCGTTCACCAGATTGAAGCCAAAAGCCATCAACGCCACCAAAACGGGCATCTTCTTTTCCCTCGCATTGATCCGGAAAGGAAAGACCAGAGTCCGGTTCGCGTAATGCAGCCCCCACAATCCGAAGAAAAACCAGGTCACTCCACTCTGCTTCACCGGTCCCGCCAGGAAAAAATAGCCGAACACAACAAGTGCCGGCAGTTCCATCAGGAACCAGCCCAGACGGTCGGAAATCCGGACGCCCCATCCCGGCCTGGAATATCGGCCGTAAGGGGCGGGAATTCTCAACAGCAAAGGAAAAAGCAGAAGGCCGACCGCTATCCATGTGTACACCAGCACGGTAAAGGTTTGTTCATTCATTCCTTTTCAATCCACCTTAATCCATGAGACCGTTTGCCCTGTACCAGTCATACGTATCCCTGAGTGTTTCCTCGATCGGCCTCGGAATGAATCCGAGCGATTTCTTGGCCTTTTCAGAGGAAATACGACTGTGTCCTGTCTGAAGGATCTTCAGCGAATCTTTGGTATAAAGAGGCTGAGTGCTGTTCAGCCGACAGTAAAGCTTCAGGAAAGGCAGCCCGATCCTGGCCAATCCAGAGGAGCAGGTAAACTTTTTGAATCTTACTCTGCTGATCTGGTACACCTCCTCAGCCAGTTCACATAAGGTTCTCCAATGACCGGACAGGATATAACGCTCTCCTGTTTTTCCTTTCTCGATAGCTACGACCGCGGCTTTGGCGACATCCCGGGCATCCACCCAATCGTATCCTCCATGAATCAACGCCGGTATCTTTCCCTGGTGTATCAGGACCAAAGCGCGACCCAGCAGGGAAGGGACATAATCAAAAGGTCCGATCACGGCCGTGGGATTGAGTATCACGGCATCCAGACCGTCCTTCACAGCTTCCTGTACTCTTTGTTCGGCAAGAGCCTTGGACCGGCTGTACTCGACTCTGTCGTTTAAAGCAAGCGGCCGGCTTTCGTCCAGGATGAGATCAAACGGTTTGTGGACAAGGGCATGAATGGAGCTGAAGTGGATAAATCTCTCTACTCCCGCTCTTCGGCAAGCCCGGAGGATGTTTTCCGTCCCTCCAACGTTTTTCGCGAATAATTCCTCCTTTTTTTTCACCTGGATAGATATGACGGCGGCGAGATGAAAAACAATGTGCACCCCATCGACAAGGCGCGAAAGCGAAGAGGGATCCATCAAGTCTCCCTGGATATATTCCACCGGAATCTCTCTGATCCCATGATCGTTTTTATGCACAAGCGCCCTGACTGCGTGCCCTTTTTCAATCAACTCCCTGCAGAGGTTAACCCCGATGTGACCGCTGGCGCCGGTGACCGCTATTTTCATCGTGCGAATTTTGAGAGTCAGGAATTACTTCCGGGGAACCGCTCACACACAAAAAATTACACCTCGAGAACGCATATCTCCTCCGCTCATCCCAGAACAGAGGCGCTCAGGTGTCCCCTTGGAGGAACGTTCCCGTATGTTTATTTTTTCCAATCGGGAAAGCGGCCGGGCGTGTAAGGCGCTCCGATCTCCTCCAGCTTCTTTTCGATCTGCTTGACATCCACCTCGATAAGCTTTTTAAGCTTTTGCAGGATCGGAGTAAACTCATCCGCCACGATCGTGTACGCATCTCTTTGAGTCTGCGTCGGAGCTGAAGTGGAACGCCACTGTTCGTAGATTATTCCGTTGAGCCGGCTGCTCAATCCAGGCTCAGCATCCTTGTCGATCCTTCTCAATGTCCGGTCGCCAAAGAGTTTGACCTGAATCTCGCTGACTTCAGATTCGAGGGCTCTTATCTGTGTAGAGATCTGGGAATCGTCCACCGTGACACTCTTCAAGGCCACTTTATAGTGGCGGGCTTTGTCTCCAAGTTCCCGGACTATGCTCGAGGCCGCATTCACGGCCCGGCTCAATTCTCTGACTTTTTTCTGAAAGGCCACGAGCTCTGCGCGGTCTTCGGCGGGAAGGCTGGTATTTCCGAGGACAACGGCATTGAACTCGACCGGATCTGTCAGCCGTGTCACTTCGCCGCTGACATTCTTGGAGAGGAAAATCCTGTATTTTCCGGGAAGAGCCAGAGTGCTGGAACGGCCGCTTGAAGCCGGGTTCGTGTCCCTCAGGTTCGTGGGTGAGACCGCTGGGTATTTCAAATCCCAGACGATCCGGCGCATTCCGGACCGGGCAGACGTCCTGAGTTTCCGCACAACGTTCCCTTCTTCATCCAGAATAGTGAATACAAGATACGGAGTTTCCTCCTTTTCTTCCGCTTTCATCTGGTCATACGTGGGATAATCCACCGGCTTTCCTTCTTTGAAAGCTTTCTTCTCTTTCTCCTGGCGTTTGTCTCTCAAGGTTTTTATGGCTTCTTTCAGATAGAAAGTGAAGACCGCTCCCACAGGAGGATTCTTGGCGTTGAAATACATCTCGCCTTGAAAACCTTTGCCTGCAGCTCCTCCACTCCCCAGCGGGGAAGACTCCACGAACATCAAGGCGTCCTTGATCGGGAATATATAAGCTTCGGAATTCAGGACTTCCTCAGTGAAATGCCGGAGTGGTGTGTAATCATCCAGGATATAGAATCCCCGGCCAAAAGTAGCCAGAACCAGGTCATTTTCCCTCTTCTGGATGGCGATGTCTCGAACCGCGATAGTGGGCAATCCGCTTTTGAGCGGCTTCCAGTGCTGTCCTCCGTCCACGCTCACGAACAGTCCGAACTCTGTTCCGGCGAACAACAGGCTCTTCCGGACATGGTCTTCCGCGAGTGAGTAGACTGATCCTCTTTCCGGAAGGTTAGAAGAGATGGAAGTCCAGGTTTTGCCCGCATCTGTGCTCTTCAGGACATAGGGCTTGAAGTCCCCGTTCTTGTGGTTGTTGAATGCCGCATACACCGTATTTTTCTCGTGCTGGGAGGCGATGATATCGTTGACATAGGTTCTGTCCGGAACGCCGGAAAATTTATCGATCTTTCTCCAGTGTGCCCCTCCGTCTTCGGTCACCTGGATCAGTCCGTCATCCGTGCCCGCATAGATCAAATCTTCCTGAACCGGCGACTCATCCAGTGCCACTATTGTCCCGTACTGCGAAGTGCTGGCATTTTTCGCCACAGCATCCATCGGCCATACCCTGCCCATGACTTCGAGCTTGTTCCGGTCGATCTGCCGCGTCAGGTCACCGCTGATGACTTTCCAGGTATTCCCGCGGTCATCGCTGCGGAATACCTTGTTTGCGGCAAAGTAGAGCCTCGTATGGGAGTGTGGGCTGACCAGAAGAGGCACGTCCCAGTTCCAGCGGTAGGACTTTTCGCCCTTCCTCTCTTTGGGCCGGATGCCCATCCTCTCTCCGCTTTTCTTGTCAAAACGCGTGAGATTGCCGTACTGCGACTGGGCGTAGACGATGTTGGGGTCTTCGGGATCGACCTGGGATTCAAAGCCATCCCCGCCCTGGGTCACAAACCAGTCCGAGTTGACAATCCCATGGGAACTCGTGGTGCGCGACGGACCGCCCAGGCTGTAATTATCCTGGGTACCCCCATAGACAAAGTAGAAAGGTTCGGTGTTGTCGACCGCCACTTTGTAGAACTGGGTCACCGAAAGATGGGGCATGTACTTCCAGGTCTTGCCCCGGTCAAATGACTCATAGATGCCTCCGTCACATCCCACCAGGTAATAATCCGTGTTACACGGGTCGATCCACATCGCATGGTTGTCGACATGCTTGTGTCTTTCTCCGAGAGCGCTCCAGGTCTGCCCGCCATCATCCGATACTCGAAGATAAACATCCATGGAATAGACGCGGTTGATGTCTTTGGGATCGCAGAACAGTTCCTGGTAGTAGTTGCCTCGAGAAGTGTAGCTGCTGCGTCTTTCCCAGGACGCACCCCGGTTGGTGCTACGGTAAAAACCGCCCTTTCCGGGTTGGGCTTCGACGATCGCATACAGATAATCCGGATTGACAGGGGATATGGCCAGCCCGATCCGGCCCAGGTGTCCTCCGGGAAGCCCTCGGGTGATCTTTTTCCATGTCTTTCCGGCATCTACCGATTTATAAACCGCGGATTCCGGTCCTCCGTCAACCAGAGTGAACACATGCCTCCTTCTCTGATGGGCCACTGCATAAACCACGTCCGGGCTGCGGGGGTCCAGATACACCTCGCTCACTCCCGTGTGTTCGCTGATCGTCAAGACTGCTGCCCAGGTCTTGCCTCCGTCCGAGGTCTTATACAATCCTCGCTCGCCTCCGGCTCTCCAGAGCGGACCATAAGCTGCTACGTAGACGACATCCGAGTTTCCCGGATCTATGGCGATCATTCCGACATGCTCGGAAGTCTTGAGTCCTATGTTCTTCCAGTTTCTGCCTCCATCTTCAGTTTTGTAGACTCCATCTCCGTAGGCCACGCTGCGCTGGTTGTTGTTCTCTCCAGTTCCGACCCAGACAACGTTAGGGTTGTTCGGGTCCATGGTCACACAGCCGATGGAATAAGAACCCTGGCTGTCAAAAACAGGCTGATAAGTCGTCCCGGCATTCGTGGTTTTCCAGACTCCTCCGGATGAGGTCGCGATATAGTACTCGCTGGGATTTTTAGGATTGACCGCGAAGTCCGAAATCCGGCCAGATGTCACCGCCGGCCCGATGGCCCGCAACCTCAAAGCGCTCAAAGACATCTTTCCCAGAAAATCTTCCTGAGGAGGGGCTTTTTTCTTCTTGGGAAGCGCGGTCAGCGGACTGACTAAGACCAAGCAGAGAAAAATCAACGTTAAATGGCTTAAGTTTTTGTTAAACATACTTTCTCCTTTTTCATTGGAATGTGAAACCCATGAGAGTTTCTCACTTTTATCAAAGCCAAAAAACAGTGTCAAGCACTCCCACTGACTTTTATTTGCACGATCGGGTGTCGGCAGATTTTATGAATAGTTCAGGAAACCTGAGTTATTCACGACCGAAGAACGAAGCGCTCGGGTTCAGGCTTTGTTGTGAAGAAATGTTCAAGGTCAAAACGAGGCCCTTTTTTATAATCAAGGTAAAGACTGATCCACACTTTTCCAAATGGATGCACGAAAGGGAAAGTCTGTGCCTTCGCTGGCCTATGCGTTAAGGATCGCCCGCGTTTCGGGAACTTCTTTGGAGGATGTCTTCGAATACGTTGAATAAGCGATTTATTAAAAAATGGCAATGGCTCCGATATCTATCGTTGTACCCGGTATACCCTCTTCGCCGGGCACACCTGTGACGATAAAATGATCCCCTATACCGACAGAATAGCCGAGCAAATTGTCATCTTCGGCTCCTTCGGCGGTGAGCTTCAACACTTCTCCCCAAGTGTCTTCGCCATCCTGGTTCCGATTAAAAACATAGGCCGCACCCTGATCGGTCCCTGTTCCGTCTTCATACGGAGCACCGACGAGGATATAATCACCGCTTATGGATACAGAACTGCCAAAGGAATCCGAACCTTCGGCATCAGAAGCTGTCAGCTTCACCACCTCTCCCCAGTTGTCCACTCCACCCTGGTCCCGATAATACACGTAGGACGCGCCTTCATCGGTTCCTGCATCGTCATCATAAGGAGCACCTATGACCGCATAATCTCCGTCTATGGCGACAGAAGAACCATACTCATCCCCAGCCGCCGCATCCGAGGCCGTCAGCTTGACTACTTCTCCCCAGGCATCCGTTCCGCCCAGATCCTGGTCGTAGACATAGACAGCGCCTTCATCAGCTCCCGTGTCGTCTTTATAAGGGGCGCCGATGACCGCATAATCTCCGCTTAGGGATACAGAATAGCCGAATTGATCTCCATCTGCAGGATCTGAAGCAGTCAGCTTCAAAACCTCTCCCCAGCTGTCAGAAGTCGGGTAGTTCTTATTGAAGACATAAGCGGCTCCGCGATCGGTCCCGCCCCCGTCTTTGCTTCCGGCGCCGACCAGAACATAATCACCGCTGATGGCCACAGAAGTGCCAAACATATCCCCTGCCGCCGCATCTGAGGCAGTCAACTTCACCACTTGTCCCCAAGCGTCATCGCCTCCCTGGTTTCGATAATACACATAGGCCGCGCCTTCATCCGCCGCAGAACCGTCCTTGTTCGGTGCACCGATAACAACATAATCACCGCTGATGGCCACGGAAGTGCCAAAAGTATCCGAATCCGCCGCATCCGAGGCACTCAACTTCGCCACCTCTCCCCAAGCGTCATCGCCTCCCTGGTCCCGGTAATAGACATAGGCCGCACCCCAATCCAAGCCTGTCCCGTCTTCATAAGGTGCACCCGCAACAAGATAATCTCCGCTGATGGCCACAGAGCGCCCCAGCTCATCCCCATCCTCATAATCTCCTGCGCCCCTATACCACAACTCTTCAGATGTTACCGCAGGTAATCCGCTTCTCTCATTCGAGAGCGAACTCTCCCCTATGGCATTTACCGCTGAGATTCTGTAGTAATAGGTCTTGAAAAAACTCAATCCAGAATGTTCAAAACTGATGAAGTTGAAAGGAGTCTGAAGGCCGGTGAAGCTGCTATCCGATGTGGTGACGTTTCCGGTCGTGTTCCAGTACAGGTTGTATGAATCCGCGTTTTCCACCACATACCAGAGTATCGCAATCATCCTGTTTTCCACGTACAGGTCGTCAATCGATGGTGTCTCAGGGACCGTAGTCGGATCCGAAGAATCTCCGTTGCCGCCGCAATGGGTCATAGTCAAAGCGCCTGCCAAAACGAGTGCAGACATGAGAAATATGATCTTCTTTTTATGCATCATTCGCTCCTTGTATCACAATTCATGAGGCGAAAATCCGGTGCCGCTGCGTCCTTCTCTTTTAACTCATCACCGCGAGAATGCACGGCCTCCTCCTATGAGATAACGGCATGCTTGAAGGAAACGTTTCAAACTTTTTTTCAACCCATCTCGATGCGCTATTCCGTTTAAAGAATCTCAATCAGTAGAGCGCCCGCCTCGGCACGTCCGATTAGACCTATATTTTAAGCTTTTCTTGGGGCTGTTGGCAAATTCAAGGGGTAAATTTCCGAGTTTCCTCTGGTGTTGAATCTTGTGACGCTAGAACAGTGCTAAATCTTGATAGAAATTTGACATCAAGCCGCACTGAATGGACACATTTTAAGTGAGTACAAAATGAGGTGAATTTTTTTAGTTTGTTTTCAGAGAAGAAGAGCAGAAGTCCCTTGATTTAAACCAAAAAGTATTCGATTGATGTGTTAAAAAATATAAAGTGCTCCGCGGTTGGATCCGGCCCCATCTTCATAAGCGGCGCCCACCACGGCATTATCGCCGTTTATGGCTACAGAAAATCCAAACCAATCCTGATCCGCGGCATCCGAAGCCGTGATCTTCATCACTTCTCCCCAATTGTCCTGCCCTCCGTAGTTCCGCCCATAGATATAAGCCGCACCTCGACTCGTCCCGGCCCCATCTTCTTGATATGTCCCGACTATGACATAATCTCCATCTATGGCCACAGAAGAGCCAAACTCATCGACATTCTCGCCATCCGAGGCCGTGAGCCGGGCTACTTGTCCCCAGTTGTTCGTTCCACCAAAGTCCTTATCGAAAATGTAGGCGGCTCCAAGACTGGTTCCGGTACCGTCTTCCCCATACGCGCCGACCACGGCGAAATCCCCGCTGAGAGTCACAGAATGGCCAAAATAAGCCGCATCCTCAGGACTCGAGGCTGTGAGCTTTATCACTTGGCCCCAGTTGTCGGCTCCACCCTGATTTCGATTGAAGACATAGGCGGCTCCACGATTGGTCCCGAGACCGTCTTCATAGCGCGCTCCCACCAGGACACTATCCCCACTCATGCCCACAGAATAACCAAATTGATCATTATCCTCGGCATCCGAAGCCGTCAGCTTCACCACCTGTCCCCAGTTATCCGTGCCGCCCTGGTTCCGGTAAAAGACATAAGCGGCTCCACGGTTTGTCCCGAGACCGTCTTCTAGATGTGCACCGACCACGACATAATCTCCCTCAACAGCCACAGAACGACCAAAATTATCAAACGTTGCAGCATCCGAAGCCGTCAGCTTCGCGACTTCCCCCCAGTTATCAGTGCCGCCCTGGTTCCGGTAGAAGACATAAGCGGCTCCGTGGTCGGTCCCGAGACCATCTTCTAAAATTGCGCCGACCACGACATAATCTCCGTCTATAGCCACAGAAAAACCAAAATCATCATTATCTTCGGCATCCGAAGCCGTCAGCTTCGCCACCTGTCCCCAGTTGTCATTCCCCCCATAGTCCCGCTCGAAGACGTAGGCAGCTCCGCGATTAGTTCCGCCACCGTCTTCACTCATCGCGCCGGCCACGGCGTAATCTCCGCTTAAACCCATAGAAAATCCAAGATTGTCTCCATCCTGGGCATCCGCCGCGATCCTCTTCCATAACTCCGCAGGAACTCCCGCAGCCAATGCGCTCATCTCATTCGAGAGCCCGCTCGCTCCGCCCGCATTGACGGCGGTGACTGCGTAGGAATAGGTCTTGAACAAACTCAATCCTGTATGGACGTAGTAGGGAGCCCGAAGGCTCGTCACGCTGGAATCCGATGTGGTTACATTTCCGGTAGTGTTCCAGTAGAGTGTGTAGGTGTCCGCATTATTGACCACATTCCAGAGGATGGCCAGCTCCCGGTTCTCTGAATAAATATCCTCGATCGTCGGGGCACCGGGCGGTGAAGGCGTGGTCGTTCCATCTCCGTCAGTCCCATTGCCACCGCCGCAGGCGTTCATAAAAAATAATCCGGCCCACAAAGCTAATACTACGAAAAACACACTCTTATTTTTTCTCATCACTTCCTCCCTTATTCTAATTACCTATTCTTGATTCTTCTCGTCCTTTTATGAGAATATCTTAATAACTTGACTTCGTACGAGCTCTGATGCGTGCCAGAGGATTGCACACAACCAGACCTGAGTAAAAAATTGCGCCCCGCTCATTCGCACACATAAAAATTTTGCTTATTTTTAGATGATTGAATTTTATAATATATCACGAATAAATTTCAAGCTTTACGTTCATTGAATACTGTCCGTTGGAAAGCAGGAATATGTTTTCGATGGTGCTTGGTCCTGTATTCAGGACCCTGCTGGCACTCTTTATCTCAGGATAGAACTTTTTTCGACCTCATACGTCTTAGGTAATGAAATTTCATAAAAGATCAGACAAATTTATGGAACTCGGTGCCAAGGACTACGACCATGCAGCAGCTCAGGTTATCCATCCGACGTTTGATGAATTGTACGAAAAATATCAGAATGATGTCTTCAGTTTTGCCTGCTATCTCACGAAAGACCGCGGGGATGCTGAGGACCTCTATCAGGAGGCCTGGCTCCGCATCATAAAGAATCTCCCAGAAAAGGTAAACATGCAAAGTATAAAAGCCTGGATATTCACGATTGTCGTTAACCTTTATAGAGACGGGCTGCGGAAAAAGCGGATCCGCAGGCTGTTTGTGTTCCAGAAATCGAAAGCGCATGAGGCAGATGCGGAATTCGCCTTTTTAGCAGAAAAGCCTGTAAAGAACTCATCCGATCACGCGTTCCAGGCAGAAATCGGAAAAGACATCGGCCTGGCACTGGACAATCTCCCGGAGAGGCAGCGGCGCGTGTTCGTGCTCAAAGAGATCGCGGGTTTCCGGCAGGCGGAAATCAGCGAGATTCTCAACGTTCCCATCGGTACGGTCAAATCCTTGATGTACCGTGCTGTCAAGAAGCTCCGACAGGAGCTCTCCAAATATAAAACAAAATCCAACAATAATGAGGAAATCAAATGCGGTGTAAAGACATCGAGCGCTTGATCATGGCTTCCTCGGATGAGGAGTTGAGCCCGGAAGAGGTCAAGATAGTCGAAGAGCACCTGGCCGACTGTGCACAGTGTGCTCAACTCCGGGACGACATTAAAAAAATCTGGATGGGCGTGAAAGCCATGCCGAAGCCCGTTCTTCCGCCTGAATTGGCGGAAAAAACGCGGGAGAGATGCTATGCCGAGCTGAAAAAACAATTCGAAGCGAGAAAATCCACCCTTCGCGCTTCTGCCAGCCCCATCCCAATATTTGTCTGGGCCGTTCTCATTGCGCTCACGCTCCTGACTATGTTCATCACAATCCCTGTTATAAGCGAAATCAAGCTGGACGAAAGCCTGACGTTCAAATCAGCCGCGGTCCTGACACTCGTCATCCAGAACGCCGTGATGCTTTTCTTCGCGCCGGTATTGATCCGTAAATACCGTTCTAAAAAACAGGATATCAGCGGTTTCCCAATGAATGCCAATGCATCTTAAAATAGAAAATCATTCCTTGCCGCGAGAATGGTTCGGGCAAGGCTAAGGAGGTCAACATGGCAACATCAGCAGGAAAAACAATAGGGCTCATCCTATTAGTGATTGCTATTATATGGCTGGCGGTGAATATTACTCCTTTTTTATTTGCTCCATTTGGCCATTTTTCTGGAGCCATCAAATCAATCCGTCTCCCGGATTTCAAGGCATTTTATTTCGATCCTTCTGCGTTTCGTTATTCCATCACATCCCTCTTTTCTTTTGCACTGCTGATCATATGGATACTCGTGATCGTCTGGGTGTACAGGGATGCGGAACGCCGCGGAATGAACGGAATATTGTGGGCTCTGCTGGTGTTTATCGGCAATATAATCGGATTGATCATCTATCTGATCCTCCGGTCGGATGCGGCTTTTGCTCCTAAATCAGAACCGGCCACACAAACCTGCCCAAAATGCGAGAAACTGGTCTCCTCGACTTATGTTTTTTGTCCCTACTGCGCCGCAAAGATCCATTCGGTTTGTCCTGAATGCGGAAAGCCCACCGAAAAGGGCTGGAAGGCCTGCCCGCACTGCGGCAAAAAATTGAGTGAATAGGTTGATCGCAAAGCCTAGGAACCATAACTCAAGAGTCAAAAAGCCACACAGCCAAGATTAATTTAGGGCTTCATCTTCTCTTCGACAATACTCATATCCCGCATCAGGAAGAAATTGAGAACAATACGTATGGCCACAATGGCGGCAAGCTGCCCAATTTCCGTCCATGTGGGCGAGATCGCTGTTTTAATCACATCTGCCCCCACCAAAAATCCGAGTCCGAGAGATAGGGAGAGACCGAGTTTAAAACGACTCTGCATTAGAGTGATTAATTCTGTTCTTTTTATGAGACCCTGCCGTATGTATATCACTAAGGATTGGACAGCTCCGATGATTATCACCAGAACAGCAACGCCCTCTAAAAAAAGGGCAACATATTCAGCGAATGTTTGAACAATCTCCATTTGATTCCCTCCTCTTTGCCCATTTCGATCCCTTGTTCAATGGGCTCTTCTGAAGATCATGAAGTTAAACACAGCCCAAACTCATCTCCACTTTCACAGCGTTCTATAACCACTTTTTTCTTCTGAAGAAAATCACCATCAACACCGCCACGGCGCCCATCACTATCCAGACAGCAAAGTATCCCCAGCTCAAATCGAGCTCAGGCATGAATTTAAAATTCATGCCGTAAATTCCCGCGATAAAAGTCAACGGGATGAATATCGTGGCGATGATGGTCAACACCTTCATGATCTCGTTCATCCGGTTGCTGATACTCGAGAGGTAAGTATCATGCATCCCGGAAAGCATGTCGCGGAAAGTCTCGACTGAATCGATCACCTGAATCGTATGGTCATAAACATCACGGAGATAGATACGTGTCGATTCCTGGATGAGGGATGACTCTCCTCTTTCGATAATGCTGATGACCTCTCTGAGAGGCCACACTGACCTTCGCAAAAAAATCATCATTCTTTTTAACTTGTGGATTTCCTGCAGAGTCTCAGGTTTAGGTTGGGATACGACTTTTTCCTCGAGGTCCTCGATCTGTTCTCCTGTCTTTTCCAGGATAAAAAAGTAACTGTCGACAATCGCATCCAGCAGGACATAAGCCAGATAATCTGCCTTCATCTTCCGGATGCGTCCTTTTCCTTTTCTTATCCTCTCTCTCACGGGGTTGAAGATATCTCCCTCCCTTTCCTGGAAGGAGATAACGAAATTCTCGCCTAGGATCAGGCTGACCTGTTCGATTTTGATCTCCCCGGTATTCTCATCATGATAGAGCATTTTGAGCACAATATACATGTAATCACCGAAATCTTCGATTTTGGGCCGCTGCTCGGTATTTACTATGTCCTCAAGAATGAGAGGATGAAGGCCAAAATTTTTCCCAATCTTCTCGATAATATCGACCTTATGGATACCGTCGATGTTGATCCAGGTGACCGTGGATGTGTCTTTAAACGGAAAACATTCCTCGACATCTTTGACTTCCTTTTCTTGGCACTGCTTCTCGTCATAATCCAGGACTGAAATCCTGACCTTTTCATCCTTTCTCTCGCCGACATAGACCGGAGTTCCTGGAGGAAGCCCTGTCTTTTTGGACCTCCTTTTCCTAAAATGAAACACTTTTTTCATCGCATTTTCATAAACAGGTCTTCCCGAAGAAAGCTCTGCCCCTCCGATTGGTTTTTCACTTGAATTGGACAATTTGTTCCTCCCTTATGAAAAAAAACAGAAATTTATATGAGATATTTTGGATAATCTGATCATTCTCATGATTTTATTATTTTTTCTTATCCGTGGCCAACGTGGTCGGGTATTTTGCGAGCCCCTTGAGCACATCATTCGGGCCGTAAACCACAAGCCGGCTGCTCATTTTATCGCCCTCCTCGAGTATTAATCCGCGGGATTGATCTTATCCTTCCTAAAACCATCTTATGCATTTGTATTCAAATTGCTTTTGAAAATCAATCCTCGCTCGTCCCCAAAGGTATTTTAGCTGACATTTCACCCGCTCGCAAAGTAATTTTAAATGGACCGGTTGTTTATGCTCAGTCATTAGGTAAAACTTTTTTCTATCTGTCAAAGATAAAAGTGTCATTGCGAGCTCAGCGTGGCAATCCCATAAGAGAGAATACATTAATTTTCATGAGAATGTTCCACTCCGTTCGAAATGACACTCAAAAAGCGTTACCGAATTATTGAGCATGTACACCGGTTCCATCTCAGCGTGTTTTACCTGTTGCTTTGACAATAGAAAACAATTTCATTAATATGATGATGAAAACATACTATTATTCAGCGCTAATCCATTAAATTAAATCATTCGGGGAGAAATTTTGGCTGGAATTCACACTCAAAAACACTCTTCCGTGCTTATTTTCACAGACCTGGACGGGACTCTCCTGGACCACCACACCTATTCCTTCAAGCCGGCTCTTCCTGCCTTGAAGGCCTTAAAAGAGAGACACATCCCTCTCATCATCTGCACCAGCAAGACCAGGGCTGAAATCGAGAAGTGGAGGCAGGAGCTGCAGAATGACCATCCTTTCATCTCTGAAAACGGCGGTGCCATTTTCATCCCTAAAGGATATTTCTCTCACAAATTTTGCTTTGAAAGAGAAAAAAACAATTACCTCGTCATCGAACTCGGCACACCCTATTCTCATCTCAGAGAAATCCTGAGCCGGATTCGCGACTCCCTCGGGCTCGCGCTTAAAGGATTCGGGGATTTGTCCGATGAGGAGGTAGCCCGCCTCTGTGGTTTATCCACAGAGGAGGCCAGGCTGGCTAAAAAAAGAGAATACGATGAGCCTTTTCTTCTGGATGAAGAAAACCTACTCAAAAAAATACAGAAGGCAGCCGGCCTCTCCAACTTTCAGGTCACTCGCGGCGGACGCTTCTTTCATCTCATGGGAGAAAACGACAAGGGAGTCGCGTTCAGGCTGCTCACGGATATTTACAGGAAAAACTCAGAACATATCGAGACCATCGCCCTGGGAGACAGTCTCAATGACCAGTCCATGCTCCGGGCTGCGGATCACCCGGTCCTGGTTCAAAAGCCGGATGGAAGCTATGATCCGGAGGTCAAACTTCCCAGCTTGCGTTTCGCTCCCGGGATCGGCCCCGCCGGTTGGAATGAAGCCGTATTGGAATTAGTGAATACAACTGTATAGCGCTTGAATCTTCATCAAAGGAGAGTAAAATGGCAGATTTTTATCAAACCGGAGTCGTGACCACGTTCCACAGGTTCGGAAATGTCGATCTGGACCGGATGGAAAATGAACTGACGGAATTCAACCGCCACCGTCCGGTAGCTCTGGTTCTTCCCTCCACGTATGCGGAGCTGGAAGCCCCGGCCATAAAACAAATCGTCGAGGATATCCAAAATGTGACCTACCTCAATGAGATCGTGGTGACCATGGGAAGGACAGATGCAGAACAGTTTAAAAGAGCCAAAAAGTTCTTCTCCACTTTTCCGCAAAGGACCCGGATTATCTGGAACACCGGTCCAGCCATCGGAAAACTTTACAGACTTTTAGAAAAGAATGGGCTCTTTGTGGGTGAGGATGGCAAAGGCCGTTCCTGCTGGACGGCTTACGGTTATATTCTTTCTCGAGAAGAGAGCAAAGTCATTGCGCTCCATGACTGCGACATCGTTAATTATTCCAGAGAACTTCTGGGAAGGCTGTGTTATCCGGTGGCATCCCCCAACATAGATTATGCTTTCTGTAAGGGATATTACGCCCGCGTCACCAACCGCATGCACGGCCGGGTGACCCGCCTGTTCGTCACCCCGATCATCCGAAGTCTGGAAAAGCTGTTCGGGCCTCTGCCTCTGCTTGTCTACTTAGACAGTTTCCGCTACCCACTGGCAGGAGAATTCTCGATGAGCGCAGACCTGGCCCGGATCAACCGCATCCCTGCGGACTGGGGAATAGAAATCGAGACGCTGGCAGAAGTCTACCGCAACTGTGCCCTTAAAAGAATCTGTCAGGTCGAACTCTGCGAAACCTATGAACACAAGCATCAGCCCCTCTCTGCCGAGAATCCTAAGACAGGGTTGATGAAGATGTCCATCGACATCGCCAAGGCCATCCTCAGGAATCTCGCTATCGAGGGAGCGGCTATGAGCGAAAGCCTTCTCAACACCCTTGTGGTCAATTACCTCCGCACCGCTCAGGACGCTATCAAACGCTACCACGATGACGCGGCGATCAATGGGCTCCATTTTGACCGCCACCAGGAGACAACGATGGTGGAGGCATTCACCAAGGCCATCCAGATCGCAGGAAAAGAGTTTCAGGAGAATCCTCTTTACCTGCCTCTTATTCCCAACTGGAACCGCGTGACATCCGCTATCCCCGACTTTCTCGACAAACTGAAAGAAACGGTGGAGCAGGAGAACGTATAGACAGAGTAAAATCCCTTTACTTTTTGATTCATTTTCGTTAAATTTCTCTCTATATAAAGAAAAGGTAATGCTTCTGTGGCCAAGGTTATAACGATTATTCTGGCCGGCGGCCAGGGAAGTCGGCTTTATCCTCTCACCAAAAAAAGGAGCAAACCCGCAGTCCCGATCGCGGGAAGGTTCCGTCTCATCGATTTTCCGATCAGCAACTGCGTCCATTCAGGGCTGCGCAAGATCTTCGTACTCACCCAGTTCAGCAGCGAATCGCTTCACCGTCATATTTTCCTTACCTACCACTTTGATAACTTCAGCAAAGACTTCATCACGGTTCTTTCCGCTACCCAAACCCTGGAAAGTCCGGATTGGTATCAGGGAACAGCTGATGCGGTCCGGCAAAACCTGCGGTTCCTGCGCACTGAAGGGGACCTGGTCCTTATTCTCTCGGGCGACCATCTCTATCGTATGGACTACCGCAAATTCATTGACTTTCACCTGGAAAAAAACGCAGATGTCAGCATATCCGTTTATCCTGTTCCTTACGATAGAGCGTCGGAATTCGGCGTGATGAAAGTTGAGAAAAACGGGAGAATCTCCGAATTCCACGAAAAGCCAAGAGAGCCATCCTTGCTGGATATCACACAAGTGGATGAGAAGATCTTCAGCCAGTTTCATCTTGAGGCCGCCGGAAGGACTCATCTGGCTTCCATGGGAATTTATCTATTCAAGTGGGAGATCCTGAACGAGCTGTTGTCCAGTACCACCTTAGAGGATTTCGGTCGAGAGGTTATTCCCTCTGCTTTGAGTCAGCATGATGTCTATGCCTACTTTTTCGATGGCTACTGGAAAGACATCGGGACGATTCGCAGCTTCTTTGAAGCCCATCTTGACCTAACCCAGCCGCTGCCTCAATTCAATTTTTATGATGAAGACAGGTTGATCTTCAGCCACGCCCGCTTCCTTCCCGGTTCCAAAATTATATTTTCTGAAGTCCAGAATTCCATTCTGTGCGAAGGGAGCATCATCGACCGCGCCAGAATAAACCAGTCCATCATCGGGATTCGATCCCGTATCGGGGAGAACTCCATGATAGAGCGCGCAGTCCTCATGGGCGCGGATTTTTTCGAATCGGAACAAGAATTCTCTCAAAATAAAAAAGAAGGAATTCCCGATGTCGGAATTGGCAAAAACTGCGAAATTCGCAATGCCATCATCGATAAAAATGTACGGATTGGGAATGGAGTTAGGCTC
Source organism: uncultured Eubacteriales bacterium (assembly GCA_964348015.1). Lineage (GTDB taxonomy): Bacteria > Acidobacteriota > Aminicenantia > Aminicenantales > Aminicenantaceae > SOIA01. The sequence goes on along the minus strand of CAYGBC010000015.1, from coordinate 17,271 downwards.
ATCAACTCCCGTAATATAAGAGATGAAGATTTAGAAAATTCCGTGATTCGTGATGGGATCATTGTCATCCCTAAAAATGCGGTCATTCCGGATGGAAAAGTGATCTAATGATAAGAAGGAGATAGAAATGCCAGAATTCAGGTATGATCCTTTGCAGGACCGCTGGGTCATCATATCCACAGAACGGACGGCACGCCCATCGGATTTACATGACACCACCAAATACAACCACATCAAGCTCTGCCCCTTTTGTGAAGGGAACGAATCCCAGACGCCACCCGAGATATGGGCCGTCAGAGATCCTCATACACAACCCAACACACCTGGGTGGAAAGTGAGAGTGGTTCCCAATAAATTTCCCGCGCTCAACATCGGGCCAGAGGGAAAAAGGACCGGCGTTGGTTACTACGATATGATCGAAGGCGTGGGAGCTCATGAGGTCATCATCCAAACTCCGATTCATGATGTGACTTTTGCTGACCTCCCTGAAGAACAATTCAAATGGGTTCTTCAGGCCTACCGGGGACGATTGAGAGACCTTTACAAGGACACTCGGTTTAAATATGTCCTTGTTTTCAAGAATCACGGCAAAAGAGCGGGCGCGTCTCTGGCCCATTCCCATTCTCAGTTGATTGCCACACCGATCGTACCGCAGAACGTCAAGATTAAACTTGAGACCGCGAAGAAACATTACGACATCAAAGAGCGCTGCTTGATATGTGACCTAATCCAGCAGGATATATTTGATAAAAAAAGAGTTATCGCCCAAGAAAACGGATTTATCGCTGTCGCTCCTTATGCCTCACGGTTTCCGTTCGAAGTGTTCATCGCGCCCATCCAACACAACCACAGCTATGCAGAGGCTTCTGATGAAGACCTGGAGAAATTCTCCTCATTCATCAAGGATATCCTGTACCGTCTCAAAATAGTACTTCAAGACCCACCCTACAATTATGTCCTGAACACATCTCCGAATACCGAGGCTAAACCGAAGCTCGCCGGAAAATGGGAAACTCTCAAGTACGATTATCACTGGCATATTGAGATCATTCCCCGCATGACTCGAATAGCGGGCTTCGAATGGGGAAGCGGCTTCTACATCAATCCCAGCATACCAGAGGAGGCCGCTCAGTTTTTGCGGGAAGCCAAAGATAAATAGGCTCTTCCATAGGTCTCAGTTATACTTGAGATTTTCTTTGCCAGATGAGATGTGATCTGAGAGGGTAAAAGCCGCCATTCCCAGTTGCCCTTGCCGGTCGCCGGAAGGTTCATCCTGGCTTCCTTCCCCAGACCCAGAACATCCTGCATGGGTATGACCGCTGTTTTGGCCACTGACTGCATGGCCAACCTTATGAATTCCCAGTGGATTTCTCTTTTTTTGACCTTGCGGCCTATATAACGAAACACCCTTTTTTTCTCCGCCGGTTTGGCCTCTCGCTCAAACCATCCTCTCACCGTGTTGTTATCGTGGGTCCCCGTGTAAACCACGCAATTCTCATCGTAAGTGTGGGGAAGATAGGGATGCATGGAATCATCCTCTCCAAAGGCAAAAAGGAGAACTTTCATCCCTGGAAAAGCGAAATGCTCCATCACTTCTCTTACATCTGGAGTAATGATGCCCAGGTCCTCCGCAATAAGGGGCAGGTGTGGATTTTTATCCTTCAAGACACGGAAAAAATCTTCAGCCGGAGCCATCTTCCACTCCCCTTTGACAGCATTATTCTCATCGGCCGGGATTTCCCAGTACCCCACAAAGCCACGGAAGTGGTCGATCCTGACGACATCAAATAGCCTCAGGTTATGGCCCACTCTCTGGACCCACCAGTCATATTCCCTCTCCTGCAGAATGTCCCAGCGGTAAAGGGGATTTCCCCAAAACTGGCCGATCGCGCTGAAATAATCAGGCGGAACACCAGCAACTGCGTAAGGCCTTTTGGCCTGGTCCAGCTTAAAGAGCTCGGGATGCGTCCAGAGGTCAACGCTATCATAGTTGACATAAACGGGAATGTCTCCGATGATCCGTATGCCTTTCTCCTGACAGTAGTTTCTCAGGGCGTTCCACTGCTGGATAATCATATACTGAAGAAATTTCTCTTTTTCCATCTTATCATGAAGCGCCTTCTTCAACGGCAGGAGAGCTCCCTCCTGTCTATCCCTTACATCCAGGGGCCAATCGGACCAGACCTTTTTTTTGAAATGTTCTTTCAAAGCCAGGAAAAAGGCAAAATCATCCAGCCATGAACTGTTTTCCCCGCAGAATTGTTCAAAGTCATGCTTGTCTTTTCTCTGTTCAAAACGCTGGAAGGCTGTTTGAAAGAGTTTTCTCTTGAAGGCAACGACAGAATTGTAGTCAACACGCTTGGAACAAAAGCGTTTGTCTGGAATAATGTCTTCCTCAGTGAGCAGTCCTTCCCGGAACATCAGATCCGGGCTGAGGAGCAAAGGATTGCAGGCAAAAGCGGAATAGCTGTGGTAAGGGGAATTCCCGAACGCGGGCTCAGTGGGATTCAAAGGAAGAATCTGCCAGTAACCTTGTTTCGCCTCCGCCAAAAAATCCACAAACCTGTAGGCCCAGGGCCCCAAGTCTCCGATGCCGAAAATTGAAGGAAGGGATGTGATATGAAGGAAGATGCCGCTCCCTCTTTCTCTCATTCTTTTCTCTCACCTTTAAAGGAAATTTCAGAATTGTGTATCACCTTGCCTGCGACCAAGGATATTAGAGACATTTCACTCTCAGGTATTCTCCCATCATGCTAAGGTAATCCACCCATTTTTGCGCATCCTCGTTGCCGTCACGGCTTCTTTTTTCCATTTCACTTCTCAATTGATGGCAGACCTTGAAGTAGATATTCTGGCTCCTCCACAGGTCTAAATCCAACGGGAAATCTCTCAGAATCTCCAAAAAATCAATCACAGTCTTCCAGAGAGAAAGGTTCTGCGGTTTTTCAGAAATTTCTTCCATGAGCCGGTCGACTTTTTTGCTGGTGACGAAGCTTAATAGAGCTCTATCGGGTTGAAGGCCCCACTTTGTAAACTCTTCAACCAGGTTTTGAAGACGCTCCATGTCAAACTCCTCATCCTCCATTAGCCTTCGGAAATCCGTGTTGAGGATGAACTCAACGGTGGTTGAAAATGCCCTGGGCAGAGGAACTCGGTTCTCTCTCAAAGCCTGCATCACGGAGTACTGATCCTCATAAAGCTGTCGGAAGGATGTCTCCATCTCCTCCAGCGTGGAAGTGAGGACTTGATTCAGCACCTTTCGCTTTTCATCCTTGAATAAGTGCCAAAGAGAATAATTGTGGGTTCCAAAATGCTTATCCATCAAACGGATCACCTCAGGTATGTCGCTCTTAGTAAAGGCCTCTTTTATTTCCCCTTGCAGTGACAAAAAGGAAGAATCATCGGTAAACTTTCTGGCGCCTCCAATGAGATTGTGGTCGCCAAAATGCAGGACAGCAAAGCTTATGTTTTCCTCATCCCAGGTGATTTCTGATAGCAAACGGGCTTTTCCCACTGCCAGCTTCTCTCGCCCAGATTCTGTCAAATCATAGATATCACTGCTGGAGATGTAGGCTCCGATCTTTATTGTCTCAGGATACTCCTCGAACAGAGACGACACCGCATAATGAACTCCCACTCGGATAAGATCCAGGACAGCAGGCTGGACAAGTTTTTCATAAACGGCGGCTCCATTCTTGAACTTAGGGACATTGCTGGGAGCTTTCTCAAGGATATTAATGAATTCCGCCTCAAAATCCTCTCCTCCTGTGTCCCTTGTTAGCTGGATGGCTCGAGCGGCATACTGCATCACCTGGACAGCTTCAATACCTGAAATGTCATCAAAAAACCAGCCGCAGCTCGTAAACCCGAGCATGGAATTCCGCTGCATCTCCAGAAGTTTCAAGGCTTCTATTTTTTTCCCCAGAGAAAGCATCGAAGACATATGATCACGGAAAAAGACTTCCACATTTTCCTTTGACCTGTCCAGAACCACATCTATGTAATCTTCTCTTGCTTTCCAAGGATCTTCCGTAAGAGCTGACATCCTGTCCTGGTAAACTGAATCCAATCGATCTCTGAGCCAATCCATGGCTTCCCGGAGAGGGGTGCGCCATTTTTGTGTCCAGCCGGGGTGACGTCCAGTGCTGCATCCACAATGACTCCTCCACCTTTCCACTCCATGAACGCAGCTCCAGGAAGTGTTTTCCACTATTTCCACCTCATAGTCGGGAGGATATTTCTCCATATGCTCTCCATACACAGTGAGGAAGGTGGAGCGGCTTGTTTCGATCCGGTCAAGACAGTAGGCCAGGGCCATCTCACCGAAACGGTGGTGGTGCCCAAACGTCTCCCCATCGGTGGCGATGTGAACGATCTGAGGTCTATTTTGCCCTTTTGAGAATGCGGCCTGCAATCTTTGGGCAAACTTTTCTCCATCCTTTAATAAATCACCAAATGCAATCTCGTTGGATATCACGCCATCATAGAAAAAGAGGAAAATAGTTCTTCCTGAAGGAAGAAGGCACCGATACACCGACCGAGTGTCTATCGTTCCTTTTTTTGCATCGGTCCAATCTTTTTCGCCAATTTTTCGGAATCGTTTGGCCTGGTGAGGGGCAAGAACAGTGAATCCGATTCCGCATTCGGCCATTATATCCAGAGTTTCGACATCCACAGCTGCCTCCGGCAGCCACATCCCTTCAGGCTTCCTTCCAAACCGGTGCACAAAATCCTTTATCCCCCAGACGATCTGGGTGCGTTTATCCCTGGAGTTCGCCAGCGGCATGATCATATGGCTGTAAGCCTGGGAAAGAGCAGAGCCATGCCCAGAAAACCGGCCCTGGCTCTCTTTATCTGCGTCGATAACAGCCCGGTAAACTTCAGGAGTGTTCTTTTCCATCCAGGAAAGAAGGGTAGGGCCAAAATTAAAGCTTATCTTAGCGTAGTTATTGATGATGTCGACGATTTTTTTTTCTGAATCAAGAATACGAGATGCAGAGTTCGGAGCATAGCATTCGGCGGCAATGCGCTCATTCCAATCGTGGAAGGGATAGGCCGAATCCTGGACCTCGACTTCTTCCAACCAGGGATTCTCTCTTGGTGGCTGGTAAAAATGACCGTGAATGCAGATGTAGTCCTTCATCCTGAAATGTCTATTTTGGAGAACGGAAGTGCCGGATTCTCTCTATGTGAGAGACCGAATTATTGAATTTCAACTCAAATATTTTGAACGTCTTTTTGAATTTTTCTCCCTTTTATCGGTCTGACATATTTTGGGTCTGGCAAGAGGACAGCTACAGAATTTTCTCAGACTCAGCTAGGGAAACGAATGTCTTTGTGGCTGCTTTTCGGTACTCGATTTTATTCTCACGGGCAAGCCAGCCGATGGCTTGATAGACAACAGCGGATTTCTCTTTGAGAAGTTTGGGCACCTCGGCCATGTTAACTTCTCCTTTTTTCTTTAGAAGATCCCATATCTGTCCTGCAGTTTCTCCCACTTTTTCTTTCATGATGTTCTCCTGTTCAATTTTATTTCACTCCGAAGAAGTAATTTTCGCTGATGTTTGAATCTATAATTTAGCTATATTGTATCATAGTTTCATATGTCAATAGTAAAGATAAAATTTTAATCTTTCATTTTTTTCCGCAGAGTTGCTTTTTGCTTGATCGAAGGTTCAGAACAAAACGATAAATGGTTGACCTGTATCTATCCAACTGTTAGAAAAGATGCGGATTATTTAACAAAGTGACCCTTGCTCTGGCCTGGTTTTATCAATTCCTTTTAGGATCCTTATATCTTTTCCTTGAAGTGAAAGCATCCATTCTCTCACTAATCCTTTTTAAGAATAAGGATGCTCAAGGGCGGCAAGCTCAAGGAAATAGAATAGGGTCTGCCATGAGCCTTCTTGTTCTCCGCCTCAACTCCGCCTAGATTGCCATGCCCGCTCCCTCCGTACACCTCTGCATCGCTGTTGAGCGCTTCCCTCCAGAATCCGTCCGAAGGAACACCAACCCTGTAATTGGACCGCATAATGGGGGTGAAATTACACACAGCGGCTATGGTGTCACTGGATGTCTTCCCTTTTCTCACGAAACCGATGATACTCTTTTCCCAGTCACTGATATCTATCCACTCAAAGCCACCCGGAACAAAATCAAGCTCGTACAGGGCCGGCTCGCTCCGATAGAATCGATTCAAATCCCTGACCCATCTCTGAATCCCTTGATGAGGTGCGTACTGGAGCAGGTGCCATTCCAGACTCTCATCATGAATCCACTCTTTTCTCTGTCCAAACTCCCCCCCCATAAACAGGAGTTTTTTTCCCGGATGAGTATAGAGATATCCAAGGAGAAGACGGAGGTTGGCGAACTTCTGCCAGTCATCTCCTGGCATCTTGCTCAGCAGAGAGCTTTTTTCATGGACCACCTCATCGTGGGAGAGGGGTAGGATAAAATTTTCAAAGAAAGCATACCATATGCTGAACGTGAGCTGGTTGTGGTGATGTTTGCGGTGAACGGGATTTTTAGAAAAGTACTCCAGGATATCGTGCATCCAGCCCATGTTCCATTTCATCCCAAATCCCAGACCACCGAGATAGACGGGCTTAGTTACCATAGGCCAGGCTGTTGATTCCTCGGCTATCATCTGGACATCCGGGAACCTCTGATAGAGGGCTTCGTTCAGCCGTTTGATAAAGGAAATGGCCTCGAGGTTCTCCCTTCCTCCGAATTCATTGGGAATCCACTCGCCTTCTTTCCTGGAATAGTCCAGGTAGAGCATGGAAGCTACGGCATCTAACCTAATCCCGTCCGCATGATACTTGTCCACCCAGAAAAAGGCGTTGCTTATGAGAAAATTCTTCACTTCATTCCGGCCATAATTAAAAATGTTACTTTTCCAATCCGGATGAAAACCCTTTCTTGGATCTTTATGTTCGTAAAGGTGTGTTCCGTCAAAATAGGTCAGCCCATGTTCATCGGAAGGGAAATGGGATGGGACCCAGTCCAGGATCACCCCTATATCATTCTGATGTAGACAATCGATGAGAAACATGAAGTCTTGGGGATTGCCGTACCGGCTGGTGGGAGCAAAATATCCTCCCACCTGGTATCCCCAGGACCCGTAGAAAGGATGTTCCATTACCGGTAAAAATTCAACATGTGTGAAGCCCATGTCCTTCACGTATTCCACAAGCTGAGACGCCAGCTCCTTATAATTCAAAACACGGTTCTCTTCTTCAGGAATCCTCCTCCAGGAACCCAGGTGAACCTCATAGACAGATACAGGAGAATCCAGGGGGTTGTGCTGGCCGCGCGCTGACATCCACTTCTCATCATTCCACTCATAATCCAGATCCCAGACGACGGAAGCCGTTCGGGGAGAGATTTCCCAGTAAAAACCGAAGGGATCTCCTTTATCCACTCTGTATTTCCTCTTCCTTGAGGCGACGTTAAACTTGTAAAGCTCTCCCTTGGCCAAGCCGGGAATGAATCCTTCCCAGATTCCCGATCCATCCCATCTGATCGCCAGAGAATGAGCCTCCGGATCCCACTCGTTGAAATCTCCAATCACGCTGACCCTTTCGGCGTTCGGGGCCCACAGAGCAAAATAAACACCCTTTTTGGTCTCCACAGTCATCAGATGCGATCCCATCTTCTCGTATAACTGGAAAGAACTTCCCTGTTTGAACAGATAAATGTCATAATCGGAAAACAGAGTTGGTCCGTGAACCACATGGCCTACTTTTTTTGTATCAGGCATTTGAAGCGGCTTTTCCTTTTTTTGGGCCACGAAATGACCTCTCAAACCTTACTACAGCCAAAACGCTAGGACAGCAGTCCTTTCTTTCCCATCTCCGGCAAATCCAGATATAATTCCGGTCCGACCTCGTTCCTCAGAATCGCAGGATCTTCTGGAATAGAAATCCTACTTTCTGGCCAAGGCTTTCTGGTATATCTTTTCATATGTCCGAGCTGATCTCTGCCATGAAAAGTCTTCCTTCATGCTGTTCATGACCAGTCTCAACCAGAGCTTTTGGTTGCGGTAAACATCCAGCGCTCTTTTCATCTTATTTATCAAGGCCTGCGAGGAGTACTCAGCAAATTTAAAACCATTCCCGATCCCGGTCTTGGTGTCAAATTCTTTTATGGTGTCATCCAGACCCCCGGTGGCACGCACCACAGGAATGGTCCCATACTTCATGCTGTACATTTGATTCAGTCCGCATGGCTCATAGCGTGAAGGCATGAGGAACATATCTGTTCCGGCTTCGATCTTGTGGGCCAGCGCATTATCAAAAGCGATCTTGACTCCGACGCGTCCCCTATGTTTCTTTCCTATCTCCTTAAACTCCTTCTCATAGATTTCATCACCGGTTCCCAGTAGAACCATAAGGAACCCAAGCTCCACCAGCTTATCCACAGCTTCGGTGAGGATATCGAATCCCTTCTGTGCGGCCAGCCGGCTGACGATCCCAACGAGCGGAGTATTTTCAGAACCCTTCAACTTGAAAACCTTGATCAGGTCTTTTTTACATTTCACTTTGCCTGACAAATCTTTTTCGTTGTAGTTAACGATGATGTGGGAGTCTGTTTCAGGATTCCATTCTCTATAATCGACGCCGTTCAGCACACCGTGGACATCGCCGCTCCTCTCCTTAAGGATGCCTTCCAATCCATGCCCGAATTCCGGAGTCTGTATCTCCGAGGCATACTTCTTGCTCACCGTGGAGATGATATCAGCAAAGACAATCCCCCCCTTTAAAAAATTCATCTTCCCGTAATACTCAAATCCGCTAAGCGAGTAAAACTCCGATGGCAGCCCACTGACAGCCATGTATTCCGATGGAAAAACTCCCTGGTACGCCAGGTTATGGATGGTGAGGATGGTTCGCACTCCCTCAAAAAAAGGATCATACATATACAGGCTCTTCAGGTAAGACGGGACGAGACTTGTCTGCCAGTCATTGCAGTGGATGATGTCCGGCTTGAAACCGATAAGCTTGGTCAGGTTTAAGATTCCCCGGCTGAAGTAAATGAACCGGTCCGCGTTGTCGAAGTAGTCTCCTTCGGGTGTACTGTAGAGCATACTTCGGTCAAAAAATTCATTTTTCCTAATAAAGTAAATCGAAAGGTTGGGTTCGAGCTCGGAATAAAAAACCTTATCTTTCAAAACCTGCCCCCTGTAAGGAACCTCCAGCGTCCCTTCCGTACTTTTTAATTCAAACGGACCCTCCATCACGGAACGGTAGAGGGGCATGACGACAACGACTTGATGGCCCAAAGAAGCCAGGGCGGCGGGCAAAGAACCAGACACGTCGGCCAATCCGCCGGTCTTGGCGAACGGAGCGACCTCAGAAGAAGCAAACAGGATTTTCAATGGAGTGGATTTTTTCATGGCACTTAAAGATCATTCCTCGTCCCACATCTCGAGCAGGTACGGCTTCAATTGTTCAAACGTCTGAGCCTGCCTTTCGATAACTTCCTCTGCCTGGGCGTTGTTCATGTCTTTGGTCTCGTTAATGAATGAAGCCACACGGGCATAATACAGAGGACGCATGATCTCGACAAGCTTCCCTCTGTCCCTCTTCCAGCGATGGAAAGTAGAAGCGAAATCATAGACTATCTTCACCCAGTCCTCCGTGGGCATATAAAAATGGTCTTTCTTCCTGTTTTTGGCCAGGGATTTGAGGACTGCGAAACTTTCCGAGTTGATGATTGTTTCCCAGAAAACAGATAGGTTTTTAAATCCTTCCTTGTAATTCTCTACCATTCCCGGCAGATCAACGGAGAAAGGCTCGGGTTCCTGTGTGAGAGGCTCTCCGTACACTGGAACGGAAGTGCTTTCTTTTATATCCTTCCATAACTCGGCGTAGGTTTCCATAAGCTGGAAGAGCGGATGCACCACCTGCCTGAACATGGGGCCGAGGTTTTCCAGAGGGTCTTTGACATCATGCACCTTGGTCCCGAGATAGGCCTGACATACAGACTTTCCGGATACGATGGCTGTGATCGTCATCCAGATATCAATCCCGAACTTGGCGATGTCTGTCACCCAAATATCCTGGCCGCAGTAGAAGTAGTGGTCGATCATTTCCTGCGAGAGGCCGAAGTCGCCTCCTATGGGCTGGCGAACCCGCTTGCCGAATAGAGCCCGCGTGAGGTTATAAGCGATGTTGTTGGTGATCGTGGCGTCGTATTTATACCTGGAATAAACGGGCGCGACAAAATCATGTCCGTGCTCCAAAACAGGGTCGGCAAGAGCCTTGATCCAATCTGGTGTGATGCTCCGCAGGTCAGCATCGCAGAGAACACAGGCTTTGGCATCGAGCGAATTCGCGGATTCGAATATCATTCGGAGAGCACTTCCTTTGCCCGGCAATCCCCGGTAAATGGTGACTAGCTTTTCGATGAACGGGTACACAGTCTTGTCCCGGGCAATCTCTCTGGTATCATCAGTGGAACCGCCGTCGGAGATTATCACCACTGCTTTCAAATCTCGGTAGTGCTTGGCAATTCCCTCGCTGGCCATGTCGATCACATGGTCGACGGTCGAGTCATTGTTGAAGCAGGGGATGCCGATGATCAGATCCACCTGTTCGATCTTCTCCAGGCGCCTTATCGCCCAGGGCCGAAGTGCAGTATGAAACTTCATCTTTTCTCCTTCCGGTGACAACAACAGCCTATATGATAGCATAAGAATCGCTTTATATAAAAAATGTGTGATCTGCTGAGATTCTGGAGGAGGAATTCCAGCCGATCAACTTCAGCATGGATGGGACATTCAAATACTTATCTTCTTCAGTTTTGAGGATTAAAAAAATTGAATAATAGGCGATTGCGCACTTTTTCTGTCCCCCATTTCTACTTATTTTTTTACTTTGAAATATTTAGAATTCTCATGACATAAAAGAAAAAAAATATATAATTATATAGAAGGTTTCGAGAAATCATTCAAGGAGAACTCGGATGAACGCAGAGTCAGTGATTGGCTCGAATGCATTCACATGGATTATTCTGCCTCTTCTAATATTTCTTGCCAGGGTTCTTGATGTCAGCTTAGGAACAATCCGCATTGTTTTTGTCTCCAGAGGGCTCAAATTCCTGGCTCCGGTGGTCGGTTTTGTCGAAGTGATCATCTGGCTTCTGGCTATACGAGTCATCATGCAGAACTTGAACAACTGGGTTTGTTACATCGCTTACGGAGCGGGTTTTGCCATGGGGACTTTCATCGGCCTGCAGATCGAAAAGAGAATCGCGATAGGGAATTCAATCATCCGGATCATCACGCAAAAAGATGCCACTGAGTTGATCGGTCGCCTCCGGTCAAAAGGCTATGGTGTGACCAGCATGGAAGCTCAAGGCGTCAAGGGTAAAGTGAACGTCATTTACATGATTATCAAGCGCCAAGATTTTGAAAAAGTCACGGAGATCATAAAAACATTCAATCCTAAGGCTTTCTACACAGTCGAAGATGCCTGTCTGGTGAGTGCGGGAACGTTCCCCATGCGAAAATCGCGTCTTCCGCACATTCCGATAATTGGGACCTTCATGTTCTGGAGAAAAGGGAAGTGAATTTTATCCTTTTCTAGCGTTCTATTCGAATTGTGAACTCGTCTTTGAGAAGCCTCTGCCTGGCGGTGAGGATTATTCTGAACAGCTCATCCCCCCAGGAAGACCTCAACCGAGCATCTTCGAGATGAATCGTTTCAAATTCGGCTCTGAACCTGTTTTGATCATACAGAATGAAAACAGGCTTCAAGCCTTTAATTCCTTCAGGATTCTCTAACCTGATCTTTCCTTCCTCTTCGAGAACGGGCTTCCGCCAGCTCATCAAAGTCATCTGCAAGTTCCCTTTCACCTCATCGAACTGGTACCGGTCATGAATGGCGACGCGCTTCCCCCGCTCGAGAGTGACCGCCCGCATCCAGGATTTGACTTTCGCCTCTTCTGGATAGGCTCGGGATATATCCAGGCTGAACACAGCTCGTTTCTTTCCTGCCTTGTAGCTTATGTCCCTGGCTTGGAACTCCCGGCCGTTTTTCTGCATAATGCCGTTGATGGTGGGGAGATTGTGGAAAGCGGACTGCATGGTCCAGATCTCATATCGCCTGGAGCTGAAGGTTTTGGCGGTGTAGGTCTCCACGCCGACATCGATGAGCACCGGATATCCATCTGCGTAGACGATAAAATTCCCCACATCATTGTGATTATGACTTTCTGCGTTGTGTCCGCCTTTGGCCGCGACATAAAAGCCCTTTGTCGAGCCCTCTGTAGACCTCGCTCCCATGACCTGAAGCTCCGGCAGCCAGAAATCTCTCAACAGAATTTCTTTAGGCTCGGTCTCCAGCAGCTCATCCAGATAAAAAAGAGCGGGCAGGACTCTTCCCAAGCAGCCCCAGCCGCCTCTTAGGTGGTCTTTCCCGAGATTCTGCTTCCGGGCCAGGAATGCTCCAAATCCCGTCATGTCCGCGTCTCCGATTCTCTTCCCGAACCGGAAAACAACGCTGGCATCAGGATTCAGCTTGGCCGCAGCATCGGCGAAATTGATGAAGTACTGCTCGTTGATGTAGACACGGTAGATGTAACGGCCTATCTCCCTGATCAGCGGCTCATCAAATATGTCAATATTCCCTTTTGAAGCACTGGCCAACAGCTCCAGGCAATCGTACAGCGAGGCTCCGGCGCGGTTCCAGTAGCCCGGACCTTCGTCGCACCCGCCATCCCTCGGATAGGGATTGAGAAAATTGTCCAGGCATCTCAGGATCTTATGGACGGACCGAATCCTTCTTTCCGGGTCATTTTCCAGGATCAGCACAGCTGTCAGCCAGTTGGAGCAGATCCAGGGATTCCAGTTGTTCACCATCCGGCCGCTAAAGCCCATCCACCAGAAATCATCTCTTTTCAGGTTGACTGAAAGAATCCGGCGCTGGACCTCGTAATGAATCCGCTCCGTGATGAGCGGGGAGATACGGTCAAGCTCCTCCCCCAGGAGATAATCGACCCAGGCCAGGAGCATCCCGGTTTCTGCCGCGAACAGATCCACGGTCGGCTCTGCGACATCGGGTAGACCGGGGCCTTTCTTTTGAGCGCCGACATGTGCGGGAACTCCCCAGTAGGTCTCCTCGCAGATGGCCCAGATGCCATTCATGATATCGTCCAGGAATCGGCCTTTGCCTTCGATGCATTCGGCGACCACCAGCTCAGCCAGCCGGATCCGCCGGCCGTTGGAAATCCTCTGATAATTTGTCCGGTTGCCAGTCCGGACATACTCCAGAAAGACAGAGGCTTTGGGTATCTCCCAGTCACAACCGAGATGTTTCTCACCTTGCCTGAGGTGTGCGGCACGCACCTTCTCGGGAATTTTCTTCCAGCCCGCATGGTCTGAAGCCTTCGGGAACGGATACCACTCCTCAGCCGCGACGATAATCTCTTGGAGTCTCTCCAGTGTGTAGGTCCCGCTGAGAAGGTTCATTTCTTCCTTATCTACGGAGATACCAAAGGGAACCGTTAGAATTATCGAGAGAGAAAAGAAGATAATCGCTCTTTTCATTTGAACTCCTCCTTCAAAAACGCGAGCCTTTATGTCTTTTCTGTATGTAAGGCTTTTTTTCTTTACTGCAGGTCATAAACCTATCAGAATCCATTGCACGGAGTCAGCCCCATATAAATTCCGATTACCACCAGTCCTAAATAACCGCGGACTGTCCCCAATTTTCAAAGGCTCCTATTTTTATCATTAATATATCAGCCAAAACCAGATGTCAAAAAGTATCAAAGAAGGAGATGGTTTATCCTGCAGCCAGGAAATTGTTGGAGAAAGCCCCAAAGGGAAGAATTGGGAACTGCCCCCAATTTTTTACAATTTTTTTAAATATAATTGGTGACTGTCTTCAATTTTTTCTATTCTATTCGGAGATGTCGAATGTTGAGACGCGACCCCTTTTTATAATACAATACACGGCGGCAAGATTCGGGTCACAACAGCATGCAAGTCATCCTTTCAGAAAAGCACCCGCGCGAGAACAATCTTCTCGGTCTCGAATGATGACTATGAAAAAGGAGTCCTCACATGAAAAATAACCCACTCAGTCGGCGTGATTTCATAAAACAATGCCTGGCAGGATCTGCCGTCGTTGCCGGACTCTCCTGCAAAAGCCCACCCGGCGGGAATAAAGGCAAAGTTTATGAACCCAAAGGTCTTCCAACTCGGGTCCTTGGGAAAACAGGGGTGCGAGTCCCTCTCCTCGTTGTCGGCTGCGGCAGCCGCTTCTGCGCGGTCCAGGAACAGGATAAAAGTGTGGAGATCCTCAATACCGCCCTGGACCACGGCTTGTACTATTGGGATACGGCCCATGACTATGTGTACAACAATGTGGTCAGCGAAAAGCGTCTCGGGCTTGTCCTCAAAGACCGGCGAGACGAAGTCTTTCTGGCCACTAAAGTCGGGCAGAGAACCTACGACGGCGCCATGCGCCATGTTGAAGAGAGTTTGAATCGCCTCCAGACCGATAGATTGGACATACTGCAGATCCATTTGATCCGGTCCCTGGAGGATATCGAAAAAATTTGTGCCGAGAATGGTGTGCTCAAAGCACTCCGGAAGCTCAAAGACGAAAAAGTGACGCGGTTCCTCGGGTTTACAGGGCACCTCTCCGCAGAAGCGATGATGGAGATGGCCAATCGTTATGACTTTGACACCATGCTTATCGCTCTCAATCATTACTCGGAACGCCAGGGAGATTTCGAGAAACAGGCCATCCCCACGGCGGCCGAGAAAAAAATGGGAATCCTGGCGATGAAGGTCATCCGACCCAGAGAAACAGTGGAAGGCCTGGCCGCGGAGGACTTGATCCGGTATGCTCTGAGCCTGAAGCATGTTCATGCGGCGGTCATCGGAACGGACAGCCTAGAAGTCCTGGAGAAAAACATCCAGCTGGTGAATAACTTCAAGAAAATGAGCCCTGATGAAATGAAGAAAATCAGCGTTGGCCTAGAGCCGGTCTTTGCCGGGAACAACCTCCCCTGGATGAACCCAAGCTATACAGACGGTGTCCAGGCTTGATGAAGGGAGGTCGAAACAGGAAAGAGGGAGATAAAATGAAATTCCCCATCAAAATAACCACGCTCCTGCTTATTCTGGCTGTTTTTATCTGTCTTGCCAGCTGCGGGAAAAAAGAAATGAACGATCTTCCTCTGCTGGCCAGCTGTGACTTTGAAGACGGTAAGGCCGAAGGCTGGAAACCCAACATTCCGGAGAACTGGCGGGTGGCCGGAATAGACGACTCGATGGTTTACGAGCTTGTCTCACCCGGAATACACGGCGAAATCCGCGCTCCGACCTCCTGGTCCATCCTTGCCGAACACGACCTCACGTCATTCGAGATCGAGGGTCGATTGAAATGCAAAGCAGAAGCCTCCAATCCTCACCGGGACATGTGCGTAATCTTCCACTTCAAGGACCCGACACACTTCTCCTATGTGCACTTCTCGGCTTCCACTGACAGCCTTCACAATATTATCGGTCTCGTCAACGGCGCCGACCGCGTCAAGATCAACTCCGAGCCACCAGGAGAGTCCGTATTCCGTCTTACAGATATGGAATGGCACAGATTTAAAGTTTCTTATGATTCCGAGACCGGAGACATCAAAGCCTTTCTCGACGACATGGACACTCCGATCCTGACCGCTTGCGATAAAACACTGGCTCATGGATTCGTCGGGGTGGGATCCTTCGATGATACGGGCTATTTCGATGACATCACTCTGAAAGGCAAGAAAAAAGCTCAAAATCCATGAGTCGTCCAATACCTAGCAGCAATGACCTGCGACGGGGCCTGCCGATGGTGGAGGCCCGTGACCCAGAGGCCCTGGAGCAAGAAAAACAGCTTCTGAGAGAGATCAGCGCCCGGCCGCATTTCTGGCAGCGATGGAAAGGCTACTGGGGGCTTTCCGGGCCCGGTTGGGTCCAGAGCGCCGTGACTCTCGGAGCGGGTTCAGCCGGGGCAGCTATTTTTGCCGGCGCTGTTTACGGCTACAAACTGCTCTGGGTGCAGCCCGTGGCCATGTTCCTGGGAGTGATGATGTTCGCGGCCATAGGACATCAGCTTCTCGTCACACGCGCCCGGCCTTATGATGTCTTCTGGAAAAGACTCCATCCCGGACTGGCTCTTTTCTGGGGATTCAACGTTTTGCTGGCCTCTATAGTCTGGCAGTTCCCCCAGTACTCCCTCGGAACAGATGTCTTCAAAGACATTTTTGATGTCTTCGGCATCAACATGCCCAAAGGACCGATCGCCCTGGTGCTGCTCGTGTTCGGCACAACAATTTGCTGGAGTTACGGCCGCGGCAGCCGGAAGGCTATTCGTGCATTCGAGCGGATCCTCAAATACATGCTGATGCTCATGGTTCTTTCCTTTCTTCTCGTGGTCATCAAAACCGGAGTGGACTTTGGAGAGATGCTGAAAGGTTTTTTCTCTTTTCATATTCCGCGGAGCCGCGAGGGCATAACCATAGTTCTGGGGCAGCTCGGGGCTGCGGTCGGAGTCAACATGACCTTTTTGTATCCGTACACCCTGCTGGCCCGCGGCTGGGGAAAAGAGCACCGCGGATTGAAGAATTTCGACCTGGGCTCTTCGATGTTCATCCCATTTATTCTCGCCACCGGATTCGTCACCATCGCCTGCGCCAACACACTGCACGCCCGGGGGATCGAAGTCCAGGGGGCCATCGATGCCGCCCATGCCTTGGAGCCTCTCGTCGGACTCACATTCGGGCGACTGATCTTCTCTTTCGGGATTCTGAGCATGTGCCTCACCACTCTCATCATCGAGATGCTGATCTGCGGGTTCGTGCTGAGTGAAATGTTTCGTTTCGAGTACCACGGCTGGGCGTATCGCGCCAGCACGATGCTGGCCAACATCGGGATACTGGGAGCGTTCACCAGTATGCCCCTCTGGCTGCCGGTCATCGCCTCTTCGTTCAACCTCATCATGATGCCCGTGGCGTACATCTGTTTCTTCATCCTGCAGAATAGAAAGAGTTATCTCGGTGCAGAGGTCAACCGGGGTTTCAAGGGAACGGTGTGGAATGCTCTCCTTGTTCTGGCCGTGCTGGTCGTGGCCGCAGGCGCAGTGATAAAGATACTCTCGGCTCTTGGTAAGTAAATGGGGACAGTCCCCAATAAACGTGAATGGGGACGTTCCCCGTATTTCCTATTTATCTTCCAGGTTCAAAGGTTTGAACGGCTTGAACAGCGAGAAGTCGGATTCT
>CAYGBC010000014.1:0-16688 GCA_964348015.1 uncultured Eubacteriales bacterium | reverse complement strand
AAACACCAATATTAAACGAAATCGGAAGGCAAAAAATAATGTAAATTTTTATTCTACTGATATTGAACGAAATGAATGGTGGGCGATACAGGATTTGAACCTGTGACTTCTACCGTGTGAAGGTAGCACTCTTCCACTGAGTTAATCGCCCAGCCAAAGTGAAATATATCTGATTATTTATGAACGATTTACACATCCTCGATTTTCGAGTTTAACTAAAAACTGACTTACCGGCTCTTCTTTAAGCTGATATCCTGGCCATCTTTACATCCTGCTTAATATAGTTTTTCTCTCTGCTCATGTCAACAATTACGTCCTGCCTCATAACTTTTTCATGGTGAGTTTATTTATTTCTTTGTCTATCTCTTTTACGAATTCTTCGATCTTGTCCTGCAGGTGCTCCTTGACCACGTCGTTATTTTCGCATTCTTCCAGGGCATTGATCAAATAAGTTCTGATCCTCTGAACTGTTATATCCACCGATGAATAATTCATTGTATCCCCCCTTTCATTTCTTTTTTGTTTTCCTCTCCAGGGCCTCCATGGCCGCCTTCATTCGCTCGAAGTCGGCGTGGAGATATCTCATCGTTGTCTCGACCTGGCTGTGGCCCAGAATCTTCATCACATCAGCAAGACCCACGCCTTTCCCCAGGGCCTCCGAGACCATGATCGTCGAGGCCGTGTGGCGGAGGTTATGGAAGATGAAATCCTGGACTCCGGAGTATTTCCGGATCTTCCAAATCACATGGCTTAGGTCGACTTTCTTTCCTCTCTTTCCCAGCGGCAGCACATAGCCGTCCCGCCTTCTGTGATCCCGTAGCTCCTCCAGGATCTCCCGCACGCCGTCGGTTAGTGGAATGACTTTCTCCTTCTTCTGTTTCGTCTCGGTCCGCTTCACGGTTATCCTGTCTTTTCCGACATTCTCCCATTTGAGGTTGAGGACTTCCCCGGCTCTCATGCCGGTATAAAGCAGCAGCAGGATGATCCTTTTCACGTACTTCTGGGCCCGGGCGTTTCGCTGTGATTCCCGCTCAACGCGATCAGCTGCGTCCAGGATCCTCTCGAGCTCCTCCGCGTGTATTCCCGGCGCTTCTCGTCGACCGTGTACGGCCGGACCTCTTTCACCGGATTCTCGAGAAGGTGGTTTTTCCGGATAGCATAATTGAAGAACGTCTTCAGGAACCCGAAATAGTAATTGATAGTGGCCTCAGATCTCCCCTTCTTCTCTCCGCTGATCGGAAGGCTTCTCGGGTGCTCGTCGAGCTCGATGAGTCGGTCCTTGTCAATCTCGCTGACGGGGATATCCCCCCAGAGCTCATGGACAATCCGGAGTCGGTTCTTGATGGTCTCCCACTCTTTGACCTTTTTAACGGTCCGCTCGTACTCAATGAACTCGTTGGCCAGATCTCCGAACGAAATCCTGGAAGTGGTCGCCGGCGACTCGACCCCGTAGTATTTGGACCAGTGCTTTCTGTATTCCTGTTCCCAGCGCCAGCGGGCTTTATCCGGATCCTTTGTCTTCAGCGAGAACCGGATCCGCTGCTTGTCATCACCCAGGCCCACATATTCATCGAAATAATAAAAGCCGGTTTTCTTATCTCGGCGGGGACCTTCTTGGCGCTTAGGCATTAAATTTCTTTAGTTCTTTTAATTTTTTTTAATAATTATTGACAAATATGTCACTAAATACGTATATTAGTATTGAAAGACGAAAGTTCAGTGGGAAACCATTGGGCGAAAGAAAAAGGGCTCGCGATGCGAGCCTTTTTTATTTTATACAAATTCAATCCTATGCTTAATTGCCTCTAAGAATATTACTTCATGGGCAGTTTCAATTAAGCCCTAATTTGTATTTTTCTTGAATCCTACAATAATTACTTTTTTCCCTTTTCCCTTTAGATATTTTGCTAATTTAATTAGATCCCCGTCTCCGCTACAAATAATAAACGCACCTATTTCCTTAGTAAAAACGGTATCCATGGAATCAATTGCTATTTCTACGTCAAAATTACATTTAAATATATATTTCTCTGCCCGATGATCATATATTCTATGGACTGGTTTATGACGAACAATAAAATCAAAGGATCGAAGAGTCCTGAAATAATTTTTCTTTGCTTTTCTTGCTTCTTTAAACTCTTCAAAGGAAGCATCTAAATTGCGTGAGAAGTAACTCTGCTCGGTTATCATTCCCTCATAATAGAATTTAATAATTGGATTAAATCTTCGATATTCAAAATAATAAATTAATTTTTTGTAATCAATTCTCCATTTTCCAAATAAATGATAATGATAATGACCAGCGTCTATAAATACGGCAGCTTTTTCTACTATACTGCTATTCGTATTTCTAATTTTTCCCTCCTCCCCTGAGAAATTTATTTGACTCTAATCGTCTCTTTTATGAAGTGATGTTACGCTCAGCGTTTTCTTATTCTCGGGAGACCAGGATAAGCTGGTCTCCACTCGCCTCATTTTTCCTCCTTGGGAAATTTTGGCATTTCTAAAAGATGAGGATATTTCTCTTTTATCTGTTTCCATAGCTCCGGATCTGATGTGGCTTGATATAACGTTTTCACCTGTGAAAGCTGTTCTATAGTTAATCCTCGTGCTCCACTGAGATCTGCTGCTAAGAAACTTGCATCCCTGAGACTTGCTACCTCAAGATTTGTTCCCCTGAGGTCTGCTCCATCAAGATATGCATCTCCAAAATCTACTTTCTCAAGATTTGCTCTTGTGAGAATTGCCTTCCCAAGATCTGGCAACTCAAGATTTGCGCCTTTCAAAAAACAATCACGTAAACATATTTCAGTAATCCCATTTCTATTTAACCTTTTAATATTACCTGCTATCCTAAAAGCTGCTTCCTTTTCATCCCAGCCTCTATAATCATCGATTTCCTCTTGCCATCTTTGAATATTGCGTCTTTTCTCAGCTTTTTTATTCAGCCATAAAATGAAAGTTGCTATCACGAAAAGATCAAATAAAATCCCATGAGCTTCAACAAATATGCTTCTTAGAAAATCACCTTTATATTTGAAGAAAATAAATGTGAAGCCAACTACAACAATAAAGGCAAGCCAGGATATCCAAAAAGCCGTTTTTACATCGCTCGTTATAACTTTATCACTGAATTCTCTCAGCTTGATTCTTGCCATGAGAATTTCCCTCCCCTTCTCACGTCTCTCTATCGAGGCGATATCACGCTCAGCATCCTTACAATTAGCCCTCTCTCTGGTGAGAAAAAAACCATGGGAAATTAGGAGGCAAGAGAGGGCCTGCGAAGATCCCCTCTTTTGTAAGATAGGTTCTGCAGTTGATGATTTGCAATTTTTTTCAGCGCGATGTCTTATTATTCCCTTTTATTTCGCTTTATTCCCTTTCTGAGAATTTCCTTCCCCCTCCCGCGTCTCCCTATCGAGGCGATCAACGCTCAGCGTCCTTCTGATCCCGGGGGCCTCCGGGCCCACCGCTCACGGCTCCTTCGAGATGAGAATGCTGTGCCACAAATGAAGATCGCCGGATTTAGGTGCGCGGGACACCCGAACGTCCCGTCATCAGAACGAGGATTCCTTTACCGTGGAAACGCGACGCTCTGTACCGGGGGATCTTTGCTCACATCGTATTCCCGGGGACTAAACTGAGGGTCTCTGCGTGCCTCTGTCCACGTGAACCGACCTCCAATGTCCATGTTCTCCTTCCCGATACCGAGCCACCAGCCGTAAACATCCCCGTTCGTTTTCATTCGCAGTATGATGATCCCCATAAGGGCCTCTATCTCTCCGCGACCCCTATAGAAAAGCAGTCCCATATCCCGCTTGGAGATGCGTCCGAACAACTGGTAAGTCGTGCCTCCCAGGTAAGGTAAGTCACCGCGACCAACCACGAGACCATGCTCTGTATCGATTCTATCCAGATCGAACGTGACGTTATCATCCACATACGGGAGGAGTTTCCCGCTCTCCGACAAGTACGTCCATCGGCAATTCCACTTCTTTGCCCACCGTATGGTTTTGGCCTTACTTATGGGGATGTCTTCTTTTGTACCGAGTGCGAGGAGTTGCTCCATTACTTGGCGCTGGCCTTTGGGGACGCGTCCCGTGGTCTCCACTACTCGAATTATGTGGGCGGCCAGGATCAGTGCAACCACGATGACGGCAAGACATGCGATAACTACTTGAATACTGTTCCTGTTGGACCATGCGAATATGCTAACGATGAACAAGAATACAACGAGGATTCCAAAGAGTAGGAGATAAGCCGGCTTAACCCTCAATCCCTCCACAATCTTGTGAAGAAGCCTCAGTCTTTCTTTCTCCATATCGTTCATTTTTCACCTCACGAAAAAAAGAACAACATATTTTTTCATTTCAACCTCCCCTTATTCCTTTATTAATTTTATTCCTACTATCTATTAATAGTCAATTGTGAAAGTGTAGTTATCCACTTAGTGTCTTTTTATCGCCAGAAGGCCTTCGAATCTCCAAGCGATTCTATTTTCTTTATAAAAAAACCAGCCCTCTCTCTTTTGAAACGAGAAAACCACGAGGAAAAGGAGACGAGAGAGGGCTTGCGCTAAAAAAGACCCTTCTTTTTTAAGATAGGTTTTACAGTTCATGATTTGCAATTTTTTTCAGTGTGGTGTCTTATTTCTCCCTTTTATGCCCGATTATGTCGTATCTCAGCTTGGCTTGCTTCTCGGTTTGATCGAGAAATGCTCTGATTCCACAATTTCCTTGACCTCGTATTCAATTTTGCATGTGGTGCATTTCACGATGTATAGGCCGGATTGATCCTTTGTCCGCAGGTGCAGAGTACTCAAGCAGCCAGGGCATCGGAAGAGGAAGATCTTCACTTTTTTTTATATTTTAAAACTTTTTCCACAGTTCGACAAAAAAACTCTTTTGGGAAAATTGACATAGTAGTTAATTATGCGACTCAGCCTGTGGAAGCTCCTCTTAGCCATTGACAAATAATCCAGAAGGCATTATATTGCACATGATGATTGGGACCTAAAACCTTTACAATTTTACTTTGATTAGGACCGAAGGGATTTGTGCATCTCTTTTCACGAAATCATTGCTAAGTCCATTTTAAAAAAAGGAGGGAAAAGTGAAAAAAAAGAAAAGAAACAGTTTCACGTATTATTCGACAAAAAAAATCATTTGTACATGGCCGCTTAAAAAATACTTTACAATCAGCTTGATGATTCTGCTTACGGCTGTTTTAAACAGTTGTCTTGATTTTACGAGTGAGAAAAATAAAATTTTGCCGGTTCCTGCGATTAATCAAATGTATTTCGGCTGGTGTGGGGCTGCCTGCGTTCAGATGTGGGCTAATTACCAAAGTCTCTATCCGGAACAAGAAGATATTGCGGATTTAATCGGTTGGCATGGTTCAGATCCATACAGGATAGCTCAAGGAATTACACAATTTACATCAGACACTGGATATTCCAGATATTATAGTTCAAAACAAAAAGACATGGCGATAGCTTCCCAGGTAGCGTCAATTAGCGATAGGATTCCTAATATACCAATAGTTTTAAATGGCACCCATGCAGTTATTATGAAGGGCTATAGGTGGAGTGAATATGAAGATTTCCGTCCCTTGGCCGAGGGCATTTATTTCAACGATCCGAATGACGGCCTAAGCAAATATGTTTCAGTGGGAGATTGGAAATATAGTTGGTTTACACCAATGGATGGAATAAATTGTGCAGTTGTCCATGGGGCTGGTTATTATTCGTATGAAGACCAGGGCAGAGAAGGTCTTAGGGAATTTCACGAAAGAGACGGAATAATTTACGGAGAAGACCCGGAAGGCGGGGAAGATCCGCCCCCAATTATTGTATAATTAAGAAGGAGGAAAAAATGAAATTAAAAAGAATATTATTTATCATAATCATTTTACATTTAGTGGGCTTTGCGCAACTTTATGCTGATAAAAAGCCACGTCCAATCCCACTAAAAATCCTATCGGATCCCAGTTCCGGTTCGTACGTTCCATACCCTTATCCAAAAACAGACTTCGAAATAATCGAGGACTTCCGCTTTGCGGTAGAAAATTTGTGGGGCGAAAAAAGCAGGGGAAAGCATGTGATAATAGGTGAGGATCCTTCAAAAATCATGGTTAAGTTTACAGGGGATAATCCAAGTTTGGAAGTAACGCAGATTATAAAAGTCAAAGATTTGTTGTCAACATCGCCTTCACTCCATTATTATCTTCTGAAAATTGAAGATGAAAATGGAAAGCCTGTTGCCATAGGAAAGGTGCAAGACTCTGGACTATTGGGTGGGATCACGTTTCTCACAGAAGGCGCAAAATGCAGACCCTTTAAGACAGAATCTCAGGTCAAAGAGATATTGCGGAAAGCCGTTGGATACTCAATTATCGTAGATGAAATAGAGAGAGTTCTCCTGTCTTCGAATGTTTGTAGTCCTGATGGCCCACTTTGGAGGATAAAGACCCCCCAGGGAATCTTTTTTATAGATAATTTTGACAATGCTTACGGGATTAAGACAGAATTTCCCTGGGATATGAAGAAGCATGGTCACCCGGACCCATCGCACAGAGCAATACTGATTCTCGATCAATTAGAAGGAAAGGCCATTTTCCTGAAAAAGATAAAGAAGATAGAAAGATAATAGAATTTCGAAATTAGCAAATCGGCAAGTTTGACCAAAGAACTTCTCACAGCTTCATTTTGCTTCCATCTACTTCCGACGCATTATCTCTAAGTTACTGATATAAAAGATATTTCAGGCGAAACAGAAAGGGGAAAAACCGGCCAACTGAGTTAATCGCCCAGCCCATCTATTTTCTTCAATTTCCCCTCAGTTGTCAATTTTTTCTGTGAATAATCCTTGGCATCTTTAACCTACTTATTTCATCTTTTTTTTGAGATTGCCGCACTCCCTTCTGTCGTTCGCAGTGTCACCAGTAAGGTTGAGATTGCCGCACTTCTTTCGCTCGGCCGCGGTGACACCGGTGCGGTTGAAATAACCGTGTGTCTATCGGTCGTCTTGACTGATAGACTGTGTTACTTTTCTTCTGTTTTCCTCTTATTCAATTCCTGAATGCAGGCATCCCGCACCGTCTTTTTGATCAAACCCGGACAGCTGGATATTCTCTTGAACCGTGATTGACAACACACCGGTTTCGGTCTATATATAGGGTGATGGCTATCCGAAGGTGCCCTTACTGCAAAGCAATCATCGACGAATCCTCCGAGTATTGTTCGAACTGCGGAACCCAACTTCTTTTTCCCGAGGACGAATCCATAGAAGAAGAAATTCCTGGAGAAAAAATAATAGACGTTTCAGATGAAGAATCGGAAGCTTTAAAAGAAGAAGAAAAATCAGAAGAGAGAGAAGCCGCCCCAGAGGAAAAAGAGGAGAAGGCCTCGAAATCCGCAAAAAAAGAAAAGAAAGCGTCGAAGGCTGCAAAAAAGAAAACAGTAGAAGAAAAGGAGGTTACGGAGCCTGCGGAAGAAGCAGCTGGCGAGGAAAAGCCAGCAGAAAAAGAGGACGAGGTTGCAGACGAGAAGATGCCTGCAGAGGAAGAAGAGGAAATAGAAAAAAAAGATAAGGAAAAGGAACAGGCTTCAGAGATAGAGGAGAAAGAGGAGAGCGAGAGCCCTGCAATCCGTGCGGCTTCCGAGGAGGAAGAAGAACCGGCAACTGAAGAATTCGCCAAGACAAAGGAAGGGGAAATTCCCGAAAGCGAAGAGGCTCCTCCGTCCGAGGAAGAGAAGATTTCTGAAGCCGAAGAGGAAAAAGAATCCAAACTCAAGATCGAATCTTTGAAATTCGAGACTGAAGACCTGGACAAGATCCCTGATGCGCGGACCAAAGACCGGGAGGAGATGGAAGCGATTCTGAAGTCCTTCCCGAGAGAAGGAGAGGAAGAGCCAGAGGCTTTTGATGAAGACCAGGTTCCTCCCCTGGAAGACGAGCAAGACGTCTCCGCTCCACAGGAAGGAGCCATCCTGGAGGAGCCTCCCGTGGAAAAAGAGAGAGAAGAGCCTTCCCAGGACCCGGATAGAGAAGAGGAAGAGAAAGAACCGGCTCATATCACGCCAGCGGAGGAAGCCGAGCTTCCTGAATACATGAAAACACCTCCGGAAGAGAAAGAGCCCGAGCCGCCTCTTGATGAAGAAAAACGTGGAGAAGCGGAAGACCTGGGTTATGTATCAGACGAAGAGGATAAAGAGAAAAAAGACATTGATAAATTCTTAGATTCTGTGAAGAAAGAGCGCGCAGAGAAAGCGCGGGCCTTTGAGCAGAAAGTCCTGCCAACTCCAGAAGAAGGATTGGAAGAAAAGGAGGAAGCGGAAGAGACTCCTCAGAGGGATGTCTCTCCTGAGGAGCTCATCGACCTTGAAGAAAAGGAAAAGGAAGACATTGAAAGATTCGTAAAAGATGTTAAAAAAAAGAGAGAGACAGAAGAATCTTCAGTCCCTGAAGAGAAGATCCTCGAAACGCAAGACCAGGCACCAAGAAAAATCACGGATACACAAGCTGAACTTCCGCCCTGGGCAGAGAAAATGAAGGATACTGTGCCTCCTCAGTTCGAGGATACGAAGGAAGAAGAAATGAAGGAGGTCCCCCCTGAGCCTGAACAAGTTGTTCACGAGGAGCCGGACGAGATTCCCCCCCAACAGGAAGCTGTTCCTGAAGAAGAGGAGGTGATTCCTCCCCAAGAAGTCACTGAAGCTGAAGAGGTTTCCATCCCTGAAGCAGAAGAAGTCGTTCCTCAAGAAAAAATCCCGGAAGAGGAGGAGGTCTCGATTCCTGAAGAGAAAGTCAGTCCTCCAGAGAAAGCTGAAGAAAAAGCTCCTCAATTGGAAGAAAAGCCTGAACCGGAAAAAAAGATCGTTGTGAAGCGGCCTCCCTCACGCTTTGTCATGCGTTTGAAATCCAGGGCCTTCGACCTGTTTTCTATGGCCATTCTCTGGCTTGTGGCCCTCTGGGTGGCCTCTCGCTTGATCGGAGTGACTCTGTATTCCCTTCTCTCTGTATCTACGCTTCCGGTTGTGGGATTGTACCTGATCATTCTGCTGGTGTATTTCTTCTTTTTCCGTCTTTTCCTCGGGGAGACTCTGGGCGACTTTATTTTCTATCAGGAATAAACGGACTCCACCTCATCCCCGAGCTTGAAACTTTTCCCGAGAAACCTTTCTTTCGCCGTTTCGTCCGATGAGACCTCCTGAGGAGTTCCGTGGATGAGAAGTTCTCCGTTGTCAATGATGTAGGCCCGGTCAGCCGCTTTTAAGACATCCCGGACATTGTGGTCAGAGATGACTATACCGATTCCCTTTGTTTTCAGCCGCGTCATGATTTTTTGGAGTTCGACAATGGTCAAAGGATCGATCCCGGTGAACGGTTCATCCAGAAGAAGAAATTTCGGATTCAGGACGAGAGAACGGCAGATCTCGAGTCTCCTCCGTTCCCCTCCGGAGAGGCTGTAAGCCGGTTGTTTGGAAATCTCTTCAAGCCCCAGCTCTTCCAGAAGTTTTCTTGCGATTTTTTCGCGCTCTTTCTTTTTGAGGGGTTGAAGCTCGAGGACGAGCATAAGGTTGTTCATGGCAGTGGCTTTCAGGAAAACAGAATGTTCTTGAGGAAGATAGGTGATTCCCGCGGCGGACCTGTCGGGACTTGAATGGCGGGATATGTCTCTCTCGTCGAGGAATATTTCTCCGGAATCTGGCTTGATGAGGCCCGCGATCATCTGGAAAGTTGTAGTTTTGCCGGCCCCGTTCCTCCCGAGAAGACCGATGATCTCTCCGGAACGGACTTCGATATCCACTTCCTTGACGACAATCCTGTGGTTGAATCTTTTGGTCAGTTTTTCAGCTCTCAGAACGGACATTGCGGGGACCCTGTTTGACAGCCCCCATACTAAAGTCATTCCGTATGGCTGTCAAGGTGCGAGAAAAAGGTCATCAGTGTGCTGAGGGCTGGTGTATTGAAGTGTTCGACCTCGGATGCGACGCGCAGTCCTGCCCTCACAGCTGTCTGTGCTGCTCTCCCCATTCGAGGATTTACGGTTGGGAATTGTCTTTTTCCAGTCGAAGGAGGTACTCTTTGAATTCCAGTCCCAATCCGAAGCCTGTCAGGCTGCCGTCCGACCCGAGTACCCGGTGGCAGGGGATGATGATGAGAAGTGGATTGCGGCCCATCGCGTGACCGACACTCCTGTATCCCTTATGTTTCAATCTGAGGGCGAGAGATTTGTAGGTGGATGTTTGGCCATAAGGAATTTTTCTCGCCTCCAGCCAGACTTTCCTCTGGTAGGGAGTGCCGATAAAAAGATCGAGCGGAAGAGAAGCAAAATCCTCTCTTTTTCCCTCGAAATACCTTTTGAAAAGCTTTTTTTCTGTCGCGAACCGCTCATCGTCGAGCTCGAGGAGAATTCCCTTTTTTGTGATGGAGCCTTTGATCTCCTTGAGCGTATTCTGGTTCTTCAAGAAAGTGGAGAAGCTCATCCCTTTTTCGGTTTTGGCCAGGAAAATTCTGCCTTTCGGGATATCCAGGAGGGTGTAATACAGAGGCAAGGCTTAAATTCCCAGAGCGAGTCTCTCCGCAAGAGCGGAAGGCAGTCCGGCTTCCAGGATTTTTCTCTGGGCTTCTCTGATTTCATACTCCATGCGGTAGAACTTGATTTTTTTTGTGTCGGAGTCGTAAATGGCAAAAGCGGCCCGGTTGTCCCTGTCCCGGGGCTGTCCGATTGAACCCGGGTTGATGAGATACTTCGTGCCCTCCTCCAGCTTTATTTCGTTACTGTCTCCGGAGAGAAATGTCCCGTCCACAATGTGATCTTTTTCGGTGTAAACAAAAGGAAAGTGCGTGTGGCCGAAAAGGCAGAGAGGGGTGGTCACATGCGCGAAGGCTTCTGCGGCATCGAATTCGCCAAAGATATAATGGTCTTCGTCAAACGGCGCTCCATGGCAGAGCATGATATGGTTATGGATGGTGACCGGCCCCTTTTTCAAATTGCAGAGGTACTCCATATTTTTTTTCTTGACGTTTTTTTTGGTCCAGTGGATTGCCGCTGCCGCGATCGGATTAAAGGTCTGGATAGAGTCATGGTCGCAGACCGCTTTATCATGATTTCCCCGGATTATAGAGAGAGGCTTGAGTGCGCGCACCTTCTGGATGATTTCATTGGGGTCGGCGCCGTACCCTACCAGGTCGCCGAGAAAGATGTAGTGGTCGATCTTTCTTTTCTGAGCGTATTTGAGGAGAACGAGCAGAGCTTCCAGGTTTCCGTGGATATCGGTAAATATCAGATAACGCATTGTCAGTTCGCTCGTTCCTGCAAGGAATTGTACATCCTGTGAGCCATGTACGAACTTCTC
Source organism: uncultured Eubacteriales bacterium (assembly GCA_964348015.1). Classification (GTDB taxonomy): domain Bacteria; phylum Acidobacteriota; class Aminicenantia; order Aminicenantales; family Aminicenantaceae; genus SOIA01. The sequence goes on along the minus strand of CAYGBC010000014.1, from coordinate 5,326 downwards.
ACCAGAGGACCCGATTCGACATCCTTAAATCCCAATTCCAGGGCCATCCGCTTCAATTCTTTGAATTCATCAGGGGAATAGTATTTCCTGACAGGCACATGCGATCTGGAGGGCTGGAGGTACTGGCCGATGGTCAAAAGGTCGCAGTCGGCTTTTCTCAGGTCAGAAAAGGAACGGAAGATTTCCTCTCTGTTTTCTCCAAGACCCACCATGAGTCCTGATTTGGTGACAGCGCCCAGCTCCTTGGCTTTGTTCAGAACTTTCAAAGACTGCCTGTAATTCTCCACGCGCCTTCTGATCCGGGGATAGCCGGACTCGGTGGTCTCGATATTGTGATTCAAAATATCCGGCTGGGCACGGATAACTGTCTCCAGGGACGCTGTGTTGCCTTGAAAATCTGGAATCAACACTTCAACTTTGATTCCGGGATTTTTGTCTTTGAGGGCTTGTATTGTTCCAGCGAATACAGATGCTCCTCCATCTGGCAGGTCATCCCGCGTGACGGATGTGACAACCGCATAACGGAGGCCCAGAAGTCCAGCGGCATCTGCGACTTGATCAGGCTCATCGGGATACAAACCAGAGGGGAGGCCTTTTTTTACTCCACAGAATGCACACTCGCGCGTGCAGACATCTCCAAGTATCAGGAAAGTCGCCGTTTTTTTCGACCAGCATTCAGAGATATTGGGGCATTTCGCACTCTGGCAGATGGTGTGAAGTTTTTCTTTCTTCAGGATTTTGGAGACGTGAAAAAAGTTGGGCTCGGAAGGGAATTTCACCTTCAGCCAGGAGGGTTTCTTTATAGTCTGAATTTCCTCAAGATCCAACGCCATTCCTGCTTGTGAAAAAATAATTGTTTAAATTTAAGATGGTTTTTTGCTTAAAGTCAAGGGAAAATCCTAATACTCGATATCTCGCTCTCTCTTCATGCGCCTGCGCATCCGCTTGCGGGCTTGAGCGGCCTTCATTCTTTTTTTCTCACCGGGCTTGTAGTAGATCGAGTGCTTTTTGATCTCTTTGATGATAGCCTGCTGCTGGACTTTCCTTTTGAAACGTCTGAGCGCGCTTTCGATCGATTCTCCTTCTTCAACAACGATGAACGCCAAGAACACTCACCTCCTTGTGTGTAAAGGATTTTATATCTGAATCTTGCCTGGTTGTCAAGATAAACCCGAAAAAAGACAGCTGCAAATGTCATTGCGGGCCTGCGCGGCAATCTCATGAAAAAAGAGGCCAGTTCCCTTTACTGTCCCTTACCGTAATTGCGAGTGAAGCGCGGCAATCTCATCTAATAAAAGGTGCATTCAGGGTGTCATTGCGAATACTCCGTGACAATTTCACTGGAGGGATAGGATGTATTAGGGTGTCATTGCGAGTGAAGCGTGGCAATCTCATAAGGAAGATTAAAGATAGATTTCGTTATCATTCTACAGGACAGATCGAGGATATTAAACCCTGGTCATAAAATTCCGTATAAGATAGGGAAGCGTGATTTCCGATCGGTATCAATATCAGAGCCATGGTGAGGATTTAATTATTATACAGAAATTCTCTGGCTTCTTTAGGAGACAGGAATAGTATCCACAGCACAAGGAGATAATAAAAGGAAGGATGTCATGACGAAATTTAGGTCGATCAACAGAGATAGACAAAAAGGAATCGAGTTTCTGACGGTGATAATAGTTATGGTCTTTCTTCTGATTAGCTGTGCAAAGAAGCCGAAGGACGAGGACACAGCTCAAAAAATGGGTCCGTTAGATCCTGATGTGAACTACGAAAGGCCTTTCGAGCCGAAGATGATCAGTGTTCATCTCCCCGCTCTTACAGAAGAGGCGAAAAAACTGGAGATGGTCCTCATCGAGCCGGGGTCGTTCATAATGGGCTCATCGAAGGATGAACTGGGACGTTCTGAAACCGATTGGCCTCTGCACGAGGTGAAAATCACCAAACCCTTCTACATCGGAAAGTATGAGGTCACCCAGGTCCAGTGGGAATCCGTGATGGGGAGCAATCCCTCGTATTTCCGGGAAAGACCAAATCATCCTGTGGAAAAGGTGAGATGGCAAACCTGTCAGAAGTTCATAAAAAAGTTGAACGCTTTAGGCCAGGGAACCTTCCGTTTGCCCACAGAAGCAGAGTGGGAGTATGCGTGCCGGGCAGGGACGCAGACGCGATTCTTTTTCGGTGAATCGCTGGAGAATGCGGATCACTACATGTGGTGGGAGGGAAACAGCGAGCCCAAGGAAACAAAGGAAGTGGGCTTGAAGCGGCCCAATTCCTGGGGATTGTATGATATGCACGGCAATGTCCAGGAGTGGTGTGCGGATCGCTGGGAGCTCCCCAGTGACCGAGGTCCCCAGATTGACCCGCAGGGACCATCATCAGGCGCGTCGTTTTTCTTTTTGTGGACAAATCGTGTTTTTCGCGGCGGAAGCTTTGGGAGCAACGCCTTGGACTGCCGGTCATCGTTCCGCAGCCGTGAGCAATCGATAGACTTCCATTACAGTCTGGGTTTTCGTCTTGTGAGGGAATATCGCTAACACCGCTACGTCATCATTGAATATGGGCGAGTTCTATTATTGGAAAAAGGAAGCGATTATCCCTATAATTGCATTAAGGGACCTAAATCTAAGGATGAAATTCTAAGTTAAAGGAGGAAAGTATGTCCCACAAGAAAGCCTTAAAGACATGGCTGGTGTTTATTCCTGTCGTTATTATCATCGCGATGCTGGCCGGATGCGCTGCGAAAAAAGCCAGCCCCTGGGGAGATCCTCAAACGGGATTGATCCTTCAGTACCGGATGGCCGAAGACCAAGTGCTGAAGTACCAGACATCGGCCGAGCAAACTCAGGACATAGAAGTCATGGGCCAGGCTATGACCACCGAAACCACTTCATCGAGTTCATTCACCGTGAAACCCAAGGGCCTGAAGGAGAATAATCACTTGCTTCACGTCACTATTGACTCTATGAGTGTCGATATTTCCAGCCCGCAGGGCGATCTTTCCCCGGACTTGAGTTCTGTTATCGGAGAGAGTTTTGAGATGGTCCTTTCTCCTTTGGGGAAGGAGCTGGATGTTTCCGATGCGGCATCCATACAGTATGACCTCGGCCAGGCCGGCAGTCGGAGTGTTGAAACGAATTTTCAAACCGTGTTCCCTGATCTGGCGGGTAAACCCGTGAAGATTGGAGATACCTGGCCCAGCACAGATGCGATCACAGAAAAAACCAGTATAGGTGAGGTTCTCCTCAATTTTGAAAGTGTGAACACGCTTGAGGGGTTTGAAACTGTGGATGGGCTGGAATGCATAAAAGTGACTGCAAAAGTAACAGGCACCCTGGATGGAAAAGGAGAGCAGATGGGCGTAGAGATGACCTTCAAAGGAAATATTGAAGGCATTGAAACCTGGTATTTTGCCTACAAAGAAGGCATTTTCGTCAAAGGAACAATAACAGCCCATTCAGAGGCAACGATTACTACGAGTGGCGCCCAAGCTATGACGATTCCTGTAAAGCAGGAAACCAGAATGGAGACAAAGCTGGTTAAATAGTTAGTCAATCAGTCACAAGAATATATTTATTTTTCCTATCTACGGATATCATCCAATTCGCAGAGCCCTACAGTCATTACCGTTTATTTCTGAAAAACTCTGTGGAATATCAAATAGAGTGTGATAAACTTCAGTCCTGAAGTTCGATTCTTTTTAACAAGGAGAAAAGTGATTGACCAAGTACATCTTCTGGAGCGTGCTTCATAAAAATGCCTGCATCGCTCTGACCGAAGATTTATCCAGGTATGCGCAGGGAGAAACATTCTGGAAAGCCATGTTGAACCTGTGCGAGACGCTCCAGGAGTGTGCTCCATCCAGGACGAATGAAGAGAGCGATTTTAATGCCCGTTTGAAGATGTACTATGAAACCGGGGTCAATAAGATTGAAATATTCGTGGAAAAAGAGGCCAAGCGCTTCGCGGTTCGAAGCGCCAACAGCCGCAGTTTTATCGATGCCGAGAACGAACAGGATGCATTGTTAAAATATGTTGAAGTGAGGGCTAAAACGTCAGATGTCAATACTGGAGACCTAAATAAAATCTGAATTCACTTCTCTCTCTCTGTCCCCTTGACTTTTATAAATACTATAAATACTATAATAATAGTAGTATATAGTTTGGGAGAAAAGAAAAAATAATGAGCAAAGTGAGAAAGATAAACAAGATATTCGAGAGTAAACCGACGCTCGAGGGGGCGGGAGTGCGCCTCAAACGGGTTTTCGGCAACGCAGAAGTGCCGACATTCGACCCGTTTCTGCTTCTTGACGACTTTCATTCCGACAATCCCGAAGATTACCTTCCTGGCTTCCCCTGGCACCCGCATAGAGGAATAGAGACGGTTACCTACATGCTTGAGGGAAACGTCGAGCATGGAGACAGCATGGGAAACAAGGGAAACATTAAGTCTGGTGAGATGCAGTGGATGACGGCTGGAAGCGGTATCATTCATCAGGAAATGCCTGAAGGCAATAAAGGGCTGATGTGGGGTCTTCAGCTCTGGGTTAATCTTCCTGCCAGCCACAAGATGATGAAGCCGAGATACAGGGATGTCCGGTCCGGGGATATACCCGAGTACACATCAGAGAAAGGAATAAAGGTCAAGGTCATATCCGGGCAGTATAAAGACCTTGTAGGCCCGGTCAAAGATATAATCTGTGATCCAGAGTACCAGGATGTGTCAGTCCCGGCAGGTGAGACATTTGAGCACAAGGTAAAAAAAGGACATACGGTTTTTGCCTATATTTTGGAAGGGGATGGATTTTTCCATCCGGATAAGAAAGACAGGATTTCGAGAGAAAACCTTGTTCTATTCTCTAATGGTGAAAGAGTAACTGTTGAAGCTTCCAATCAGCCCCTTCGATTCCTTCTTATATCAGGCAAACCCATCGGCGAGCCTGTGGCCTGGTTTGGCCCCATTGTTATGAATACTGAGGAAGAATTGAGGCAGGCCTTTGACGAATACCAGAAAGGCACATTCATTAAAGACTGAGATTGATTTTCAGATTTTTTTTTATTAGGCAAGCGATAGCAGGTTGTGAGCCAGGAGGAGCAGTCCCTGGATAGAAACGTTGTGGGGACAGGCCCTCTCGCAGTAACCAGGACATTCGCCACACACATCGGCTTTGACGCCCGGAATCGCGGAGTAATTCTGCATGGCTTCGCGCTCCCGTCCCTGGGCCACAAAGTAGTGGAAATACCGCATGATCGTGTTCACGGGCACTCCTTGAGGACATCGGGGCTCACACACTCCGCAGGCATGGCGGCAGTAAAACTCGCC
>CAYGBC010000013.1:0-94055 GCA_964348015.1 uncultured Eubacteriales bacterium | reverse complement strand
AACGATGAGGCATTTCTGAATTCCTTTCACATGGGTTAAAATTTCGGCACAAAAGGATATGATTCGGATGTTATCCTGATTCAATGGAGATTCAGATAGTTTCGCGGTGAGTCTTTGCGCCATGTCTTTGCGCAGCGACGGGACTTTTTTGAATCGAGAGAGAGAGTCCTCCTTTGCTTCAATCCAGAGGGTTTTTCCTCCTTCGTTGACGAGTTCGATCACCCGGTCGTTTTGAATCAGTTCATCCAGCGCAGGTATTCCGTTTAAATTCTTGAAATCTGTTTCGATCAACCTCCGGCCCTGATTCCCTGCATCGTGGTGGATGACCAGAATCCGGTCTTTGGTCATCCTGACGTCGACCTCGCAACCGTCAAAGACTTCGAGAGCACCCAGGATAGAAGAAATCGTCGTGCGTTCAGATTTTTCTGCGTGCATTTTGACCGGCTAATAATCAGGAATAACAGAAAAGATATATGAACAGGCTTAGACTGGATTTACCTGTCTCATCCGAACCAGAATTTTAATGCCTGCTTAACCGCCAGGTAGAGAGGACGATCCAGAAAAATGAACCAGAACCAGAGGATAAAGATCGATACTAGCCACCACATGGCCTTGAGTTTGTCGAATTCTAGTTTTGACCTGACTTTCATGCGGACGACTTCGACTCTTTGGTTCTCAGGGATGGGATTCATATCTTCCTTATCGAAACTCGATATGATTCTTCGAAGCTGGCCGGCTACAGCATTATCGATCTTCCGTTTGATTTTAATCATTCATGTGCTCTTGTTCAATGCTATAGCACAGGCAATATTCGATGTCAAAGTGAGACAGCTTTGACACGCCCATTTGACATCCGGTCCTCCATGTTTTATAAAATCCAGGAATTCAGAATTTCATTCACATGAACGCACCTCTATTCATTATCCGCATAAGAAAAATACACTGCACAAGGTGCTTTCCATGAGCTTAGGCATTCTTGCTCTTCTCGCTCTTCTTCCGATAATCACCGTGTTCGGGCTCATCGTTCTTTTCAGGTGGCCCGCCACCAAAGCCATGCCTGTGGCCTATGTCATCACCTGCTTTCTGGCTTTTGTCGTCTGGAAAGCCCCGTTTATTCAAATCGCCGCGGCTTCTCTGGATGGCCTCCTGACAGCCGCATCGATCCTGTACATTGTTCTGGGGGCCATATTGCTTTTGAACCTGCAGGAAGAGAGCGGAGCGAATTTAGCCATCAAGGGAAGCATGTTCCTCATCTCGCCTGACCGCCGCGTGCAGGCCATCATCATTGCTTTTCTCTTCGGTTCCTTTATCGAGGCATCCGCCGGTTTTGGAACTCCTGCGGCCGTGGCGGCTCCGCTTCTCGTGGCGGTCGGTTTTCCGGCCATGGCGGCAGTGATGGTCACTTTGATTATCCAGAGCACATGTGTCTCGTTTGGAGCGATCGGCACTCCTATCCTGATAGGTGTCAATTCAGGATTGAGCGGACAGACAGAAGTTATGAATTATCTCCATGGAGTGGATGTGGAGTTTATTCCTTACCTGAAAGCTGTCGGAGCTAAGGTCGCGATCATCCATGGAATCACAGGGACTTTGATTCCCTTGATACTTGTCCTAATGATGACGCGGTTTTTCGGACGAAAGAAAAGCTGGACTGAAGGGCTTTCCATCTTTCCTTTTGCACTGTTCGCCGGCCTCTGCTTCACTGTCCCCTACATGTTGACCGGGATATTTCTGGGCCCGGAATTTCCTTCGCTGTTTGGATCGCTTCTGGGCCTGATGATCGTCATCCCGCTTGCAAAAAAAGGATTTCTCATCCCGAAAAATACCTGGGATTTCCCGCCGAAAGAAACATGGCCTTCCGAATGGATCGGCCAAAAAATTGAAAAAAGGGAAACTGCAGAAGTAAAAATGGGCATATTGAAAGCATGGTTTCCGTATATCCTGGTGGCGCTCCTTCTCCTTCTCAGCCGGCTGCTCAATCCTCTCAAGGAACTTCTGGCTTCTGTCTCGCTGGAGTGGACCCAGATCTTTCAAACCTCGATAAGCACAAGTTTCCCGTTCCTTTACCTGCCGGGCTTTCTATTCTTCGTGGCTGGACTGGCCACCATCATCATCCAGAAAATCTCATTCAAACAGACTTCGAAGGTCGTCCAGAGATCTTTGAAAACCATCCTCGGACCGGCGATCGCTCTCGGGTTCGCAGTCCCGATGGTCAAAGTTTTCATCAACAGCGGAGTCACCGGTGGATTGGATAAAATGCCGGTTATCCTGGCCAGTGCGGCGGCTTCACTGGTGGGAGAGGGGTGGACAGCATTTGCCGCGGTGATCGGAGCCATGGGGGCGTTCATCGCTGGGAGCAATACCTTCAGCAATATGATGTTTTCCCTCTTCCAGTTCACTACAGCGCTGAAAATCGGAGCCGTTCCCGGTGTGATCGTGGCGCTTCAGGCCGTGGGGGGCGCGGCCGGGAACATGATCTGTGTCCATAACGTCGTTGCCGCTTCGGCTGTCGTGGGGCTTCTGGGAAAGGAGGGATTGCTCATTCGCAAAACGCTCATCCCGATGACCTATTACTTGATAATGGCAGCTGTCATCGGAATAATCCTTCTCCAGGTGTTCAGAGTCTGATATTCGTTTTTTAAGTATTTGAGATGCGGTATCCCGGAATGCCGACCTGTATGACTCACACTTCTAAAGGTCTCGCGACCGTTATCCCTGTATGGGTTTCGACGGATTGTATATATCTATAAATCTCTGAATCCAAAAGCACTTTTTTCTCTACTGACGAAGCGTGCAATAACCGAATTCTCCGGTTCTCATCCCGAAAAGCAAGCCCTGTATGTGAGTAATCCAGCCCCTTTTTTTCCGTGGCCACAGCGATGATATCTCCAGTCCTGAGATGGTTTTGTACACTCTTGACTTTTTCTCTGGGAATGACCCAGTGTTTCCTTTTGTTGATTTCCTTTTCGATCCCGGCAATTTTCTCGATAAACTCTGGAAATTCTCTGAGTGCCGGGTAATAACCGGGATTTTCAGACATGAACGACACCCGAACTGGAATTTCTTCACCGCCGAGGTCTCTGGTTATGTTCTTCACAACCTTTTTTCTCTCGTTGTCATAGATCCAGTCTGAGGTGTAATGGAGACGCGACGTGTAATCTGTCAGGATTCCTCTCCTGTAGCGAGTGTACGTGAGTTCGGCGATGAAATCATCGTACGCGGTCCTCCCCTTTTTCAGGATTCTTGCCAGACACAGCGCGTTTTCATACAGAGTCACGCAGTCCAATCCTTTCAAATCCACCCGGCAGATCTCCGGACCTTTGCCCTCCAGAGTCCCTCCCGCGTACTCCGTCCCTATGAAAAACTCAGCGATCTTCCCGATGCATTCGCCTACAGGATGGGAGGCCCAGCTATCCAGGAGAGCGTGGTGCATGATCCGGATGAAGACATCGCGCGTTTTTTCTTCCTCATCAGGGTCCATCAGCCAGTTTGTTTCCATTTTTTTGGGAGAAAATATTGCGGGTTTCATCCTCAGAAGAAACGGAGTCCCGAATACAAGAGCAGCATAAAAAAAATCACGGCGATTCATTTGACTTTAAGTTTTGAGTCGCGTTCTATCCTTACTCCTTATCCAATTTGTGCGCGGCATTCTTTATGATCTCAAAAGCCTCTTCCACTTCGGCCCTATGGGTTCTAAAGCTGAGTATGCAGACCCGTATAACAAACTCTCCATGCAGGAGCGTGCTGGAAAGAAAGAGCTTTTTGCTCTTGACGATAGAAGCCAGTAATTTCCGGTTGAATTCTTCCACATCCCCTTTTTTCGGACGATACCGGAAGGTAATAACGCTCAGTTCAGGAACAGTCATGCATTCAAATCCCGGCTCTTCCAAAAAGCGTTTGTACATCCACTGGGTCAGCTCTAATTTTTCAGCCAGATTTTCCCTGAAGGCCTTCACTCCGAATAATTTTATCGGGAGCCAAACTCTTAAACCGCGGTAAGGGCGGGACAATTCCGGAGAGAAGTCCGCAGCACTCTCTTCCCCTTCGGGTGTCAGATGATCCATGAGATACTCAGCTGTCAGCATGTGGGCGGACCTGAGAAGCTCGCCGTCTTTCACCAGCAAACTTCCCGAGCCGTAAGGGACAAAAAGCCCTTTATGCGGATCGAGCACGAGAGAATCAGACTGCTCAAGCCCTCGAAGAGCCTTTTTTCCCTGCTTACACAGGTTAAAGAATCCACCGTAAGCGGCGTCGATGTGGTACCAGAGTCCGGATTTCTTTGCCACCTCGGCCAGGTCAGACAGTGGATCCACTGCCCCGGAATTCGTCGTACCTGCATTCCCGACCAGGAAAAAAGGCTTTTTCCCTTTCTTCAAATCCGTTTTTATGGCCCTCTCAAACCGGTCCGGAAGAGCCCTGAAATTCTTATCCACAGACAGCAATCGGATGTTCTGTTCGGGAATTCCCGCCAGAAGAGCCACCTTCATCACGCAGTGATGGGCTTGGTCTGAGGCATAAACCACACCACGGGATATATCTTCATTCAAGAGATGTTTTCTGGCCGCCACGAGTGCGCTGAAGGTGGCCAAAGAGCCACCGCTGGTCAGTATGCCGCGGGTGGACCTGGGATAGCCCATCCACTTCGTAAACCACTCCAGGACATTCGTTTCCAGCCGTGCGGCGGCCGGAGCCGCGAACCACACTCCGACGAAACGATTCGTGGCTGCTGCTAAAAAATCTGCTACCGCCGAAGGGTACAGACCACCCCCAGGAATATAGCCCAAGTAGGCCGGATGCGGAGTGTTGATCGAGACCGGAATCACTTTATTCATGAATAAATCCAGAATGGATTCGAAATCCCTGCCATTTTCAGGAGGCGGCTCCCTCAACGATTGAGCCACTTTAAGACTGTCGTCCAGGTTGGAGCGAGGAGCATGAGGCAGGTTGAGGATATGGTTGACTGCGGCTTCGACAGCAGACTTCCCCATACGCAACATGGCTTCGGGAGAGAGTTCAAGGTCCGTGACATTTTTCATACGAAACCTCCACAAGACGAAGAATACATTTGCGATTCTATTCCTGCTGTATTGATCCGCAGCAACACCCTCTCTCAGTCTCTACCAGAGGGACGAAGCCGTTGAATCTGCTGAACGGTCATTCAGAGAAATCGCTTCTGCTGAGCACACCGAACGGCAGATGCCGCAGCCATAACACCGTCTGGGATCGATCCAACTCTTATCCAGGGACACACTGTATCCAATGGCTCCGAACTGGCAAACGCGCATGCACTCTCGACAGCCCGTGCACAACCCAGGATCCACTCCGGCCACGTATTCGGCCCGGAACATGACCGGCAGCCCATGAGTCACAGTCGTCTTCATGGCGAGGCAATCCGTCCTGTCACAGCTGCAGAAACCTGCGATGAATGGGGCCACAAACGTCCAGACGGTATGGCAGAGACCTTCCCTTTCGTGTTCCCGCATGAAAGACAGCGCCTCTTCTTTACTCATCTGTTCGATTCCAGCCGTCTGAGGACCGGTCATATAGGCCACATCGATCTCGCGGATAATCCGTGCCAATTCTCCACCTTTGGGAGCCATGCTGACTCCGAAACAGTATCTCTGTTCCGAACCCAGTGTCATATGACGGCAGAAACAGGAATAACGAGCCACGGATGTCACAAATCCGAAGATACGTTCAACTTCTTCGATCGGGACCACCTGACCGAAATGCACTTTTTTCATCCTGTTCGAGACATAACGAATTATCGCCCGCCTGACAAAACCTGGCGCCCTGTCAAGGTCATTCAGTCTTTGAATATCTCTGCGAGTGGATTCCGGCCTTTTGAAAAAATCCATGATGTATTTTCGCCGCCGGAGGTCACTCAGCAAGTCTTCTGAATAGTTACTCGCTTCCAAATACCACTTTCGCCCTTCTCCATGTTTGTGGCAAAACTCACACACTCTTGTCTTTTCCTCTACGGAGCCTGGCTATTTATCCTCCGGCTCCAGGTATATTTTCGCGTCCGGGATGATCTCTCTTATCTTTTTCTCGATCCTGTTGTTTATCTCTTCAAGTTCATCAGTGACCAAGTCGTCCTTGTAGTTAATTTCGAGCGTGACGAGAACCTCATCCGGGCTGAAATGCATGGTTTTCAAACTGACGATCTTTTCCACTTGACTGAAAGAATTGACGGCCCCGAGGATCCTTTTTCTTTTGAGCGGCGTTACAGCCTCTCCCACTATAAGCTTTTTTGTTTCGAATGCCAGGAATGCCGCAAAGACCATCAGAAGAACTCCGATGATCATCGAAGCGACCGCATCAATAACCAGGATTCCTGTCAAATGTGTCAGAGTGATGGCCACGGCAGCGATCAAAAGACCTGCAAGCGCAAGAGCATCCTCGAACAGGACTGTAAGAGTCACAGGGTCCTTCGAATGCCTTATGGCTTCGATAATGCCTGTGTGCTCTTCTGCCTTTATCTCCCTCCGTATGCTCTTCACGGCAATTCTGAAGGCAAAACTTTCGAATACGATGGCCACGCCTATAGCCAGATAGGTCAATCCGATATGATGAATGGGCTCCGGGTTTAAAAATTTATGGTATCCCTCCCTTATGGACAATGTCCCCGCGATACCGAATAAAACAATAGCGACCATGAAAGACCAGAAAAACTGTTCCTTCCCGTGTCCGAACCGATGCTGCTTATCCGGCGCTCTCCGGCTCTTTTTCAAGCCTATAAGAAGGAGAACCTGGTTAAATGTATCGGATACAGAATGATAACCCTCTGCAAGCATAGAAGAGGAGCCGCTCATCAAAGCGGCCACCAGTTTAAAGATGGCTATCCCGAGGTTCCCGAATAAAGCCGCGAGTACAGCTTTCTTGGTTTCTTGACGCATGTATGAAATTCCTACCCGAAATCATTCATTCCGATATGCGGCATTCGGCTGAAATTTCAAAAACAGCTATTCAGAATTTTAAAAATCCGCCGGATAATTTCTGCCCGGTAAAACTTTCCAAGATCGAACCGAAAAAATCTTGTGGTTCGGACGGATATGAAGATATTTCCCGTTGAATAAGACTCTGGAATCCCATGAGAGATCCCATTCATACGATTAGAGTATTTCCACAACCTCTATATCGAACACAAGTGTTTTCCCTGCGAGAGGATGATTCGCATCTAACTTGAGCGAATCATCAAGCACTTCAGCCACGACAACCGGAACAGCCTGTCCTTGTTGATTGACAAGCTGAAACCTCATCCCAACTTCAGGAGTCACGTTCTCGGGGACACTTTTTTTGGGCATTTCAATCAGGAGATTGTCATCGCGTTCGCCGTATGCGTCATCAGGAGAAATCGTCACTGTCTTTTTATCTCCCTTCTTCAAATCCACCACGGCATCCTCGAATCCCTTGATCACTCTCCCCGCTCCCACTTCGAACTGGAGTGGATCTCTCTTCAAAGAAGAATCGAACTCCTGACCATCCTCTAATTTACCCGTGTAATGAACCCTGATTGTATCTCCCTTTTTTACTTTATCTGCCACGAACTCTACTCCCTTCTCGGCCTGGCAAAATTCACTCGAATATTTCTGCCTTCCACTTCGGAATCATTGAGCCCCTGGATCGCTTTTTCACCCTCATCCTTATCAGACATTTCCACAAATCCAAATCCTTTAGACCTGCCGGAATACCGATCCTGAACGATCTTCACAGACACGACTTCCCCATACTTGGCGAACAATTCTCGAAGAGAATCCTCCGTCATCCTGTAATTCAAGTTTCCCACATAAATCTGAACTGTCATTTTACACCTCAAAAAACATTGGACTACTCCTTAAACGAAACACCGCTTTTAGTCGTGGATTAAAAGAAGCGAACGTCAAGGAGAGTTCATTATCTGATATTCTACAGAAATAGGCAAGAATTCTTTTCGATAAGATTGAGAAGTCGGAAATCAGGAAACCAGCTGCCCGTCGATCCCGACGACAACCTTCTTGATGTTGATATTTGTCCCGGATAGCTCGACAGCCTTCTGCACGATATGGTACAAGCCTGAGCAGCACGGCACGGTCATGATCGCGACTGTTAGAGAATATATAGTGTTATTTTTAAGAATCTCTGCGATTTTCTCAACGTATGGAGTCGTATCATCCAGCTTGGGGCAGGCAATGACCAGCTTCTTCCCCTTGAGCAAATCCTGGTGGAAGCTTCCCAGGGCAAACGCTGTGCAATCTGCTGCGATCAGAAGGTCTGTCTCGTTGAAATAGGGAGCATACGGGGATACGAGGTGAAGCTGTATAGGCCACTGCGACAGTTCCGAAGCGCCCGAGATTGACCGTTCCTCACTGGCCGCAGAATTTCTGTCTATTTCACGCGCCACGCTTCCTGGACATCCCATGGGAGTCCCGCAGGCTTCAGGTTGATTTCGCTCGTCTTTGTTTTTTTCATTTATATCAATCCCGTGGACGTGCTCTGCCGCCTCTTCCCCTCGAGTTTTCAGGACATGCTGAAACGTCGCTTTCGGGTCGTATTCTTGGCTCTCCCTTTCCACGATCTTCAGTGCATCAGTCGGACAGACATCCAGGCAGGCACCCATTCCGTCACAGTAAATCTCCTTTGCCAGGACAGCCTTGTTTTCCTCATCAAGAACCAGGGCGCCTTCCGCACAGGCATCCGTGCACAATCCGCATCCATCGCACTTGTCTCTATCGATCTCAATAATCTTTCTCTTTGCCATATTCATCTCTCCTTAGGTTTGATTATTCTATCTTCATAATAAGTGTATCATGCGGAGATTTCCTTGACTTAAGTCAAGAGGTCAAGAAAAAGGGAGACAGTCCCTTTCAGTTTTTTTTGAGAAGAGAGGGGCTGATCCCCTTTTAAAACGATAGAATAAGGTGTCGGCAGGTTTTATGAATAATTCAGGGGACCTGAGTTATTCACGAGTCGAGGTTGCAGTAGACATCGTTGCGAGGAGAGAAGCGACAGCGGCAATCTCATGCCTTTGCGCAAAGGCATGAGATCACCACACTCTCTTCGATCGCTCGTGATGACGTGGTCTCCCACCGCGATTGGGCTGTAACAATGTAGATGCGGTAAGATCGGCTCGCCCGAAGGGGAAAAGATGCCGACATCAGAATAATTATTTTCCATATAAGATGTTTTGAATAGGGTGTCGGCAGATTTTATGAATAATTCAGGAAAGCTCTGATCTCATTCGACAACAGTCCACGACTCGAATCCTGTTGGCTTCAACTTCAATGAGCCCTTCTTCCTGCATCTGTTTGAGGTTCCGGGAGAGTGTCTCGCTTATCGTTCCCAGGATCTTTGCCAGTTCGGCTTTCTTAATCCCCAGCTCAATTAGGCACTGTTTCTCCCCTGAACAGTTTGAAAGCAAATACTGGATCAGCCTCTGCCTCACGGTCTGAAGACCGAGGGATTCGATCCGGCTGCTCAGAACAACACATTTTTGAGCCAACAGAGTCACAAAGAACTTCGCCACGGAAGAATCCCTCTCCATTTCCCGGAGTATTGTCGACTTGCCAAAATACAAGACCTTGGAGTCCTTCACCGCTTGAGCGAAGAACGGAAAAACGGAAGAGACAAAAACTATGGCTTCTCCCAGGAAATCACCCGGATCCAAGCGCACGATTTCGATTTCCCGACCGTTCTCATCCATTTTATAAACGCGGATCTCTCCGGATTCCACATAGTAGAAACCCTGCGCCTTTTCCTGGGCACTGAACAGCACCTCTCCTTTGTGATATTCCTTGGGAATGCCCAGGCTTTTGACGACTTGATCAAAATCCTTCATCAGTGCGAATCCGAATTTTAAATATTTCTGTCTCCTCGCTTGAAAAACCGCGGCTCAAGAGAGGAGGTTCAGGAGTTATCGCAATTCCTTGATAAAAATATTTCGGAAGAAGATCGGAGAACGGCTGTCATGGTTCTGGAGTCCGATGTATCCCTCCTGAGCAAAATCCCTGACTTTACCGCGGGGCTCAGCTTCCCAATCCAGGACCAGTTTGCCGTTCAACTCCACCCTAATCCGGTTCCCCTTGAACGTGATCTTCATGTGATTCCATTCACCCGGTTCTTTAAAGGCATCGAGAGTCGGAGGCTCCGCGTCATACACCGCGGCCGTCTTGTGTATATCCTTTCCGTTGTCATAGACCTGGACCTCGAAAGAGTGATAGATGTAATCATCGCTCGTGGGGACTTCCGGAACTCTGACAAAAACTCCTGAATTCGTGAATTTGTCCGCGCACTTGTACTCCAAATCCAGGATAAAGTCTTTGTACTCTTTCCGGCTGTACCAGAGGAGGCCCATTCCTCCCTGCCCCTTCAGAACTCCGGTTTTTCCATCCAGTTCGAAATAGCCGGGCCCATAATGATTCCATCCGTGCTTGGCATATCGTCCCCAGCTCCATTTCAGTATCTCTTCATAATCCTGGTAATACGTAATGCTTTCTATGTATTCGATCCCTTTTCGAATGGGCGGTGAAGGGTTGTCCACGTCACCGGGATTCTCGTGCTCTACAGCAAGAAATCCATGGAAGTTCTGCAGGGTCAGTTCAGCCAGAATGTCGTGGACATTGGCTTTCCCCTGTCCAAAGGGAACATCACGGGCTTTCTTGGACCCGAAGACATCCAGGTCTTTAAGATGGACATCGATGATCCGTCCCTTGAGCAACCGGAGCGCTTCCACAGGATTTATTCCGGAACGCATCCAGTGGCCCGTGTCCGCGCACGCACCGATGCGCTCGTCAAGCCCCTTGACGTATTCCAGGACAGTCTCAGGATGGAAGTACTTGGAGGGATCGGGATGATTGTGGATGGCTACGTTGATGTTGTATTTTTTCACCATTTTTTCCAGCAGGGACGCATCCTCGAACCTGGGCTCTGTCACGATGGTCCGGATCCTCATTTTTCGAGCAAAATCAAAGACTTTCTGCATGCTCTCTTCCGTGTTCTCGAATCCCACCACACCATAGCTGACAAGAGAAATCCCATATTCTCCTAACTTCTCTCTGATCTTCTTGATCCACTCATCACTGAGGTCGTGGTTGAACCGGACCCCCTTCACGTCCCGGCTCAAAGCCTGCCCTGGATAGGGCTGCAGGTACTTTATCCCGAGCTCTCTGGCCTTTTCCAGAGTTTCATAGAATGTAAATTTCCTGAAGGTCCAGCACTGAACAGCCACCGGGAATTTCTTTATTCTCACTTCCTTATAATTCGTGCTTGCCACTTCTCCCTGGACAGATTCCAGAGTCTTCTTTTCGATACGCTGGGCCTTTTCTCCGGCATTAGATAAGACCGAAATCACGAGTAAAAATGCGATGAGTGGGATAATGTTTTTCTTCATATTTTCTCCCCATTGTATAGATTTGAATGCCATTCTATTCATGTTTTTTTCGGGTTCCACTCCCCTCTGGCCACAGCGGGAACAAAAGACTCGAGCTCTGGAGGGGGAAACGGAATGGTCTTTTCCTGCTCCGCACTCATGTATGCGGCCATGAGAAGTTCGGTCACATTGAGTCCATCATCAAAACTCTCCTCGGGCCGTTGTCCCGAGAGAAAAGACTGGACCATGTGCCGGTTTTCCCCAACATAGCCGTACTCGGCCGTCTCGTCACTCACGACCGGCATGAGCCCGGTTTCCGCATTCTGTTTTTCCACGAGGTCTTCACCTGCGCTTCCCTTCACATTCCGGCTGAAAAACACCTTCAGTCCAGAATCTAGCGTGTTGATCGAGAGGGAGTATTCCGGCCCGAGCAGCTCCATGGTCAACCGCAGCCCGGCTCCGATGAAACACCAGGATGTCGTCGTCTCCACAACCACCCTGTTCCCCTTTTCATCTTTGTACTCGATCAGAGAGCGGGCAAAATCCTCGGCTGGCCGGTTGATGTAATCTGTTTTGCCTCCACTGGCATCCGCCAGAATTTTTGCGTAGTGCGGATGCTGCCATTTCAAACAGGAGGCGTAGGCCGTCACTTTCATCGGAGTGAGAACATCTCGCGGAGATCCGGGGGGTGTCAGCATGAAACGGGCCTCCTCGACAGAATGGCACATCATGTCATTCAGAACGCCTCCCCCCTGAAGCTCTCCTTCCCAGAACCAGGGTTCATGCGGACCGCTGTGCTCTTCTGCGGCCCGGGCAAGATAAGGCGGTCCAGAGATGGCGGCTCCTCTGGTCCAGACGATCTCCTTCCCCCGCGTGACAGTCGGGGCGAACACCTGGTCTTCAAGATAGCCATCGAGTATCTCCGCCTTCCGGACGAGCTCAAGCAGCTTTTTCGCTTCTCTGACATTCCGTCCGAGGGGCTTTTCGCATGTCACTCCGATAAGTTCTCCTTTTCCAGCCTCAAGAGTATGAACAATCTCCTCCATATTTTCGACCCGACAGAAATTCGGAGCACAGATCCAGAGGGCATCAATATTGGCGTCAGCCACCATATCCGTTATGGAGGTGAAAACCTTTGCTTCGCCCACGTTGAGCTCTCTGGCCAGTGCGGCGGCTTCCTCGGCTCTCTTTTTCGTTCGAGAGATAACGCCCAGGACATCCGCATCACGCACACCCAGGAAGGAGCGGATATGGAATTTTGTGATGAAACCGGCTCCGACGAATCCCACACCTAATCTTTTTTTGGCCATGTGTCTCCTCCGTTTATCTTCTCGACATCAAGGTTGAATTCTTCTCTGCAAGTCACATCCCTGGATAAGATATCCAGTTATCTCTCTATTTTCAGTCTTCTTTCATCTTTATGCTTTCGCACAGCGCGCGTTTCATGCTCCGGTCTTTGGCTGGGTCAGAACCGATTTTTCCGGTTTAAAAAAAAGCAGAAAAGCGAATGCACAAATCACAGTCAAAACACAGGGCACGAGAAAAACTTTGGTCCAGTCTGTTACGCCGTGTGCAGTGAAATAATCCGCCACCCATCCCGCAAAAAGGCTCCCGAGTAAATTTCCCACTCCATACGTCACAACCATGATCAGGCTTTGCGCAGAATGTCGAATATCTCTTGGCGAAGCCATATCCACATATATGAATGCCGCAACAAAAAAGAACACAAAGCAAAAACCATGGAGTGACAGAGAGGCGATCACCAGCCAAGACGGCGTGCCGATTGCGAAAATAACATACCGGACAGGCCACGCCAATACACCAAGAACGAGGATCTTTCTGATGCCTATCCGGGCGATGAGATATGGCAGAAGAGCCACCATCACAAAAATTTCCGCAACCTGGGCAATGACCATGACTCCTGGAACCACGGCAGAGGATAGTCCTATCTTTTCTGATGCGAGAAATGGAGCTGTCAGATCGTAGTAGAACATCAGTTCCGTCGCCACCACAAACGCAATGATGATGAATACGGCAAAATTCTTATCCTTCATCATTTTTAGCGCTTCCATGAATGCCCAGGGTTTTTCAGGTTTTTCCTTGGGTGGCGTGTGAGGCAGCGTGAAAGACTGAAAACCCATAATGATCGAAAATATTCCAGCCAGAAGGAGAGTATCCCCTCCGATGGCGACCGCCTCCAAAGATTTAGCCAGGAATCTCCATCCCATCAGGACGAGACCAGCCACGATCCATCCGATCGTTCCCCAGACACGTATATAACCAAATTCTTTTTCCGATTTTTTAAGGTTGATGAAAGCGATAGAATTGGTTAAGGCCAGAGTGGGCGCATAGACAAGGCAATACAGCAGCATCAGCCACATCATGAGCGAATATTCTGTGACGGTGGATATGACCAACAGCAAAGCTCCCCCTGTGAGCGCCAAGATGCCCACCACCTTCTGGCTGGAGAAATAGCGGTCCGCGACCTGCCCGCCGATAAAAGGAGAAATGATCAGGGCCAACGGAAGCGTTCCATAAATGACACCCATTTGAAAAGGGCTGAAACCAAGGTCATTTATCAGATACTCCGAGAGCACAGGGAACCATGCGCCCCAGATGGCATACTGAAGAAACATCATCAAGCCCAAACGGAGCTTCACGTGCATATGTGTCTCTCTGTCCTCGACATAGAACTCAATAATTCCTTTTCTTTCTCACTCTAAACGATCAGATCTTAGACGAAAATCAAACGACCTGTTTGCTCACGGGATCCCATTCCACCTTGCGGCCTTCCAAGTAAGACAGTGTCGCCATATGACATGTGATCGCTTCTTCGAAGCCCCGATCTATGTTGCAGCTCGGCTGTCTACCGTTCCGTATGCAGTCCAGCCACTCTCCGACATGAAGATGCGTCGTGTCAACAGGCGTTCCGCCCTTCACGGTGTACATCAACCCCCGAGTCATGAAGTATCGTTCCGTGGCTGATGTGACAGTATCGATCCCTTTCAGACCGGGCTGGTATGTGAACAGAGGGAGTGACGTGTTGATAATCCTGTTCATGATCTTCTCTTTATAACGGGTGGATTCCAAGTCAGCGGTCACGCTCAGGCTGTAGCCCACTTCCATCGACGCATCATGCCCCATGAACACCTTTCCTCTGCCTCTTCCGTTAGCAAGAGTGGCGCTGTAAAGCAGTGTGAGGTCCCGTTCCGGATACTCGAGTACGACCTGAAAGACATCGGGAACGTCGCGCCCATCCTGAAAGTAGTAAATTCCTCCGGAAGCCACCACAGATTTGGGGATCCCGAGTTCCAGTATCTGGTTGGCCGCATCATACTCGTGCGAGAGAAGGTCACCCGAAAGGCCGGTTCCGTAATCAAACCAGCAGCGCCAGCGGAAGAACCTCTCCAGATCGAACGGCACCTTGTGTGGCGCAGGCCCCTCGAACTGTTCCCAATCGATAGTCTCGGGGCTTCCCTCTTCGTGAATATCGTAGACCCAGGCACCACCCGGAGAATTGCGGTTTGTGGTCAGTTCAACAAGAGTGATCCTTCCAAGGATGTTTTTTTCCACGATCTGCTTGGCTTTGACATAACTTTCTTGCTGTCTTCCCTGGTGGCCGAGCTGAAAAATCCTATTGCTGTTCTTCACGGCTTCAGCGACTGCGTAAGTTTCCTCGATCGTTCTGGTCATGCATTTCTCACAGTAGACATGCTTGCCTGCATTGAGGGCGTCAATCGTCATTTGAGCATGCCAGTGATCAGGAGTCGCGATGATCACCGCATCGACATCACTGCTCTCGAGCATTTCCTGATAATGACGGTAGCGCTTGGCTCCCTTCAGCAACCCGGAACCTCCTGTTTGTCTGAAATCATTCTTGGAGGCGGCAATCCCTCGCTCAGCTCTGACATCAAATACATCACAGATTCCGGTCAGGTCCACGTTCAAGTCTTCCTGACTCAAAAACGCTTCCAGACCTTTATCCAGTTTGTTTTCTCTGGCATCCTTTTTCTTCATTTCTATCCAGTCAGGATGAGCAAAACCCGCGGCATGCGCCAGAGCTTCTCCCCTGCCGCCAAAACCGATTATTCCCAACCTTATGAGAGCTCCAGGCTTTTTAAGGGTAGTTTTCGGGAGAACGACCGGAGTTTCTTCAGTTATCCCTAATTCGGCAAGGATTTCTTGCTTTCTCAAATCATCCAGCCGTTTTTTTCTGAATAAAGCGTAGAAAAACGGGCCGAACACAGGGACTGTGGCCAGCCCTTTGAGAATATCTCTGCGGGTCAAGCTTGCTTTTTCAGCTTTTTTCTTTGGCTTTTGGCTCTCTTTCTTTTTTTCTTTTTCACTCATTTGTATACCTCCACGCGCTCGGTCATTCTCTTATCGTTCAGGCAGGTTTCTTCTTAAAGAAGATCAACCTGTCCAATCCGATGATCGTCCCTGTGGGAAATACCGTCAACACGAATAGAGCGAACAGCTCTATTAAATTTTTATTCACGATGAGATAGCTCCCTTCCATCGGAGTGACATACGTGTACCCGATAAACGGAGGATGAAAGGCATAATAGAAAAACAGGAGCACAATGCCGGATATTGTGGCGATTCGCGTCAAACATCCAGTAATCAGACCAAGGCCGATGAGAATCAGTCCCCACTGGTTTAAAAAATCGACAAAGCCCAAAGCTCCCGGGCTCGCCACTATCGATGTGGCCAGGCCTTTGAATATCCCTTTGGTTTCCAGCAGAAATCCTGCAGACGACCAGTAAGGATTGAACACTTTGACTAATCCTTCATAAAGAAAATGCCAGCCGATTCCAACCCTCAGAATGACCAGGGCTGTCAGCTGAATGGTGGTGTAGTCTGGTATTTGACCAGAATCTGATTTTGTCTTTTTCTCCATGGCGCCCTACCTTTCAATCAAACATCACAATTTTCCGAGTGAAACCTCAGCGGCTCATTACAGAACCGTATAGAACTCTGTGTTCAAAAAAGAGGTGTAACCTATTTTCTCCAGAGAAGTGGAACAGCCTCTGTCTTTCTTAATGGAGAGACTTATCGGGGCAGTGCGCGGTAAGAATAATTTGCCCCTCTTTCTTCGCATTAAAATTTGCGTTCTCATGAATACCGGAGACACAAAATCAGACTTACAATATACAGATTTGAACACCATGTCAAGAAACTGCAAACATTGACTTTTTTTTGGGAATGCATAAAAATCTTGAGCATAGGAGGATCAGATGGATAGACGCGACTTTTTCAAAACGATGCTTGCGGCTCCACTGCTCACGCCGTTGATTCTCTCCTCAAAAAAATCCGCGCATGATCTCGAGCTATACATCATCGCTGAAAAGCCCCAGCTGTTCCTCTCGACTCTCCTCGAAGAAACCCGGGGATATGATCCGAGTGGAGGCCGGAAATTCACGTTTCTCAATCCTCCTCCCCATAAAAACGATATCCTGAAGGCTCTCCTTGAAAAAGGATGGGAGTTTGTCCAGGAACCGGTACCCGCAAATCTTGTTCTCTCATTCAGCCGTCTTCACCACAAAGCCCTTCCCTCTTTCACGCTCGTCAGAGAGGGTCGTGTCTGGGATATTCGGTCTCAAAGGCTTTTCTCTCTCTGGCAAGAAATGAATAAAAACCACGCGCTCTCATCCTGCTTAACGACTATTTCATTCAAAAACAAGCCGTTGGGCCGGTCAGACGGCAAATCCGTCTCTGTGTACAGCAGAGGACGAAAGATCGCTACTTTACCGATAAAGGAAAACCTCACGAGATCCTTCAAGACTCAAGCGGGAACGATCACTGCACGCATAAGAAACGGAAGAGCCTGGATCGCAGAATCCTCATGCCGCCATAAGATTTGCCTCCATTCCCCTCCTGTCTCATTAGCCGGCGAGCGGATCATCTGTGCGCCAAACCATTTTTTACTGGAAATCGAACGCTCCCGTTCGGTTGATACGGTCATTGGCTAAAAAATTCATTCTCCTTCTGCTCATCTGTTCTCTGTTCATAAGCTGCGGCATAGAGAAAAAATGGCATACGTCCACTCTTCTCGTCTTCGACACTCTTTGTCAGATAAGAGTCTTCTGCTCGTCATCCGTATTCAAGACCGCCAAAGAAGAAGTCGACAGAGTGTTCTCCAAGATAAACTCCCGCTTCTCGCCAGATTCCGAGGATTACTCTTCTCCAACGGTTATCGACCTGTACTCCAGAGCCCTTCAGGTTTACAATGACTCGGACGGATGTTTTGATATCACTGTCGCTCCTTTATCCCGGCTCTGGGGATTCCAGAGCAAGTCTTACTCTGTGCCAAATCAAGACCAGGTTGATTCTGCCCTTAAACTGGTTGGGATGGAAAAAATCAAGGAGGAAGACGGAATCCTTCTCCGTCCGGGGATGAAGCTGGATTGGGGAGCTATCGCTAAAGGCTTGGCCATCGACCTCGCGTCTCGCGCATTGATCGAGATGGGAATCTCAAGAGGTTTTATCAACGCAGGTGGGGATCTCTACTGCTGGGGAAAAAATCCGGATAATCAGGACTGGAACATCGGCATAGAACATCCCCGCACAGAAGGTATTTTTGGGGTTCTGTCTATCTCAAACCGTGGAGCCGCAACAACCGGCGATTACCAGCGCTTTTTCATGAAAGATGGGATTCGCTATCATCATGTCTTCGATCCCCGCACAGGATATCCGGCCACCGGTAAACAGAGCGTGACAGTCTCTGGTCCTGAAACGCTCATCTGCGACGCTCTTTCAACCGCACTCTTTGTGTCTCAAAAACCCAAAAAAATCATAGATAAATACCCAGAATACGGGGCGATCATCGTTGATTCGGAAGGAAATCTCTCTTTTGTCGGAAAATCATATTCTTTTCGGCCTGTCGAGTGAGACCGCTCTCCATAGAATCAATTCATGGAAAAATTCCTTCCCGACTCCATCTCCTCATGAAAGCATCCCCTTGAATTTCCCATAAATATCTTCCCATATCTCCGGATCTTCCGGCTCATAACTTTTCAAGGGAAATGAACGAGATACCACTTTCCGGCCCTGCTCGAGGCTGCTCCACACATCCTTTGAAATCGCCTGGATCATGACATTTCCCACAGCGGTGGCTTCTACGGGCCCTGCAATCACAGGAAGACCCGTAGCGTCTGCGCTGAACTGGTTCAGAACCTCATTCTGAGAACCCCCGCCCACGATATGAAGCACCTCCACGGGAGCAGGACATGAGGCATTGATCTTATCGATGAGAAACCGGTATTTGAGCGCCAGGCTTTCGAGAATGCAGCGCACAAATTCGCCCTTAGTTTCTGGAAGGGCCTGCCCTGTCTTCCGGCAGAACTCTCTGATGGCCGCGGGCATATCGGGCGGATTCAAGAAGGCGTGGTCATCCGGGTCGACAACAGACTTAAACGGCTGGGATTCCATAGCCAGCCCTGTCAGTTCATCATACCCGAGAGGATCTCCCCGGAGATCCCAGTTCTTCATACACTGCTGGAGCAGCCACAGTCCCATGGTGTTACGCAAAAAACGGATCTTTCCGTCGACTCCGCCTTCATTGGTGAAATTATTTTTCCGCGAGAGTTCGTTGATGACGGGTTCATCCACTTCCACTCCAAGCAGGGACCACGTTCCTGAACTCAGGTAAGCCCATCTCCCGGACAGGGCCGGCACAGCTGCCACTGCACTCGCTGTGTCGTGACAGGCAGGAGCGATCACATCTACAGAAGATATATTCGTTTCCCGAGCAATATCCGGTTTGAGCGGACCTATCAAAGTCCCTGGAGGAATAATCTCCGCCATGATATGGAGAGGCAATCCGAGTCTCTTAAATATCTCAGGTTCCCAGTTTCTTTTTTTCGCATTGAGAAGCTGAGAAGTGGATGCGATGGTGTATTCCGAACGTTTTTCTCCTGTTAACAGAAAATTGAACAGGTCCGGCATGAAGAGCAGAGTTGCGATGTCATCCGGCAGATGGCCTTCTGGATCGCGCATGCTCAGAAACTGGAAGACTGAATTGAACTGCATGAACTGTATGCCGGTGAGTGAGTAGAAATCTTTTTCAGACATCAACCGGAACGCCTTTTCCATTACTCCATCAGTTCTCCGGTCCCGGTACGCGTAAGGATTCCCCAGAATTTGATCGTCCTGCCCGACCAGACCGAAATCCACTCCCCAGGTATCCACTCCCAGACCGGACAGCTTTCGGTGGCCCATCTGCGCTGCGCAGGCCAGTCCTTTTTTCAGTTCACTCCAAAGATAGGAAATATCCCAGTGAATATGTCCGGAAATGTTGAGCTGCGCGTTCGGGAAACGGTGAATCTCTTCCAGGCGGATCCTGTCTTTATCGAGCAGACCCAGCATGGTTCTTCCGCTTTCCGCTCCGAAATCAAACGCTAAAAATTTCTCGGGAGGCATTCCGTTCTAACTCCGGTCACATAAACACATGAATTCTGGGTCTTTCGGAATATCTCTCAATGCTTCAAAACGGATTTCTTTGGATTCTCCTCATCCTGATTCAGTATACTCGGAATCTTGAGGCGAGCGACTTCAAATGTCTCCCCCATTCCGCGTGTATACGGCCGCAAGCTGTAAGTGAAATCGAACGACTCGGGATAGGCGGCATATGTATCGATCACACCTGGCCCGCAACTCCCATTCCCCAGCCCATACTGCCAGGAATCCAGACAGAGAATGATATCATCTATCGGCATTAGCTCGTGGAGGTGTTCCGCTTTGTCAAGGTCTTCAGCAGTCATATGAAGCGCCGTGACCGCCAGGACACCATCGGCCACGACCAGAAGCCCTGCACCTGATTTGTCCGTAAAGGATGCCCAGCGGACTTCCTCCTTATTGCCTGTCTCTTGAGGCCTCACGTAGGGAACATACTGTTCAGAGACTTTGCCTTGATGAAATCCAATAAATGCCCCGTATTTTCTATCCGGATAGCTTTCCTGAGGTCCCATTCCATACCATTGGAAGTTTTCGAAATCTCCGATAATCTTCATCTTCACACCGAGTTTCGGCAGAATCGGCAGCTCTCCCAAGGTTTCGATTTGATTATCTATCTGTATACAGCCATTCCCGAGGACTGTGTAGGTACAGCGGTGTTCAAATCCGCTGTCTTCTGTTCCCTTGTTCTCGGTCAGAACCGAAACACGGATCACTCCAGGATTCACCGTCTCGATCGTGAAATCCTTGACCTCACGCTTCAACTGATTGAGCCCGGCCCTATACCACTGACGCGCCACTCGCCTGTTGTTGTCAGTCGGAGCACGGAAGGCATTCAAGACCGGCCCGTTGACTCCTTCCTCAGCCTCTTCGATGAAAAACATCTCCTGGTAAATCAAAGAAATCATAGCCCCTTCGGTCGTGCTGAATGAGACGCTAAAATCCTTTCCTCTAATGGTCAAAATATCGTCTGAGGCACCGAGTTTCAATTCAGACAGGTTCGTAATATCCATTTCCGGATTGGGCGGAACATCATAAGGCATTTTCAACTGTTCCCAGGCTATCTCGTGAGCGTCCGGAGCCCAGGCTGTGTCGAGAGAGAGGAAGATACACACCCTCAACCAGTACTCGGCTCCGGGCACAAGTTCCGGAGGCTCGACGGGGAGAGTCAAAACTTTACTCTCGCCTGGAGCCACATCCAGATTCTCGATCTCGCCTCTCTGTATTGCTCTTCCGTCCTCATACAGGGTCCAATCCGCCTCGAATTCTGCAAGGTTGGTGAAGAAGTATTTATTCCGGATTCTGATCTTACCCTTGGAAAGATCCTCTTCCTGTATATCGACGGACTGGTAGACTTTTTTCACTTCCCATAGTTTGGGTGGAATCTGACGGTCTGGGAAAACCAGTCCGTTAATGCAAAAGTTGCCGTCATTGGGATCATCCCCGAAATCCCCGCCGTAAGCCCAGTATTCCTTCCCGTCCTTTGTTGTCTTGCGCAGTCCCTGATCAACCCAATCCCAGATACTTCCGCCTTGAAGATGGTCGTATTCTTCGATCGCCTCCCAGTATTCCTTCAGGTTGCCGACTGCGTTTCCCATTGCGTGGGCGTATTCACACATAATCAGCGGGCGTTCCTGGTCATCCTGGGCATATTTCACGATCGATTCTATCCGGGAGTACATCGGGCAGACGATGTCCGTGTGATACCGCCTTCCAGCTCTCTCATAGTGCACCGGCCTCGAGGGATCCCGGCGGTGAATCCACTCGCTGGCCGCTTCGAATGTCGTTCCATTACCGGCTTCATTCCCCATCGACCAGACGATAACGGAGGGATGATTTTTATCACGCTCCACCATTCGGATGATCCGGTCCATGTGAGCCCTTTTCCATTCAGGCTTGTTGGCCAGAGTATTTTCGGGTTTGTACCCGATCCCATGAGATTCGATGTTGGCCTCATCGATCACGTATACACCCAATCGATCACAAAGCTCATACCACTGCGGATCGTCCGGATAATGGGCCGTGCGCACTGTGTTGATGTTGAACCGTTTCATCAGGATGATATCATTGCGCATGGATTCCAAGGAAACATAATGTCCGGTATCAGGATCATGCTCGTGGCGGTTCACTCCCTTAATCAAAATCGGAGCTCCGTTGAGGAGAAGCTGTCCTCCTTTGATCTCTACTTCCCTGAAGCCGAATTTGCAGCTTTCCATCTCGATGATCTCGCCCTTTTCATTCTTCAGTTTCAGCAGGATCGTGTACAGGTGGGGTTTTTCCGCTGACCATTTCAGAGGATTCTCCACATCCGCCTCCATCATCAAAATACTCTCGGCCCCGGGGGAGATATAGATACTGTTCCCTTTCATCAAGATTTCGGAGCCAACAGGTTTGTTCTCAGGATCCAGAAGGATGACTTCCACCTCGGTATTCCTCCAGGCTTCATCTGAGTAATTATGAATTCTGGCGGTGATTTTCATCACAGCGTCCTTGTAGTCTTCATCCAGGTCGCAGTAGACCTCGAAATCGCGGATGTGGAGTCCTGGAGTGGAGAGGAGATAGACATTGCGGAAGATTCCGCTGAGCCTCCAGAAATCCTGGCATTCCAGATAAGAACCATCTGACCAGCGATAAACTTCTACAGCCAGGATATTCCGGCCAGGCTGAAGATAATCTGTAATGTTGAACTCCGCAGGAGCCCGGCTGCCTTGACTATAACCGACCTTTTTTCCGTTAACCCAGAGATAAAACGCAGATTCAACCCCATCAAAATGGATGAAGACCTGTCGTCCTCTCCAATTCCCAGGTGTTTCAAACTCAGTCCTGTAGGAGCCAACCGGATTATAATCATTCTGGATTCGTGGAGGATCTTTTTCGAAAGGATAGGGCACGTTGAGATAGATTGGTTTTCCGTATCCGTGCATCTGCCAGTTACTCGGAACAGGAATGTCATCCCACCCGCTGACATCATACCCGGGCTTGAAGAAATCCTGCGGCCTTTCGGCAGGTTTGGAAACCCAATGAAACTTCCAGTCTCCGTTGAGGGATAAATAAAAGCGCGATGCGGCTCGCACCCCCTCTATGGCTTTGTCCCTATCGGCATACGGCACCAACGTGCAGTGGGCGGGTTCTTTATTCAGCCCGATCATCCTTGGGTTTTCCCAGTCATTCGCTGCTTCCGCGAACGTCTCGCCATGACGAATTCCGCTTATCAGTATCACAAGAAGGAGCAGAGATAACGTTATTCTCTTGTATTGCTTCAGAAACATGGCAAAACCTCCTTTCGACTCGTGCAATTCCTCGAATTTGATCCTTGCAAAATGAATCATGAATGAGGATTTTTTTCAATAAATATTTTTATCCGGTTTGGTCTCCACACCCTCTTTACATTGCCCCGAACATCTGAAAAGGAAAGCTCTTTTTTTCTGCATGGACTCGCAAACTCGAGATAGCGGATCTCCTCCGCAGGTCAGAGGGCCCTTCCACAACACTTCTTGTATTTTTCTCCGCTCCCGCAGGGACAGGGATCATTCCGTCCGATTTTTTTTCGGATCCTTGAACTAGGCTCAAAATCTGCGGTACGGTTCAAACCGTCGAGATACTGACGACGCTTCCATTCCTCTGCCAGTTTTTCCAGGGTCGCGTTTGCGTGTTTAAAAAAAATCTTAAAGCTTGAGCAGAGATGATTCAATGTCCTGTTGAGGGGGTTGTGGAGACGATCTTTTGTGCATCCTCCCCGGCAATAGCGCAGCCAATGACAATCCTGGCACTCTTTAGGAAGCGTGGCTTTCGCTCGACCAAAATCTCTCTGCTTTTCAGAATTGAGGAGGATCCTCAAGTCGTCCTTCATCACATTTCCAAGCTTCCATTCTGGCTCGACAAAAAAATCACAGGAATACACGTCCCCGTTATGCTCCACAACGACATACACGCCGCACTCCTCCTGAAGCGTGCACTCCGGCGGAGGCAACCCCGCATAGTGAAAAAACACAGAATCAAAAAAACGAATGGAAGTCGACGGCATATCACCATCAAAATCAGCCAGCCAGAGATCAAACACCGCACAGAGGAATTCACCGTATTTCTCAGCCGGAACTGTAAAAGGCGCGGATTGGCCCGGAGAGCGGGGGTCGGTTTCTACACAGGGGATGAACTGCATATAATTCAGCCCGATCGATTTCAGGTATTCGTAGATCTCCTCCGCATACTGAACCGAATAGTCATTCACTACAGCCAGAGCATTGACTTCAACGCCTGCATCTAAAAGAAGCCTGGCTTTTTCGACGACCCTGGACCAGGAGCCCTTGCCGTTGCCCATCAGGCGATAATGGTCATGGACATGCTCTGGTCCGTCGATGGATAAGCCGACTAAAAATTTGTACTCTTTGAAAAACTCAGCCCAGTGTTTGTCAATTAATAGCCCGTTAGTCTGAAGCCCGTTTCCGACAACTTGATTGCGGCCGTACTCTTTCTGAAACTCGACGGCTTTTTCAAAAAAAGGCAGCCCCATCAACGTGGGCTCACCTCCCTGCCAGCCGAATGAGACTTCTTGCAGGCTCTGCCCCATGACCTTCTTTATCATTTCCCGCAGGATTTCTTCGTTCATGCGGCGAGATTTAGCACCGGGAAACAGCGCGGATTTCTCGAGATAAAAACAGTAGGCGCAGGCCATGTTGCAGTCTGGTCCCGCAGGTTTCACCAGGACTGAATTCAGGTTTTTCTCTCGAGAATTCATCGAACTGAATCTCATTTATAGAACAATCCGAGCGGATTGTCTATTCTGCTTCGGGATCGTAATCCGGATTCTTTCTCGGCAGTTTCGCTCCCGTGTCTTTGATCCAGGCGCTCAGGTCCGCGTCAAGCTCCTTGACTTTGACAGGCAGCAGTTCGGAGAGCTCGTCTTCTTCCCTCAAATCCTCTTTCACATAAAACAATTCGAACGGCTTCCCCTCATACCGCTTGATAAGCTTCCAGTCTCCTTTGCGGATGATGCTGTAAGGAACAACATCCCCCCGATAATGCGGAAAATGCCAGAATATGGATTCCCTCCTCAACGGCCCCTCCTGCTTCCACAGCGGCACAAGGCTCAAGCCGTCTATGACCCGGTCAGCGGGAATGTCGAGCCCGGAAATCTCACAGAGAGTCGGAAAAAAATCGACGCTGGAGACTGGCACATCGCATTCGACGCCGGCTTGAACGACTCCCGGCCAGCGGACGATCAGCGGAACGCGAATCCCCCCTTCATACGGATATCCCTTTCCAGCCCTGAGAGGCGCATTATCCGTCGCATAATCCTGAAGGCCACCGTTATCGGAGGTAAAAATGATCACAGTCCGCTCGCTCAGCTCCAGCTCATCCAGCACTCCCATCATTTTACCAACAGCCCGGTCCATGCTCTCGATCATCGCCGCGTATGCGGCATTTGTCTGATTGGTTTTTTTCTTGGCCTCATATTTTTCGATGAGTTCTTTTTTCGCCTGGAGGGGCGTGTGCACGGCATAATGGCACATATGAAGGAAAAATGGCTTATTCCGGTGATTTTTGAGGAACTCAACACATTCATCGCTTTCTCTGTCCGTAAGATACTCCCCTCTCTTCCGCGTTGTGAGCGCCGGGATACTCGGCCTCCGTTCATTCAAGTAGTACGGATCGAAGTATGTGGGCGGCTGCCCGATCTCCCCCCCGCCGATGTTGATATCAAATCCCTGTTTATCAGGAAACCAGGGCTCATAACCCAGATGCCACTTCCCGATGTGACAGGTCGTGTATCCTGCAGATTGCAGCACTTCGGCGATCGTGACCTCGTCCAGTTCCATCCAGTAGGGATTGGGCGGACAGAGAAGCCGTCTTTTCTTCCCGCCCACGAAGTCCACGGGGTTCTCTTTCTTCTCAAAGGCGTCCTTCCCTTTTTTATCCAGATGGTGGATCCAGTCCGTGACTCCTATCCGGGCCGGATACCGCCCTGTCATGATGGATGCGCGTGTGGGTGAACACACGGCGCAGGAGGCGTAGGCATCGGTAAATCTCATACCCTGCGCAGCCAGTCTGTCTACGTTCGGAGTTTCATAGTACTCACTCCCGTAACAGTTCAGATCCCTCCATCCGAGGTCATCGATGTCTATCAGGATGAAATTCAGCTTTTTCTTTTTTGAGAACAGTGCGCACGTGGACAAAGCTCCGGAACTCGCGAGCACGGCTGCGCCCAGGCCCATTCTTTTTATAAAGACGCGACGTTTCACTCTCCCTATCTCCTTGACTTTGGAATGAATTTATTTTTTCTTTTTCTTCACCAGAGGAAAAATCTCTGATCCGGTCCTGGCACTCCGCATGATCTCCTTCATCTGTGAAACGACCCCCGGCATCTTCTCAGCGAGATCATGCTGTTCTGCGACATCGTCCTTGAGGTTGTAAAGCTCGATATTGCTGTCCACATTCTTCCGGTAGGCTTTCCACTCTCCCTGGCGAACCGCCTGCCTTCCGCTGTATTCCCAGTAGAGGAAATCGTGCTTCTCCTGTTTATCGGGCTGGCCGATGAGAGTGGGCAGAAGAGAGATGCCATCCGTATCATCGGGCGGTGTTTTTCCCAAAAGCTCCGCAAAAGTGGGGAGAAAATCCCAGAAAGCCGATATGTGATCACTCTCGCTTCCAGGCATAATCTTTCCCGGCCAGCGGGCGATTAATGGAACTCTTATTCCTCCTTCGTAGAGCATCGTCTTGAGCCCGCGAAATGGCCCCGCACTTTCGAAGAACTCGGAGTCCGTGCCGCCGTTGAATGTCGGACCGTTGTCGCTGGAAAAGAAAATGAGCGTGTTATCATCGATTCCGAGTTCTTTGAGAAGAGCCATGATCCGTCCGATCTCCCTGTCCATTCGGGTGATCATGGCCGCATACCCGGCCCGGGGCGCAGGGTGAGGCAGGTATCCCTTGTCCCCCTTATAAGGAGTTTCCGGAAAAACGCCTTCGTATTCCTTGAGGGAACCCTCCGGAACCTGGATCGCTGCATGGGGCACAGGAAAAGGAAGGTAGAGAAAGAAGGGCCTGTCTTTATTCTCCTTAATAAACCACAGGGCTTCTTCCGCCATCAAATCCATAGAGTACTGTTGGCCCGAATACTCCGCATAAGACTCTTTGTTAGAGGGATCTCTCTCCTCAGGCAACTTCTGATGAGGGTAGAGATATTTGTTCCAGGCCAAAATATGCATCTCCCGGTTTCTCCAGAGATGGATCGGGTAATAATTGTGAGCCCTCCGCTGGCAGAGATAACCGTACCAGTGGTCGAACCCCTGATTGTTCGGATCCCCTGAGTTGTTCGGCCCTCCCAATCCCCATTTGCCGATTGCACCGGTCATATAACCTGCCTTCTGAAACATCTTGCCGATAGTCCACGTACCTTCTGGCAGCGGTCGCTGTCCCTCCATGAGAGGATTCCTCCAGACCTCGCCTCTCTCCCTCATCTCAGAATTATCCCGGATATACGAATGACCCGTGTGCTTTCCGGTCAGGAGGACGCAGCGGGAGGGAGCGCACACCGGGCTTCCTGAGTAATGCTGGGTGAACTTAATGCCTTCGGCAGCGGCCCGGTCAATATTCGGTGTGCGGATCTTCGTCTGCCCGTAGCAGCCCAGCTCACCGTATCCCAGGTCATCGGCGAGGATGAAGATGACATTGGGCTTCGAGCCAGATGCACGACCACAAAACTCAAATGGGGCCACAGACAGAGCTGCAGCTCCCATCCCTACAGCTTTCAAAAACTCTCTGCGATTGATTCGTGAGTCCATGTTTTCTCCCTTCAAAATATCACTTCGACTGTCTGGCCTTTTTCATGCGGTGATGATTTCAAGCATTCCAGCACTCTCATCCTCTCTGTGCCCGGCTCACCGACCTTAACTGTATATGTTCCCTGCTTGAACACCTTGGGGCGGAAAGATGTTCCCTTGATCCGTAAAGTATATACGATTTCCCCGTTTTTCTCCTCGATGACCTGGACAACAGGATCGACCAGACCGCTCACTTCGAGTGTGGGAAGAAAGGCCACAGGTGTGCGGCCGTAATTTTCCTCCGCATCAACAGTCTTGGGCCAGCCTGGATACTGTCCGCCGGTTTCGGGATCATCGGGATCCGCATACCGCGGCCAGCATTCAAACGTGATCGTCCTCTCTTTCTTATTCAGCTTAATAATTCCATAACCGGGCATTTTATCATGAAGGTCTGCAGGCTTCCTTCCCGTCGTCTCTCCTGGATTCGCAACGGCCCAAACGGTAATCCGGTTTCCCAATCCGTCAAAGAATTCTCCCGTGTAGTCTGGCATCCCTTCCATACGTTTTCTTCCCGGGTTTAACGGAAGCCATGCTCTCGGGTAGAAATTGGCGATCGACGGCACGCAGAACGACCATCCCGCGTCGTTCCAGTCGTCAACACCGTAATGGATGATCGAAGCAAGATGCTGATCCCCCGAAATATGAGTCGCAAAACCTTTCCGGAACTTGCGCAACGCTCTGTTTCTTCCTGATTGGGGCCATCCGTTCGAATCATAATCGGCCACAAGCCTTGTCTTCCCGGCGCCATGAAGGCTCGCCGCATTCGCGAACACGGTCTGAGTCAGCACCACTTTCATATCTGTATTTCTCCAGTCTGCAGACCAAGCTTCGAGGAACGCAAGCTGTCGATCACCGAGGAGTTTTGCTCCCGGAACATCGGCTGTCTTCGGGTCAAAATCGGGATCGATGACATGGTCTGGCCTTCCGCTTCGTGTCGGAGGCACAAGCCCGGCACACCCGGATTTAAACTTGCGGTCTTCGACGACCGCGAAGTTGATCCGTCCGTAATTCAAATCTGTGTAGTACACGGTAATTCCCTGATCGATAGGAGTTGGATCAAAAGGGTCCGGAAGATTACTGGCTTGAGTGCGCTGGACCATGTTCACCCAGTCCGGTGGCATCACATAGCCACCCTGGTTATCCCGGTCCGTCTTGCGGCCGCCCGCGCCCCAGATGTTCCCCTGGTAGACATCGTGGTCATCGGGAATGGTGATGCAGGGGATTTCTCTTGCCAAATCCCGGAACGCCCAGCACCAGAGATACCACTTGTAGAGATAATCAAGGCGAGCTTTTTCGACCGGCGATTTTTGGGCCCGGGTCGGACTCGCTCCTTCATACACCTGATCGCCCGAGAAAAACAAGACATCCGGCCTGTGTTTGGCCACACGGCCGGTCAGATCTCGATGCGGAAACCACACGCTTCCGGTCCAGGAAAAATGGCCGCTGTCCGCACCTCCCCATCCTCGGCCCAGGTTATGATTTCCGGTAAAAGCGGCCACGACGATCGTATCCTTATCCACAGGGTCTCTGCGCACTGTCCCGGCGTAAAAGTGATCTTGGACTGTCCCATCCGCATATTTCATCCTGTACACGACCCGGTAAGGCCAATCCCGGCTCTCGTCCCAGTTTTCGACTCGGAACGTCGCTGTGTAGCCAGGAACAATGATTTGTGTGACCGCGGATTTTTCCCAGTTCCCATCCTTCTGAACCTCAAGGGCTGCGGTTTGTGTATCCTCCTTTCCGATGGGCATCATCTGGGCAGTCATCTTCAAAATGTTTCGGCTTAATGTGTACTGCGCACTGAGCACGGGTCCACACAGGCGGTCAGGATGATGAATGATCTTATCCCCCGAGACTTTCCACTGCCTGAACCAGAACCTGTGATCCCCTTCTCCCGCACCCGGATGCGATACCAGTGCCAGGTTCCCTCTCAGACGGTCGGCGTCGATTCCGGTGAGTGTTAAACTGATGAACTCTTCTCCCGTCACCGGATCAGATCCAGTCAATGTCAGCGTGTATTTTTCTCCATTATGTACGGCCATCAGCCCTAATTCCACTATCTTCAAAGCGATGCTTCCCTTTTTCTCAGCGAGCAACTGATCCTCAGCAAAATCGTACACGAAAAGACTTCCTCTGCCGTCTATGCCCGCAAAAAGACCGGCGCCAGGGCCATGGCTGTGATGAATCAACGCTGCGGCTCTGTAATCCAGCTCACCGCCAGCTCCGAGCAAAAATCCTGTTTTCGCATCCGGCGCAACCTGCTCCGTTTCTTCTACCAGCCCAGTCTGAACGCTCATGTTCAGGCGGCCGTTTTCCTTTCCAAGCCTGTGTGTCAGGAGATGCACAGTCCGCATGGGCTTTTGGCTTGCTCCTTCAACGCATTCCAGCCGTCCGCTGGCGATACGCCAGTCCTGGAGACGGTTGGCCCAGTATTCAGGACCGACCCAATGCCGGTCAAAGGCCCTGAACCATGAACTCTGAAAATCCGCGACTCCACCCTTTCGTGAACAAGATACAAAAAGAATAACCAATAAAATCAAGCTCAGAGCAGCGATCGAGGGTTGAAATCTTTTTTTCTTCATACCTCTGTGGTTTTTAGAGATGCTAATTCTCACTTCATCTCTCCTGAAGTGTTTTCATCCGAAAATCCTTCAAGTATTAGCGAAAAATAAATCCTTTTTGGAGAGGGTCCTCCGGGTCGAAATAAAACCTGCTCTGTCCGGTGATGGACGCACTCCCCGTCACCTCAGGAATCACAGCCTTGTAAACTCCAAATTCCACGACTTCCAGGATCTTCACTTGAAAACTCGTCCCGATAATACTCTCTACAGTGATCGATTGGCCGGGCGCCAGCTCCTCCCGTGTATAATGTACGGCGGCCCTGGCGCTGAGACCTGTTCCCGTGGGGGAACGGTCAACTTCTCCCTCTGCAAAGATACAGACATTGCGGCTGTGATGTTCGGTTTCTATCGGGTTTCCGACAAAAATGGTCCCGTACAGAAATCCCAGCTCTTTATCCGTGGGATGTTCGATCTCCATACTCTCCATGACCGCGCGCTTTATGCGCATTCCCGCGTCAATCAAGCGATTCAAATCACCTTCCCGTAAACCGAGGCCCAGTTCTCTGACATTGCAGACTGCGTAAAAGGCTCCTCCAAAAGCCACATCGCACTGGACAGTCCCGATATCCGGAACATCTATGACCTGATTGCTTTTGTAGACAAAAGAGGGGACGTTCTGGAAAGAGACTTCCTTGACCTTCCCGTTGATTCTGTGTCCGGTCGAGGTGACTCTTCCCGCAGGCGTGTCCAGTTTAACAACAGGATTATCGCCTTTTTTATTGATCATCCCTGTATCCAACACAACCTTTGTGAGAGCGATGATTCCGTGGCCGCACATCGTGCTGAATCCTTCATTATGCATGAACAAGACACCGAGATCTCCATCGTTCGTTACAGGCTCGGTGATTATGGCCCCGTACATGTCCGCATGTCCGCGGGGTTCCCACATCAATCCTGTCCGGAGATGATCCAGATTCTCCTGGGCATAACGCCTCTTCTCCAGGACTGTCTTCCCGGGGATATCTCCGAGTCCTCCAGTAATCACTCTTAATGGCTCACCTGCCGCATGAGCCTCTAGAGTGGTCACTTCCGTCCAATCATCCGGGGGCTTCCAATCATCCGACATTTTTTCCCTCCTCTTCAGTTATCCGCACCGAATAGCTTTAAATGCCTCTTCTTGAAGATGTTTCACTTTTAAATCCTGACAGGCCGACCTTTTGCATCCGGAATACCCGCATCCTCTCAAATCGGGGAACAACTCACTTTATAGATTACACTTTCCCGATAGCCCGTGATGACTTTGTAATAATCGCTCAGCAGCCGGTCTGTTTCCTCCTCTCCTGTATCCACCAACAGCGGACGGCCTTGAAATGAATGGATCTTGTGAGTTGTGGCAATTATTACCATATTTTCTTTGCCGACTTTCCGGAGGACATCCGGGCTGATCTGCTGGTTCCCCCGACCCAATATGTATCCCTGGCCGCCTATCGGTGTGATAATGAGCTTTGTTTTTTCCCCGTTGATTTTTTTGATCAGTTCAGACTCGTTCAAATCCAGGCCGACAAGCTTCTGTTTGTGCACCAGGTCTACTCCTAAAAGCGTGCTTTCCAATTCCAGCCTGTCCATCACCGCTCGAGTTGTGGAGCCTGGACCCATAATGTAATAGAATTCATCACGCATGTTTTCCACGACCTGAGCCGCTATGGCCTGCTGGTTATATCTTTCATCTGGCTGACTTCCGGCTTTCAGGCACTGCGCATAGCTTTTTCGGTACGGGATCTTCAAGTATCCATAGAGCTTGGCGGACAGAAGGCCTTTTCTGTAGTCCTCCTCATCGATATCCATGACTTCGACTTCTCTGACTCTCTTCGTTTTCCCCCCGAGGTAAAGAGCGGCGAGTTCTCCAGCGATGGCCGGATTACAGGCAAACGCAGCCGAGTGGATCTTCACTCCCGAGGGAATCCCCAAAACGACCTGCGAATCATCCACAGCCTTATATATATCCCTGGCTGTTCCATCTCCTCCTGCAAATAGCAGTAAATCCAAACCTGAGCCCTTCATCTCGCGGGCCGCTTTCTGAGTGTCTGAGGCAGTGGTCACGCGCGCCCTTCCGACATCGATGACTGCGGGTTTAAAACCGCACTGGACAGCGGCTTCCTCTCCCATCTGTCCTGCACACGTGATTATATTTATTTTTTCCTTGATCGGTTCGATCATCCGTAACGCTTCCTGCGTACGCTTCTGCGACTGAGGTTTGGCCCCAAGCCTCCGGGCTTTCTCGAGAATATCTGGACCATCAGTTCCCTTCAGACCCACACGTCCCCCCATTCCGGCAATGGGATTGATGATCAGGCCGAGCGTTTTCAATTCCTTTCCTGAATGAATTTGGGAAATTCTCCGTGTCTTTGCTTTTAACATCGGGAAAAATGAATGTCAATCGCGAATAGACAAGAAAGAGCTGGATAGAATAATTCACAGAGAATCCGAAGCTTCTCGTGTTATCCCCTCGTTTGATTGACAGCCAGAAAGGGTTTGTTATAATGAATTTTACTCTGTCCCAAGCGGTCGCATTTGAACGACCGGCTCAAAATTTTCAACTCATTCTCAAAAAGGAGCGGCTGAATATTCATTTCAAACGAAATGAGTAAAAACTCATGTGCGGTGAACACAACCCTTTAGCAGACTCGAACAGGCCGGTTTCATTGGAGGAGAGATGAGCGATTTTTTACGAATCCTCGAAAACGAAATTCAGATCGCAGCATTGTCATTCCTCGCCATCGTGTATATTTTCCGTATCATCTGGCTGTTCAAATTCACCTACACCAAAGAAAAAACCTATCCCGCCGGCAGTGCAAAAGCAGGGGTGATCTATTCGATGATGAATATTGCAATGCCCTGGGCAATGGAGTCCTCGAGGAAAAAGCCCGGCTTTTATGTCCAGTTTGTGCTATTCCATATCGGCATAACTGCAGCAATTACCGCCACATTCATCATCCCCTACTGGCCGGAGCTG
Organism: uncultured Eubacteriales bacterium; assembly: GCA_964348015.1. Lineage (GTDB taxonomy): Bacteria > Acidobacteriota > Aminicenantia > Aminicenantales > Aminicenantaceae > SOIA01. Next base: position 60,863 of record CAYGBC010000013.1, on the reverse strand, counting down.
TTCAAAATCAAGGCTGTGGTTATCCTGTTCCAGGTCTTTGTCGGAGCCGCTCTCATCGTCGGTCTGATGAGGCTCATCAGACGAATATCCCATCCTGCTTTGAGACTGATCAGCTCTCTGGATGATTATGCCTCGCTCATCCTGATGATACTGTTTTGTGCTGCGGGAGTATGGGCCATTCCGAACAGATACGAAACCAACGAGTGGCCGCTCATCTTCTTTTTTGCGATAACCGCATTCCTGCTCGTGTATGTGCCCTTCTCTAAAATCGGCCACTATCTTTACTATCCGTTCAGCCGGTATTTCCTCGGAAAAACGATGGGACACAGAGGCACTCATTCGAGGAAAAACCTAAAGACAAGAGGACCCGATCTGAGGCAAGAGGAGTCACGAATTGAGTGATGAGAAAATAGACAGATCCCAGGTTGTGAATCTCCCCCTGGAGACAGAGTCTCAAAAAAAAGCCAAAAAGGATAAACTTCCGAGTGTGGTCAAAGGCCGGTTGAAACTGTACGATCCCAAGGCAGACAACGTCAAAAAGTTCATAACACTCCTCAGCCAAAGAATAAACAGGCCCGTTGTCAGTTCAATGGTCGCATGCGTTCACTGCGGCATGTGTACGGACTCCTGTCATTATGTGCTGGCCAGGCCTGAAGATCCGACCATGACACCGGCCTACAAGGCTGACCAGATCCGCCGGATTTGGAAGAAACATATGGATTGGACCGGACGGATCATTCCCTGGTGGGTGCGTGCCCGTTCTCCAGACAGCGATGAGGACCTCAACCGCTTGAAAAACATCGTCTTCGGGATGTGCAGCCAGTGCCGCCGCTGCACGCTCAACTGCCCGATGGGGGTGGACACGGCGGCTTTGATCCGATTGACAAGAGGAATCCTGACAGAACTCGGGATTGTTCCTGAAGGCGTGTTTAACGTGAGCCGTGACCAGTGGGAATCCGGGAATCAAATGGCAGTCACAGAAGAAGATTACCTGGAAACACTGGATTGGATGAAAGAGGAAGTCCAGGAAGAGCTCGGGACCTCCGAAATCGACATTCCGGTAGACAAGAAGGGCTGTGATTTTATGTACACCATCAATCCACGGGAGATCAAATTCGACCCCCGGTCGATCGCCCATGCCGCTAAAATATTCCATTTTGCCGAGGAGAGCTGGACGATGCCCCGCTGGGGCTGGGATCAGACGAATTTCGGTCTTTTCTCCGGAGATGACAAGTTAGGGGCCTACGTGGCCAAGAATCTGTATGAGGCCGCGAAAAAGCTCCGGGCAAAACGAATCGTGATCTCTGAATGCGGACACGGTTACCGGTCCACGCGCTGGGAAGGGTATAACTGGGCGGATTACGCTCAAAAAATCCCGACCGAATCGGTCATCATCACGCTGATTCGCTATATTCAACAGGGACGGATCAAAGTGAATCCCACGCACAATCCGGAGCCCGTGACTTTTCATGATTCCTGCAACATCGCCCGCTCCGGAGACCTGATCGAAGAGCCCCGCTGGATACTCAAACGCGTGTGTTCAGAATTCAGGGAAATGGTTCCGAACCGGACTGAAAACTTCTGTTGCACGGGGGGAAGCGGGTTACTGTCGATGGCGGAGTACCGACCTCTTCGCCTGGAAGTCGCGCAAATAAAGGCGGAACAGCTCAAGGCCACTGGAGCAAAAATCGTGTGCACCATATGCCACAACTGTGTGGACGGCCTCAACGACGTGATCAAACACTACAACCTGGACATGAGAGTGGTTCAGATTTTGGAAATGGTGGCGAACGCTTTGGTCATACCGGGGAAAAAACAGGGGAATCAGGAATGAAAAATTTCATTCTCTGATAAATGCCTCCAAGAATATTCTTCTTTTCTGCAACGTTTTTCTGGCTCGATTGTCACAGTGTATGAAAATGAAAAAAAGGAAGCCGCCGTACAATTCTTTCTGGATTCTGCACGACAGAACGAATCCTGATAATCCAACCTGCGACCCTTATACATAAGGCTCTATTCTTTAAAACTCATCCTCATTTATCAAAATACAACCTCAGCTGAATAGATACTGTTTTTTGGGAATTTTCTCATTTGGATTTTCAAAATCACTTTTCAAAAAGAGTTGTAATCTGTCTGATGCATGAGTATAATTTCTTGTCTCTCGATGAGAAAATCCTTAAAAAATCCTGATCAGCAGTCAAATCCAATTCCGCAGATCAATTGTTTTTATTCGATTGTATTCATATAAAAAAATTTAGGGAGGAAGCATTATGAAAAAATCTAATAACCCAAAATTCCGAGTACCCCGCAAGCCAGTCCTTGCCCTTGTTGTCGCAGCCCTTATTTTTTCGTTTTCAGCGAACGCGCTTGCTGAAAACACTCCGGTCAAAAAAGCCAACTACAAGCTCGCGGCACGGTTCACACGGGCCAAGATGAGAAAAATGGCATTTTCCACTTCTGTCGACGCCCACTGGCTGAAGCACAGTGACCGTTTCTGGTACACCTACGAGACCAGCGAAGGTAAAACCTTCTTAATCGTGGACCCTGTTCGAAAAACAAAACGGCCGATATTCGACAACGACAAAATGGCCGCCGAACTGACACTGATCACCAAGGATCCTTACGACGCGAAACATCTGCCTATCCGAAGAATAAAATTTGTAAAAAAAGACCGGGCCATCCAGTTTGAGGTTGAAAGTTCTCAGGAAGAAAAAGAAGAAGAGGTAAAAAAAGAAGAAGAAGAAAAAAAGAAAGAGAAGAAGAAAGAAGAAAAAATAGACAAGGAAAAGCAGAAAGAAAAGGAAAAAAAGGAAGAAAAAGCGCCAAAGAAAAAAGAAAAACCCAAGAAAAAGATCTTCTATTTCGAGTATGATCTCGCCACGGGAAAACTCACTCTGCTCGAAGACTATAAAAAACCACCGGAAAGACCCAGATGGGCCTCCATCTCTCCAGACGGAAAGACCATCGTTTTCGGCCGTCACCACAACCTCCTCTATATGGACAAAGCCAACTACGAGAAAGCTCTGGAAGACGAAGATGACGAGGATATCGTCGAGCATCAGCTCACCACTGATGGAGAAGAACGCTACAGCTACTACCGAGAAGGAAGAGGCGTGACCAATGTCGACAAAGAGAAAAACAAGGATAAACGCAAGAGAGTCCGGGTCATCTGGTCCAGGGACTCTAATAAGTTTGCGATGACCAGAACAGACGAACGGAAGGTCAAAGACCTTTGGGTTATCAATTCTGTCGCCCAACCCCGCCCGACTCTGGAAACATACCGATACCAGATGCCGGGTGAGGAAGAATCTCCTGTTTATGAAATCTTGATCTTTGAACTTGAATCCAAGAAAAAAATCAAGGTCGATACAGAAAAGTTCAAAGACCAGACTGTTTCTATCCTTACAGCACCACGTCTGGCGAAAAACCGCGATGATGAAAATCGGCCGAGCCTCTGGCTTTCTGAGACTCCGGATAAGCTTTACTTTTCCCGCACCAGCCGTGACCTTCACCGCATCGACATCTGCATGGCCGATGCCGCGACAGGCGAGACGAAAGTCTTGATCGAAGAACGGCTCAACACCTATGTCGAAACACGGCCGCTGGGATTGGTCAACAACGGAAAAGAGCTGATCCACTGGTCGGAAAGAGACGGGTGGGCGCATTTTTATCTTTTTGACGGCAACGGGAACCTGAAAAAACAGCTTACTTCCGGATCCTGGCATTGTGAACGCATCATGGGAATCGATGAAAAGAACCGAGTCCTGTATTTTATGGCCAATGGCCGAGAGAAAGGCGAAGATCCTTATTATTATCACCTGTACAAGATCAACCTGGACGGCACAGGACTCAAGCTGCTCAACAAGGGCAACTTCAATCATTACACCAGTCTATGCGACTCCCACAGGTTTTTCGTCGACAATTATTCCCGTGTGGACACTGTGCCAGAGTCCGTGCTCCGCGACAATCAGGGCAACCTTCTCCTCAAACTCGAAACCACCGACCTGTCTCAGCTCCTGAAGGCCGGATTCAAGTTCCCGGAGACCTTTAAAGTCAAAGCGGACGACGGCATTACCGATATCTACGGGGTTATGTACAAGCCTTTCGATTTCGACGAGACAAAACTGTATCCGATCATAGCCTATGTCTATCCGGGTCCTCAGACTGAAAGCGTGCCCAAATCTTTCTCCGCCAGGTCGAGCAACATCACGCTGGCCCAGTTCGGATTCATCGTCATCTGCGTGGGCAACCGGGGTGGACATCCGGCCCGTTCCAAGTGGTATCACAATTACGGCTACGGAAACTTACGAGATTACGGGCTCGCCGATAAAAAAGCCGCAATCGAGCAGTTGGCGATCAGACATCCGTTTATCGATATTGACAAGGTCGGTATCTACGGTCATTCCGGAGGCGGTTTCATGTCCACGGCAGCCATGCTGGTCTATCCAGACTTCTTCAAAGTGGCGGTTTCCTCTGCTGGCAATCACGAAAACAACGTGTACAACAGGTGGTGGAGCGAAAAGCACCACGGGGTCAAAGAAGTCGTGGACAAAGAGGGAAACATCACATTCGAATACGACATCGAGAAGAACTCCGAAATCGCCCAAAACTTGAAAGGACGACTGCTCATCACCACAGGAGACATCGACAACAATGTCCATCCGGCCAACACTCTGAGACTGGCCAACGCTCTCATCCGGGCCAATAAGCGCTTCGACTTCTTTATCTTCCCCGGACAGCGCCATGGATTCGGGGATATGAGCGATTACTTTTTCTGGTTGAGAGCCGATTATTTCTGCAAGCACCTTATCGGAGACTACTCCCAGAGTGTGGATATGATCGAGCTCAACCGTGAAAAGGAGATGGTGGGGAATAAAAAGCGGAGATAGATAACCTGATCCCTTTAGTATTGCATTTTCAGTAACTTCTTCGCATTTCCGCCGAGAATACCGGTTTTCTCCTCGGGAGAGATGCTCAGTTTCTCAATGCTCTCGACCATCTTCTGCAGGCTTCCGATCTGATGAGGATAGTCACTCCCCGCCAAAATGTGGTCCGCACCGGCAAAATCAACAGCCAATTGGAGCGCTCTGACATCAAAATTTACTGAATCATAATAAAACTTCCTTAAATACTCACTGGGAGGCTGGCTGATTTGCTCTCTGCACTCCTTGAAGGCGAAATACCCTCTATCCAGCCTTTCCGCGAGATACGGAATGGCTCCTCCCAAATGGGCCAGGACCCACTTGATTTTCGGAAATCTCTCGGCCACACCGCTGAAAACAAGCTTGGCCGCGGCGAGAGTCGTATCAAACGTGAACCCGACTAAAGGCATCAACCAGTAATCTGTCATGGCCTCAACCCCCACAGGAAAATTCGGATGGATAGAGAACACCGCATTCAAATCATTCGCTTTTCTATAGAGAGGCCAAAACCGTTGATCACTCAACGCTATCCCGTTGATATTGCTGAACACCGTCACTCCTTTGAACCCCAGTTCGCCGAACGCCCGATCCAGCTCCTTGATCGAGGCCTCCACGTCATTCATCGGAAGGGTGGCCAGTGTATCGAACCGGCTGCTGTGATTCTTTTTGATCTTCGCGAAACTGTTGTTCACTGCCCGAGCCAATTCGACGGAGCGTTTTGGGGACTCAATCTGGGTTCCTGGAGTCGTGAAAGAGAGAACCTGCATGCCAATCCCTTCCTTCCTCAGGGCTTCCTCCCGAGAACCGATATCTCTGTGCTCAGGAACCAGAATGTTGTAATCCCCGGGATAGTGCAAAAGCGGATTATTATCCTCATCAAATGTCACCTCGATGTTGCTCGGCCCTCTCTGTATGGCCTCGATATATTCCGCGGGATAGAAATGGTTGTGGAAATCAATGATCATCGTCTTCACTCCTTCTCTTATTTGTAACCCATAGAATATAAACCGGCAATCCCGCCAAAACAAGAGAGAGTCCGAACACGCTTTCTCTCGGGTCAGAGATAATTTGATTGACCACTATGGCCAGGGACGAGACTATGAACAGGACCGGTATCACAGGATAGCCCCAGATTTTATAACCACGGACGAGGTTCGGCCTGCGGCGAAGCCGGAACAACCCCAGAGCCATCACGGCGAAAAAAATCCATTCTGTGTATACAACTCTGGTAAACAATGCTTTATACGTTCCCGTCACAACCAAAACCGACGACCAAACCGCCTGCATAACGATAGCTCTATGAGGAGTTCGGTAGCGGGGATGGACCGCACCGACCCATCGAAAGAACAAGCCGTCTTTTGCCATGGAGTAATACACACGGGGCCCACAGAGAATAATCCCGCTTAAAGCCCCGAATGTTGAAAACATCACCAGAACAGACATGAACGAACCGCCTCCATATCCGAGGAGCGTGTCAGCCGCATCCGCAGCAATCCGCTTGGATGAGGCCACTGTATCCAGGGGCAGTATGTACATGTACACCGCATTCAAAGCCATATAGCACAAAGTCACGATTATCGTGCCCAGCATTAAAGCGCGCGGGATAGTTTTACGCGGCTCGATCGTCTCCTCTGCATTGTAAGTCACCATATGCCAGCCTCCAAACGCGAACAAACCGGCAACCAACGCAAGGAAAAAGCTGTTGATGGAAATGTCTGTGTTGGCCAATTCTCCGGTTACGAAATGTTCTGGCGCCTTCGAACCGATTGTAAAACCCAGAATGACAATAAACACAACGGCGATGACTTTTCCTAACGTGAAAAGCGTCTGCACGGCACTGCCCTGCTTGACGCCCATATAATTGACCGCAGAAATCACAAAAATCACTCCGACCGCTACCCCTTTAATTCCGGCACTCCCCAGAGGAATAAAATAATTCGTGTAACGTGCAAATATAACAGCGATCGCAGCCATGATCCCGGAATGGATGCTCCAGAACATCGCCCATCCCCATAAAAATCCGATGGAAGGGGAGTAGGCTTCTTTAAGATAAACATAGACTCCTCCGGTCTGCGTGAAAATCGATGCCAGCTCTGCGCAGACCAGCGCGCCAAAAAATGTCAGAACTCCCGCGATCAGCCACACGAGGAAAATCCCTGTCACTGAGGGAACCTGACCGGTTATTTCAGAAGGTTGGACGAAGATCGATGCGCCGATCATCGTCCCGGCGACCATCGCCACGGCTTGGGGCAGTCCGATAGCCCTTCGCAATTCTGACGTGTTTGACGAGCTCATGATTTTATTCTATTGCTTTTTCTTCTAATAATAGGCCAAGACAGGATTTCGCATCGTTTTGTGAACAATCCAGGTCAGTTAAAATTTCGATGAGTCGCCGATTAGAACAATGTGGTCACAAGCACCTCATTGCATACATCGATTTCTTTCTCATTCGATGGATAAAATCAGTCTTGAGGAGACTTCTGATGAAAAAGCAAGGAGGCCGGGATGGGCTGTTTCTCCCTGTTGCGCCCGGAATACGAAACTTCAAAATCCACTCCCCCACTCTTCTGGAAGAAACCGACCGTTATCGGATGGAATCCAGCTCCCAGAGCCATTTGTCCGGCAACTTCCTCTGACCCGTGCAGCCCGTCATTGTCCACCACAAGGTGCTTCCCGATGTACAGGCGGCTTCCGTCATCCGAGGCCACATAGAATTTGTACACTCCATCCTCAGGTGCTCGAATATATCCGATGAACCTGAACGCAAAGTATTCCTTTCGCTCCCTCTGGCTGATGTCGAAGCTCGCCACTTCTCCTAATGAGACAGGCTCCAGTTGATCAAAATCCGGAAGCCAGTCCCATGTCCCATGATAATACTCATAACGCAATCCCGGAGCCAGCTCGAGAGTCGAATCGGCAGGTCGGGGGATAACTTTTGTGAACGTCTTGCCGACTGCCGCGCTTATGGCTTGACCATCCCGGAATACCTGGCATGTGAGTGTTGCCGTTTTGTCCAGCTTGATCGGCCGTCTGTAGACCGCCGATTCGTTGGTCGGCTGGCTCCCATCCAGCGTATACCTGATCAGAACATTCCCGATATTGCTCGAAAGAGTGACCTCAAGCCAGTCACAAAAAATGTCTGAATCAGCCCTAATCTTGGGCTCTCTAACAACCTCAGGCTCTTCGTCAAACTCCAAAACAATGACCGAGACGATGGGGTCCGGTGCCTCAGAAGGCACCGATATCACAGCTGAACCGTGCGCATACTCGATATTCAACCGTGTTCGAGTATCTGCCAGGAGATAGACCGACTCGGCACGACTGACAAGCCCCGGCACTTCGAGCCTGCCGTCTTCAGGCCAGTCAAATACATGAAGGAACAGTTTATTCTGTTTAGTCGTGCTTCGGCCCCAATCCAGCCTGGAGAACAGACTGGCTGTGGTTCCGTAGATGCTCTCTCCGTTGATCTGCATCCAATCGCCCATCGCCTTCAATCTTTCGATGCTCGGCTGGGGGAAAAGGCCTTCGGCCGTAGGCCCGACATTCAGCAGAAAGTTCCCACCTTTGCTCGCGATATCCACGAGTTTACGGATCAGGTCCTCTTTGGATTTCCAATTATGGTCGTTTTTGTTGTATCCCCAGTGGTCGTTCATAGTCATGCAGGTCTCCCAGTCGTAGCCAAGACCGGTGGCCGGGATTTCCTGTTCAGGTGTACCGAAGTCCCCGGAGGCTGTCTCCGGATCATACGTGCCTGTCATGCCTGCCCGTCCCTTTCCCACACGGTTATTGATGATGATACTCGGCTGGAGTGAACGGACATACTTGTAAAGATCACGCCCTCTCTCGGCATCCCAGGTGGCCTCCCACTCTCCGTCAAACCAGAGGACACCGATCTCCCCATATTTGGTGACAAGCTCCTTGACCTGGTTCTTCATGTGTTCCACGTAACGGTCATAGTCCACTCCCTCGGCCGAACGCTTTTCCCAGTTGCGCCGCGGCAGATAATCCGGATGGTGCCAGTCCATGATCGAGTGGTACCAGCAGATCTTGAGGCCCTGGTCTCGGCATTCCTCCGCCAGTTCCTTCATGATATCCCGTTTGAACGGAGTGGCATCCATCACGTCATACTCTGTAAACTCGGAATCGAACAGGCAAAAGCCGTCATGGTGTTTACTGGTGATGACGATGTACTTCATGCCCGCTTCCTTGGCCGTACTGACCCACTCCTTGGCATTGAATTTCACCGGGTTGAACTCCTGAGTGAATTTTTCATACTCTTTCACAGGAATCTGTGCTGTTGTCAGTATCCATTCCGCATGCCGAGTTTCCCCTTTCCATTCACCTGCAGGTATGGCATAAAGCCCCCAGTGAATGAACATTCCAAACCTGGCTTCACGCCACCAGGCCATCCGCTCGTCCCTCTCTTCGTTTTTGGGTATACCACAGGAAAAGAGGCCCGCGAGTAATACAGCTAATAATCCCAGATAAACCCACTTAAAAACGCAACTTTCTTTTCTCATTTTTCCCTTCCTTATTTTTATAGTGTCTATATCTCCCAATACAGGATATTCATTATACAGACAATCGTGGACAATAGAAATTTGATTTTTAAAGAGAATAATTCTTTAAAAAGCCATCAGTATGCTATTATATGGACGATAAGCTGAAAGGAGGCAGCCAACATGTCAAAACAACTTCTCATCAAAATCGCAATATTTGCACTGCTGGGAATGATCCTTTCTTTTCACTCGATATCCGCATCCGGAGAAAAAGACAATCCCCTGCCTGTGTTGAAAACAAAACCGACAACCCTCGCTCTCTTTAAAAACGGGCTGGGATTTTTCATCCGTGAAGGAGAAGTGGAACTGCAGGAGAACTGGGCGGTCACGAAGTCTGTCCCCCAGGCAACATTAGGATCTTTGTGGATAGGTTCGTTGGATGAGGATGTTCAACTCGAAGAAGTCATCGGATTTTATGAAGACGTGAAAAGCGAGGGTACGGCAATCACTCTCCAGGAACTTCTGCAGGCCAACGTCGGCAAAAAGGCAAAAATCACCGCGCACAACCAGGTCATCGAGGGAATCATTAAATCCGTTCCCCAGAGTCGAGAGCCTGACCCAGAGAGCGCGCCCCAGCGCGGACAGCCTTATCAAGGTTTAATCGTTATCATCAGCACAAAGGACGGGGACGTCGTCATAAACAAAAATACGATCTCAAAAATTCAATTCTCCTCCGGCTATTCCGACCGAATCTTGGACCAAAAAAAGGAAAAAAGAATCAAATTCAAACTCTCCACTCCAAAGAAGAAAGCGAAGCTCAGCTTGTCTTATTTACAGAAAGGCATCAGCTGGTTACCCAGTTATCTGGTCAATATTGAAGACCCGAAAAAAGCGCGAATCACCATGAAGGCGACCATCATCAATGATGTGGAAGATTTGAAGGATGTGGATGCCTTTTTTGTGGTGGGCTATCCGAACTTCATGTATGCCGATGTTCTCTCTCCGATGGCCTTAGACCAGGCTCTCAGCCAGTTCATCACGAGCTTGGAAGCCGGAGCCAGACGCCGAAACGAGTACAGCCAGATGTCGAACATCATGAGACAAAGTGCTCCCGCCGCATTCCGCGAGGAAGCCCGGGTGCAACCCATAGACTATGGCTATGCCGCTATAAAGGGAGTCCCGGGAGCTTCCGAAGAAGACCTTTTTCTCTACCACAAAAAAGGCATCCACTTGAAGAAGGGAGAAAGAGCCTATTACCACATCTTTTCCCAGGAAGTGGAGTACAAGCACATTTACGAATGGAATGTTCCGGATACTCTCAACGTGGACCCCAGAGGATACCAGCGTTCGGGACAACAGCCGCAGGACAGAGAGCAGGTCTGGCATTCGATAAAACTGGAAAACTCCACGGATTACCCCTGGACCACCGCTCCGGCTTTGACAGTCAGCGGCTGGAAGCCTCTGGCTCAGGATACGATCAATTACACACCCAAAACCACCAAGACCAACTTGAAATTAACGATTGCCACTGACATCAAGACAAACAGGCATGAATACGAAATCGAAAGACAGCGGGATGTCAGGCTCTACCGGAGCTCCTACGACCTCGTGACCGTGAAGGGAGAACTGTACATCAACAATGCCAAATCCAAAGATGTGACCATGGAGATCAAGAAGAAGGTTACCGGGGAGGTCCTCGAGGTCAGTCACAACGGAAAGATCGAGAAAGTGGCCGAAGGGCTCAGAGGAGTGAATTTCAATTCTTATATTTCGTGGGAAGTCCCCGTCAAAGCAGGCGAGGAATTGGAAATCACGTATACCTACAAGGTTTACATCCGCCATTAGGCAAGGCGGTTACAAATCTGACTGGAGCGAATACATTCCCTGATGCTATCTGGGAAATTCTTGGATTAAATTAATCCTTCTTCCTTCAACTGGGCCAGTACAAACTTATATGCCTTTTTCCCCTGAAATTTCAGTTTTCCCGATGGAGAGATAACGATAAAGTGAGGGATGCTGCTCAGTTTGAACTGTCTCGCCACAGGTGACCGCCAATCGATTCCAGTGACTCCGCTCCGGTTGATATCGATCTTCACGATAGAAATATCCTCCCTCCTCGAATCCAGCATTTTGAGATAGGGAGCGATCTGCACGCAGGGAGGGCAGTAATCGCTGTATAGGTCGACAATATTAGTCTCTCCGCTCACGATCATTTCGTTAAGATAAACAGGCCCCTCATTCATGTAAGAAGGAATATCCTTTACCGTAAAAAACCTCGAATACGCCCAGTACCCAACAATAATCAGGAGGAGTACTAAAAAAACCTTCATGAACGAGCTGCCCCCTGAAAACAGGGAAAATGAGCTCGAGCGTTTCGCATTGGAAGAAGAAGGCATTGGCTCTCCACAGTGAACACATATCCGCGAACTGGGAGAAAATCTGTCACAATTCGGGCAATTCATAACGCCTCCATGTATTCAGGCATAAATACCTGTTTTATTCGTTCTCTATTCACAGAAAATTTTCTCATACCTGCGCCTGTTGAGCAATCGCCTCTTGTGGTGAATTCAAAGGTGAATTTTTATACATTATTTCATCGGGAGGGGTGAGATAAGTCTGGTTATTGATTTAACCGGAATTAGAATGAAGTTTACGAAGAGTTACCATTCAATCATCACACGGCTGCTGAGCATCTCCAAAAACATCTCGCGATTCTGCGTCGTCTTATCCTCTGCAAAATTTTGCTCAGAGGAAATCATAAGTCAAGCTTAAAGCGATCGACTGCTGGATCTGACGTCGGCTGGAGATATCTTTGTCGTAGTACAAATTGAAGTTGAACGTAATCCCTACGAATTCTGAGATTTTTACAGAGAGGATATTATCCCAGTTGACATCCGTCTCATCCATTGAAGATCCAGCGGCATAAAAAAGCTCTAATTTGCATATGTAGAGTGAGTTTTTTGAGATTTTCCAGGAAACATCCGTGACGGATTCAAAACCAGCTTCATGTTTAATCCACTCGATCTTGTCTTCTGTGTCCGGATCATCTGTGAAGGAACTGCGGAAATCGTGTGCGATGGTCTGTTTAAGCGCCAAACCCAATCGTGCCCTGACCACGCCATTCGGGATGTAGTTCAATCCAATACTCTCCCGAAAATATCCCGGGTCCATGAATGCGGACATCTGAGTCTCCGGCTCCGTCTCGTAATTATAAGACGGCGCAAACTGCGTTTCCCATGTAGCAGCCAAGAAAGGATTAAGTTTACTGCCGACCTTATAGGTGATGACACTTTCCAGTTTGATCTCATCGATGGACTTTCGAAATCCTTGTTCTCCGAGCTTGGCCGTTCCATAAATGAATCTCCCTGAATTCGACCAGTTTGTCTTTTTGCGGTTGTTGACGAACAAGAAATTGATATTGAGCTGCCAGGCCAACGAATCCTCCCCTCCCTGGGTCCAGTTGCTGAGGCGGTTCTGTGTCAGATTGAGGCTCCCAACCATTTTCTTCTGCCAGCCGAATTTCGGCTCTTTTTTTGGCTTTTTTTCTGCCTTTTCTCCAGCCTCTTCCTGTGCATAAACAGGAAGACTCAACAGAACCAGGCAAAAAATCATAAGAACAGAAGGTTTCCATTTCATGATATTCTCCCTTCAGCGCAAAAGTTTCAAGTGAGATATATTCGTGTTGAGCTGCGCATCTGTATACCGTACACTATGTTTTTATTTTCGAAGAAACTCACTCACTCTTCCTGGTTTATGTGCTTTTTTTGATAGGCTCTCCAGGTGATCGCCCATTTCTCCGGGTCATCCAGCGTGCTGTTGTCGATTCGGTGCACCACGCTGTTGTACGGCGCACGCTTAACCTTTTCTGGGTCTTCATAGGCTTCTTCCGCTATTTTTTTCAATCCGGCAAGGTATTCATCGATCTCTTCCTTGGAATAGGACTCGGTCGGCTCGATGGTGAACGGCTGCGGGACGATAAACGGGTGGTGGCTCGACCAGAGATGAAATCCAAAATCCGCCATCCGGAAAGCCACGTCTTCCGTGGACACTCCTGTATCTTGAGTCAACTGTTCCCAGCTGTACCTCACCTGTTCGATGCGGTGTCTTCCCTTGGCATAGGGAGCGGAGGCTCCCTTTATTTCCCTCACTTTCTTCAGAATATAGTTATTGTTCAAAACGGCTATATTCGAGGCTTCTTTCAGCCCTTCGGCTCCTAAGCTCATGATCCAGGCGTAGGCTCTGAGAACAGCCGGGAAAACCCCTTGGAAGCTTCTCACCTTTCCGATCGTGTGCGGAAGGTCAGAGTCCAGGCAGTATTGATTCCCATCATATTTAACAACAGGAATCGGCAGGAAATCCTGAAGCTCTTCCGTGACACCCAGGGCTCCTGTGGCTGGCCCACCGCAGCCATGAGGCGAAGAGAACGTTTTGTGCAGGTTGAAGAAGCAGAGGTCAAAATCAGCCTCGCGCGCCCGGGTGATACCCAGTATCCCGTTGGCATTGGCCTGGTCATACCCGCACAGCCCCCCCGCGTCGTGGACGGCCTTCGTGAATTCCGCGATCCTTGGATTGAATATTCCCGTATCCTCAGGATTCGTGATCAGCAATCCGGCTGTGCGTTCAGAGACGGCCTTTTTCAGGGCTTCCACCTCTGGAAGCCCGTCCTCGTTCTGGTAGAGCGTGATAATTTTATATCCCTTGACCGCAGCGGCAGCCGCATCAGACGGATGAGAAAAAATGGTCGTGATGATCTCGTCTCTCTTTTCCGCTTCGCCTTTCAGCTCGTGATAGGCCTGGATAATGGACGCCATGACCAGGATTGCATGAGACCCCCCTCCAGGCTGGAACGAAAAGCTGTCCATCCCTGATATCTCCCTCAAGAACAGGTCCAGCTTATACATGATCTCCAGCGCCCCCTGGATCGTGCTTTCCTCCTGTAAAGGATGGAGCTCTGCGGACTTCGGAGAACGGACGAACTCCTCGTTGACCTTCGGGCTGTACTTCATCGTGCATGTTCCCTGGCCCAGGTCCACGTTCAGATCCGCTCCCAAACAGTGTTGAGAAAGGCGCAGGTAATGCTTGAGCACTCTCATCTGTCCGATCTCAGGAAGTGCAGGAGGTTTCTCTCTCCTCATATTCTTCGGAAGCACGGATATTCCATCCCCCACGCTCTCCTCAATCTCTTTTTCTATCCCAGGAACCACTATCCCCTTTTCTCCTTCTGTATCCAGTTCAAAAATGACGGGCTCATCCCATTTCGCTTGATGAAAATTCCTGGCTTTTGGTTCTCTCTCTTTTCGCATGGTCATTCTCCCCTTATCTCAAACATTCTTTCAGTGCTTGAACAAGGTTATCGATGTCTTCCCTAGTGTGGATCTCGGTCACGCAGTAGAGTGCGCAGTTTTCCAATTCCGGAAATTCTGAGGAGAGGTCTAACCCCCCAAATATATCTCGTTCGCGCAGGCACTTATTGATCTCCTCGACTGTTTTTCCGGTTTTCCTGAAATCCACGACGAATTCTTTGAAATGAGGCGACTTGAACAAAGGTGCTTCGACTCCTTTGATCGCCGAAAGTGTCTTCATGGCATACTGGGATCTCTGCATGACAGTCTGTCCCAATTCCTGCATTCCTTTCGGACCCATCAGGGAGAGGTAGACACCGGCCGTGATCCCGCACAGAGCGGCATGTGTTCCGACAAACTCTTTTCCCTCCTCCCTTCCTCCGAAGGATGTCCGGTCATACGCCACATCACCGAAGCCGTATTCCCCCTCAACAGCTGTCTTCGTGATCCCGAACAGACGGGAAGGGAATTCCATAACGAATCTCTCCTCATCCCGCGTGGCAATAAACCCCCCTTGTCCTCCGCCAAAATTCATGTGATTGCCAAGCCCCTGGATGTCGCCGCACACGATATCCGCTCCATAATGGATGGGAGGAACGATGACGCCCAAGGATAGAGGATCCACTCCCACAACGCTCAAAGCTCCCTTTTCATGCGCGACATCGGATATCCTCTGCCCCTGATGTTCGATAAATCCCAGGTATGACGGATTCTCAAAATATATTCCGGAAGTGGAAGATGATATCTTTGAGCGGAGATCATCCATGTCCATCAGTCCGGAAACAGGATCACGGCTCACCATCTGGATATCGACGACAGGCCGGCAATAATTTCGGATCGCCAGAAGCCTGTCAGGCGAGACAGTATCAGAGATGAGTATTTCCCTGCGCCCTGTGATCCTTCCCGCCATCCGAATAGCTGTGCCCGCGGCCTGACACCAGTCATAGGTCGGAACATTGACCACATCCAAATCGAGAAGCTCCCCCATCAAACTTTGATACTCAAAAAGAGCCTGGAACCGGCCGTGGTCCTCGTAAGGCTCTCCCGCGTAAGCAGTCAAGAACTCCGACCGCTGATTGATCTCATCACAGATAGCAGGAACATAATGCGGCCAGCATCCTGCCCCAAGGAAGCTGACATTCTCTTTACAGCTTCGGTTTCTGGAAAGAATACTTTCCACATGCCGTTTCAGGACATATTCAGAGTGGATGGCCTCAGGCAGGTTCAGCTCTCCTTTGAACTGCAGGCTGTCGGGAATATCCCGGTACAGCTCCTCTATGCTTTTCACCCCGATCTCATCGAGCATTTTCGCTTTGACTTCGGGAACAGAATTCGGAATGTAGGGATGGATTGGTTTAATCTTTTTCCTCATGGACAATCTCCCGGAGTAAATTTTATTCCTTTATTTGTATTTGCCATTCAATGACATGTTTGATGCATATGCGAGCAACACGAGTAAGAGCGGCAATCTCGTCCTTGTGTCATTGCGAGTGAAGCGCGGCAATCTCGTCCTTGTGTCATTGCGAGTGAAGCGCGGCAATCTCGTCCTTGTGTCATTGCGAGTGAAGCGCGGCAATCTCAT
This sequence comes from uncultured Eubacteriales bacterium, assembly GCA_964348015.1. Classification (GTDB taxonomy): domain Bacteria; phylum Acidobacteriota; class Aminicenantia; order Aminicenantales; family Aminicenantaceae; genus SOIA01. The sequence goes on along the minus strand of CAYGBC010000013.1, from coordinate 44,518 downwards.
ATTAGAAGATTCATAATTCTTTATCGCACGAGATTGCCGCGCTGCGCTCCTGATGACATGGATCATATGGTTTTTACGAAAGGTCATTTTTTTTGTAAAGAAAATCTATCATCAATCTCGAATCAAATGCTGCTTTGCAATCCTAAGCCAATCCTCCTCCGTCAACGACCAGTATGGAACCGGTGACCCAGCTCGACATGTCGCTGGCAAAATAGAGAACCGCATTGGCAATATCCTCGGGCACCCCCACTCGTTCAAGAGGACGTTCAGACGCCCTCCGGATGAACTCCTCTTCGTCTACTCCCAATTGAGCCGCTTCCTCGTACAGAAGAGGAGTCTCGGTATCGCCAGGGCAGACACAGTTCACACGAATGCCGTGTTTCCCGTGGTCGACGGCCATGGCCCGCGTCAAGTTGACGGTCCCGCCCATGGCCGCACAGTACGCGACTGCATTGGGGCCGCCTTTCAGGCCCCAACCCGAGCCAGTGTTGATAATGCGTCCTCCCCCATTCTCGATCATGTAGGGAATGACGTGATGGGAAAGCAAGTAAATCGCTTTCAGGTCAACGCTCAAAACTAGATCCCAATCCTCTTCGGTTGTCTCCAGAGTGTCTTTTCGCTTGATGACACCGGCGTTATTGAACAGAATGTCGATCCTGCCGAACTCCTCAAACACGGCTTTCGCGGTCTCTCCGCATTCAGAGTAAGAAGTGACATCACACATGAAAAACTCCGCATCACCACCAAGTTTCCTGATCTCCTTGACGGCTTTCTTTCCGCTTGATTTTTCTATATCAAGAAGTGCAATACTCGCGCCGACTTCAGCCAATCGGATAGCTGTTCCCAGACCGATTCCAGATCCGCCTCCACTCACGATCGCCACTCTTCCCTCTAACGATAAAAGCTCCGCGGCCTTTTTCTTAATGTTCATCCTCAATCCCTCCAGAAGGTTACACAACACATCCTTCGTCACTCATTAAAGCAACACAGCTACTATATTCAAATCCTCCGAAAAATCAAACATTACGAAGCTTCACCCCTTATAAAATGATCCAGCCCCCTTATTTGACCTGACCGGTTCAAAATTCCAATTCGGTCTTCTGGCTGGGGTCCTGATTGCTTCATTGTTTCTTAAGCGGCCGTGGTGCACTTACCTCTGTCCTGTGCGGGCTGTGACAGACTATCTCAAAATGATCAAAGGCTGGGTAATCGGATATAAACCTGACGGGAAGAGTGAATCCAGTCACACACCTGCAGCGCTATAAACTGATTCAGCTGAGGAAGGAAAATCCCGCCTTAATGCTTGTGCTTGACGCTGTTGCGGTACTTGCCGAAAGACATCGCCATCCTGTCTTCGACCACAACATCGAACAAGTACTTCCCTTTGGCAGTCAATTCATAAGGATATTCGAGGATAATATTTTTCGTCTCCAAAAACACATCTTCACTTTCTGAAAAATCTCTCACATCTTCGATTTCATCGATTTTTGTATGTTCGAGATAAATGGTGATTCTCACCCAGAACCGGGCATTTAATTTTTCATTTTCTTCTTTAAAGTCCACTCTTCTCACAGGGATTATGATGCGGATCGAGCCGTCCCTGTACTCCACATCAAACTCAAATCTCCTTTTTGCATCCTTAAGCAGTCCAGAGCTCACGAGGTTCAATTTCGCACTTTCTAACGCAACCATCAAGTCCCCTGTATCTATCACAAGTCGAAAGTCTCCTCTTACCGTTCTTTCAAAACGCAGAGCCAGTGAATACCGTTCATACCACCAGATCTCATCACCACCGAGATCAGTTTTACGCATATGGACGTCATCCGGTGCATAAGGGAATCCACCGATGTAGATTAAGTCCGGAGAGCCCAGGATGATGTACATTCGTCCTCTATCCGTGTTCCATCCGGAATCATTATCGGGCTCGTCATCAGGTCTCTGTGCCTGACTGAAGGGCCAGAACCATCTGTTCGCATAATCGATTCTTTCTTCAAACTCGATCTTGGCTTCGTTCTCTTCTGTCCCGGGATCAGGATCTCTGATCCTCCAGAATTCTTTTATGAACTCTTCTTTCGATTCCTCATCGGGAAGACGTTTATATACATCAATCTCCTGATCGGTCATGATCAAGCGAGCCTTTTCAAAAAAATTGACGAAGTAGGGATCCTTCAAGCGCTTCAAATAAGAGCTGCAGGAAACCGATATCAGGATGAAAACGATCCACGAAAGAGAAATACCCAACCGGTTTTTCATGTCTTCACTTCCTTAAGAGGACAATTTTATTATACACCCTTTGCTGTTTGAATGGGACATGCTTCTCCCAAAAAGGACATTGAGACGCAGAACTTTTTTCAATCGCGAATGTGATCTGAATCTCTGATTGAAATCAGGAATGGACCTAACACAGATGTGCTAAATCTCTATGGGGATGTACCGATTTGTTCCTTTTACTGCTCTTTTTTGGGTTGACACTCTAACTCATGAGGAGGCTCGCCGGAGGTGGCGCAATATGCGTCTCCATCTCCTTCCTCCTTTGCGTCGGGTTTGGGATACCTCCCGATATAAACAGGCTTCTCATTCCGCTTTAAGAATCTCGCATTCTCTTCCCTCTCAGGAAAACATCCTTGAGCTTGTATTCCTTATCCAAAATGATAATGTCCGCATCGCATCCTTTTTTCAAAGAACCTTTTCGGTCCTCGATTTTGAGAAGCCGGGCCGGATTGGTCGTTACCGTCCTCAGTGCTTGGATGAACTTCATCCCCGTGAATCGAGTCATGTGCTTCAAGGCTAAATCCAGTGCCGTGTTGCTCCCGAAAAGCTTCCCTTCTTTCGAATATGAGGGGCCTTCCTTAATACCGTAAAACCTGGTGGCATCTGTGACCAGGATGATCTTCTCGAGGGGTTTGGCTCTCTCAATCAAACTCAGAATCGAGGGATGAATATGGATTCCATCCGCCACCACTTCAGCATAAACCTCATCGTTCAACAGCAAAGCCCCCGCAGCTCCCGGTTCCCTGTGGGCAATTCCTCTCATCGCGTTGAAAAGATGGGTCGCCATCATGACTCCGGCTTTGATCGCTTGTTGCGTCTGTTCGAAACTGGCATTTGTGTGGCCCGCCGAGGGAATAATATTCTGTTCAGTTAAAAAACGGATAAAAGCACTGATCCCGTCGATCTCAGGAGCAACGGTCACAATCCTTATACTTCCCTGAGAGGCCTTTATATACTCCTTCATCTCGGCCAGTGAAGGTCTCCGGATGTATTGAGTCCGCTGGACACCTTTTTTTTCCTTCGAGATATACGGGCCTTCCAAATTCAGCCCGATGATGTCAGGAATATCAGGAGTGGCTTTTTGTATTTCCAGAAAAGTTCTTATGGTATCCAGGATCTGTTCATGAGAGGCGGTCATCAGAGTTGGAAGGAGAGAAGTGGTCCCGTTTTTGAGGTGAGCTTTCAAAGCCGCAATGATCGATTCTGCGGAAGAATCTGTAAACTCCACGCCTCCTCCCCCGTGAAGATGAATATCAATGAAGCCGGGAACAGCAATCCTGCTTTTAAAGTTGAATATCCTGGTATTCGGAGGAATTTTCGAGTCCCCGAATTGCCCCACTCTTTTGATTTTTTCTCCCTCGATCAGGATGGACCCGCTCTGGATCATTCTGAGCGGAGTGAAGACATCACAGTTCTTTATCAGCGTGAATTCTGACATCTTACTTCAGATAATCCTTCACTCTTTCTTTATTTTGAAAAACCCATGTGTAGTAATCTTTTCTACTCAATAGCGCTCCTGCATCCTCATCGACTATGATCTTGACCTGGGGATGAAGCTGCAGGACCGAAGCCGGCACAGAGGCTGTGATGGCTCCCTCCACACATTGCCGCACAGCATCCTTTTTCGTGTCTCCAGATGCAAGGAGGATGATCATTTTCGCTTCCATGACGGTTCCGATGCCCATTGTCAAACAGAATCTCGGTACCTCCTGCTTATTCTCGAAAAAACGGGCATTGTCCCTAACGGTCTCTTCTGCCAGGGTTTTCACTCGAGTCCGCGAAGACAGGGAAGAGCCCGGCTCGTTAAACCCGATATGGCCGTTCCGGCCGATCCCTAAAATCTGCACGTCAATTCCCCCGCAGCTCTTAATCCTCTCTTCATACTCCCGACAGTGCGTGTCGATGTCAGATGGCTTCCCATCCAGACGGAAAATGTTCTCCTTCTTGATATTAAGATGCTTCAAGAAATTCTCCTTCAAGTACAACGCAAAACTCTGAGGATGGTCCTCTTCCAAACCCAGATACTCATCGAGGCCGAAAGTCCGCACAGCAGAAAAATCGATCTCTTTTTTCTGATGGAGTTTTATAAGCTCTTTATACACACCCAGTGGTGTTTGACCTGTCGCCAAACCCAGCACAAGGTTTTTCTTTTTCTCCCATTCCCGATGGATGATGCGCGCCGCCGACTCGCAAATTTTTTCATAATTCGATGTGAAGATCACTTCCATTTTGACATCTCCAAAATTTCTTTTCTCCACTGCTTTGTCATCTTTTCTGCTGTCCCCTCATTTTTGGATTCGACGATCAACCGGATTATCGGCTCAGTGTTTGAAGGTCTGATATGAACCCAGTGGTCCTCGAAAATAATTTTCAATCCGTCGAGAAGAGAAACTTCTCGTTTATCGGCATATTTCTTTTTCATTAACCTGATAATTCTGTGCGCGTGCTCCTGTGTTCCCTCGATCTTATCCTTAATCATCGTGTAACGTGGAATTTCCTCTCGAAGCTCCGACATTGCTTTCCCTGATTCAGCCATGGCCTCGAGGATCAATCCCATGGCTGTAAAGCTGTCCCGGCAGGGATGAATCTCCGGAAGGATCACTCCCCCGTTTCCCTCGCCTCCGATGGCTGGCTTAACTTCCGCTGAGAGGATTCTCTCGACTACGTTGATCTCCCCGATCTTGGTCCGGATGACTGGGACATCAAACTCTCCAGCGATATCATCGATTGCTTGGGATGTGGACAGGTTGACAACCACAGGTCCCGGTTTCTGGCTCAGGACATATCTTGCTGCAAGTGCCAAGGTCAGCTCTTCTCCGAGCGGCTCCCCTTTTTCGTTGACAACCGCTAATCTATCTGCATCCGCATCCTGGACGAATCCCACATCGGCCTTCTTCTCGACCACGGCCCGGCAGAGCTCTTCGATATTTTCCGGAAGAGGCTCGGGATGATGCGCGAATGCGCCGTTAGGCACACAATTGAGCAAAACCAGCTCACAGCCCAATGCTTTGAGAAACTCCGGGGCCAGCACTGCACCGGCTCCGTTGGCACAGTCCAGCACAACTTTGAACCTTTTCTCGCGTATCAAATTCACGTTGAAATACGAACGCAGTTTTTTCAAGTGGGGGCCGGTCGGATTCTTCTCGAATTCCGGGATTTTGTACTTGTCCACGTCCACCAATGAATACTCCCCTTGATGATAGATGTCCAGGAACTCATCCACCTGATGAGTGTTCAAAAAGAGCCCCTCTCTATCGAGAAACTTCAAACCGTTCCATTCTTTTGGATTATGACTGGCCGTTACAGCGATCGCGCCAATCGCTTTTTTCTGGTGTGTCAAAACTTGAATAGAAGGAATCGGACAGATGCCGGTCTCAACCGGTTTGCAGCCGACAGACAGAAGTCCGGACAGCACCGCCTTTTTCACCATTGTCCCGGATCGCCTCGAATCCTGACCGACGATGACACTTCCCTTCCCCAGATAAGTGCCGAACGCCTGGGCAAATTTTGACGCGAGCTGAGGAGTCAGGCTCTCGCCCACAACACCCCGGACTCCGGAGACGCTGATTCTTAAAGACGTCGCTCTTCTCATTTCACCCGCACAGAAATAAAATTGAGCGCTTCTTCGACTCTTTCCCTGGCTCTGGCCTTGGACCTGTCTTCGGCAATGATCCGGATCATCGGCTCGGTGGCCGAGGTCCGAACATGCACCCAACCGTCGTGATCCTCAATTTTGATCCCATCCGAAGTGTCGATTTTCTTGTCGGCAAAGAGTTTTTTAACCTCATTGACGACTGAGTGGATCCTCGTCGGAGGGCAGTAGATCTTTTCTTTGACGATATGATATCGAGGAAGCTCCTTGACCAGGTCGGAAAGCCTCTTTTTCCTTGCAGCCATGATCTCTAAAATCAAACCCATTGTCAGGAAACCATCAAAGGCATGCTGGAATGTCGGGACCGCAACACTTCCGCTTCCTTCACCGGCTATAACGGCGTCTTCGTTTAGCATGGCTTGGATAGAATAGGACTGACCGACTTTAGCTTTGATGACTGGGCAGTTCTTCTTCTGCGCCACATCCTCGATCATCCTCGAGGAAGAGTGGTTGGTGATGACTGTCCCCGGCTTTTTATCCAGATAACAGTCTGCGATCAGAGGGAGAGTGAATTCCTCGGACAGAGTCTCCCCGTTTTCCGCAACCAGAGATACCCGGCTGACATCGCTATTCAGAAGAAAACCCGCATCCGCCTCAACGACCTTGATCACTGAAGCCACTTCCTGAGCATTTCTCGGGCGCGGCTCAGGATCATGAGGAAAGTATCCGTTCGGTTCGTTGTTCACAGGGATGAGTTCGAATCCCAAATGCCGGGCAAACACATCGATGATCTTTGCGCCTGCTCCGTTGCAGGGATCGATGACCACTTTAAATTTGGCTTTTTGAATGGACTCCGAATCCAGAAACGTATTTAACTCTTTAAAATAGACGTCCAGATAATCCTCGACCGTTTCTGCACATCCCAGTTCATCCACAGACGCCTTTGTAAATTTTCCCAAATGATAGATATCCAGGACTTCCTCTCCCTGAAACATGTTCAGATAGGTCCCCTCTTGATTGATAAAGGTCAAGGCATTCCATTTCAAGTCATTGTGTCCGGCCGTAATCGACACAGCTCCTCCAGCCTTAAGATCTTTAACCATGTATTGAATGATGGGAGTCGGACAAATCCTGAGATTCTGTACATTGCAGCCGGTGGAAATCAATGCGGCGAGAGTGGCTTCGTGGAGCATAGGGCCTGAAATCCTTGTATCGCGGCCAACCAGCACATTCTTTGAATCGAGATAGGTGCCAAACGCACAAGCAAAATCCATGACCAGCTCCGGGATAATTGTTTCACCGACGATTCCCCGGACGCCGGATATGCCTATTTTCAGGAGCTTCATTGAAATCCGTTTTCAACCTATTATATACTTTTGCATGCCCTCTTTAAACATACACTTGAGTCTAGGCGAAAAAACCTTTGATTCAGTGGTTAATGATGATTAATCTCTTGACTTTAGGGAGATTGAGAAAATATGATTGATTCTGCGGTAAAGACTGCGGATGGACTCGTTAATTTCGCTTTTTACCTGGGGAATTGTGATTGGATTCTTACTTCAACCAAATCATTTTCACCACAACATTTGTAATAATAATTCTCGATACAAGCAAGGGAGGGAATCATGGATCTTAAAACTATCATAAACAGACTCGCAAAATTGGATACAGCCTGTCTCTGTGACTGCGGTGTCAAACTGAGGATCATGGATCCTGGAATCCGCCCCATAACCCGGGGGGTCAAGATGATAGGCAAGGCCCATACAGTCCAGTGCAAAGCCGATTTCCTGACAGTCATTAAAGCCATTCACGACGCACAGGAAGGAGAAGTCATCGTCATCGACGGAGGAGGAGAAAATATTGCCTTAGCCGGGGAAATGTTTGCCATAGAGTCTCAGAAAAAGAAGCTGGGAGGAATAGTGGTGGACGGCGCGTGTCGCGATGTAGAAGGAATAAGGAAAATCAACTTTCCGATGTTCGCACGGTACATCACTCCTCAGGCCGGCACATCCTCCAAAATCTTCAAGACTCAGATCCAGGTCAGCTGCGGAGGTGTTCCGGTATCCCACGGCGATATTGTTTTCGGCGATAACGACGGAGTGATCGTGATGAGCGAAAAGGAAGTCTCAAAAATTCTGGATACTGCGGAGAACATCCAGAGAATTGAGGCCAAAGCCATCCAGAAAATGGAGGAGGACAAGCATCTCACCGATGTGCTCAATTTCTTCGAACACTACTCCAAAATAGCCGAAAAAAAAGACAGCCGTCTCATCTTCACCGTCTAATGAATGGAGTCAGGCTTTGATAACTTTATTTGTTGTATTTTTCGAGCCAGGAGGCGTGTTCGGCCTTGGCCTTCTCGCGAAGTTTCGGGTCCAACAGAAGTCTTAATCCCGTCGCCGCCATGACTTTAGCGGTTAACACCAACGATTTGTGCCCGGCCTCGCTTACGGTGATATCCGCGTTTTCCTGAGAGTGTCCCGCCACATCCGGAATTCCTTCAGTCCCGATACTCACATGAGCTCCGGGCACAACCAGTGTCGCAAACCCGGTCTCCTCCCAGTGCCTGGGAACAGCCCTTTTTCCGACGTTGATTCCGCCGTATTCCACGCCATACTGGAACACGATGTCATTGAGAATCCCCACTGCGATTCCTGGCTGGTATTCGCCGTAGTGATCGATATCCACAGTGGTTTCAGTCGCAAGTGCCGCGGCTTTGGCCATGTTATCCAGTGCCTCGACCTTTTTCTCGATCATCTCCCTGGCTTTTTTTGGGCTCACGGCTCCGACTGGAGTCTCGTCCATCAAATGTCTGATCCACATAAGAGCGGAAGCTTCCTGAGGCACGATATTCGGAGCCTGCCCCCCGTCCGAGACGATCCCATGAAACCTGAATTGGGGCTCGGAGTGTTCCCTCATCATATCGACAGAATGGAAAAGGAGGAGGACTGCATCCAGAGCGCTTCTCCCCTGCCAGGGCTGCTGGGCATGAGCGGATTTTCCGTGGAATGTGTATTTCATCTGCCGGATGTGCCGGGCCGAGAATCCTCCTGGAAACCGAAGTGTTCTGCGGGATGTGCCGTGACTTCTGAACATAAAATCGATGCCATCCAGATAACCCGCTTGAGCCATGGCCGCTTTTGCCGGAGGACCGACCTCTTCGGCCGGAGCTCCGATGACCCAAACGCTCCCAGGAATATTATTCTTCTCCATTACCCGGGCCAGGGCAATCGCAGCGCCGATTCCTGTCGGTCCCTGCATGTTGTGCTGGCAGCCATGGAATGGCGGATCTCCCCGCAACGCATCGTATTCGACCGTAATGCCGATAATCGGATGTTCTGACTGTCCTTTGTATTTCGCCTTGAAAGCTGTGGGGAGGCCCGAAGGACCCGAATAATCCGCCGGAAATCCTCCGATCACTTTCAACCTGTCGAAGTTCTCCGGAAGGCCAGGCACCCCCATCTCCACTTCAAAGCCGTTCTTCTCCAGCTCATCCGTCAGTATTTGGGCCGCTTCAAACTCCAGGAATCCGGGTTCCGGATTGTGGTACATCCGGTCGTTTATCTCGATCATGCGGGCGCTCAAGCTGTCGATCTCCGCATCCAGCGCCTTTCTCAGCGCCGCCATCTTTTTGGTTTCTTTGGGAATGACCTGCGGCTTTTCCCCCGAAAGAACAGGTTTCAGAGTGAATGAAACCAGAAAAACCGCAAGACAAAGGAAAGCAATCATCCTTTTTTTTATTCGCACCATTTTGACCTCCTTTATCTCAAGACAGGACAGAAAAGTGTTCTCCGATTCTATGGGCGGAATTCCATCAGGGCTACACAAAATCCCAAATTAATACTTGATCTCCGCTTATTTTTTTGTCAACTCTAATGCTTTTTCGATCGCTTTATCCAGCTGGGGGTCTTGATTTATCAGGTCATGGTTCAGGTCATTGATGACAAAAATATCCGGTTCCACTCCCCCACTGGTCTCCAGATCCTTCCCGTCCAAGGTGAAGCAGCCCCAGAACGGGAGTCGGAAATATCCGCCATTCATCAATCTCCTTCCTGTCGTAAAGATCAACCATCCGTAAGTCGTGTTCCCGATGATCGGTCCTCTCTTCATCGTTTTAAACCCGTTAGCCGTCATCTCGCCGTCGCTGAGAGTGATCTCATTCATCAGCAGAATAACAGGTTTGTTGGTGACTCCGAAGGTCGATTGAGGCGTCTCGGAAAGCCCTCGAATTCGCCACTTGGCATAGACCGGTTTAGTCAGAGCTTGAAGCACACGGTCATGGACATTGCCTCCAAAATTGTATCTCAGGTCCAGTATCAGACCTTCTCGAGGCACGGCATCCCGTTCCAGCTCCTTGAGAAATCGGTTCAGGTCTCCTCGTCCCATGGCCCGCATGTAGATGTACGCCACTTTATCGCCTGTTTTCTGCTTGACGACCTCCCGGCGGCTCGCGATCCACTCTTCCAATCTCAGCCGGTTTTCAGCTCCAGAAGAAATGGGTTCGAGAGAGACTTCAATATTTTTTTTCAGCTTCTGGCTTTTAAACGTGAGCGTCACGCGCTTTCCGAGCCTACCGTTGAAACACGTCCATATGTTTTTCTTCGCGTCGACGGTTTTTCCGTTCACGGCCACGAGCTCATCCCCCACAGTCACACCCCCCTTCCGGTCATACAGAGGCCCGTTCTTGATGATCCGCTTCAGTGTGACTTTTTTATCCGTGAACTCCCAGACGGCTCCCACGTGAGCGCTCGGCTCTTCGGTCCTCCGGCTGCGCGGACCCGAAATCCCCGTATGAGAGGAGTTGAGGTGTCCGATCATCTCGTTGGCATAATCATAAAAATCCTGGTCTTCCCGGACCTGTTGAAGGACAGGCCGGTAATGTTCGTAAAGCCCTTTCCAATCCACATTGTGATGCTCAGGATCATAGAAGTAATGCTGCAGGGTGTAATAGAGTTCTCCGAGCGCCTGTTCATAATCCGCGATTTTGTCCACACGGATCTTCGTGCTGAAGGAGATGGTTTTACTCCTTTTGCTGTTCACATCTATCCGCCCTATCCGTCCCCGGCTCAAATAATAGATATATTTTCCTTTCGCATCAAACTGCAGTGAGCTTGGATACTGCACCTGGGGCACAAAAGGCTCATACTTCCTGCGGTCTTCCTCTTTCAAACTCGTCGTCCACAGATGGGTTTTGCTGTCCATATTGGAACGGAAATAAACAGTCTCGTTATCCTTGGGTGAGAGTATGAACGGACTGTCATTTCCGAGCGTATTGGTGACTGTCTCAGTCTGACGGTCGAGGTCTTTAAGGTTAAATTTAACCGCGACTTTTTCTTTTTCAACCTCTTTCTTCTCGGGTTTCTCCTTTTTTTCTTTATCCTCGGTTTTAAACAGCTTCTCAAACTCATCTTCCTTGAACTCTGGCTTTTTCGGCTCGAAATGGACCTGGTAGATATCCCACTTGCCGGTGAACTCGGGAAAGCTGTGTCCGAAACGATTGGAGGAAAACAGCATGAATTTCCCGTTCGAAGACCAGTGGGGATCACTCTCATCATAGGCCGTGTTTGTGAGGAGATGTTTTTTCCCCGATTCAACATCGACCGCAAAAATATCCGAGTTCGCGTTTCGTTGAGGGACAATGGCGATGAAACGCGAGTCAGGAGACCAGGCGAAACCATCCGCAAATTGGCCGCCGAACTCATCTTCAGTCAGCAACCGGCCCCCTTTTCCGTCCGGCTGAATCAGGCGGAGCTGACGCTTTCCCCCGTAGAAAGCGATCCATTTTCCGTCAGGAGAAAAGCGAGGCTCGAGCTCATCTTCCTCGGTCTTTGTCAGACGTTTGGGTTGAGAATTTCCGAGAGCGGGCACCAGATAGAGTTCAGGATTGGCGCCGATATCTGACACATAGACAATATTTTTGCTCTCCTTGTCCCAGTCAATGTCTCTTTCACGCCAGGGCGTGTTGGTGATGTTTCTTGCATACCCCCCTTCTTCAGAGAGAATAAAAATATCGCCCCGCACTACAGCGGCAATTTTTTTTCCGTCCGGCGAAAGCTTATACTCGCTGACGGACGCATTGTTCACGAAAAAGTACCGGTTCTCCTTGGTCTCGGCCGGCGCGTCAATCGAAACACGCCGAGAATCTCCTGTGCTGAGGTCAGTGATCCAGATCCCGAACTCTCGCTCGTAAACCGCCAAAGGGGCTTGGGACGCTACGGAGAGCCATTTGACATCTTCCTGGCGGAACGTCGTGATGGGTTTCAAACCAGAGCCATCCGGAACAATGCTCCAGATATTCTTGTTGTTGAATTGCCTGTCGCTGACAAAATAAACCTGCTCGCCGTCTGCGCTCCATTCCGGCCAGAAGCAATTGCTCTGATCGCCAAATACAAGCCGGGCCTTTGGGTCAGATAAACCTTTAGTCCAGATCTTCGATGTGTTGCTCCCGCGGTAACCCCGCCGCCACAAAAAGTTATTCTCCATTCCCAGAGAAAACAGGACTGTTTTTCCATCAGGGCTTATTCTGGCTTTATGCGGCCAGCTCCAGTAAGTGTCCAGGAGAGGCTGAGCATTGCCTCCGCTAATGCTGATTTTAAAAATGCTGGAGGATGACGAGCGGCTCGAGGAAAACACTATTGATTGGCCGTCCGGAGTGAAATCGGACGCCACGTCGTTTCCGCTGTGATACGTGAGCTGGAGGGGAATTCCTCCCTGTGCTTTGAGGATGTACACATCGTTATTCCCGCTGCGGTTCGAAGTGAAGGCCAGCCACTGGCCGTCCGGAGACCAGATCGGTTCCCGGTCATAAGCCACATGGTCAGTCAAGCGTGTGGCTTTCCCGCCCTGGGAGGAAACCACCCAGAGATCCCCCATGTAAGAAAAGGCAATCTGTTTTCCATCCGGGGAAACGGCCGGGTAACGCGCTCCGATGAGCTGCTTTTCTGCGGCGCTTGAATAACTAGCTATCAGAACAACGGCAAAAATCCCTAAAAACGCAGACAGACTGATTCGCTTCATGGCAAACTCCTTAATTGGAAATTAAACGAAGAGGTGAAAGATCAAACATGGGAAATGGTGTAATACCACAGAAAAAAAAAGGTGTCAATCGATGCTCTTAACGGAGTTCAGGCATTCATGCAAATCCACTCAAAGCAAATCATTCGAGACCTTAGTGCCGAAGTATGAATTCGTTATCATTGGGATAGGAATTCTCATTTTTTTATTTTTTTGGCCCTTACAAAATATCCCTCAACAATCGTATCCTGCATGTAATAATTCCATATGAGGTTCCAGAATTTACTTTTCTTTACCGGTGTAATCTGAACTTCGAATCCTTCGAGCATTTTTTGGAGGGCAAGGTCGCTGAACCTGTAATACTCCACTCCATGGCGTGGAAAACAGAATGGGACAGTGATATACAGCAGACCGCCGGGCTTGAGCACTCTTTTCACTTCTTCTAAAGCTTTCTGCGGATATTCGAGGTGTTCCAGCACATCGAACATCAGCACAGTATCAAAGTGGCTATCCGGAAAATCAGTTCCTTTTTGAATATCCGCAACCACGTCTGGATTACAGCCCGAATCCACATCCAACCTCACCGCATTTTCCGAATAAACTCTCCACCCACAGCCAATATCCAGAATTTTCCCCTCAGCTGCCAAGTGTTTCTTCAGGAGCTTATCTCTGTGTTTTCGCCAGTATGTCTTTCCCCGATGTCTCATCTTTATTTTGACCTCAACAATATTCTTTTATTCTGGATCTCGAAGACTCAAATCCGACCTGGCTCAGTAAGCGAATTTTGGAGTTATGTAAAACTTACAGTAGACAATATTCGGGATTTCTTCCATAGACTTGGCTTCCAAGCCTTTGGCGATCTTTTCGAATTCGAATTCAGGCACTTCCTCTTTCACATCGATATCCGCCACGAGTACGATCTCCTCTTGGGACGCTGCGACAACACGAAAGTCATGATAGTCTACGACTTCAGGAAAACTGGCCAGGACTTTTTTAAATTTGTCTTCAATCGCCATGACCTCCGATGTCTTTTCCATAAGAGGATCGGTATGGCACACCACTTCTCCACCGAATTTCTTCCGGAGCTTCCATTCACAGTGCTCCGCGATCTCATGCATTTCTGCCGGTCCGTATTTCTCGGGTATCTCCACATGCATCGTGATCATGTAGAGCGACCCGTAGTTGTGGACAGTGATCTCATGGACATCTTCAACACCATCGGTCGATTTGGCAGTGGCTCTGATCCTCTCCAGCATTTCCCGGTTCGGTGCCTGGCCTAAGAGAGGAACGATGGCTTCGCGCCCGTGTGTGAATCCCAGGTAAAGCAGCCATAACGAAACAAGAATCCCGATATACCCGTCGACCTCAGGATGATGAAAATAATGCCCCGCGACCAATCCCGCGATGACTGTGAGAGAGATCATGGCCTCGATGTTGTGATGGGCCGCGTTTGTGATAATGGCATGGGAGTCAACTCTTTTTCCCAGAAAACGTACAAAACGCGCCAACCACTGCTTGACAACGATCGTAGTGAAGAGAATCCACGGCAGAGCGGGCCAGTAATGAACTTCGTTAGGCTCGAGGGCTTGATGGACGGAAGTCTCCCCTATCCTAAGGCCAGAGATAAAAAGGAAGATGGCCATGATTAGCGGAGCGACATGTTCCATCCGCCCATGCCCGAACGGCGTTTTGGCCGTGGCAGGACGTGCGGTGAGCTTGAAACTGACCACGAGGATGATTGAATTCGCCAGGTGAGAAAGAAGATGAAAGGCATTGGCCACGACTGATATTGAATCGGCCATAATGCCGAGCACCATCTTCACTATGAAAAGAAGCAGGATGGCGACAATCGAGACCCATCCCGCCAGAAGGCCGTGCTGGACGCGCACGTTCTTGTTGTCCGTATTATCAAAATCTTTTATGAATGGGCGAGCAAGCCTTGTGTTCAGTTTTTCGAGCACATTCATCTCAAATCACCTTATCGCATTAAGAGCTCATTGCCGCGCCGCTAAGGCCTGACTGATCATTTTTCTGATATTGGATTCCTGATTCACTTATAAATTGCCGTTTATAAGACAGAAGTTATCAATTTACAAAAGAATCCGTTAAAACTGAAAATCTAATTTTTCCGCTTGATAATATTCGTCATGAAACAGTCATACTCCCTTCCCGGAAACGCAAGTTCGAACCTCTCTTCGACTGTATTTGCATCCCTGATCTTATAAACAATCTTGGCCTGCAGTCCCGGCGGTCCGTTTTCGATATTCTCCGATACAAAGGTCAGTGTTTTCCCGTCATCTGATACGTTCTCGAGAACATACTGGATAATAAATCCCTCAACATGGAACTGCCTGAACACGATCCGCTGTCTCGCTCCATCATAGCTGAAATATCCCACATCTTCATGCGTTTCCCCTTTTGGGTTTTTTTCCTGGGGTTCGAAGACAGCTTTGGTTTTCATACGAATGAACTTCCCGGCCAAAATGAAATCCCACTCCTTCCAGACTTTGGATATTCCGGATTTTCCGTCTCCCCGGCCTTCCCACTGGCCGAGAAGAAATGTCATCGGCTCCCAGACATCCTGTTTTTTCTTAACCTGGGCCATGAGTAAAACAGGCACCAGAACAAGAAGAAGAATTGTTTTTTTTCTCATAGACCGCTCCGCTTCCGAATCAGGATTTTACCCGGTACTTTTCAAACCAAGCCAAAAGATAAAGCTGTTGGAGAAGCCGGTGCGAGGGTCTCCGCCATCCATGGTATTCCTCGGGCATCCGCACCAGCAGCGTATTCTTTTTGAGCATCTTCAAGGCTCTGTAATACTCTTCGCTCTGTCCCATCGGAGTTCTCAGATCTGCCTCTCCAGTCATCACCATGGTCGGCGTGGTCACATTTCCCACATAGTGGAGTGGCGAGCGGAGGGCGTACTCCATCGGGTTTTCCCAGGGATATTTCTGGAACTGGCGGTACCAGCTCGATCCATCGGTCGTCCCCACGAAAGAATGCCAGTTGATCACAGGCCGCATCGAGACTGCGGCCCTGAAACGGTTGGTGTGTCCTACGATCCAGGCTGTCAGGACGCCGCCGCCGCTCCCGCCGCAGACAAACAGGTTTTTCTTGTCGATGAATCCCTTGGCTATTGCCGCGTCCACTCCGGCCATCAGGTCATCATAATCCTTCCCGGGATAGGAAAACTGGATCCCGTTAACAAAATCCTGGCCGTAACCCGTACTTCCTCTGGGATTCATGTACAGGACTGCGTAGCCGTTCGCTGCGAAATTCTGCCAGGCCCAGCTGAACCTCACTGAATACATGGCCCAGGGCCCACCGTGGATATACAGGATCATCGGGTACTTTTTTCCGGGTTTGAACTCAGCCGGTTTGATCAGCCATCCCTGCAAATCCAGCCCATCAGGAGACTTGAACCACATTTCTTCAACTTCACCCAGCTTGACATTCGCGAGGACATCCGCGTTGACATCCACAAGCTTCTTGATACTTCCCGGATTCTGCAGGTTGAACGTTGCCAGATAGCCAGGTTCATGAAACGTTGAGAGAGTCGTGGCCACCTGCCCGTTACCAGCCATCGAAAGCCCGGAAAGATAATGGACACCATTGGTGATTTTCTGAAATTTCCGGTTGAGCGAGATGAAGTAAACGTTCGATTCGCCCTTCTCCCGCATCAGGTAATAGAGTCCAGAGCTATCCGGAGCCCAGGTCACGCTCGACGGCGAGTTCGGAAGATTTACGGCGAGAACCCTTTTTCTGGATCCTGTGCTGTCCATAAGATACAGGTTGGACAAGTGTCTTGTGTAATTCTTGTCGTTATAACCTGTGTACGCGATCCACTTCCCATCCGGTGAAACGCGTGGACCGCTATCCGGTCCTTTCCGGTCTGTGAGCGCCTTGATCTCGAGTGTATCGAGGTCCACTGAATAGATCTCAGAATCACCGCGCAGGTACTCGGCATCGGGTTTGCGGATGGCGCTGAAAAATATTTTTTTCCCGCCCGCAGACCATTGGGGATCGCGGTGAGAATAATCCCCCGATGTGATCTTTCGCGGCGTGCCTCCAAGCTCGGCATCGATCACAAAGATGTGAGTGTATCCTTTGGGCTGGTATCCCCTGCCGTCCCGCCTCCAGGAGAGGCGGTCAACAATCACTGCCGGCGAAGCCCATTTCGCTCCCCGTGGTTTTTTGGGAAGCTTCACGGACAGCAATGGTTTTGTATCGCGCTCGAAGAGAGTGAACGCCAGATGCTTCCCGCCCGGAGACCATCTCAAGCTTCCCGGCGAACGCTCAAGATGTGTCAGCTGCGCCACTTCGCGTGTGTCCAGCCACATCACATGAATCTGGGTTGTTCCGTCTCTATCCGACAGGAAGGCGATCTGTGTCCCATTCGGAGACCAGACAGGCGAAGAATCTCTCCAGTTCCCATGTGTGAGCTCACGAACTCTTTCACCCTCAACATCCACGATCCACAGGTTACTCCTGCGGCGATCGTTCATCTTGTCTACCCAACCTCGGGTGAAAAGAATGTGTTTCCCATCCGGCGATAAGTTCGGGCTCCCGACTGACTCCATCTCCATATACGTCTCCTTTGTCAGAAGCCTGGTATTGTCCTGGACAGCGAAAGCTGTTCCTAAACTTAAACAGAAAAAAAACATGCCTAAAACGGCCATTCGCACTTTGACTGTCTTCATCGAAACCTCCTTTTGATAAAATTCAATCCCTAAGCAAAATCCTGCGAGTTGAATCTATTCCATGTGTGAATAATCCTGTTATGTTTCATGAGTCGAGCAGCCTGACACCACCCAATCATTACACTCGAAATTATCAATATTTCAGAAGGCTGGAGTTTGGAATCGAGCATGAGTCAACCCGGATTTTATCCGATTCAGAAAGCTAATTTATCTGGAAGGTCAACCGAAGTCAATATTTTTTTCTGGATATACGAGAGGATTGATTTTCAGCGGCTGACTCTATTGCGCCCTTTATTCTTGGCGCGGTAAAGAGCTTGATCTGCGGCCTTGACGACCTGGTGAGGCGTTGCGTTTTTCTCATTTCGCTCTGCCACTCCGATACTGACCGTCACTTTTTTTTTGCCTTTGGCCGTTTTGCCCTTTGGGCCACCTTTTGGCTTATCATCGCGGCGGTCAGAACCCCGCAGGAAAAAACCTGAATCTGCGATATCCTTTCTCAGATTTTCCAGATGCGAAAAGGCATCGTTCAGCGGCTTTCCGGGAAAGACTATGACAAACTCTTCGCCTCCATACCGGAAGGCTCTTCCCCCTCCGGTAGCATTTTCAAGTTTAGACGCGATCATGCGCAGGACTTGATCTCCGACATGATGGCCGAAGCTGTCGTTGAATCTCTTGAAACGGTCGATATCCACCATCGCCACCGTAAAGCGGCTCCCCAGCTTTGCGAGAGTCTCGCTCAGGGCTCTCCGTCCCGGAAGACCTGTCAACTCATCCCGGTAGGCCCGGCCGTATGTGGTCTCGATCACGGCAGTGATCAGCACGAGACCTCCCGTGGAAAAAAAGATAGTGGATGCCGGACCGATAGCTCCTGAATTCAAGCCTAAAAAGCAGGCCACCAGAAGCCAGAAAAAACCGCACTCAATAGCCCCTCTATCCTGAGCGTATCGAATCAATATAAGAAAAGTTGCGAACACGAAGGCAATGAGCGCTGGCTGGGCCATCGGGATTTTATCGAGTACTGGCCAGTTGAAAAAGACATGTTTCAGATAAACGGCAAAGCCCATATCCGGATATGTGCAGATCAAGGCGATTCCAAATATCTGCATGGGGATCAAGCTGAGCCGCATCAGGCCATCCAGACTCAAAATGCCGTGTTCCTTCATCATCGAAAACACAACAAGATTCAAGGGAAGCAAAAAGGAGATGGCATTGTAAACAGTCTGTCTCACTCCCTCATTGCCTGCTCCATCTGTAAAAAAGTGAAGCAGTGACCTGTCAACACTAATGAGAACCAGGATGACAAAAATGAGCTGGCTCCGGTTGAGCCGCCATCCGAAAAATAGCCCGCCAATCAATATGATCCAGGGAAAAACACGGGCCAACCCGGGCACAGCTTCCACTATCGGCGCCCGCGTCAGAAGGAAAGCCACAAGAATGATGAGTCCGCCGGGCACAAAAAACGAAAATACTGCCCGAGAAATCGTACTGGTTGTCCTGATGAATAAATCTCGGCCCTCTTTGATCTTGAGTTTTTCTGTTTTATTGCTCATGTCAGATTTTCATTCGAGCAAATGAAATTTCTCCTCTGGTTGCGAGAAATTATGCCACAGGAAAAACATGATGTCAAAAACATTAGGATTCCGCTATGAGCATCATCCATCAAGGTGAGGCCGTATCGAGTTTCAAGATAGAGAGTTTAATCCCAAATATCAATAGAAAAATTTATTCTCGCCAAACTTCTCGATGAGCCTGTCGACTTCTTTGAGGAGCAGTTCTCTGCGGACAAGGACAGCAGCGATTTCTTTATCCGTCAAATATTCTCCAACAGCATTCCTGATCATTTCAAAGTCAATGCTCTTCAGCTTCTCGACTAGAGCCCGGGGAAGTTGCTTGATGGGCTCATCTTTTCCCTTTCCTCTATGCTTGAACTTTTTGTGGGTCCGGAAAGAGCGGGAGTGGTCGATGATGATGACACGCCAGTCCTCTGTTATGAAAATATCCCCCTCATTCCGGTCTGCGTTGGCGATCAAGTTATCCCAGAATCTCCACAAGTAGGTGGCTCGGTTAAATGAATAGACATAGCGAGGCGGACATTTTATTTTCTTTTCCTGTTTCTCTCTGACCTTCATCATGTAGTCGGTATCCAGAGAGATGGCGCCTCGACTTCCCTGAAACCTTTTTTCAACATAAGGAGGAATCATGTTCAATCCCAAGAGTTTATCCAGCCTGTAAGCCGCAATTTCCCATCTCCATCTGTCCATAAACCCTTTATGACGTCCATCCACATTTTTCCACCACCCGTATTTCACGATCCCGTCTTTCTCCAGCTTGAGCCTCCAGGGCTCGGTGACCGCCAACCGCGGATTCAGGGGCTGGTTCCATTCCGTGATCTCCGCTTCCTCAAGAAACCTCTCCCATTTTCCTCTCTCGGCTAATTCCTCGATTGTGAACTGAGCGAATAATGGCGTATGCATCCCCAGAAATAATGAAAAGAAAAACATACAAGTGAGCGCTTTTTTCATTATTTCCCTCCTCATTTCTTAGGTTCAAACTCGAGTTATCTCAGTCATTTGGCTTATGCAGTTTCTGTATATATTCAAGAGATCAAAATGTCAAATGTCGAACCAATAAGCAAACAAACCTGCTTCACCTTGAATATTCGGGTGAGCAACAGGAATGGGGATTCGAACACGGCTTCCTCATCCGGATTCGCATGTTTCAGTTTTTTATCTGGATGACTTTGCCCACGCCCATCCGGATGAAATTCTCTCCGTAGGCCTGTTTGAATAATTCAATGGCCCGGTCTCCTGTGCAGTGAGTTGCTCCGACTTTTTGAACTCCAAGGTCTTTGAACTGGCCGATGATCGCATTCACCTCAGCATCCGATTTATTTACAAGATGGAAACCTCCGAAGACAAGATGCACATCCTTTCTGACCACTTCCTTCGCTCTCTTGACCATGCCCACGATTCCCGGATGAGCACATCCGGTAATGACAACCAGCCCTTTATTTGTATCAAGTATTACAGCCAGCTCATTGGCCGGCCCAAACATTTCTCCTGTGAGGTGAACACTATCACAAATCTCCACAGGCTCACTCACAGAAACCACATTCGCTCCTGAATCTTTTACTCTCTTTTTAAAAGCCGCAGGAAACGAGTTCGGGACATAAACCGAAACCTTGTTATTTGTCTTTAAAAACGCCGCCAATCCTCCCGTGTGATCATCATGCACATGGGAAAGAGCGACAAGCTCGACATCTGCTGTGTTGACCTTGAGCGATTCGATGTTGTGGAACAGGATATTATTCTTTGTCCCGGTGTCGAACAGGATGGTCTTCTCTGTCCCCTCGATGATGCACGAAAACCCCCAATCGGTTTTCAGCCCTTCTTTAAACGGATAATTGTCATACAGAATGGTGATGGTGATTATATTTCCTTCAGGTGGATCCGCAGTGCCCAGCAGAGTCAGGCTCGCAACAAAAACAATAACAAAAAATATTGCCGGTATATTATTCATGATTCCCTCCATCATGAAAATAAGGTGCACTCCTATTTTTGTACCTTCCCTATGAAATTGCAAGGTTATGCGCTGCGCCAGGTCTTATCTCGTCGCGGTATAAAACGCTTGAATTCCCTTTCCAAAAAAAATAAGATGGTTTTACCCATCGATGCTCTCAAACCGAAAATTTTATTATTCACACAGGCCTCAATGACTCATCCCATTTTTAAGGAGGGTAAGAATCATGTCTCAAAAAATCACTTTGAATGTTTTTTCTTTCTTTCTGTGTGTCCTGCTCATTGGTTTCACGATGAGCTGCGCGAAGAGAGGAACCGCGGACTTTGTTCTGACAAACGGAAAGATCGTCACTGTCGACAAGAATAAGCCTGAGGCTCAGGCCCTGGCGGCCAGGGATGGTATCATCATTGATGTCGGAACCAATGAAGAGATTGAACGCCACATATGCGATACGACCGAAGTGATAGACCTTGAAGGGAAGCTGGCGATTCCCGGATTCATCGATGGACACGGCCATTTCACCAGCCTGGGACGATCCAAAATGCGCTTGAACTTGATGCATGTGAAAAACTGGGATGAAATCGTAGATATGGTGAACAAAGCGGTCCAAAAAGCGAAACCGGGCGAATGGATCCAAGGAAGAGGCTGGCACCAGGAGAAATGGGACAAAACACCCCAGCCCAATGTGGACGGTCTCCCGTTTCACAATTCGCTGAGCAAGGTTTCGCCGGAAAATCCGGTTTTACTCTCGCATGCCAGCGGTCACGCTTCATTGGCGAACGCCAAAGCGATGGAGCTGGCTGGAATCACGAAGGACACCCCAAACCCTCCTGGCGGAGAAATTGTCAGAGACTCGGAAGGAAATCCCATAGGAGTGTTCCGGGAAACAGCCCAACGTCTTCTGCGTCGAGCATCGAGTCATTACGAGGAAACCCGAAGCCCTGAGGAAATCGAGGTAGATGAGATTCGGGTGATCGAATTAGCCATGAAAGAATGTCTGGTCAACGGCGTGACGAGTTTTCATGACGCGGGATCTTCGTTCGAAACCATCCATCTGTTCAAGAAAATGGCCGAGCAAGGGAAACTCCAGATGCGGCTCTGGATCATGATCAGGGATACCAATGAACTCCTCGAAGAAAAGCTCCCGGACTACAAGATCATCGGGATGGCGGATAACCACCTCACCATCCGAGCCATCAAGCGCTCATTCGACGGTGCCTTAGGCCCTCACGGGGCCTGGCTGCTCGAGCCTTATGAAGACCTCCCCACCAGCGTCGGGCTGAACACCACTCCCGTCGAAGTGATGAAAGAGACTGCCCGGCTGGCCATAGAAAACGGCTTCCAACTCTGTGTACATGCGATCGGTGACAGGGCGAACAGAGAAACTCTGGATATCTTTGAGGAAGCGTTCCAAGCTCACCCAAAGAAAAAAAACCTGCGCTGGCGCATTGAACACTCCCAGCACCTTCACCCGGACGATATCCCACGGTTTGGACAAATGAGAGTAATCGCATCGATGCAGGGAATCCATTGTACGTCTGACGGACCCTGGGTGATCAAGCGACTGGGTGAAAAGCGCGCAATGGAAGGCGCTTACATGTGGCATGACCTGATGAAAACCGGTGCGGTCATCTGCAACGGGACTGACGTTCCGGTGGAGGATATAGACCCGATCGCCTGTTTTTATGCCACGGTAACCCGGAAAACTAAGGACGGGACGGTGTTTTTCCCAGAACAGAAGATGACGCGAGAAGAGGCGCTGCAGTCATACACTTTGAACTGCGCTTACGCCGCTTTCCAGGAGGACATACTGGGCTCACTGACGCGCGGAAAACTGGCAGACATCACGGTCCTGTCAAAAGATATTATGACTGTCCCGGATGATGAGATCTTGAGTGCTGAAGTTGTCTACACGATCGTCGGCGGAAAGGTGATGTACAAGAAATAAATCCTTTTTCTACCTCAACTTCAGATCAAGGCTTCCGATGCCTGAATCCACCTCAATATCGATGGTCACTTTTGTGTTTCCGTAGGCATCGTTTGTGTAAACTCCACCTCTCTTTTTAAAACCTCTCGCATGGACAGAGCCGATCCCGTGATCGACTCTTGCCCGGATGCCAATATACTCAGGCAAAAATATCGTCGCGCTCCCTATGCCGCAATCTACGACAACATCCAGGTCGCGTTTGAGCTCTCCTGCAAGGTCAACAGTCAGCTCTCCGATTCCCATATCAATCTCGAGAGATTTCAAAGTCAATCCTCTCAAGTCCAGATCGCCATCCCCGACTCCACAGTCTACAAAAAGACCGAGGGGGACATCGCTGTTCAAGCTCACGTCCCACATATTCCGTTTCCGGCCCACATGCATACGTCTGGATTTTCCCTGCTTCACCGTGAGAACTCCACGGCTACCGGTCACCCTGTATTCCACTTCAGGCTTCCAGTACTCGATGTTGTACCTGAAGTGACCTTCCATGAGCGCATCCGCACCCCCCTGAATCCTCAGCTCTCCGACACTCATGTCAAGCTTCACATCCGCAAACTCGGCTCTTCCCAGCTCGACGGTTTCCGTATCATCGACGAGTTCGCCTGCCACCTCGCATCCGACAAATCCGGCGGCCAGCAGTATGACCAATGTGATTGTTCGCATATCTTTCAACTTCATCGTTAATGACCTCCTCAATCCTGTATTACGGAATTGGACACTCAGAGGTTCATTTTTGGGGTCAGGCTTTGATAATTTTGATAAAATAATTTACCAGGCGATGCCGTAGTCTTCGCCGTAGTTGCTGGCGCCTCCCCAGAACGTGCCGTGCTTCCAGTCGAAGAAAACAGCGTTCATCGGGCCTGAGGTGTACTTGCGGACTCTTATATCATACCCCATGTTGGACAGGAGATCCCTCACCTTCGTGGGGACTCTTTCGTTGAGAGTGAGCCTCCCCGGAGCCGCCACGTGTTCCCCGAACGAGCTCTGCATCTGGTAGCTTACGATGTTCGCGGCTTCGCAGGCTTCCTGGACATTCATCCCGAACTCGACCATGCAGAGGAAGAACTGAAGGCAGTTCTGGTCCTGGGTGTCCCCTCCCTGAATCGAAAAGGAGAGGAAAGGCTTTCCATCCTTCATGGCAATGCTCGGTGTCAGAGTTGCCCGGGGTCTCTTCCCAGGTTCGACCACGTTGAACGGATTTTTGGCCTCATCCATGACAAAACTCTGCATGCGCTGACTCATCCCCACACCGGTTTTTCCGGCAATACAGGCCGGGATCCAGCCGCCGCTCGGAGTCACGGACACGACCCAGCCTTCCTTATCTACAGACTGGATGGAGGTCGTCCCTGTGTTGAAATTCTGCTCGAACGCTTCCAGCTCCGCTTTGCTCATCTTATCCGGTTCCTTTTTTCCGACGTTCGACCACTCTTTCAACAGGTGAAGATAGGGATTCTCCTTCCCCTCAAACGGATAAGGATCACCCGGCTTGACATCTGCGTCATTCAAGTTCCAGTCAATTTGTTTAAGCCGTTCCTTCGCGTATTCTTTGGACAACAATCCTTTTATCGGTTCTTCCGGCGGAAAATAAGGATCGCCATAATAAAAATCCCGGTCAGCATAAGCCAGGTTCATCACCTGGTACAGAGTATGGATATAGTTCACGCTGTTGTACCCCATTTTCTTCAAGTCCAGGTTCTCCAGCATGTTCAGCATCTGCAGGAGAACAGGCCCCTGCACCCATGTCGTCAGCTTGTAGACCTCGATCCCCTTGTAAGTGGTCATGACTGGCTCTTCAAGATATACCTGCCATTTATCCAGGTCCTCCATCGTGATCAAACCGCCCTGTTCCTGACAGCTGCGGACATATTCCTCGGCGATATCTCCTCGGTAGAACCGGTTATAAGCTGCGTAGATCGCCTCTTTTCGGCTCTTTCCTTCAGCCAGCGCTTTTTCTTCTGCTTCCACCAGCATTTTTAGAGTTTCCATTAAATCTTGCTGGCGGAATACTTCTCCCGGATGGGGCGCTTCGTGCTCTTCGCCGAGATGGGGCAGCAATATTTTCTTCGAATAAGGCCACTGTTTGATCCTGTCCTTGGACCTCTCGACTCTTCTCGTGAATTCTGTTTCTGCAGGATACCCCTCAGCCATCTGCATGGATGGTTCGAGAACATCCTTGAGGCTCATCGTCCCGAACTCGGCCAGCATGGTCATCAAACCTCCTGGAGTTCCTGGAGTCACAGCAGCCAGAGGTCCGTAAGCCGGTGGGTACTCGAGCCCCTTCTCTTTGAAAAATTCAGGAGTTGCGCCGGCCGGAGCGGCGCCGAGTGCATTGATGCCGATCACTTTTTTTGTATGGGGGTTGTAGATCAGTGCTTGAGTCTCTCCTCCCCAGCCGAGAACGTCCCACATCGTGCAAGTAGCGCCGAGCATGGCGCACGCGGCATCCACTGCGTTCCCGCCTCTCTGGAAGATCATGGCTCCTGCGGTCGCAGCCAGAGGCTTCCCGGTGATGGCCACCCAGTGCTTCCCGTGAAGTACCGGTTTCTCGGTGCGACCCGGACTCAGGCTATTCGACCCTATAATGAAAACGAGAAGTATCAGCCCAATTTTTATCTGGCCTTGTATCCTTTTTTTCGCAATCCTCATTCTATTCTCCCTTTGGCCCAGCGATGCTGAACGGCCACGGCTTTTTGATTCCCAAAAACATCAACGTCGAACCCATCAGCGCGAGGTTCTTCGAGAAATTCACCATCTCCGCCATCTTCTGCTCTGCTCCGACAGCCCAGAAATTGTGCATCATGAATGTCACAGGAATAAAAAACGCAACTATCGCCGCAACACCAATATCCGTAAATTTTCCAATAAGAAGCGTTACAGCTCCGACGAGCAGAAATATTCCCGAAACCGCGACTCCGACTCCTGCGAGCGGGACTCCCTTGTAATTTGCGTAATCCGTCATATCAGAAAACTTGATGAAGTGGTTCACGCCGTTGTAGAGATAGAAAAGACCCACGATGATTCTCCCGATTAAAAATGCGACTTTCATCGTTTTCACCTCCCTCTTTAATTGAATCTAATACATTTGAACTGTATGTAAACGTCTCTCGATTAATCTCGAAGATGTCCAGCTTAAACCAGATTAACTGCAATGCTATACAAAACTTTATGTATCATTTTTTCTAAACTGTGATACCGGCTGAATCCTCTCCCTTTCTATTGGTTTTACTCTTTATCCTTTTGCCGGGCTTCGGCCTCGGCTTTTTTGATATCCAGAAGCAGCTCGCCTCCTCTTGCAACGTTCTCCGGTAAATTCTCTTTGATGACCACGCGAATCTTGTGCTTCGCCAGTCCGTACGCCTCCACCGCGACCTCAGTCAGTCCCTTCACCAACTTCCTTTTAACGTCCAGGTCCTTGATCGGAGGTCCTTCAATCGTGATATTCGGCATCCTCAAATCCCTCTATTTATCCTCGATGTAATATTTTTCCATCAACTGACGCCACTTTTTCATCAATTCTTCGTTCAGGTCGAGAGGTGGGGCGACATCCTCAGGCAGGAACGGTTTGTAGGGATGCTTTTTGGCCTGCGCTTCGAACTCTTCCCTGATTTTGTCTAATTCTTTGGGCTTTGTCAAAAGATCGATCGCTGAGGCAGCCATAGCTTTGGCTCCGGCGTTGAGTCCTTTCCAGGCTGTTGTGCCGTAGTTTGTGGCGACCGAGGACCAGTGGTGACTGATGGCGCCTGGAACTTGTCCGGGAAACCAGATGGAGGCTAAAGGAGCCACCATGCTGACATCTCCAACATCAGAGGAGCCCCCTCCCACGAACACGCGGCTCGGCCCTCGGAGCCCGCTCACCTTTTTCGGCATCCCTCTTTCCGGCCGGCCGAGTTCCTTCTGGAGAGCCTTTGCAAATTCATGCTCTTCTTCGGTCCATTCGGGCATCCCGATAAGCTCGATGTTCTTAAAAAACAGCTCCGCCAGAGCTTTATTCGCATACCGCTGGTGAATCGCAGTGATCACTCGGATGCTCAACTCCGTTCCTGTGGCCAGTGCTCCGGCTTTCGCACAGTTCACGACTTTCTCATACATGCCCAAGAGTCTCTCATCCGAATTCCGGACATAATACCAAACACTCGCCTTATCCGGCACCACGTTGGGAGCCTCTCCCCCATCCAGGATGACGTAATGCATCCGGTAAGAAAAAAGGAGGTGTTCTCGCAAAAAGTTTGTGGCCACGTTCATGATCTCGACCGCATCCAGGGCGCTTTTCGCTCCCCAGGGAGAGGCGCCGTGTGAAGTACGGCCCGTGAAAGTGAATATGGTGGAAAAAAGCGCATTTCCTCCCCGACCATAACCCGTCCCGAATCCGCTGCTGCTGTGATTGTCGATCACCACATCCACATCATCGAACAGGCCGGCTCTGATCATGTGCGGCCGGCTGATGACAGTCTCCTCAGCCGGAGAGCCAAAAAATTTGATCGTTCCTTTGATGCCGTATTTGTCCATCGCCTGCTTGACAGCGATGGCCGCTGAAATACCTGCCGTGCCCATCGTGTTGTGTCCGCATCCGTGCCCGGGCGCGCCGGGGACAACAGGATCCTGTTTGGGAACTCCTCCTTTCTGAGAAATCATCGGGAGCGCATCGTATTCGCCCAATATCCCGACCACAGGCTTTCCCGAGCCATAAGTGCCGACAAAGCAGGTGGGCATTCCCGCCAGGCCGCGCTCGACTGTGAATCCCGCCTCTTCGAGCGTATCCACCAGAAGCTTCGCCGATTTATACTCTTGAAGCCCGAGTTCCGCGTATGACCAGATAGAATCCGAAATCCTGCCGAACTTCTCGACTATCTCTGGCTGGCTCAACCACTTCAGGACTAATTTCTTCTCTTTCCCAACTTTCTCAGCTGCATTCGCCTGGAAAGAGAGGCCGATTATCAATGCTGTGACAACGATCCCGAGTAAAAAATTCCGACTCCAACCTTTGACTTTCATGTGACCTCCTCTGTGAATCATATTTTTAAATTTCTTTCCAATTTTTATTAGTCAATCTAAATTGTCATTGCGAGCTTGCGTGGCAATCTCATCCGCGTGTCATTGCGAGCTTGCGCGGCAATCTCATCCGCGTGTCATTGCGAGCTTGCGTGGCAATCTCATCCGCGTGTCATTGCGAGCTTGCGTGGCAATCTCATAATTTAAATTAATGCCTTAATAAAGTAAAATGTCATAACTCCCGATGCGATCAATTTTAAAATAATCCCGAACATCACACCGACAAACACGCCCCAACCCGCCCTCAAGGCCGCAGAGCTCTGTTTCCCGATGAGAAGCTCCCCAATAAAGGCCCCGATGAACGCGCCGATAATCATCCCCAAAGGCGGAGCATAGATTATCCCGACGATCATCCCGATCACAGCTCCCCAGAAACCGAATTTCGACGCCCCGTATTTCCTGGCTCCGGCAGCCGGGACGATGTAATCCAACGCTGTCACGATGATGGTTAGAGCGGCCATCCCGATCAAAAAGGCTGGGGAGAACGGCTCCCAGCGCTTGGCGATAGAGAGCAGTATCAAAGCGAGGAAACTGAACGGAGGACCGGCCAGGCCCGGCACGATACAGCCGATGATTCCGATGATCAAGCAAATAACGCCTAAAATGATCAGAACAATCATATCGATGACATTATTTTATAGTGCAGCAGCGAAATTAAGTCAAAAGGAAAAAAATGAACTTAGAATTGCTCAGGGAATATCTGGAAGAAATCCAATGATAACAGGCCATCTCGGATGATTGGATTTATGTAGGCCTGTTCAGAGTTATAATAACCTTCTATAGAATACTCAGAATATGTTACCAGGAATTCACACTCAGCGTTTATCAACAGGCACAAGTCGCTTGAGTTCTTCAAACCAATTCAAAACAATAATCATATCCGCCGATTCCATTTCAGACGGCTTTATCATCACGAACCACTTATTATCAGGGTGGATATCATAATTAGTATGCTGATATCTTTTGATGTACACATCTTCAAAAAGTACCTTTCGAGTCCCCAATTCGAACATCGGCCCTGTCGTTACAGGAACAGATACAATTTTATTATCTCCACTCCTGTAGAACATCTCGCGTCCGTCCCTTGACCACAGAGGCTCTTGACCACCACCTGTTGACGCCTGCCACCTACCACCACCAAAATCAGGAAAGGTTCTCACATAAACCTCAAGAATTCCTGATTCATTCGATGCATAAGCAATCCAGCGACCATCAGGAGAGATCATGGGCGTCACTTCCCTGAATGAAGCGTTGAGGAAAGGCTGGGGCTTGCGCTCACCTTCAAGAGGCAGAACGTAGATGTCCATTCCGGTAGAAGGATGAGTCTCCCTGTAAGCCAACAGTTTCCCATCCGGCGAAAGAGAAGTCTCATACTGGGGATATTCGGCCGCAAACAGTGGCTCGGCATCACTGCTTCCATCCGCTTTTTTCCAGAAGAAGTCAGGCTCTCCTGTTCTGTTTGAGGAAAATACGATTCGTTCTCCATCAGGCGTCCATGTGGGATACAGATCGTACTTTCCAAATGTCAGCCGGGTCAACGGACCCTTTTCCAACTTATAAATCCAGATATCACGGGATGATCCCTCCAGAATATCAAATGCCAGTCTTTTTCCATCGGGTGAGAATCTGGGTGAACGAAAATTGCGTTGTTCCTTTCCCAAAGGTTGCTCGTTCCCTCTACGATCGACCAAGACAATCGTATAATCTAAAGCGGCTCCTTTTATGTAAAGCAAAGATCCATTGCGCGAAAGCGTAAAATTCAAGGGGCCACCCGCTGTGATGTGAATGCCATCCAGGAGCGAAATGACAGAACCTTTCACTTCGAGACTAGTCAGATTAAATGGAGCGGCAAGAAGTGAGCCATCTGAACCCCCATACACCAAGTGTCCTGAGTGCGCATAACGAGGAAAAGTGCCCATTTCTATAAGCCGCTTCGCCTTGCCTGTTTTAAGGTCAAAGACACCAATACTGGCCACGTCGAGACTCCCTTTCCAGATTGTAAACAGAACTGCCTTATCACCAGGTAGAATGTCCGGCCAGCGGTGGCTGGTCACGCCTTGTTCTGCATCAGGTATCGTGATACTTTGGGGGACACCTCCAGCTGATGAGACCTGGAAGAGTCCAGAAGAAAATGTTCCGAATATAATCATCCCATTCTGACCCCAACTTCCCCCCATGGGATTTGAAGTATCCGATATGGTTAGTGGCGGTCCTCCCAGGAGTGAGACCTTCTTTAATTTACCTTCAGAGAAGAATCCTACCCACTGGCTGTCAGGTGAGAAGAATGGACAATACGCACCTTCAGTCCCTGGAATGGGACTTGCATCCAGCTGATCCATTTTTCTTACTAATAGCTGTCTACCTGATCCACCCTGCCCGACATAGACAAAGCATCTCCCATCAGGTGAAAGTGCCATATCTGGGCCCGTTGAATCTATAAACTGTTGATCAGAAGGAATTTCCAATGGGAATCGTGATACATTACTCCTAGTAGAGGAAATGGGGCGCCTCCACTGCCATATGGCAAAAACAGTGATGACTGCCATCAGGACTGTGAGGCTCCAGGGAATGAGCCGACGACGTGTAGCAGGTTGTGGCTCTTCTGTTTCTACAACACTTTCAATCGTCGGGGCTGAAGGTTTGGACTGAATCTCCTCGATCTCTATCCGCGCGTCCGCGATGTCGTGAAGCCTCTTGTTCGGGTCTTTCTGGAGGCAGCGGCGCAGCAGATCCCGGATCCTCACAGGAAGCTCTTTAGGTAAAGCCTTCCAGTCCGGCTCCTGCTTGAGTATCCCGGCCACCATATCCGATGTCGTCTCGCCTATGAACAACTGTTGACCTGTGAGAAGTTCATAGAACACACACCCGAATGACCAGATGTCGGTCCGCTTATCCAGGGCTTTGCCCCGCGCCTGCTCAGGACTCATGTAGGCGGCCGTCCCCATTATAACTCCGGAACGGCTGCTCCCCACAGTCAGGGTTGGGGATTTGTAGGGATCCATACCCGCAGCGTCGCCCACTTCAGCCACTTCGAACGCCTTCGCCAGCCCGAAATCCAGGACTTTGACTTTTCCCTCGGGAGTGACCTTGATGTTGGAGGGCTTCAGATCCCGATGGATGATCCCTTTTTCGTGGGCGGATTCCAGAGCACCGGCGATCTGCCGGCACATCTCCAGCGCTTCCTTGACCTTAATCGGGCCGGAAGTGAGTTTCCCGGCCAGGGTTTCTCCTTCGACCAGCTCGAGTGTCAGAAAGTTTAAGCCCTCGGATTCCTCCAGACCGTAGATCGTGGCGATATTCGGATGGTTCAGGGAGGCGAGGAGTTTGGCTTCGCGCTCGAACCGGGCCAGACGCTCCCTGTCTTCCGCGAATTCCTCAGGGAGAGCCTTGAGGGCAACCTCACGGCCGAGCTTCGTGTCCTGGGCTTTGTAGACGACACCCATGCCCCCTTCACCAAGTTTTTCTAGGATTTTATAATTGGAGATGGTTTTTCCGATCATTGGATTCCATCCTTTTTCAAAAGGTCAGATGTGCAATTGGCTAAATAATACATTGAAAACTGCATAAATTTGCTTCCTTCCGCCTATTTCTCGGCGAAAGAATATCAATTCAAACACATAAAGTCAATGAGATAAGATTCTGGAAAGAAGGAAAAAAGGATGAAGGGAAGGAAAGAAAAAAAGATAAAAAGAAAGAAAGAAAGAAAAAAAATGAGAGAGGACTTTACTTATTTTACCTCAGGTCGGAATCACCTGATATAGAGTTTACCTTCTTTAATCTGGAACGTGACTATTCCCACTTTGTCCTCTGCAGTGATCGTTAACACATAGATCTTGAAATCTTCCAGAGGAACTCTGACCACATCATAAATGTAGCTCTGTATTGGTACGCGCGTATAATCTTCGAAAAGGCGAATCCTCATTCCCCCCTCACCTCTGCGGAAGGTTGTCAAAATCAACTCATTGGTCATCAGGTCCACCTCCGCTTTACCGACAAGGGAAACATACAGGACACTCTCGATATTATGGGGCATGGTTTCCGGCGAGGCTCTTGGAAGATCGGGAGGCCTTTGTTTCGGCAATGTTTTCATTGATGTTCTGGCACAACCTGAGATTAAAAAAACCAGGAAGATTGCTAAAACAGAGAAGTTTCTCTTCATTTCTGTCTCCTTTCTGCTCATTCAAGACCAGCCTTTAGCTCCTCTTTTTCGCCGCAAGAATAACAATTCAAAGGCGAAGAGTCAAACACGAAGGCTTTAAAAAATTTCATACTATTGAACAGGATGGATAATATGTCTAAAATAGTGAAGACGTACAGCTTCTGGAAGATAAATTGAAGAGAGACAGATGACAGTCAGCGCGCTCGGTGATTACAGGATCATCAAAGAACTCGGAAGAGGCGGAATGGGTGTCGTCTACCTGGCCGAGCACCAGAGGCTTCTGAAAAAATATGCTCTCAAAATTCTCCCCCAGGCTTTTTCTGAGGACCCTCGGCTGGTGGAGCGTTTCCACACCGAAGCCCGTGTGATGGCCGACCTCAACCATCCGAACATCGTTAAAGTCGTCAACATGAGCTGTGAGGAAACAACATACTATCTTGTGATGGAATACGTGGAATCCGAGACAGGCGCACCCAAAAACCTCCACCAACTCATGAGAGAGCACGGCGGAAAAATCCCTGAGAACATTGCCGAACGCATTGTGCTCGATATCCTGAGCGCTCTCGAGACCGCCCACGAGAGAGGGATCATCCACCGAGATATCAAGCCGGCCAACATACTCCTGGATAAAGACGGCACAGCCAAGGTTGCGGATTTCGGCCTGGTGAAAATTCTTGGAGGAGACGACCGGACAGCAACAAAAAGAGTGACCTTGACCGCAGAGGGCATCGTCCTCGGAACCTATGATTTCATGAGTCCCGAGCAAAAGGCAGGGAAACCGGTCGACCTGCGCACAGACATCTATGCCGTTGGTGTAATCATCTACTCTATTCTGACAGGAAGAAAACCGGAAGGCCGTTTCAGCCACGCCTCTGATATCGTTCCAGGGCTTTCCACCAAATGGGATGCCATCGTCGACAAGTGCCTGCAGACTCTCCCCGAAGATCGTTTTCAAAGTGCTTCGGAGGTCATCCAGGCCTTAAAGGCGAAAAAAGCCCCTAAACGTGTTAAGGCCAAAAAAGCACCCAAAGAAAAAAAAGCTCCCAGAGGATTTTTCGGAGAACTGCTCAAATACGGCACGATCATCATTGTCGTCGTAATCGTGGTCAGCGCAATCATGTCCTACTTGATGTTCAAAGATAAGGATTTTCGCGAGATGCTCAAGTCCACGCTAGAAACTGCGCTCAAAGAAAAGGATTCCGGAAAGGATGCGGCTCAAACTCAAGAGGCCACACAAAAAAAGGGAACTTCTCCAAGAAAATCCCCGCGGGAAAAACCCGAAAGACAGATCATTATAAAATCAACTCAGACAGAATCAGAAAAGGAATCTCAGACTCGAGCTCCCATAATCGCTCCATCCATTCCGGGCTTAGAGATCATAGGCGGTCCGGAATTCGCAAATGCCCTGAAAGAAGTGGCGGCTATCTTAGAGAATGAAGAATTCACGATAGAAAGTTTAAAGCAATCCGAATATTACAAAAGCGCAAGTCCTGAGGAAAAAATGATACTGGATCTCCTTTTAGGATTCACCAGCGAATCCACCCAGGATTATTCCAGAAGGCCGGCGGAAGGGTTGAGAGATTTCACTCAATTCATGAAAGAGGCCAGAGAAGACATCCCGGGTGAAGGCCCGCTGAGAGAGAGCTGGGACAATGCCATGAAAAAATTAGAGGAGGGAAGGAAATACAGAGAGCAGGGAGACATGGAAAATGCCCAGGAAAGCTTCGCAGAAGCTCAGAGGGAAATGAGAAGGATCTCCATGCTCCAGGTCGCCAAGCAACAGGCCGATAAAGCCAAACAGGGGATGGAAAAATCGATGGCCGCCTTAGAGGAATCACAGCCGGGAATCCATGACAATCTTCTCTTCCAGACTGCAGATAAAACGGGAGAAGACGCTGACGATGCCTACGAGAAAGGTGACTACCAGAGCGCCACAATACTTTACTCGCTTGCGGGGAAAATCCTGGGTCGAACCACGCAAGACCAGGAACCTGCAGAATGCGTTGAAATCCTCCAGAAACTGGTTGAGTTTTCTAAAGCCGGAGCCGATAAAGTAAACGCTTCCACACAAGAAAAATATTTATATTCGATGGCCGCCCAGAAAGAACGGGAGTCGCGTTCTGAATTACAGAACAAAAACTATACAGATGCGGCAGATGCCTTAGTCGAATCCGCCTATTTGTATGAAAGAGCCAAGGAAAGAATTTCAAGAAGCAGAGCCTCTCAAAGAAGTGAAACAAGCATTCCTTAAAGTTCCACCCTTTTTGTTTCGAATATGCTCGATAAGATCGCGAAAAAAAAGACCGAGTAGGGATTATCTCCGTTTATCGGATGTTATTGATAGCATTCTTGGCTGTATCGTGCTTATTTTTCAGGATGTTACTGACCATCGTAAACTGCCTGTTCTCGTGCGAAATCTTGTTTTGCAACATGAGATACTGCAGGTTAAATGACTTATGCATCTCTTGGCAACCCTCTAATCTCTGAGTGCGATTCTCAAACTCTCTTGAAGCTGCGGACTTCATGCCGCTTCTCAGGGCTTTATCCAGCTCTTTTGTCAATTTCAAGAGTTCCAGGTATTTCTTGTCCAGCTTGCCATAAAGCATATCCAACTGCCTTACATAACCAGAAAGTCGGCGGTGAATCTCGACAAAATCTTTTGACGCTTGAAGCACTTCATCGAGGGCTTTCACACCTTCCGGGCTTACTTTAGAAACAGTCGCCACCCTCTTCTGGGTGCGTGTCTGGTTGACCGGAGCAGACCATCCCAGCAGAGTTAGTGCCAGCAAAAATATCAATGCGTATCTCATGTCCCCCTCCCACATAACATATTGGAATAATTTGTGATGAATTTAATATGACTCGATCGGGAGAATAAAATCACTCGCGAAAAAGAACTCTTCAAAATTTCACAAAATAGTAATCATCGGGCTTCACGAATAACTTCGCCAGCTTTTTCACTTTTTTCCCATCCAACTTAGTCTGGACATATTCCACATTAACTCCCTCAGATTCAATCAACTTGATATATTTGATCTCGTCCAGAGCCAGCTTCATGTTTTCCAGGAATTCTTTGGTCGGAATATCTTTGACGTAGATGTCAATCTCGCTGTAGGCTTTTCTTATCCCCTGTCTGTACTCTGAGGGCAGCTTTGCGACGGGTTCGATCCTGGACTCAAACTCCACTCGGATCCTGACTTCCGCTCCGATGAATTCATTCTTTGAATCGTAGAATTCTGCATCCTCATAGCTCGTCACTTCAATGATCTCTCCAAACGGAATCTGCTCGATCAGTTTGGCAGGTCTCCATTTATCCAGGTTAAATTTATTGACGAAGATTCCTAAAACCACTAAAGCCACCGCAAATATGATTATGAAAATGAACTTAAAGAACTTTTTCATGAAAGGTTTCATCACTGTTCTCCCTTGAAAAAATTAAATCCTTATACCCGGGATTTTTTCTCACTCTATCAGAAAACCCGTTCTTTTTCAATCTTCATCAACTCGACATGACCCAAGAAAAAAAGCTTTCCTTAAGTTTCATGGGTCATAAATTTCTGACAAAATCGAAGCCTCCAGAATCCGCTTTTTCTTTAAAGAGCCCTTTATTCCTCTTTCTTCATGCCGAAGCGAATCATGGCCTGCATCTGGTCATCAGGCAGAGAAGGAGCATCGGGATGTTGCTCTTTCATGTGATTCTTGCCTTCCTCCATGAACGCATTAACCGCAGCATCATCATTCTCTGCGTCAATCGTCATAGACTGATTGCACAGAGGACACTTCATTGAATACTTCATTCGAAACACCCCGTTTCTTCAAATTTTTTCAAGCTGTCCCTATATTAATGATTTCAATTTTCCAAATCAAGAGAAAAGAAATGGTGGGATTTTCCTCCTCTGTCCATTCTGGAATACATGATAGGGATTGCCAATCAAAAATTACAGATGCCGCTCCATATAAATCCTCAGCAGAAAAAGTGCAGGAATTACACGGGGAAATGGCAACTTTTCTGACTTAAAATACGTATATAGATATGAAAAGTGAAATTAAGGAGAATGAAATGAAAACAAAGATCAA
Source organism: uncultured Eubacteriales bacterium (assembly GCA_964348015.1). Taxonomy (GTDB): domain Bacteria; phylum Acidobacteriota; class Aminicenantia; order Aminicenantales; family Aminicenantaceae; genus SOIA01. The sequence continues at coordinate 8,150 of CAYGBC010000013.1, read as the reverse complement.
AGATAAATTCATTATTATAATTATAGCCGCTCTGCTGACTTTTATAGGATTCAACCTCCTCGTTTCCCCCAAGGCTGTGGATCTGATCGAACTGGATAACCCGAATTACGAGATCACGTACGAGTCCTCGCCAGCCTACATCACATAGCCACTGATTTCTCATCTCCATCCAGAGAGGGAAATTTCCCTCCCTCTGTTCACCTGACTTGGAAGGATCAATCGAAGACACTCACTTTTTTTTCTTTTTCTTCTCAGTAATCAGAGCTTCTATAACTACGTTGTTTATGGCGGCGCGGGCCATATTCTTAAAACTGTCCTGGTCAAACAAGGCTTCAGCCTTTTCATAACAATTGACCGCGTCTTTATTCTTCCCGAGCTTCTCGTATTCATGCCCGAGCTCATACGAGACCATGCCATTATTGGTTTTCTCGAACAATTTTTTGAGGCTTGAAATCACTTCTTTTTCGGTCGAATGATGACGGCATTCGCTGATCAGGTGCACTATGTTTTTTTGAGATGTCTTCCCCACGAGATGCCTTCCCTCTTTACTTTAGGCTATGCGCTCGGTGAGTTTTTTATGCTGTTTGAGATAAGAAATAAGGAATCGCCTTTTTTCCCTTCTCTCATCATTAGTCAATACCACAGGAAAATAGAGATGTCAAAAAAGTGGGGATCAGGCTGCATTTTCTTCGGGAACTGTCCCATTCAGTCCTTATGATGGAGAAAGAGAGGGATTGTCCCTCTTCCGAGAAAAAAAAGGATTTGTCCCCTTTTTTTAATCTAACTTGTATATGTAGATGTTATGAGATGGAAGAAAGGTTTCGATCCGGTCGAGCTTAAAGATGGATTTTTTCACCGTTTCCAGGATCTCATCTTTGGTCATCAGATGGCCCCTGCCGCGTCCCGTTTTATCCGGATCACTTTCAACGATCACGAGAGTTGCGCCTGGTTTAAGATAGGGCTTAACATTATTCAACCATTCCACTTTTTTTTCGAAATCGTGAAAGGCAGAGATCATGAAAATCATGTCCAGGGCGCCTTTCGGAAAAAGGGGATCCTCCACTTCACCAAGGATAGTCGTGATGTTGGTGATGCCCTCCCTCTCACAGCGATCTTCAATGACTTTGAGGACTCTTTCGACAATATCATTGGCATATACTCTTCCAGTTTCGCCCACCCTGCGCGCAAGCTTAAAGGTAAAATACCCTTCGCCAGCACCTGCCTCGCCGATGATCATCCCAGGCTTCACCCCGATGGCATCCATCAATTTTTCCGGCTGCACCCGGGCGTCACGGCGGCTCTGTGCGAGGAACACTCCTGAAGCCACGACAAGAATACAGAGTGCAATCAACGAATAGGACTGAAGTCTTTTCATCTGTTCCCTCTATTTAAAAGATTTGAGAATTTCCATCTCTCTATTCATTACGTCCCGCCTGCCAAAAAGGTTGATAAAAATCAGGTGAGATCTGACTCACCCTGCTGTCTGAAAAATATCACACTCAAATCTAAGATTTCGATAATTCATACGACCCCTCCTTTAGGGGTTTCGTGATTGTCTCTCATCACGGCAAGCGACCTCTCTTCAGCTGAATAAATCCCACATAAGAAAGGGCAATCCCTCATGAGGTTGGCAGATGAATATTTTATTTATGATTCTGAGAAAAGCAAGAAGAAAAGCCATATAAAGAAGGAGAAAATTAGAGGTTGAGAAGCCGTCACCGACTTCTTTCAAAGATGGCGGGAGCTGATCTTTGCCTGTGCTTCTCTCAATTCTTTGAGCTCTTTTTCATATGATTTGATTCTCTTTTTAGCTTGTATAGAAGAATTGAGGAAAGCCGCACTTACGCCAAAAGTGAGGAGCGCACCGAAAACAAAATTCCTTTTTCTCGAGAATTTTGACTGTTTGGTTTGAATAGACTGGGGATCTCGTTCTAGCTCCACCTGCTCCTCAAAAGTGAAAAATTCATACACAAAATATCCACCGATTGCCGCGAACACCCCTGTGTTTATTTTTAACCAGACTCTTTTCGTCTTTGTTCTCTTTATCATATGTTCCAGTTCCTCAATCCTTGGATTTACCGGTATCTGCTGCAGGCTTGTCTCGTTTTTAAGAATCTCCGTCCCTAACACGTGGCCATCTCTATCGCTGATCCTCACCGGATAATTCTTCTTCAGGGAAAACTGTTCATTCGTCGGGCTGATCGAAAAATTCTCTGATAAAGAAGACTTTGGATGTTTGAGCGGCTCCTCCGCGGAAACCGAAATGAATGATATGAGTAGAGTAAAAACCACCAAAAAGGAGAAAACTGATATTTTGTTCATAAATCCCCTCATCATGATAATTTCTGCTCTTGAAATTATTCTTTTTCATCCTGTTTGTCAATTGAAAACTTGACTCCATTTCGATTCCTCCATATTTTTGCGCTTTCATCTTTTTTCTTCATCTTTAAAATTATTATTTGTATAATGAAAATTCGTCATCTGTATAATGAGTAAAAAAGGAGGTTAAAAAAATGAAACGCTCTATTGTACTTTTCGTTTCGATTCTTCTCCTGTTCTCCTTCAGCTTCTCGCAGGAATTCAAGCTCGACGTCAAAGAACACGTTCTCTCCAACGGACTGAAACTCCTGCTGGTCGTCAAACCCGAAGTTCCGCGTGTTGTCTGCCACATCTACTTTAAAGCCGGCTCTGTTAACGAGCGGCCTGGCATCACGGGAATCGCTCATCTCCACGAGCACATGATGTTCAAAGGCACAAAAATGATGGGCGTGACCGACTACGAGAACGATGCGGAAATCGACAGGAAGATCGATGCCCTGATGGAAAAAATCTACAGAGAAAAATACTGGAAGAGGGACGGCGATCCAGAAAAAATCGCGGCGTGGCAGAAGGAAGTGAATGAGCTTATAAAAGCTGAAAAACAGTATGTGATCAAGGACGAACTCTGGGAACTGTACATGAAGAACGGAGGAACATTCCTGAACGCTTCGACTTCTTACGAAATAACCGGATACTATGTGACTCTGCCCTCTAACAAAGTCGAGCTCCAGATGCTTCTCGAGTCAGACAGGATGCAGAATGCCTACTTCCGTGAATTCTACTCGGAAAAAGACGTGGTGATGGAAGAGAGAAGGCTGAGTGAAAACAGGCCCGGCTACCTGTTCAATGAGCAGGTGAGAGCCGCTTTCTACACGGCTTCTCCCTATCACTGGGGAGTGATCGGGTGGATGGATGACTTGAAGCGGATAACCAAGCAGGACATCATCGAATTCAATAAAAAATACTACACTCCCAACAACGCTGTGGCTGTCTATGTTGGAGATTTCGAACCGGACAACATCATCCAGATGGCTGAAAAATATTTTGGCCGGATACCGAAGGGTCCGGATATTGAGCCGATCAGAACTTACGAACCTCCCCAGTACAGCGAGAAAAGACTCTACGGGGAAGGTCCGGCCGCATCCAGAGTCACGATCATGTTCCACATCCCTCCAGACGGGCATCCGGACATTCCGGCCTTATCCCTGCTGGGCGGGATCCTCTCAGGAGAGACGGGAAGACTTTACAAGAGCCTTGTCAAGGAAAAGGATATGGCTACCCGTGTGAGCGGCCGTGCCGGTCCCAGATGGTACGCTGGAGAATTCACCTTTTCTGGCAGCCCCAAGACGCAAAAGAATGTGACTCCCGAAGATCTGGAAAAAGAGATCTGGGCTGAGATCGAGAAGGTCAAAAAGGACGTCGTGACACCCAAAGAGCTCCAGAAAATTAAAAACGGCAATGAAGCTTCGTTCCTCAGAAGCATGCAGAGAATAGAATTCATTGCCATGAGAATAGGGCGGTCAGACTTGAACAGAGGCTGGCGCTCTCTCGTGACAAACCTGGAAGAAATGAAAAAAGTGACTGTGGAAGATATCCAGAGAGTCGCTAAAAAATATTTTGTTAAAGACAACTCAACCACAGCCATCTACACGAGAAAAATGAGAAAGCCGGCACAAGGAGGGAGAAGAAGATGAAAAAAGTAAGCACTTTCGTTTTCATCATCGCTTTTGTGATTGTTTCCATCGGCTTCGGACAGGTCCAGAAGCCAGACGACCTCAAATTTCCTCCTTTAAAATATGACCCTCCTCATCCGAAAGACTTTAGAGTGAAACTCTCCAAAGGAATGATCGGATACATTCAGGAAAACCACTCCCTGCCCCTGGTTGAGGTCAGAGCCTACATCAAATACGGAAACATCTACGATCCGGAACAACAGCTGGGCATTGGAGATGTTCTGAGCGGAACATTGATCAAAGGAGGGACACGCACGAAGGAAGGCGGCGATATCGAGGAAAGAATCGACTTTCTCGGAGGATCTCTCAGCTTCTATGTGAGTGAAAGGACCTCTTCCCTCTCTCTGTTCGTTCTGAAAAAAGATCTGGACGAGGGTTTGTCCCTTTTCTTTGACGTGCTGATGAACCCCGAATTCAGGGAAGAAAGCCTCAGAATCACCAAAGGGAGATTGATCGAGAGCCTCAAACAGGCCAATGATTCTCCGCGCCGTGTCCTCTCCAGAGAGTTCAATAAACTCATCTACGGTGATCATCCACTCACTTTCCAGCCGACAAAGGCCACCATAGAGGGAGTCAGCCGCGAGGACCTCAAATCCCTGCATTCCAAGTACTTCTTCCCCGCGAATATCATGATCACGGCTGCGGGAGATTTCAATACAAAATCAATGATGAGCAAGATCAACACAGCCATAAAAAGCTGGAAGAACAAAAAAGTCTCTTTTCCCGAATTTTCTCAAGATTTTCCTAAAGTTGAACCCGGAGTGTACTTCATCCAGAAGAAAATCAATCAGGGCTACATTCAGCTCGGACATCTGGGATTAGAAGACACCCATCCGGATTACTATGCCGTGCAGGTCATGAACTTCATCCTGGGCGGAGGAAGTTTCACTTCCCGGATTGTCACAAAGGTCAGGTCTGACGAAGGGCTGGCATACAGCACGGGCAGCCGATTCGGATACAGATGGGGATTCCCCGGAACAGTCTACGGCTTCGTCCAGACAAAATCAGCCACTGCGGGTTACGCCATCTCATTGATCCTGAAGGAGTTCGAGAGAATCCGTAACGAGATTGTCTCAGACGAAGAGATGGAAACCGCGATCAACTACTACATCGAGAGCTTTCCCAATTCCTTCACCAATCCGATGAGCACCATGAGCACCTTTGCCATGCTCGAGATGCGGAGCCGACCGATGGATTACTACCAGACATACAGAGACAAGATTAAGGCGGTCACCAAAGAGCAGGTCTTGGAAGTCGCCCAAAAATACATCCATCCGGATAAGATGGCCATCATGATCGTCGGAGACTGGGAGCCGTGCAACACAGGCGGAGATAAGTTCGCCGGCCCTTTGGATAAGTTCGGGAAGGTGAACAGGCTGACTCTGAAGGATCCGTTGACGGGAGAAGAGATCAAGCAGCAGCAGAACTGAGTGTCATCGCGTTATATTCTCATTTTGAGCAGAACAAGGCTATCTCACATTCCTGTCATTGCGAGTGAAGCGCGGCAATCCCATTAAGAAAATATTCAATTAAACGCTAGTAGTGGATAAATGCGATTCGAATTTGAATCTTTAGAGAGGAATCAGGGATCCAATACTACTTCCCTTCCTTTTTCTTTTTGGCAACGATCTCTTCGATAACGAGATTATTGAGGGCGGCCTGGGCCATATTCTTGAAATTCGGGTCTTCGAACATATCTTCAGCCATATCATAGAGCTGGAAAGCCTTCACATTGTTCCCTGATTTTTCATACTCGCGGCCGAGTTCGAATGCGACCATAGCGTCATTCGTCTCCTCCAGCAATTCTTTCAAGCAGGAAATGACTTTATCCGGAATAACGAGGTGCTGGCACTCTTTGATTCTGCTTTCAAGGTCTTTTTTTGCGGGCTTGGCCATTATTCTACGCACACGGCTCTATTCAGAACCATTTTACCATTTTTTCCTTTCACTCTTATCAGACAATAATGTCCTGGGATTGACATTTTCTGTGCCCTTCAGGAATAGCTAATAACACAAGAAAATTCTGATGTCAAAAATTAAAATGCGGGAATCAAAATCCTGCTTTTGAAATGCGGCGGTAAGAATTCTATGGAGTCGGAGACATTATGTTTTGCAGGATGATGCTCAACACAAAACCGAAAATTATCACACTGGCTAAAAGCCAGGCTGACAAGCAGAATTCATTTCTCCATCTTGAACAGAGAGTCTTCCAGGCCTGAGTTGAACGTGACCTTATCCAGGACAATCTTTGTGAAGACCTCTCCGTTGTAATACGTGATGATGGAGTGCGCCATTGTCATCCCCCCGACTGTCTTGAAATCAGACATAACCTGCTCCACCTGGATCTCGATTCCATTTGGACCGGTTCGTGTCGATTTCGACCTTCCTGTGAGATAGGTCTCAGCATCCACATATCTGAGCATTCTGTACCCATCCGTATAGGACTGTTCGAGAACATGATAGTCCCAGCCTTCGATTTTTTCTTTGCCTTTATAAGTGAAAGTGATTCCGTATGCTTCCGGATCCATTATCGCCACAATTGGCAAGGACTGTCTCTTCATAGATGCAGCATCCATCTCAGACATTTCTTCGGTACTTCCGGATTGAGGATTAGTCCACCAGGCTGTTTGACCATCGTAGGCCTGAATAATGATCCTTCCCATGGCCTCCAGATCTACACGCCTTTTGTTTGGTTCTTTCTTGTACATGGTCAACGTCCCGGAGATTCCCTGTTGGACCATTTCCACAGCACCGGTCATCGTCATATCCTTGATGCTTTCAAAAACCTTGGGTCCTCCTTGAGCATCGATCATCTTCTTCAGGATTCTCTTTATCGACTGACCGAAGACAGGATGAGTTATCAGAGTTAAGAGGAAAATGCCTAGTAATGGCAGGGAATAAATTCGTTTCATAAGTCTTTCCTCCGGATAGATCTGACTATATCATTTTATTTATGAGATCCAATGAAAAAATGTAATATTAAAATCTTTAATAATAGTGGGTTAATCTTTTTCTATGAGATTGCCGCGCTTCACTCGCAATGACACCTTTGGTTTCCTTTCCATAGGAGATTGCCGCGCTTCACTCGCAATGACACCTTTGGTCTCCTTTCGATAGGAGATTGCCACGCAAGCTCGCCATGACGCCTTTTTATTACTTTTCTATCGTGAAGGAAGACCTCTGAGAATGCCAAGCCATTCTCTACAAAAGAAACGATAGAAAAAAACAGAAATCCGGGATCTTAATCTTTTTTAAACAGAGAATCGTCCAATCCTGTGTTGAATTTCACCTCTTCGATAACAATTTTCTGTATTTCCTCACCCTCTGCATAAGAAACAATGTTATGAGCCATTAACAGCCCGTTCTCTTTTCGATAATCCGACTGGAACTGCTCCATTTCGATTTCATTGCCCATTGGTCCTGCGGTTTTAATTATCGACTTGAATATGAGATAGGTCTTTGCATCAATATAGATCGTGGTTTCAAACCCATCCGAATAAAGCTCGTGCAGGACAAAGTACTCTTTGTCCTCTATGCTTTCCTTCCCTTTATAAGTTAAAGTAATGCCGAATTTTTCAGGATCAAGAATCGAAACGACCGGCATGGCCTCTCTCTTCGCCTCGACAAGCTGTTCCTCGCTCATGTCTTCGACTCCTCCAGTTTGAGGATTGGTCCACCATCCGGTCTCTCCATCATAAGCTGAAGCAAAGACCATCCCCATAACCTGGACGTCCACACGTCTTTTGTTGGGTTCCAATTTGTAGACTGAAATCGTTCCACTCAATCCCTGCATGGGCATCTCGATAGTCCCGCTCAGAGTCATATCTTTGATGCTCTCGATCGCCTTTTTGCCTCCCTGGACCTCGATCATTTTTGCCAAAATCTCTTTTGCTGTCTGAGCGGTTCCGGGTTGAGCCAGCAAAGTGACAAGAAAGACTGCTGCGACTGTAAATGATATGATTCTTTTCATGATTTTGTCCTCCTTTTTTCGTGAATCAAGCTCATGTACGAAATCTCCATCGAAGAGTTCATTTCTTTATACGAGCCTTCATTCCATTATATTCTAATCTATCTTAAAAATCTTATTGAAAATGGTTA
>CAYGBC010000012.1:0-5462 GCA_964348015.1 uncultured Eubacteriales bacterium | reverse complement strand
CTGCACTGTAATGTTTGTACGCTTCTGGATTGTTGGTGGTGATTTCCCCCACTTTTTTATCTAAATCTGAGGCAATCTGCTGCGCCGAGAGCTCGAAGTTGGCCTTGATCTTCCTCGTCAGCTCATCCACCATGACATAGAAATCTTTTTCACCATGCCCCTCCACGCTCTCAGAGCCGATAAGCTCTCCGGAATGTGCCTCCTGAAGCGTCACGTTGATCCGGAATGTGTCATCTGCTCTCGTGTAGTTTCCCACCAGAACGTTCTCCACTCCCCCGCGGGCCGCCACTTCTTTTATGACTTCTGAGGAATAGGCGCTGGCCTCAAGCTGGTTCAGTTGCTGGAGGATGTTGAAAAGCTTTTCTGCGCTCAAGACTCGGATATGTTTGGATTGGGAGAGGTCAGTGATCAACAGATCAGAAAGAGCGCTCCTCCAGTGCTCCAGGCCTTCATCGCCTGTGTTGTTTTTAAAATACATCACGGCGAGAGAGGGTTTGTCCGATGGAACCGGAACCAACTCTCTTTTGGAGAAAGGACGGAAGATCAGCATTGCAATGACTGCGATGGCGATGATCGAGAATGCGGGAATGAGTATTTTCTTTAAATTGAAGGTGACTGTTATATCCCTGGATATGCGTGTTTCTCTTTTCGGTATCACTTTCTCTGAAGTGGGGATGCTTTCGTCGATTTTGCTCAGCTCCGAAAGAAGTTCCTCCGAAGTCTGATATCTCTTTTCCCGGTTTTTTTCCAAACACCTCAGAATCACCTGTCTGAGCTTCTCTTGAATCTGGGGGTTTACCTCTTTGGGATCCTGGGGGACCTCGCTCTTGTGCTTCAAGGCTATGCTGAACGGCGTCTCCCCGTCAAACGGAATCCTGCCGGTCACCATTTCATACAGGATCACACCCAGAGAATAGATATCCGAGCGCTGGTCAGCCTTCGATCCCTCCACCTGCTCGGGCGACATGTATTCGGGCGTCCCGATCATCACTCCAGCATCCGTTATTCCCTTTGTCTTCAAAGAGCGGGCGATGCCAAAATCCAGGATCCGGGCATTGCCTTCTTTATCGATCATGATATTCGGAGGCTTGATATCGCGGTGGACAACTCCTAACCTATGGGCCTCTGTCAATCCTTCACAGATCTGTTTCGCTATGGAAACAGCTGTTCCTGCAGTCAGTTGTCCTGTCTGTCTTATTAATCCCCTGAGATCCTGGCCGCGGACGTATTCCATAGTGATAAAATGAGTCCCTTTGTCTTCCATAAGCTCGTACATACGGCCGACATTTTTATGGGCGATCTTGCGGGCGAATTTAAGTTCGTTGTTAAATCGTTCGAGCGTTCTTCTATCTGAAGCAATCTCAGGCTTTATGAACTTTATCGCGACTTCTTCATCGAGCTTTTTATCCAGTGCCCTGTAGACCTTCCCCATGCCTCCTTTGCCCAGCTCTTCGATGATCTGATATCGTCCTGCAAACACGGAACCGGAGGTCAATTCTTCTTTGGCGGCTTCGAGAGTTTCGGTCACAGGGAGTTCTTTTGAGGAAGGAAGGGGAGCTGCGCAGCTTTTGCAGAATTGAGAGTCATCGGTGTTTTCGGTGTTGCACTTGGGGCACTCTATGTCCATTGTTCCCCTCTTATATACGGCTGGAAGAATATCAATTAATGGGGTGAGAGTCAACGTATTCGAGATGAAATCCTGGCTTTGTTCTCTGTCTTGTCTTGTTATTAGAAAAAAAAGTTAGAAAAAAGGGGCCAGGCCCCTTTTTCTGATTTAAGGTGTCATTGCGAGCGGAACGTTAAAATTCATGGGAACTTTTTCAGAAAATATTTCGTCTTCATGATTGAGGGCAGGTCTGTGGCCTTCACACATTGTTTTATGGAGGGAAAAGCATGCTCAAAAACTATCTCCATATCACCTGGAGGAACATCCGTAAAAACAGAGGGTATTCTTTCATTGTCATCTTCGGTCTGGCCCTGAGCCTTTCCCTCAGCCTTCTCATCACCCAGATCATCTATAATTTTATGCGTTTCGACCGCTTTCATGAAAACAAGGACCGGATCTACCGCCTGGTCACGACGCGCACAGGCGAAAACAGGACAGATGATTTTGCCACGGCTCCCTTTCCCATGGCTTCAGCCCTGACCGATACTGTCCCTGGTATCGAGGCATCGACCATATGGACGTGGGGTGTGAGCGGAAATGCGATTGGACGCGGCAAGGTGTTTCCCCTGCGCACGAGATTCGCTGGAGAGGATTTTTTCCGGCTATTCAGCTACAGGCTCAAGCATGGAGATCCGGCCATCGCCCTGCTGCAGCCGAATTCCATCGTGCTCACTTCAGAGATCGCATCCCTGTATTTTGGCGAGGACAATCCTGTCGGTGAAATTCTCCAGTTTGGCAAATGGGGGGATTACACGGTCACAGGTGTTTTGGAGGATACCTCACGCCTCAAAACTCATATCTCTTTGAGATCCATGATCTCGGTTTCAACACTGCTTTCTTTCGAACAGCAGGGGATACTCACTCCTCGGTCGGAGAACTGGACAATCATGGGAGGCACGTTTGTCTATGTGATGCTCGAGCCGGGCGAGTCCCCACAGAGGATTGAGGATGGTGCGAACAGGCTGGCTGCGGACCGTATCCGTGATCCCAAGTATACCTATCGCTTCTGGCTCCAACCACTGACCGGTATCGTTCCCGGTCCGGATCTTCGGAACAGTTCTGGAGATGTGATCCCTATGGCTGTCATTTATGTTTTGTTAGCTGTATCCGTGCTTGTCGTTCTGTCCGCGGCGTTCAATTACACGAACCTGTCGACAGCTCAGGCTCTTTCACGGGCCAGAGAGGTGGGGATCCGGAAAGTCATCGGCGCCAGGAGGCATCAGATCTTCCTGCAGTTCATCGGTGAAAGCGTGACTTTGGCACTCCTGGCTTTCATTCTCGCTTTCGTCTTTTATCGGGCAATTCTCATTCCGCTGTTCTTCGGCCTGCATGATTTTTTTCGTGCGTATTTCTATTTTGCGGAGAATTGGACGACCTTAGGATATTTTCTCCTGTTTGCAGTGGGAACAGGAATCGCAGCCGGGGTCATTCCGGCCATTCATATCTCGAGATTCCAGCCCGTTCAGGCCATGAGGAATCTTCCCGGGCTACGCGTCGTTTCCCGCCTCTCCTTGAGAAAGGGCCTCATTGTATTCCAGTCCGCACTATCCGTTGTTTTTATCATTTCCACACTGGTCGCCGTAGACCAGCTCAACTACATCAAAAGAGCCGACCACGGATTGAGAACCGAGGGTTTGATCACCGTTTCTCTGGAGGGTGTCGATTACGGTGTTTTCAAACAGAAAGTCGTTCAGGATGCGCGCGTACGTGGGATCGCCGGAACAGAATATTTGCCCGGCACCACGGGCCTGTTAAGTTCGATGTTCAAGCGGAGTGACGCTCCTCATGAATGCAGGGTGAGCACGATAGCTTCTGATGCCGGGTTCATTCCTGTTTTCGGCCTTCAGATTGTTGCCGGATCCAACTTTCCCGAAGCTGCTCGCTCATCGCAGGAGAACCTGGTGATCCTCAATGAGACTGCGGTTAAAGAGCTTGAGTTCGACGGGCCGCGAGAAGCTGTGGGCCGGTCACTTGTGATGAGAGACGGGCAGATGATTCGCGTGGCTGGAGTCGTAAAAGATTTTGCCCACAGCTCTATCACCCGTGATCAGGGCGCTTTCGCTCTTGGGTTCTTGCCCGAGCGGTGTCGCGTCGCGGTTCTTCATGTCGAACCTGCACAAATCAAACAAGTGGGCGACAAGCTGCAGAAGATGTGGGGATCGTTCGAGTCAGCGGCCCCCTTTGAATACGATCTGTTCGCTGATCAGATTGAGGAAGAGCTTATGGGAATGACAGTGATGATGAAATCGATCCGCTTCGTCTCCATCCTGACTGTGATCATCTCCTGTCTGGGTTTTTTGGGGATCGTGGATTACAGCTCCCGTATACGGAGGAAGGAGATCGGCATCCGGAAGGTCTGCGGAGCCGGAGAGTGGAACCTGGTGAAGCTTTTATCGCGCAATTTTATGGGAATGCTCGCTGTTGCAACGGCTCCTGCTATTCCTCTGGCCTGGTGGTTCAACAGCGTCATTTTGTCACTTTATGATAAAAGGATCGAAATGAGGGCCGAGCTTTTCATCTTTGGAGCTTGTCTCGTAATAGTCCTGGGAATGGGGATGGTTCTCTCGCAGACCATCCGCGCCGCCCGCACCAATCCCGTGGACATCATCCGGTACGAATAACTTTTCTCTATTTCAGACAGCGGCTATTGTTTCAGCAATAGTCTAGCTTAGCCTTATTACCGGCAAGATAAAAATAAAGAAAAAAAGCCATAAATTCCATAAAATAGAAAAAATCACTTGACATTGCCTCTTTTTAATTCTATATTATAGAAATAAAGCGCAAGGAGAAAGTTAAGCATGAAATATTTATCTAGGCCTGAAGAGTTGGTTCTTCTGACAATTTGGAAGATGAAAGAGGAACCGTATGGGGTCAATATCAGAAAGTACATCACCAAAATGACAGGAAAGTACTGGTCGATCGGGTCTATTTATGTCCCGCTCGATCGTCTTGAGAACAAAGGTTATCTAAACTCCTATCTTGCCAGCCCTACCTCTGAGCGAGGAGGAAAGAGTAAAAGATATTATGAATTAACCAAAGAAGGTCTGGAACAACTCCATGAAATTAAAAAGATCTATAAGGCTTTCTGGAAAGATCTGCCTGATTTATTTTTGAAGAAGACATGAATAAATAGGATGCGATTACTGAAATTTTGAAAAATGAAAAAATGATCGTTATCAAGGAATTTAGGAAGTGAATGATGGGTAGCTATAAGCCTCCCACAATAGCTAAAGCGATCTTGTGGTTGATATTAAACCACAGCCATCCGGAAACAATGATCGGCGATTTCGAAGAAGTATATAATGAAATTATTCAAAATAAAGGGCTTTTCCGAGCAAAAATTTGGTATTGGTCTCAAATCATTTTGACTTTTCCTTCTTTTGCAAAGAATTCCATTTATTGGGGAGCTGCTATGTTTGCTAATTATTTTAAAATAGCTTTGAGATTTATAAAAAAACACAAAGTATTTTCCTTCATCAACATTTCCGGTCTTGCGGTCAGCATAGCATGTTGTCTGTTTATCACCCTGTGGGGAGCTCTTCGATATATACAGGAAGGGAGGAGTTTCTATCTGTTACTCTGTTCCCTCGCCGATTTGGAAATCCAAAACTGAGCGCAGATATTCTGTTGTGGAATTGAAAGTCTTTTTCAGTTCCTGATATTCCCTTTCGAGAGGAGACTTCGCTTTGGCCAGCAGTACCGGGGGAGAGGCCGCACTCACCCATTCAGAGGGGCGGCCAAAGGAATCTGCCTTTTTAGAATGAGGGATCACTATAAATATAAGACTGAGAGAGAT
>CAYGBC010000011.1:0-52633 GCA_964348015.1 uncultured Eubacteriales bacterium | reverse complement strand
TGAAATGAGTGCAGTAGATGTGTGGTGTCATTGCGAGCGAAGCGTGGCAATCTCTTAGAGAAAATTGCTTTTCTTTTTACGGGATTGCTTCACTCCGTTCGCAATGACACAATAAAAATTTTACTGAATTACTGAGCGAGTACAATGCGCTTGTTTTTATAGCCGATAACATTCCGCTCCTCTTTAAGCGCTTCTTTAACCCGCGCCGGTGTCATCGGAAGAACGAATAATCTTTCACCTATGGCATCATAGACCGCATTGGCGATCACAGCGCCCATGGAAGTAATCGCCGGCTCTCCACACCCTTGGGGAGGCATTTCCGGATTGTCGACAAGCACAGTTTCTATCTCCGGCGCCCAGGAAAAACGGGGAATCTCGTAGGTATCGAAGTTCTCATCCAGAATTCTTCCGTTTTTAAAACGAATCTCTTCGGTCAGGCAGTATCCGAGTCCCATGGTGATGCAGCCCTCGATCTGCATCCGGACACCTCCCGGATTAATCACTTCACCCGTGTCCTGAGCACACACCACACGTTCCACCCGGATCTCCCCCGTCCTCTTGTCAACATTGACCTCCGCCATTGTGGCCAGATACGTATTCAGATAATCCGTGCAGGCCATCCCGTATCCTTTCCCACTGGGGGCCTTAGAAAATGTGTGTCCAAACTTCTTCGCGGCAGCATGCAGAACCCTCTTCATCCGGTCATCCGTTAAATTGTGCAGCCGGAAATCCAGAGGACTCATCCCCACAGCCTCAGCCATAACATCGATATGAGATTCGATGGCGAACACATTGGTGTTGCTTCCCGGACCGCGCCAGGCACCGACACCAAAAGGATGAATACCACCGCCGCCTCTGCCTCCCCATCCTCCGTAGGAAAGAACTTGATGGTGAGGGATGTTGTAAAAAGGCTGAGAGCTTCGGCTGCCGGCAAAGTAATTGTGGTACTCCCAGAAGACGATCTGGTTGGAGCTGTTCAGACCGGACCGTATCTCGATTATGGCGGCTGGCCGGAATGTGTCATAAAAGAACTCTTCTTTCCGGCTCCAGGCGACCTGAACCGGTTTGCCGCTCAATTTGGCAAGCCGTGCGGCCTCGACAACCTGATTCCCCTGGTTTTTCCCTCCGAAACCACATCCGACAAACGGTGTGATCACACGGACATTCTGGGAAGGGAATCCCAAAGCCCGCGAGACTTCCCCCTGAGCTCTGAAGGGAGCCTGGGTGGATGCCCAGACTGTGGCTTTGTCCCCCTCTACTTTGGCCACAGCCGTATGGTTCTCCGGCGGAGCGTGGGCGACGTAATGATTGTAGTAGGCTTTGTCGAATGTCCTGCTCGCCAGACCTTTTCCCTCATTGATATTCCCTTCTTCTGTGACGACGTTTCCTTCAGAGGCAGACTTTTTTAAATGGTTGAAAATGGTGGTGTTATCCAGTTGGGAGGTGGACGGCTCGAACCGGGCTTTGATTAATCCCAGCGCTCTGTCCGCGACATCCCGGTGCTTGTGGAGGACGGCGATCATATCGTTATTTCGGATAATCTGAATACCTTTGATTTGTTCAGCGGCAGAGGTGTCCACATTTTTCAATTTGGCTCCATGAGCGGGGGGCCTCAATATCCTCGCAAAAAGCATCCCGGGCAAACGGATGTCTCCTGCAAACTTCGCCTCTCCGGTCACCTTCTGTCTCCCGTCCAATCGGTCTGTTGTTTTACCTGAAATGGTGTGCTTTGAATAATGCTTGATCTGCGGTTTTTGCTCGAGGTGCCGCTCGACCTTTTTTCCTTTGGCCAGCTGCGCATAGGAGACCTTTATCTGCGAATTGCTGCGCATATAGATCATCCCATCCTTTGATATCAGATTTTCCTCAGATGTGCGGAGATGTTCTGCGGCCAATTGAATCAGAACAGCCCTGGCTTCTGCGGCAGCCTGGCGCAGCGGAGGACCAAAATACTTCGTGCTCCTTGAACCGAAGGTGCCGGAATCCCAGGGACAGAGGTCGGTGTCCCCCATGACCATATCCACGAGAGAAAGTGGCACATCGAGCTCTTCAGCCAGCATCTGAGCGAACGAAGTCATCACACCCTGTCCCATCTCAATCTTACCGGTGAAGCAGGAAACACGCCCATCCTCTCCGATCCGGAGGTAGGCGTTGAAATCCTCTGGATATCCGCCGCCTCTCCGTCTCTGCTGGAGGGCAAAAAGATCTCCGACTGAGAAAGAGATGATGATTCCTCCCCCCAGGAGTTTGAGAAATTCCCTGCGGTCGAGCCTGGTGGATTCTGTGCCTTTTTCCTCATTAAATGGAGTTAATTCGTCGTCTTTCATGGTCTCAATCCTTTCATTGTCCGGGCCGCAGTTTGGATAGCCTCGATGATGCGGATATAACTTCCGCAGCGGCAGAGATACCTCTCCAGGTCCTCAACAATTTCGTTGTAAGAAGGTTGAGGATTCTTTTTTAACAGGCTGTAGGCTCCCATGATCATTCCAGGAGTGCAAAATCCACACTGAAGGGCATTGTGCTGCATAAAAGCTGTCTGCAGCGGATGGAGTTTCCCGTTCTGCTGGAGCCCTTCGATGGTCATGACTTCTTTTCCGCTCACATCTTGAACGGGATATTGGCAAGACAAGACCGCTTCGTTATTCACGATCACAGTGCAGGCTCCGCACAACCCTTCTCCGCAGCTGTATTTTGTCCCGGTGTGCTCAAGATCAGATCGCAATACCCAGAGAAGCATGCGGTCTGGAGAGGAAGTCAGGCGTACATCCTTTCCATTCAGTTTAAAACGAATTATTTTTTCCATGTGAACTCCCCATATTGTAAATTCCCCATAATCACAAGGATTATAATATCATCAATCCGAAAATCAAATCCTTCGCGTAAAAAATTATGATTTGCATGAGTGTAAAAGACCGGTGGATCACTTAAAAATGACCGTGTAGAGCCAGTAGAGAAAGGCGACGACATAAGCCACAACCATTACCCAGACAATTATCGTGATAGTCTCGGAGATTTGCTTGAAGGCCGGGTATCTTTTCCCCTGTTGCTTGGCACCCAACTTGGACACCGCATACAGAACCGCGATGAACAGCAGAACAAACAGCCACTTTCTCATTGAAGGTTTGCAGCCTCGAAATCAGACACACTGCACAGCAACGGATTATTCAAGATTGACTTTCCATTGTCAAGGCACTTCAGATTTCCCATCCTTTTAGAGGATTATATAAAATCTTCGTGACCTTCGTGTAAAAAAAAGCCAGCCTCTTTGATTTTTCAGAATTCAGAGATTAAAGTATTATCATCAATAAATTGGTTACCAATAAAACTTTGGAGGTTGAAAATGCCCATTATTCATGTAAACGTCTGGGAAGGTTTCGGACAGGAGAAGGCAAAAACCACAATAAAAAATATAACTAAAGTCTTTGCAGATTTAGGGATTCCCCCTCAGGCTGTAGAAGTGATTGTACACGAAGTCCAAAAGTCGCACTGGGGAATTGGCGGAGAACCAGCCTCAGAGAAGTTCAAAGATATAGCTGCTTAACGACTTATTTCTCCTTCGGCTTTAGCTTTATGCCGAATTGTCGCATTACTCCCATCTCATTCTATAAACCTCCAATTCTTTGTATCCGCTCTCTTTTTCCCTGAGGCAGTAAAGCCGGTTATTTTTGGCAACCGCCCATAGAGGTTCCAGCTCCCACCCCAATTTCCCGTAACTTTTTAGACTTGTTCTTGAAACATATATGCCATCTGAATTAAAAACATCATGGATATATTCTCCCTCATTAAATCCTTTTTCATAAGTCATGACATAGAGCTTTTTTTCATCGTCTATAAAAAATGTGTTAAAAGGAGGTATTTCTTTTGGAACATAAAACCATTGTTTTCTACTTGGGTTATCTGATAAACTTGCCTCCGCATCTTTTCTCAAATCATCGGGTAATAATGAAGGCTCGTACTCTTTTCTTATTTTTCTTAAAAGGTTCCCCTCTAAATCGTAGGTTAAGATTTCATAGTCTCTCTGTTCATTTCCGATGTAAATTTTGTCTTTTGTTAGTCTCCACATATAAAGAAATGCTCTATATGGCATCTTGTTCCCCCCTTCCCAAAAAAGAGGTTGATTGTAGACATCCAATTCTTTTAATTCCTCAAACTTAGCACTACATAAGATTAGCTTAGTAGGAATAGAGTGCTGAGAATCGTCCCTTATTCGCCGAATTACTAGGTATTTTCCATTTTCAAGAGGGATGGCGTCGGTAATATTCAAACCGTAACTGATTTCTTGGCTGAGTTCTCCATTGGTATTGAAAAATATTATTTTTCCATTAGCGCGGTCAGAAATGATAATATTATCTTTTGAGTCGATTGAAAAATAGGACACCATTTGAATCTCGCCAGGTCCTTGACCTCTTCTCCCGAATGACTTTATGAAGTTTCCATTCTTATCAAATTTAAATATGAAATTCTCAGAGCTTCTGAATCTATGAAAATAGATGTTTCCATCAGAATCAGCATCAACTGAGTGTACATCAGGCAAGCCAATCTCAGCAATATCGTCCCTCTCCATATCAATTGAAATTTCCTTTTCAAGGATGAGAGAATCGGGCTGTCCTTTTACCTTGTAAGGTTCCAAATGATTAATAACAACTTCAACTCCATCTTCCATAATCCGCTCAACTTGTCCTTGTTTCTGGCAGCTGAAAGTGAACCAAAGTAGAAAGACCAAAGGAATGACTATAAGTAATTTTTTCATTTTCCCTTCCTTAAAATTTTTTACTTTTCATTGGGTATGTAAGAAAGGCCTGGAAGGAACCAGCCTTTATTTATCTTCCTTCGGCTTTAGCTCCATGCTGAGTTGCGGCATCACTTCTTCTTCATATCTACTCACGCCAAATCATTCGATAACGCTTCAGATATCTAAGTCCCGTTTCCTCATCCGTGTGAATCCGATACATTTTTCCTTTAAGAATAACCGCAGGTTCCAGGTCACTCCAAACCCTTGTGTCATAAATACCTTTTTTATTGAAAATATCATAGGCTGTAGAAGTATTATCGCTATCTTCTCTGGCTTCATTTGTTTTCACCCAAAGATTTCCCTCGTCGTCGGTAAATAAGCGAGATGTAACGGATTTAACGCTTGGAAAATCAACTTCTCTGGCAAGTTTCCTCATAATCTCGATTCTATGATTCTCATACCGTGCTAAAAAAACTTCTTTATCTTTGCTTGTGAAAGGAACTGGCTCATAAGGGCGGTCAATCTTTCGGATTGGTTTGGCGGTTTGTTGGTCATATACTTCAATGAGATATTCATTATTCAGGCAATGATAAATGCAGTGATGTGTCATGTCTCCTGCAAATATGGATTTAGGCGATTCGGGAATCGGAACACTATAAATTCCTTCGTCATGAGCTTTTCTTTTCTGTGATACAAACTCCCCAAGTGAGCGAACTAAGTTTCCTTTAAAATCATATTCATTAACAGATATTTTCCTCTCTCTGGTTGGACCGCCAAAGATGGTTACCTCGAGAATATATGATTTATTTGTGGTTAATAGTATTTGGTTGAGATAGAGATTTTGTTTCCATTGATGGCTGTCAAGGAACTGTCCAGAAGAATAAAATATGCTTGTTCGCAATGACCTGAAATCCATAACAAACAATCGTCCATCTGGTAAAAAAGAGAAGGACATAATCCATTGAAATTCTCCAGGTCCTTGTCCTTTTCTTCCAATCGAATGAAGATAATTTCCATGTGAATCAAATACTTTTATCGAGTGTCCCTCTGAGATGTATATGTTTTCATTTACATCAACAGTAAAATCCCAAGCATTAAATAGAATGACATTGCCTTTCTCATCTTCCCCCCCGATTGACAACTCTTCTTCAAATTTGACAGTCTTGTTAGGGAAGTGCGGAGTATTAGGATTATGCACATATTCCACACTATCAATGACTTCAATGCTGGCATAAGGCTTGGATTCTTTGCTGCATGAAATAAGAATCAACAGAACGATAAAGATACTTAACAGAAATATTCTGTAGGGACGCTTCATTTCTGATCTCCTTAATTTTAGCTTTTCATACTAAATATAAGGACTTCATTCTATCGTCTTAAGCAGAAAATCTTCCCTTCTTGCTGGATTCATTTTATCCCCCAGCTGTAACTCTCTGACCTATAACATAGGAAACATTTGATGTCAAACAAGATGAATAGACTTCTCCCCGTGTGTCAGTGGTGTGTCAGAATTTGGCCAAAATCGCCTAATTTTGGCTAAGGTTGACTAATCCTGTTTGCTGACTACCCCATAACAAAGAGAGCCAGCAGAGGGAGTCGAACCCTCGACCTGCTGATTACGAATCAGCTGCTCTACCACTGAGCTACACTGGCTCTGGGCAGGATCGCTCCTGCCAACAGATAGAAAATAGTGGAATTGGCCTGGACTGTCAAGATATTCCGAATCCGCCTTCCCTTTCAAAAATAGTCTGAAGAGATAAGAACTTGTCTCTCGAGGCATAATAGAATATCATATAAATTGCATAGTAATTGTCGAAAAACAGGGAAGAAACCCCACATTTTTTCGTCAAAATATATTAAGAGTAAAAGTGCATATCTCCGCATCTAGAAACACCGTAGGAATATGCGGTCGTTCGCAGAGTAGCCGGAAAGATCGATCCGGAAACAGAAAACGTTCGACAAAACAAACGAAGAGAATGGCATCAAGGTGAGTCAAATGAGAAAATTAGCAATCTTTATACTTGTGGCGTTCCTGGCGCTCAATGTGAGCTGCGGGAAATCAGGAGACAACAGCCGCGAAAGCAGTATGAATCCACAGGGAAAACCGGTGTCCAACAAAGCCTCCACGAAAGGCGGAGACCGAAACAGTCCCGGGCAAAAACCCGGATCCAAACCTCAAAACGTTGAGGATATCGACATCGATAAGCTCGATATCCCCGACCGGGTGAAAGAGGCCATCAAATCCGGTCGAATCCCCAAGGACCAGATCCCGGAAATCCTTGCCCGATTCCAGGGCGGCGGAGGTGAGGCTGTTCCCGTGAGTGTGGGACCGGTTGAGCTGAAAAATTTGAACTCTTACCTCGTCCTCAACGGCATCGTGGAACCTGAACGGAAAATCGAGATCTTCTCTCGTCTTTCTGCGTACGTCAAGGAAATCGTGAAAGAAGAGGGCGCCTACATCAAGGAAAACGACATCCTGGCTCTTCTTGATGACACGGAAATAAAGATCAGCCACGAGCAGGCCAAGATCGAACTCGAGCAGGCCAAGCTCAGCCTGGAAGAATCCGAACAAAACTACATCCGCAATCAGGAGTTGAAGAAGCGAGATCTGATTTCTGAACAGGATTTCCAGGCCCAAGAAGCAGAATACAAACAGCGACAGCTCGATCACCAGAACCGTATGGAGAGCTTCAAGAATCTCCAGCTCCAGCTGAACTGGACTAAAATCCGGTCACTCTCCGAAGGCTACATCACTGAACGTCTGATCGAAGTGGGTGACCGCGTCAACGCCAACCAGCAGGTCTACACCATCGAGGATTTCAATCCCCTGTTGATACGTGTGTTCGTCCCCACATCCGATTCCATCAAACTGAAGACCGGAATGCCCGCGGAAGTCAAGACTGAAGTCATCAAAGGAACTGTCTTCAAAGGGGATGTTAAATTGATCAACCCCCGAATCGATGTAGAGACCGGAACAGTCAAAGTCACGATCGAGGTCTTCGACGACTCTCTTCGTTTAAAGCCGGGAATGTTCGTGGAAGCCCGGATTGTTATCGGAATAAAAGAGAACGTTTTGGTCATCCCCCGAAAATCCATCCTGTATAAACAGAATCTGACTTATGTTTTCGTCCTGAATCGGGGCCAAGCCTTCCAGCGTGAAGTCACTCTGGGTCTGACCGAGGAGGATGATGTGGAAGTGCTCAGTGGCCTGGAAGAGGGGGAAACCATTGTTATTGTCGGAGTGGAAAGCCTTAAAGACGGACAAAGAGTGAACGTGATCCAGTGAAAATCGTCAAGTTCTCTCTCAATCGTCCGGTATCCATCTTTATGTTCACCGTCGCTGCGGTCATATTCGGCTTTATCGCCTATTCTAAACTCAATCTGAACCTGCTGCCCAAGATTTCTTATCCGACTCTCACTATCAAGACAGAATACCCTGGTACTGCACCTTCGGAAATCGAAAACATCATCTCGAAACCCATCGAAGAAACCTGCGGAGTCGTAGACAATGTCGTCCGCATCTCCTCGGTCTCTCGCGCTGAACTCTCCGAGGTGACAGTCGAGTTCGCCTGGCACACCAACATGGATTTTGCCACCTTGAAACTCAGAGAAAAACTGGATCTCCTCCGTCTCCCGGTTGGAGCCACCAAACCGGTCATACTCCGGTACGATCCCAACCAGGAACCCATCATGAAGCTGGGTCTGACTGGAGACCCTGACCTGGGATATATTCGCTACATCGCGGAGAGAGAGGTCAAACAATCACTCGAGAGCATCGAGGGTGTGGCCGCCTGTTCCATCTCTGGTGGTCTGGAGGATGAAATCCACATCGACATCGACGAGCAAAAACTCAGCCTTCTCAACATCCCCATAACCACAGTCGCCAACCGCCTGGCACAGGAAAACGTCAATCTCTCTGCAGGGATTCTCAAACAAAAGGACAGCCAGTTTCTGGTCCGGACAGTCAACCAGTTCAAGACCGTCGAAGAGATCAAAGACATCATCATCGAAAAACGGGGCGATGTCCAGATCACGCTCGGCAGCGTGGCGGAAGTCTTCCGCGGCTACAAAGAACGCAAAGTCATCTCACGCATCAACGGCCAGGAATGCATTGAAGCGGCCATCTACCGGGCGGCGGATGCCAACACAGTCTCGGTGGCCAATGCGGTCACCGAAAGGCTGGAAATGGTCCGGAATAACATTCTGAAACCGAGGAATATGGATTATCTGGTTATCACCAACCAATCCAAATTTATTAAAAACACAATCCATGAGGTCAGACAGACCGCTATCTTCGGGGGAATACTGGCCGTACTGGTTCTTCTCTATTTTTTGAAAAATTTTCGAAGCACTCTGATCATCGGAGCGGCTATTCCGATATCCGTCATCATCACCTTCTTCTTGATGTATTCCTCCAACATCTCCTTGAATATCATCTCCCTTGGCGGATTGGCACTCGGAATTGGAATGCTGGTGGACAACTCTATCGTGGTGCTGGAGTCTATCCAGCGTTACCGGGAAAAAGGTGAGGGACTCTATAATGCCGCCTTTAAAGGAACGTCCGAGGTGGCCGGAGCTGTGACCGCCTCCACATTCACCACAGTGGCCGTGTTTTTCCCGATCGTGTTCGTGGAAGGCATTGCCGGCCAGCTCTTCAAGGACATGGCTCTGACCGTGACCTATTCTCTGCTCGCATCCCTGGTCGTATCGCTCACTCTCGTCCCGATGCTCAATTCGATCATGCGTCGTGAAAACACAAAAGAGTGGCTGACCAGAGTTCTTAAAATTCTGTTCAAGCCTTTGGATAAGCTGTACAACCAGGTCTTTACCGCTTATAAAAAAACACAGGACACGACTTTTAGACGGAGAAAACTCATTATTGTCAGTGTCCTCGCGCTCTTCGCCCTCTCAGTCTTTATGACCCGTTTCATGGGCAAGGAGCTGATCCCGGTTATTTCCCAGGGAGAATTTCTGATCAATGTCGAATTCAAGCCCGGAACCTCCCTCGCAGAGAACAAGGCCATCGTCACGGATATATCCGAGTCTCTCAAAAAATTTGATGAAATAGAGAGCATCTACGAGCTGATCGGGAAAGGATCCCGCGGAGGAATATCTTTTCAAGAAGAGAGAGAGAACCTCTCTGAATTTGTCATTCGCCTGAAACCGGGCATCTTGGGAAAACGGGAAGACCGGATCATGGACCGGGTGCGGGCTGACCTGGAAAAGTTCCCGACCACCAAAGTCAAAGTGTACAAGCCCCGCCTTTTTTCCTTTAAAGCTCCGCTGGAAGTCGTGGTGTCGAGCAACGACCTGGATCAGATCAAGCAGGTCTCCGACGAACTCCTGGAGAAAATCAGGGGAGTGGACGGAATCATCGACTTGAAGTCCAGCATGGAAGAAGGCTATCCCGAAATCCAGATCATTTTTAATCGCGCCGTCCTGGCTTCTCAGGACATGACTATCAACTCTGTGGGATCTCAGATCAGAAACAAGATCGAGGGAGAAGTCGCCACGCGGTTCATCGAAAGTGACCGGGAAGTTGATATTCGAGTCCGCCTCTCGGAGGATTCTCGGGACCGGGTGGACAAGATCAGCCGGATCAACATCCGCAATGGTCTGGGCGTGATGGTGCCGTTGAAGGCACTGGCCGAGATCCGCGTCCAAGAAGGGCCCGCCGAAGTTCGCCGCATACTTCAGCAAAAATCCGCGGTCATCACCGGGAACATCTCAGGAATCTCCCTGGACGAAGCCAAAGAAAAAGTCAGGGCCGCAGCCGCAACTATAGAGTGCGGCCCCGAGTGCTCGATCTACCTGGCGGGACAGAGCATGGAGCAGGATGTGGCCTTTTCTTCGATGATCTTCGCCATTTTTCTGGCTGTGTTTCTGGTGTACCTGGTCATGGCCTCCCAGTTTGAATCCTTTAAAAAACCGTTTATCATCATGTTCACCATCCCGCTCGGCATTATCGGGGTGGTGATCGTCGGTCTTGTGTTCGGCATATCCATCAACGTGATCGTGCTGATCGGCCTGATCATTCTCTCAGGCATCATCGTGAACAATGCCATTGTGCTGGTGGATTACATCGGGAGGTTGCAGAACCAAGGACTGAAAAAAATAGAAGCGATTAAAACCGCTGCCCAGGTGAGATGGCGGCCGATCCTGATGACAACAATCACGACAGTTCTGGGGCTTACGCCGATGGCACTGGATTTCAATGAAGGATTCGAGATTCGCATCCCTCTGGCACTGACGTTGATCGGAGGTTTGATCTTCGGAACCTTCCTGACTCTGGTTTTTATCCCTCTGGTCTACAATACAGTGGTGCGGGACACCGCAACATCCGAAGAAAAGGAAAGCCGTTTGCTGCGCTTTCTGAAAAGCGCCAAAATGAGCTTATCCCCTGAAAAAGTGAAACCGAGTAAATAATGAATTTACCTCAATTTGCCATCCGAAAACCTGTGACCATCATCGTGGCCATGCTGATTTTCATCACTATCGGGGTCATATCGATCCTCAAGCTACCCCTGGAGATGATGCCCGACATATCTTTCCCCGGACTCATGGTGCAGATCTCCTATCCGTCCTCTTCTCCAGAAGAGGTGGAACGCACCATCACCCGGCCGCTGGAAGACCGGTTGGCCACGATCAACAATCTCGAAAATCTCAGCTCCACCTCTTCCTCATCTTCTTCTAACATTCACATGCAGTTTAAAACTGGAACCAACATGGACCTGGCCACCATGGAAATTCGCGACAAAATCGACCTCGTCCGCAACGAGCTTCCTGACGACGTGGAGAATATCCGAATTCGCCGCTTCTCGTTCAACGACCGGCCTGTGATCAATTTCAGCTTATCCCTCCCCGGAGACCTGGAAAACCTGTACTACTGGTCAGAAAACTATATCACTCAGCAGCTGGAACGGATAGAGGGTGTGGCCAACGTGGACATCCGCGGCATCCGGAACAAGGTTCTGACCATCTACCTCAAACCCGAGGTCTTTTATTCCTCTTCTATCCGCATCGCTGACCTGATCGACACCATCCGGAACAACAACATCAATATCTCAGCCGGGTACGTGGAAGAAGGCCCCATGCGCTATGTGACCCGTATTCCAGGAGAACTCAAGATCCTGGAAGACGTGAAAAACCTCCCTGTCAGCGACAAGGGACTGACCATTGCGGATGTGGCCCGCGTGACTTACGATTATCCTCTAAAGGAGGAGTTCAACCGCCTGGACGGAAATGAAACTGTCCGCTTTCAGATATACCGGGCTTCTAACGCCAACATCGTCGATGTCTGCAACAAAGTTAAGGCAACCATGGCCCGGATCAAGGAAACTGAACCCGAGCTCCAGAATCTGACCACCATTTTCTACAGAGACCAATCCGAGGATATCCTCAGAAGCCTCAAGGACCTCACTCTTTCCGGAATTATCGGCGGCCTGCTCGCAGTCATTGTCCTGCTCTTTTTCCTGAGAAAATTCCGGAGCACCATCATCATCACCATCGCCATTCCGATGGCCATGGTGTTTACTTTCAGCTTCATGTATCTTTACCGGGCCGTCCTTCACGCGGACATCACGATCAATATCATCTCCCTGAGCGGACTGATGATGGCCGTGGGAATGCTGGTGGATAACAGCGTTGTGGTGCTGGAGAACATCTTCCGGCTGCGGCAGGAAAAAGGGTATTCCCCGATGGAAGCTTCCCTGAAAGGAGCCGGCGACGTTGTTCTGGCTGTCACCGCATCCACCCTCTCGACTTTGGTCGTATTCATCTCGTTGAGCTTCGTGTCTCAATCCGGGTTCGGCCGCTTCATGAAGGACTTTGCGATGACCATATCTCTGGCCATGATCGCCTCCTTGATCGTTTCCCTCTCGTTCATTCCGCTGGCCGGGAGCCGTATTCTTGCAGGTAAAACCAGGGAAAAAGCCCGTTGGCTGGTCAAGCTGACCTCCTTTTATGAACGCGTTCTCAGCTTCACTATAAAGAACTGGAAAACAAAGCTTCTCATGGTCGGATTGGCCGCAGGCATTTTCTTCATCTCATTCCAGGTTCTGAAAAACATCGAACAGGAATATATGCCCCGCAGCGACGAGCGGGAGATCGATATCTCGGTCTATATGCCGCGCAGTTTCACCCTGGATGAGATGAAAGCCCTCTTCCTGCGTTATGAGGACATTCTTTTTTCTAATAAAGAAGAGCTGGCGATCGAATATATAAACACTGAATTTGGTGTAAGACGCATGCGGCAGGGACGCTACCGCGGTTCTCTTGAGCTGAATTTGAAAGACGAAGGCCCATCAGTGACCGAGATCAAAGAGAGGCTCAAAGAGCTCCTGCCAGTTAAGCCCGGTATCACCTACGAATACGGGCAGCGATGGGGCCGTGGCGGGCACTTCAGCGGAATCTCAGTGGAACTCATCGGATTGGACTACACCAAATTGACCGAGCTGGCTCCGATGGTCATCGAAAAACTCCGCGCAGTCCCGAATGTGGAGGACATCACCAGTGACCTGGAAGGCGGAGACACACAGATCATGGTCCAGGTGGACCGCGAGAAGGCGGAAAGTTCGGGCGTGAGCAGTCAAATGGTGGCACGGACAATTTCTTCGTCTCTCTCCGACCGGCCCATCGGTAAGTTCAAGACCGAAAACCGCGAAATCGATATCATCCTCAAAATCCAGGGAGACGAGGGATTCAGCGAAGAAGACCTTCGAAACATCAGCCTTCCCACCCAATCGAAACGGATTCCGATCTCCGCAATAACAGATATCTCCTACCGGATGGGATCGACTTCTATCCGCAAAGAGAATAAAAAATCAAAATTGAACATCCGAATCAATACTAAACGGGAAGGAATGAGGGCCATTTCCAACGATGTTCGTCAGGTGATGAACACCGTCACACTCCCGGACGGATACACGTGGAGCCTGGGCTCCGGATGGAGGCGTTTTCGGGAATCCCAGGGGGAATCCACTCTGGCGATCGTTCTCGCCCTGGTCTTCATCTACATCATCATGGCCTCGCTTTTCGAATCATTCGTGACTCCCTTCACGATCGTGATGACAGTCCCCTTGGCGATATTCGGTGTAGCCATGATATTCACAATAACGGGCATCACACTGAACACCACGTCCTACCTGGGTCTGTTGGTTTTGTTCGGGATCGTGGTCAATAACGGGATCATCCTGATCGACCACATCCGGACGCTGCGCAAATCCGGCATGGGAAAGAACGAGTCCATCATCCAGGGAGGGAAGGACCGGATGCGGCCGATCATCATGACCGCCATCACAACCATCTTCGGAGTTCTGCCGCTGGCTCTTCCGTTCCTGCTTCCTCAGTTCTTCGAGGCCGTCGGTCGGAGAGCGCAGATGTGGGCGCCCATTTCCGTGGCCATCATCGGAGGGCTGTCCACCTCGACCTTTTTCACTCTGCTTTTCCTGCCCACGTTTTATTCCATATCGGACTCTGCCGCCACCCGGATCAAGGCCTTTTTGGGCTTCAAGAACTCCAATAATCTATAGGGGACGTTCCCCAAGGTGCCACCTCAGCTTAACGTACTTTTTATTCCTGCCAGCCGCACGCTAATAATACTATTGCAGATAAAAATATTAGTTTTAGGGGACGTTCCCATAAACACAAACAAAACTTGATTTGATTTGTCTACGAGTATACATTGAGATTACGAATGTTCACGCAAGAACGAAAAGAACATTCAAGATGGATTTGAAATGCCTGGATCTGCCAACATCTTGAAAACTTATAGTTCTCATTTTTCCTAAAAGAGTTATAATAGGCAAAGGGATGCCGGGAAAGAAGAGATGATCGCCTTCTCATACAAGCACTTGAGAACCTTGGCGCGAACAATCCCTATCTGTCCCAAGCCCAAAGTCGTCGGTCTAGAAAACATCCCGCACAATGGACCGATAATCTATGTCTACAATCACATCACACGCCGCGGGGAGCCGTTTTATCTGGGGCTGGCGGCTCCGAAAAAGCCGAATATCCGGTTTCTGGCCGAAACCGTGATCGCCAGCCGGGAGTACTATCCCAAACTCTCCAGAGAAGTGGAGGACGCCGTCTTCCCGCCCAGATTTCAAAAAAAGGCACACAAAAGATTGTGGATCAAACCGTGGTACAGGATGGTCGTTCAAATTTTGACGAATTACGTGATCGCCCAGGCAAAAAAGCTGAATGTCATACATGTGGACTTATTTGAGCCCATTTCAGAGGAGGATAGACTCCGGAAGCGGAAAACCAATAAAGAGGCCTATCTGGAGTGCATCCGAAGCCTTGAAAACGATATGCCCCTTGCCATTGCACCCAGCGGAGGACGCACCCACACGACAGTTGAAAATCCCATATACCAGACGATCGTTCCCACTTTAGCGAGCAACCTTTATCAGCGCGGCAAGGTCGTTAAGATCATTCCGAGCGTTGTGAAAGAGGCCCCGATGATCACAAAAAGAACATACTGGCAGTATGTCGCTCACAGAATTTTCATATACAAGGCGATAAAACGGCTCCTGCACTTCCTTAGGAACAAAAACTACAAAAAGCCACATTTGATCGTGGAGTTCCTCCCGGCATTGACGTTCGAGAAAGTCAATCCGACTAAACCTGAAAAGGTGGAGTTTGTGAAAAATCTTCAAGAACTGATCTACAATTCCTTAGAAACAGCTTAAAGAAGCCGCATCCTCCTATAAACTCACTTATTCTTTGACAATCCCTTTAAATCGGGTAAAATAGCTATTCCTTGAGCAGATACAACCCAGAAAATCATTTCTGAGATTCAAGGAAAATTGCAGTTGAGAACATGCTCATCAAAAAGATAGAACTCCAGGGCTTCAAATCCTTCCCCGAAAAAACAAAGATCATCTTCCACTCCGGCATTACCGCGATTGTCGGTCCGAACGGGACTGGAAAAAGCAACATTGTGGATGCCCTCTTGTGGGTTCTTGGCGGGCAGAGGTCCAAGTCCCTGAAAGGAGAGAGAAGCGAAGACATCATCTTCAACGGAAACACAAAAAGACCGGCGTTGGGGATGGCGGATGCGGCCCTTTCCCTGGCGGATGAAACCGAAAAACTGGTTATCAATCACCGCGTTTTCCGCTCAGGCGAGAGTGAGTACAGGATGAACGGAAAACTGACCAGGCTGAAAGACATACAGGATGCGCTCTGGAGCCGATCCATCGCAGAAAAAGAATATTTCGTTATCGAGCAGGGGCAGATCGGGCTCTTTCTCACTTCCAAGCCAGTGGAGAAAAGACTGCTTCTGGAAGAAGCGGCTGGAACGGCATTTTACAAAACCCGAAAAAGACAAGCGCAGAATAAACTGGAAATCAGCGAGCAAAACCTGACCCGGCTGGAAGACATCATTTCCGAGGTGTCTCGAGCAAAAAACTCACTGCAAAGACAGGCGAATGCCGCGATCAAATACAGAAAATTGAGGGAAAAGATCCGGAAGCTCACCTCTCTCCATTACCGTAAAAAAATCTTTCGTATCGAGGAAAGAATTCAGGAAATCACTCAACAGTATGAACAAAACCAGAACCAGGAAAAAGAGGCCGCTTCTTTATTGAAGGCTGAAGAAAAGAACCTGGGCGCCAAAAGGAAGGAGGTCTGGGACCTGGAGAAATCCATCAAAGATAAGCAGAGAAACCTGTACACACTCAGGTCGCAGATCTCCGGGTTGGAGACGGATAAGGATAAGGAAGCCAAAAGAATCGAGTTTGTCCGGGCACAGAAAAAAAGAGCGACTGCTGACCTGGAAGAGGTCAAACAAGAAAAGCTTCAGGTCGCCCGGACAAAAGCAGAAGTCGAAAAGAACATCCAGAATACAAACGCGGAGCATTCAGCTAAACAGGCTGCGTTGAAAAAAGCCGAAAAAGAGAATCAGGCCATTCAGAAAAAAATGGAGGAGCGGGGAAGCTCCCTGGAAGATTTGAGGACTGAATACTTCCAGAAACTCTCAGAGCATACGGAATGCCAGAACGAGAGCGTCCGATTCGAAAAAGAGATCGAACTTCTCTCTCGTCAGGAGATAAAGCTTACAGAAAAGCTCACGAACGAACGAGCCGTTCTCGAGGAGAAAAAGCGCCTGCTGGAACTGAAAAGAAAAGAACTCCTCCAGACAAAAGACTCTATGATTGAACTGAAAAAGGGAGTCAGCACTCAGCAGAAGGAACGGGACGGTGTTCTCTCCTCGATCGAAAACCTTGAACGCACAATCTCCGATTTGAATGCTAAAAAAGAAGAAGATACTCATCATCTCCAGGCTCTGGAAAAGCTGGAGAAAAAAGAACGAGATGCGGATGCGTCTGAAGACATTCCTGGAGCCCTGGGGATATTAGCGGATGCGATCAAAACAGGCTCCGAACATGCCCCGCTGATCGATGTATTCTGGAAGGACGAGGCTAAAGCCACTCTCGTTCACGCTCAAGGGCTGATGAAGCTGTTGTCCCAAAAAAAATTGCGAGGAAATTTTCTCCTCCTTTCGCCTCGTAAAAAACCAGGCGTGCCGTCAAAAATCCTCGAAGATTCCCGAGTGCTCGGGCTCCTCAAGTCTTATCTCCAGATGGATCATCGAATCAAAGACAGCATTCACCTTCAAGAAGCGGTGGTCGTTAAAGACGTGGAAAGCGCTATCCAGCTCTGGCTTCTCAACCCCTCTCTCAACACCATTACTCCTCAAGGAGACCTGCTTCTTTCCTCCGGACTCCTCAAAATGGGCCAGAAAACAGAAGGAATCTTCACTCTCGGTCATGAGGTCAAAAAAATAAAACAGCGGCTCAGCCAGATGAAGAAAAAAATCAGTCCGTTGAGCCTGGAGCTTGAAGAGCATCACAAGACAAAACACAAGCTGGAAGAAGAGATTGAGAAAAAGCGCGCAACTCTCGATCAGAAAGAAAGAAAGATCGAAGAAATCGAGAAGGAAACAAAGTATGACCAGACAGAGACGGAGAAGATCAAAACCAACATCGAGATCCTGAATAACGAAATCAAGTCTTTGGGTCGAGATAGAGAGGAGTTGACCCAAAAAAAAGAGAATCTTTCTCTCGAAAAATTCAGAGAGGAAGAAAGGGCGCTGAAGGAAAGAGTGGTGAAACAGGAAGAGGAAATCGTCCAGCAGCAGGAGAAGAACGAACAGAAAAGAAAAGATTTTTTTGAACTGAAAGCAGGGCTTGATCTTCTGGAAGAAAAGACCAAAAACCTGAAGCAGCGGTTTCAGATACTGACAGAGAGGGAGGCCAGCCTCGCCGCAAAAGAGAATTCTCTCCGGGCAGAGATCCAAAACTGTGACAAGAATAAGGCCGAAATCAAAGAAACAATTGAACGCATATCAAGCCAAGCGAAAGAGCTCGACAAAGATAGAGAAAAGCGAGAAAAAGAACTCGCACAAGAGGAATCCCTGCTTGAAAAGCTGTCCGCAGAGCAGAAGGACCTGGAAAAAAGTGTCGAAGAACTGAGAGAAAAAAGCGAAACTCAAAAAGAAGAGCGCATGAAATCGGAAATCAGCAAAGCCGAGACAGACAGGGATATGGCGAACCTGGAGGAGAGCTGCTGGCAGGACCTCAAAAAGACCCTCCAGGAAGTCAAAAAAGAAATCCCGGAACAGAAGATCCCGGATGCCGAAATCGAGGGGAAACTTGCTGAATCTGAGGAAAAGCTTCAAAAGTTCAAATCCGTCAACTTGATGGCCGAGGAGGAATACGGAATTCAGAAAAAGCGCTATGACTTCCTCATACAGCAGAAAAAAGACCTGCGAGATTCCATCGATACAACACGAGAGGCGATCAAGAAGATTGACCAGGAAAGCAAGTCTCAATTCCTGAAAGCTCTGACAGAAGTCAATCAGCATTTCCAGGACGTTTTCTCCATCCTCTTTAACGGCGGTTCGGCCGAGCTCAAACTTTCAGATGAGAGCCATCCTTTAGAAAGCGGTGTGGAGATCAAGGCTCAACCTCCGGGGAAAAAAGTGCAGACGCTTTCCCTTCTCTCCGGAGGAGAAAAAAGCTTGACGAGCCTGGCTTTTTTCTTCGCCCTGTTCCGCTACAAGCCCACTCCGTTCTGTGTGCTGGATGAAGTGGATGCCGCCCTGGACGATGTGAATCTAACAAGGTTTCTCGAGTTGATGAAAAAAATCAAGGACCAGACTCAGTTCATCATCATCACACACAACACCAAAACCATGGAGGTTGCCGATTATATCCACGGAACAACCATGGCCGAGCCGAATATCACAAGCCTCTATTCACTTCAGCTAGAAAAGAAAGAGAAAAAAGCGAGCTAAAAAACGCTTGAATTAAATAAAAGACTGGATATCATTAAGAAGATTTCCGTCTCCATGAGCCCGCAGCATGTCCATAATGATTCACATGCGAACAGGATGATCAGATTGATTCACAGATCTAAGGTCCAAAAAGGAAGGAGGATTCCATGTCTATTTATCTTTGGATAATTCTTGCCTATCTTTTAATCCTGACGGGATTTAACTTTTACAGAGCCAAACGCGTTAAAAGCCAGGAAGACTTCATGGTAGCGGGCCGAAGCCTGAAAACCGGAGTTATGGTTTTCACTCTCATCTGCACCTGGATCGGGTCGGGCACCTTTATTGCTGGGGCGGAATTCGCTTCCAAGGCAGGCTTTTCGGCTCTCTGGCTGGCCGCCGGTGCCTGGGTCGGAATTGTCGTCATCTATTTTCTGGCCGGAAAAGTCCGGACATTCGGCCAGTACACCATCGGCGATATCCTCGAAGTCCGGTATGGACCGGCAGCGAGGATAGTCGGAGCCATCGCTTTGATCATCTCCTTCACCGCCATCGTCTCCTACCAGTTTGTGGCCGGAGGCTTCATCCTCAACGTGGCCACAGACGGCGCTATTCCCAGCTCTGTGGGTACGATTATCGCAGCGGTTTTCGTTATCCTTTTCACGGCCGTCGGTGGAATGATCGCCATCGCCTACACCGATTTGCCCAACGGAATCATCATCCTTCTCGCCTGCATGCTCTCTGTCCCATTTGTTTATCTCGCAACCGGAGGGTGGGCGCAGGTCACTCAATCCCTCGATCCCGGATATTTTGCTGTGGTCAACGAACAGTTCGGAGCGCATCCCTATCTCAAAGTGGGCAGCTATTTCCTGGCCACCATGCTTCTTCTCATGGGTGTGCAGAGCATGTATCAAAAATTTTACAGTGCCAGAACACCCAAAGACGCTAAAAAAGCTGTCCTTCTCTGGACGATCGGAACTGTGTTCGTTGAAACCGTCGTGGTTATTATCGCCGTTCTCGCTTACAGCAAATTCAAGGACCAGCTTGATCTGACCATCCCCAAGGAAGGCGGAAAAGTCGTGCTCCTGGCTGCCAAACACATGGTTCCTCCTCCAGTCGGAATTCTCCTTTTGGGCGCCGCCTGCGCTGTGGTCATATCCACAGGCATGAACTATCTCCTTTCTCCGACAACCACCGTTATGCGCGATATCTATCAACGCTTTAAAAAGACAAAACCCAAGCAAAACACTATGGTGGCTCTCCAGAAAGTTCTTGTGGTCATTCTTGGCGTGATTGCCTTTTTTCTGGCCATGAAACTCACTTCGGTGCTCGGAATGGCCTATTTCGCGTATACGATCTACGGAGTGGCCATCACGCCCGCTCTAATCGCGGCTTTGGCCTGGAAAAGAGCGACAAAAATGGGAGGGCTGGTCTCTATCATCTCTGGAACAGTGGCCACAATCGGCCTCAAAATATTGGCTGAAGTCCTTCCCCCCCACTTGGCTCCTGACGGAGATCCCTGGGGAATCCCGATCATCTACCCCGCACTGGCCGTTTCTTTGGGCGCGCTGATTATCGTCAGCCTTCTGACCAAAAAACCAACGCCAAAGGAACTGGAACAATTCTTCCCTGAAAAGAAAAAGGCTCAGACTTAGCCAAATTATTCGAACAAATCAGAGAGATATCCATATCACAGAGATAACGGATTTGATGGCGAGATCATTTAAAATGGTCCGGATGATTGATCTGAAATCTCCATAAATACAGAAAGGAAGAACAGGGAAAATGGTCTATCTGTTCACAATCTTGGGTTACCTTTTCATCCTCTTTCTGTTCGGGCTTCACCTGACCAAAAGGCTGAAAAAAAAGGAAGATTTTCTGGTTGCGGGAAGAACCCTGACAGCGCCTGTCCTCGTGGGAACCCTTCTGGCCACCTGGATCGGCTCTGGGGATATTTTCAGCGTTTCTGACCTCAGTTACAATCACGGCTATTCCTCGCTGATCGGGAGCGCCGGCGGCTGGCTGGGGATCATTATTGTTTTTTTCATCGCTGCAAGAGTCAGAAGATTCGGCCAGTTCACGGTTCCGGATATCCTGGAAGCCAGGTACAACAAATGGGCCCGAATCCTCGCGACGATCACCACGATCATCGCCTATGTCACGATTGTCAGCTACCAGTTTCGGGGCGGAGGCTGGGTGTTGAACATCATTACCGAAGGAAAGATCTCCATCAAATCCGGGATCATTATCGTCGCCCTATTTGTCATCACTTACACTCTGCTCGCGGGCATGATCTCCGTGGCTTACCTGGATATATTTAACGGGATCATCATGATCGTTGGAATCTTGCTTGCCGTCCCGTTTCTGATAAAGCATGTGGGGGGGATGGAGTACATCACTGCCCATATTACCCCGAGAAGTCAAGCTTTCCTGGGCAACATGACCTGGATTCAGGCCATGGGATACTTTGTCCCGACTTTCCTCCTGGCTCTGGGCATGGCCAACACCTATCAGCGCTTTTTTTCGGCAAGGGACGAGAAGGAAGCGAAAAAGTCTGTTGTGGGCTGGATTCTGGGAGTCATCCTGCTCGGCGTGACTCTTCAGAGCCTGGCAGTTATAGGAAGCAGTTATTTCAAAGGCTTAGAAGCTAAAGAAGCTGGAAAGATCATCCTCCTTGTCGCCCACAAGGGAGTGCCAGTTGTAGTGGGATGTTTGCTTCTTGTGGCCATAATGGCCATCATCATCTCCACAGCGAACAGCTTCCTTCTCGTCCCCGCCACGAATGTGATCCGGGACATTTACCAGCGGTTCATCAACCCCAAGCTCCCGGATAAAAAAATGATCTTGTACTCGAGGTTGACGGTCATTGTCCTCGGGCTTATTGCCTATTCTCTGATCTCCTTTTTTCCGCGTATTCTGGATGCGGCTTACGCCGCGTACACAGTCTACGGTGCCGGGATCACTCCGGCCCTGATCGCAGTGTTTTTCTGGAAAAGAGCCTCTGTCCAGGGAGGAGTCATGTCTATCCTGGGCGGGCTGGTCATGACCATTGTCTGGGAAGTCGCAAATAAAATTCAGGGGCACCTTCCGCTGGGCATTCCTGCAATCTATCCCGCATTGATATGTTCCCTCTCTCTTCTCATCGGAGTCAGCCTCATGACTCCACGGCCTTCGCCTGAAAAATTGAGCGCATTCTTTAAAGACAGGAGGACTGCATGAAAACAGGAATTGTCAAGGACTGGCGTTACATGGAGCACGACATGGGTGGCTTCCATGTGGAAAATCCCAAAAGGATTGAAGCCATCTACCGCATGGTGGAAAAAGATATCTCCTTTCCTTACACAGAGATAGAGCCCCGTCCAGCCAAAGAGAAAGAGATCCAGATGGTTCACACCTCCTCATACATCAAAGCCATCAAAGAAACATCCGGTAAAGGAAGAATGCAGCTGGATCCGGACACAGCCACTTCTGCTCGCTCATACGAAGTCGCCCTGCTCGCCGCAGGAGGCCTTCTGAAAGCCATCGACCTGGTTATGGAGGGAAAGATCCAGAACGGTTTTGCCATCGTCAGGCCTCCTGGCCATCATGCCGAAGCCTCCCGCGCCATGGGCTTCTGCCTCTTCAACAATGTGGCTGTCGGAGCCGAGCACCTTGTCAAAAAGCACGGTATCAAGCGTATACTCGTGATCGATTGGGACCTTCATCATGGAAACGGAACCCAGAATTCCTTCTACAGCCGGAGTGACGTCCTGTATTTCTCGACTCATCAATTCCCTCATTATCCGGGAACAGGATACTGGGACGAGACCGGTCAGGATAAGGGGAAGGGATTCACAGTGAATGTCCCTCTTTCTGGGGGAAAGACAGACGAGGACTATCTCTCCATATTCAGAAAAATCCTCTCCCCGATTGCTTCTGATTTCAAGCCGGAATTCATCCTCGTCTCCGCTGGATTCGATATTTATAAGGCAGATCCTCTGGGAGGAATGTTGATCAGCGCTGAGGGATTCGGAGCGCTCACCTCAGAACTCATGTCCGTGGCTCATAAATTCTCTCAAGACAGGATCCTGTTCACCCTCGAGGGAGGCTATGACCTGCAGGGGCTGAGTGAAGGAGTCAAACAGGTTCTGCTTCACCTGGGCGGAAAGGGGGGAAAACCAGAAATCGGAGAGGACGTCTCCCCCATCACAGAAAAGGAGCTGGCGCCGGTATTCGATACCCAAAAACAGTTCTGGAAATTATAGGCCAAACGTCCCCATCTTCTGACATCCGTCATCATATAAGGACACAAATTTTCTTCATATTTTATAGGATTTAGGGGAAAAGAATTGGCATAGGATTTGCATAATAATTTAATGTGATATGCGAGAAATGGATTAAGGGAGAAGAAAAATGAAAAAAATTATCTTTTTGATTCCCGCATTATTGATTTTTCTATCTCCATTGTCTGCAGAAGAGACAGAATACACGAACAATTCGTTTGCACGGCTCAGTTACACAACGGGAACTACCTACATCCAGAGAGCCGCTGACCTCGGCTTTGAGGAAGCCGCAGTGAACACGCCGATCACCGAAGGAGACAGGCTGGGCACAACGGATGGACGGGCGGAAATCTACCTGGGAAACGGGAATTACGTAAGGCTCGATAAAAATTCAAAAATCGATTTCATGAATTTGCCGAAAAAGGATTTCGGCCTTGTCCGAGTCCGCATCTGGGCAGGAAATGCCTACTTCAATGTGGAGTCATTAGAAGAGGAGAAGGATATCGAGATCCACACCTCTGATGTCTCGATTTATGTCTTGGATACCGGACTCTACAGGATCGATGTCAGAGAGAACCGCAAAACCGAGATATTCGTCTTTTCAGGCATTGTCGAAGCGGCCGGAGAAACAGGATCGGTCTTGATCAAAGACGAACAGAGGCTTGAAGTCTCGAATGCCCGTTTCACCTCCCGCCCGACTCGATTTATGGCTGTGGCTGAGGACAGTTTCGACAGATGGAGCGCTCAGAGGGATTCTGAGATCCGAAGATACCTGGCCAAGAGATACCTCCCCGAAGAACTGGAAGATTTTGAGTATGAACTGGCTGCCTACGGCCAATGGGTTTACGTCTCTCCTTATGGTTATGTCTGGGTTCCCAAGAGAGTTTCCACATTCTGGCGTCCGTATTTTGACGGCCGGTGGATCTGGATTCCACTCTGCGGATGGACCTGGGTTCCTTATGAACCCTGGGGATGGTGCACTTTCCATTATGGAAGATGGCACTGGCGGTACGGACTCGGCTGGTATTGGATCCCCACGACCGTTTGGGGACCTGCCTGGGTTCACTGGTACTGGGGTTACGGCTACTACGGCTGGGCCCCGCTCAGTTACTACGGCTATCCGGGTGTCATCATCAACAATTACTATTACCCCCGTTACCGCGAATCAAACTATCCCAGCAGCTCCCGCGCGCTTACCGTGATCCACAAAAATCAGCTCAAGGCTCCGAGGATTTCCAGGGTGGCTCTGAAGCAAGATTCCGTCAGAAAACTCGGCAAAATCAGTCTTTCCAGCAAGAGACCACCTGTCAGGCCGGGATCGAGCCAGATCACTCCTGAAAAACTCGAAAGAAATAAGCTCCTGCTCCGGAAAACCGAGAGATCATCAGGACGTGGAGATGCTAAACGACTGTCTAAATCAACAGGCCGGAATACTGAACCTGGGGATGTGAAAAGAACAGCAAAAAACATCTCAGGCAAAGGATCGAATTCCAGTACTTCTTCGAAAAGAACCGTTGAGAAAGGCAAATACGGGTATCCGTCTTCATCCAAAATCAGTGCCAAGAATTACCCGAGGAAAATAACAACACGGAAATCGAACTCCGTAGTCAACCGTATTGCCAAAGACCGTTCGAAAAGCAGCAAGACACGGAAAATCAGTTCCTCGTCCCGCGGAAGTTCCGGGCGCTCTGGATCAAAAAGGATCAGCTCGACCTCCAGATCCAGGTCTTCTTCCAGATCCGCGCGGAGATCTTCCTCCTCTCGTTCTTCCCAATCTTCCTCAAAATCCCGCAGCGTCAGAAAGAAAAAGTAGACCGGCTTCCGCTCCTCTCACTGCTCACTTAAATCTCTCTCCGGAGCGCAGACTCCTCCAAACTGAGAAAATCATCCAGAATCAAAGGATCGAAAAAAGAGGGGCGTCTTCCTGCGTCTTGGGCTGTTTATTTCTAGGGGTTATCTCTTTTTATCGTAGTAATCCAGAACCCGCAAATGGTCCTCGAGTGAACACCATCTGTCAGGCTCAGTGCCGGGGAAAAAAACCTCTGTGAAGGGAAAAAGACAATCGGGCGTGGCCAGCAAGCCGGTCTTGATGTCAATCTCCACAAACGAGAGATTCGGGGGAATCTCGAATTCTTCGAAAACAAGGGGCTCTTCATCTGAATCCCTCTCTCGGGTTTCTCCGATATTTCTCCCCAGTGCTTCGGAGATGACATCTTTGACTGCTCTTCTTTCTTCTTCGGCCTTCCTCTTCTTATCTCTGATGACTTTTTCGAAGAAGTCCACCCAAGGAGGCTGGGCGGCCACAGCCCCAGACTGGTATTCTCCTATAGTCATTTTTGTTTTATGTCCGACCCAAACACCGGCGCACAGGGACGGAGAAAATCCTATGAACCAGGCATCGGAGTAATTATCTGTTGTCCCAGTCTTCCCGGCCAGGGGCCAGTTGAGCCTTTTCGCGCGCCAACCCGTTCCTCCCTGATGTTCCACGACTCCCCGGAGCAGGTAGGTCATCATGTAGGCCACCTGCGGAGAGATCACTTCTTCCGATTCAACCCTGGCTTCTTCGAGGATGTTCCCATCCTTGTCTTCGATCCGAGTGATGAAATAAGGTCTGACCCGAATGCCCTTATTGGGAAAAGTGGAGTACGCGGAGACCATCTCGATCAAACGCACATCAGGCGCTCCCAGGGCCAGGGACAGATAGGGATAGACAGAGGCTGAAGTGATCCCGAATTTCCGGATGTATTCCACACCCCTCTGAGGAGAGATCGATTCCAGGAGTTTGACCGTCGCGACGTTCCGAGACTGCTCCAGAGCTCTTCGGACCGTCACCGCGCCCTTGTATCTGTTATCATAGTTGGGTGGTGAATACGGCTGGTTTGACCATTTGTCGAAGAAGTCAGTGGGCTCATCGATGATCACGCTTGCAGGCGTTAACATGCGTGAATCTATGGCAGCGGTGTACAGAAGGGGCTTGATGGCTGAACCCGCCTGCCTCATGGCTTGCGTGGCGTTGTTCCATTCGCTTCTCCGGAATGAATAACCACCCACCATGGCTTTAATCTGTCCGGTTTGGGGCTCTACAGCCAGGAAGGCGCCCTCGAGCAAGGGCTCCTGTTCAAGCGTGGCTTCGAGTCTAGTGCTGCCCTCATCGAGAGAGACTTCGGGTTCTGCGCTTTCCTCCTCAGGGAAGCTTTCGAGGTCCGTACTCTCCTCTTCGATCAATCGGACCTCGACATGAATCACATCACCTTCTCTGATAAGCTCACCCAAAGTTTCCGCTTTGGTCCACTTTTTCGTGGCGTCATTCATCATCAAAAGTCCCGTATAATCCATCACTTTTATGGACGCCTCTTCGTCCTCGACCGACAAAACCAGAGCTTCTATGATTTCATTTTCTTCCAGGGATGTCCTCGACCAGCTATAGGGGGGCCAGTCCTGGAGCAAGCTGGCATCTATTTCTTCGAGTGACTCCACCCCTTCGTCCAGTAAATTTCGCTTGTCGTCCCTCCAGCCTTGTCTTTTATCCAGCACTCTGAGCCAGCTCAGAAGCTCTTCCTCCGCATATCTCTGATACGCGGGATTCAACGTTGTGTAAACCTTGAGTCCTCTCCTGTAAACCGCGTCATCTCCATAATTGTCCATCAAATATCTGCGGACTTCTTCTCTAAAATAAGCCGCAAATTCAGTGGTTTCTCTGCGCTGAGGAAGGACTTCGAGCGGCTGCGCCATGGCCACTCCCGCTTCGGCAGGAGTCAGGAATCCTTCCACAACCATACGGTTGAGTACATGGTTGCGGCGATTAAAGGCATTATCCGGATATTTATAAGGATCATAAACAGCCGGGCCTCTGAGCATTCCGGCGATCAGCGCCGCCTCCTCCAGGTTCAACTCTGACACAGGCTTCCCAAAATACAATTGGGATGCCGCTTCTACTCCCCAGGCTCCACCACCGAGCCAGAATTGATTGCAGTACATAGTCAGAATTTGCCGCTTTGTGTACTTTTTTTCGATCTGAAGCGAAAGCATGATCTCTTTCAGCTTCCGGCGGATAGTCTGCCTGCGATGGAGGAAAAGATCCGTGGTCAGCTGCATGGTGATGGTGCTCGCCCCGTGAAGCTTTCTGCCTTCTCCCCTCAGCTTAATCTTTATATCTTCCCACAAGGAGCGCAAAACTCCCCGCCAATCGAGCCCGCCGTGGTAGTAGAACCGCGGGTCCTCTGTGGCAAGGATCGCATCAATCAGGACATCCGGGATTTCCTCCAGCGGAACCTCGATCCTCTTCTCTATGGCATACTCTCCGATGACCTCTCCATCATCCGCATAGATGTATGTGATGATGTTGGGCTCGAATTCCTCCAGAAGGGAAATGGAGGGAAGGTTCTGGCTGATGGCAAAAAGTGTCCCGAAGGTCACTCCAAGACCACAGGCTGCGGAAAAGAGCACGAAAAGGAATACTCCCTTCAGAATTCCCCGCCTAAGCGGTTTTTTGGCTTTTTCGACTCGAGGAATCTCTATGAGCGGCTGCCGGACACGCTTTTTTCTCCGGGGTATTCGAATAATAAGTCCCATGAAATCAAATATAGCAAATTTAATCCCCGTTGGCTATAGTTTAGGCGAGGAAGTGAAGGACAATCTTTTCAATCTCTGTGCTGATCTCTTTCTTTGGCTTCGAGGCATCTATATGAAAAAATGTCTCACCTCTGAAACCTCTGAATATCTCACGGACCTTAACCAAATACTCGGCCCGCTCGAAAAGCCTGTCCTTCTTTTTGCGGTTTTTTATACGGTCTAAACCTTTCCGGGGATCGACATCGAGAAAAAACACAAGATCAGGCTCGATGACGAATTCCTGGTTGGCCCTCTTGATCCGTTCCTTGTCTATCCCCTTTGCCCCTTGATAGGCTATCGTAGAAAAGTAGTACCTGTCCAGGATGACAATCTTTTTCTCTTCCAGCGCGGGCTTCAAGTTTTTTTCCACGTTTTCTTTGCGATCCCTCAGGAACAGATCAAGTTCTTCCTCCGGTGAAAGAGAATCCGGATGAGCCGCTTTCTTTTTTATCTCCAGGCCCCATTTTCCCCCTGAGGGTTCGCGGAAATAGACGACTGCGTATCCCCGTCCCTTGAGCTTGTTCATCAGAATTTCAGCCTGAGTCGACTTGCCGGCTCCATCAATGCCTTCAAAAACGATCAGAATACCTTCCCGCACTGCCTTATCCTCGGTTTATCAGATGATATCTCCATCGCGTCTTTAATGCAACTTTTCCTCCTCTCCTGAGTTTACAATAAGTGGGCTGATTGAATTTTTCATATCAGTATGATAATTTATTACCTCAGAGATTAGGAGGACGAAAAAATGAAAAAGACTGCTCTGTTGGCCATGCTCAGCTTCTTCCTGGGTATCCTGCTCGCAGGCTACATATTTGTCTATCTGCCAGAGAGAAATGTGCCGGACACCTTCTTGAACGAACCTCCCCCCTCCCCATCAATCCTTTACGCATCCCCGGCTCCTCAAGTCCAAAAAGATTTAGACTTTGTCAGTGTCGCAGATATGGTGGGTCCAGCTGTTGTGAGAATCACTGCAGAACGAGTGGAGACAAGACGCGTCGTAGGTCTCTGGGATGACTGGGGAGACGATTTCTGGAACAGATTCTTCGGGATTCCTCGAGGCCGGGAGAGAGAATACCGCGCAGAAGTCAGAGGAACTGGCTTTTTCATCAGCTCTGATGGATACATACTGACCAACAACCACATCGTGGAAAATGCCGAGAAAATCATCATCCATTCCCTCCAGGGCGAAGAATATAAGGCTGAGGTCGTGGGATCAGACCCCCCGACGGATCTGGCACTGTTGAAAGTCATTCAAAAAAACCTGCAGTTTGCCGAGCTGGGTGATTCTGCCCGATTGAAAGTCGGTGAGTGGGTTCTCGCCATAGGCAATCCCCTGGGATTCGAACACACGGTTTCAGCGGGGATCGTGAGCGCTAAAGGAAGGCAGCTCATCCAGAGTTCGACGGCTCCCTCCTATCAGGATTTCATCCAGACTGATGCCGCTATAAACCGCGGGAACAGCGGTGGCCCGCTGGTTAACATGAGAGGAGAAGTGATCGGGATCACAAGCATGATCGCTTCCCCAACAGGAGGAAATATCGGGATCGGGTTTGCTATCCCCTCCAACCTGGCTCGGAAAGTAGTCAGACAACTTCAAGACAGAGGAAGAGTGATCAGAGGGTATCTGGGC
Source organism: uncultured Eubacteriales bacterium (assembly GCA_964348015.1). GTDB lineage: Bacteria > Acidobacteriota > Aminicenantia > Aminicenantales > Aminicenantaceae > SOIA01. Next base: position 23,123 of record CAYGBC010000011.1, on the reverse strand, counting down.
GTAAGGCCGAGAGATATCACTGAGGACGAGAGAAAAGCTTTGAAGCTGAAATCCAGGAGAGGGTCCTTGATCGAACAGGTCGAACCCGGAACACCCGCAGAGGAAGCGGGATTGGAGCGGTACGATGTCATTGTCGAATTCGACGGCCAACCCGTAAAAAACTCTCATGACCTGTCATTCAAGATCGCGGAAACCGAACCCAAGAAAAAAGTCGATATCAAAGTTATCCGAGATGGAAAAGAGCTGATACTCACCGCGAGGCTCGAGGAACTCTCCACTGGAGAAGAAGTCGAAAAAGCGGAGACATCTTCAGGACAGGATCTCGGGATCACTGTGGAGACCATGACATCTCGTTTAGCCAGACGCTATGGCTTCCAAACTGAGGAAGGAGTGCTCATTCGAGAGGTCCGCCGCTACAGCGAGGCTGACCGGAAAGGCATCGAAGTGGGCGATATCATAATCGAAGCCAACAGACAGACCGTCAAAGACGTAAACGACCTCAGAAAAATCATCAACAAACTCGATTCAGGGGACAGTCTCATCCTGCTCATCCGAAGAGAAACAGAGGGCGATCCCATAGAGCTCATCCGAACTCTCAAGATTCCAGAATGAAATTTTTCAAGATCCACTCCTTAGGAAACGATTTCCTGATTGTTGATGAAGGAGAGGTCAAACATCTTCCTGACATCAGTATTCTCACGGGACGAATCTGCGACCGCCACACCGGAGTCGGAGCCGATGGGCTGCTCCTCATCTCGGTGAAAGATAAAGCGAAGGGCCACGTCAAATTCCGCATATTCAACGCAGACGGAACCGAGGCAGAAATCTCCGGAAACGGATTGAGATGCGCAGCGGCTTACCTTTATCACCAGAAAAAAATCGATTCCCCCCAAATAGTTTTCCTCACCACGGCCGGGCACAGAGATTCCAAACTCCTCGAACGCAAAAAGAATCTTTTTCACATACGGGTCGGAATGGGTCTTCCCCGCCTGAGATCCAAAGATATCCCGTTTGATGACGGTTCGGCTCATGACAAGATAATCGATTATCCCCTTTCAATCAATCGAAAAGTCTATCCCATAACCGCTCTGTCTCTCGGGAATCCCCACTGTGCGATTTTTGTGAATCGTTTTCCAGCCCGTATCGAATGGCATCAGATCGGTCGAGAGATCGAATCCCATCCCTTCTTTCCCAACAGAACGAATATAGAGTTTATCAGAGTGCTGAGCCGGGATGTGATCGACGTCCTTTTCTGGGAGAGGGGTGTGGGAGAAACCCTTTCTTCCGGAAGCGGCTCCTGCGCGGCGGCCGTGGCGTCAATCCTGAAGAACCTCACGGCCAAAAAAGTGCAGGTCCGGACGAGTATGGGATACCTGACTGTGGAATGGGAGAAAAAGAAGGTCTATCAATCCGGGCCGGCAGAAGTGATTCTGAAAGGAAACTTCCTTCCCGTGTAACTCCGGGCGGCCCCAAATCCGTCAAAAAGAGTACGTGAGTCCCACTCCCATGATCGTCGCGCTGAGGTTGTATCTTTCCGGGCTAGGAAAGCCGACAACATCCTTTTCTCTTTCTCTTCCGCTGGCCTGGACAAAGACGAAATCAATCTGTGTTCGCCCTGTGCGGTAGCCGATCCCTCCGATCAACGTGAATTTGTCCACATCGATGTTCGATATATCTAATGAATCTTCTGGAGTTGCGTAGCGATCATACCCGAATCCTCCGCGAAGAATGATCCCTCCTGAGATGAAGTGCTCGAATCCGGCTCTCAAGATCAGGATATCCATGAAATTCATATCTTGTTGATACTCTATATCTCCCTGAACAGGGACATCCTTAATGATTTTGTCAACCTTGTCCAGAGCAGACCACATCGTATACTGGGCGCTGGTCGAGAACAGAAAATTTTCAGTGATCTTATAGGAAAATCCCAGTTCGATATCCCAGGGAAGAGAGAAACGTGTTTCCGAATCACGCAATAGTTGAATCGTGCCGAATACGGGATCTGTAACCGAGATCGCTGTCTCACCCTGGAGGGTCATCTTGGCCGGTCCTCTGACGCTCAGACCGATCCTGAGTCTTTCAAAAGGTTTGAACATCATGCCGAATCCCGCAGAGACCGCAGATCCTTTTTCTTCTATGTTGATCGGGCCTAAAACCGGATCCTCTGTCTTGACATTCATAACACCCCCGTAAAAGTTCAGGTTAAAACCCATGGAAAACTTCTCACTGAATTTATAAGAGAGAGTCGGAGTCAGACTGTATATTCCCATCGTGGATTTTAGGGGCTGGTCCAGAACTCCTTCCTGCCAGTCCACTCCCCCACCCGCATAGGGCACATAAAACCCGAATCCTAGAGTCATCTTCTCATTGGCTCTGTAAGTGAGAAAGAACTGTGGAAGAGTGGTCTTGTACTGGCTTTGCGTCGCATCCCCCTCAGGAGTGACGTATCTATGAGTGGGAGAGATGTAGAATCCGTCGATAGAGAGATTAAAGGCTTTTTCTTGATAAACGAGACCGGCAGGATTATGAAAAACGGCGGACGGATCATCCGCAACTCCCACGAAAGCTCCGCCGATAGCGAGTGCTCTGCATCCCATCAGAGTATTGTTCCATCCCCCTCCCCAGAGGCTGCCAACGATTAAAACCGGTAAAAAAAGAAAAACAAGGCCTTTTCTGATCATGGGTCTCTCCTCTCCAATTTCTGAATCCTCACTTTTGCGTATGAATACTAAAAAAAATACGACTTTGTCAAGAGGAAAAGGACAGATGGATTTACTCGATGATTCATGGACATTGCAATAAGGTCATTGCGGGCTTGGGTGGCAATCTCACATAGAAAATTTATTGCTCAATAAACAATAATCCACTTAATAAAAAATTATTTCTTTTTATGGGATTGCCACGCAAGCTCGCAATGACACCGTTTTCTTCAGGTTAGAGAACAAAAGTACTGCAAAATTACTGAAAATGAATATCAGACTACGTTGTTATTCAAAAGAAGATTTGAAAATCAGGATTTAGTTTTTGGGCCGGCTTTCTTGGCCAGAGCAATTTCCAAAGTATCGTTAATCGAATCGACAAATATGAACCGCATTTCTTTTTTTATCTTGCTTGGAATGTCCGCCATATCTTTCTTGTTCGGCAGGGGAAGAATTATTCTCTTCACTCCTGCTCTCTGGGCCGCGAGGACTTTCTCTTTCACTCCTCCGACTGGCAGAACATTCCCCCTGAGAGTGATCTCTCCTGTCATCGCCACATCCCTTTTCACCTTCAAATTCGAACAGACTGAAATCAGTGAAGTGGCAATGGTGACTCCAGCGGACGGGCCATCTTTGGGAATAGCTCCCTCAGGGATATGAATATGAAAATCATTTTTCGAAAATATCTGGCTGTCGATGCCTAACTGTGCCGCATGGGCTCGGGCGTAACTCAAGGCAGCCTGGGCGGACTCCTTCATCACGTCCCCCAAAGAGCCTGTCAGAGCCAGATTCCCCTTACCCGTCATTTTGGTGGTTTCCACGAAAAGGATCTCTCCTCCTGTAGCTGTCCAGGCCACTCCTGTGGCCACGCCCACCTGGTCTTTCTGCAGAAGCTGGTCTTTAAAGATCTTCGGTGGACCAAGATGTTTATCAATGCTCTGGGAGGTAATCATTGTCAGCGTCTTCTTTCCCTCCGCGACTTTCCGCGCCACTTTCCGGCACACGGATGCGATCTCTCTTTCAAGGTTCCTGACACCGGCTTCCCTCGTGTACAGAGAGATGATTTTCTTCACTGCTCCTCTGGTAAAAGAGATTTGTTTTTCATTCAATGCATGTTCTTTGACCTGCTTCGGCACCAGATGGCGGAGCGCAATCTGCAATTTCTCCTCCTCCGTATAACCCGGAAGACGGAGAATCTCCATCCTGTCTCGGAAAGCGGGCTGAATCGGGTCGAGAAGATTCGCCGTGGTGATGAACATCACCTTGGAGAGGTCAAACGGAACTCCAAGATAATGATCCCTGAAAGAATAATTCTGTTCCGGGTCCAGCACCTCGAGAAGCGCTGAGGAGGGATCGCCTCTGAAGTCGGCTCCGATCTTATCGACTTCATCCATCATGAACACGGGATTATCCGATCTACAGCGTCTCAATCCCTGGATGATCTTTCCCGGCATGGCACCGACATACGTCCTCCTGTGACCTCGAATCTCTGCTTCATCCCGGACTCCTCCCAGAGAGATCCGGAGAAATTCTCTGCCAAGAGCTCGGGCGATCGAGCGGCCGAGCGAAGTCTTCCCCACCCCGGGCGGCCCGACAAAACAGAGAATTGGCCCTTTTATTTTTTTGGAGAGCTTCCGGACTCCCAGATATTCGATTATCCTCTCCTTGACCCTGTCGAGGCCATAATGATCTTCATCCAGAATTCTCATGGCTCCTTTGAGGTCCAGGTTGTCAACCGTGCTCTTATCCCAGGGAAGAGCAAACATCCAATCCAGATAATTCCGGACAACGGCCGTTTCGGCAGACTCCGGATGCATCTGGGAGAGACGTTTGATCTGCTTATCCAGCTCGTCTCTAACCTCCTGGGAGACTTTGAGCTTCTCCAGGGCATCCGTGTAGCTTTTGATTTCTTCTTGAATCTCAGATCCTTCTCCCAGCTCTTTCTGAATCGCTTTGAGCTGCTGCCTGAGGAAGTACTGTTTCTGAAGCTTATCCATTTCCCCTTTGGCCTCAGTACTGATCTTCGACTGGACATCCAGAAGTTCAAGCTCTCTTGTCAGCAGCTCAAAGGTTCTTTTCAGCCTTTGAAAGGGATCTTCGATCTCTAATATACGCTGGGCTTCATTGACTTTGAGTTCCAGGTTGGCAGCCGTTAAATCAGCCAGTCTCCCCGGTTCAGTGATGTTGGCTGAAAGGATCATCACTTCCGGAGGAATGTCCTTCCCCAGAGAGGAGGCTTTTTCCAGTCCTGTTCGCGTATTCCGGACCATAGCCTCGATCTCGATGGATTTCTCCTCCTCTTCGGGTTCAGGAATGACCTTGACCTCCGCAGTGTAGAAAGATTTCATCTCATCCAGGTTCTCTATTCTTGCCCGGACAAGACCTTGAGCCAGGATCCTCATACGTCCGTCGGGAAGCTTCAGCATTCTCATGATCAGTGCGACCGTCCCCACGTCGTAAACATCGCTCCTCTTTGGCTCTTCGACATCCATGTTTTTCTGGGTGAGGAGGAGAATCATCCGGTCTGAAGAGAGAGAATGCTCAATCGCATTTTTGGATTTCTCACGTCCGACAAACAGCGGAATGACCATATAAGGAAAAACCACGATATCTCTCAGCATAAGAATCGGCAGCTCTTTGGGAACATGAAGTTTCTTGTCCCTGTCTTCGAGTACGTCCTCGTAAAGATCTTGCTCATCGCTATCTTTTTTAGCCATGGCTTTCCTCCAAATTTATTCCTCAGATACCTACCGTTCTTTGAGAAGAGATTCAAGCTCCTGCTTGAATTCGGCCACATCCTTGAACTCACGGTAGACAGATGCAAACCTCACATAAGCGACCTTGTCCAATGCCTTGAGTCTTCTCATCACAAGCTGTCCGATCTTGGATGCGTTCAGCTCCTTATCGTTACGATCCTGGAGTTTGGTTTCCACTTCTTCGACAATCTCTTCCAGCTTTGCCAGAGGCACAGGTCTTTTCTCGCAGGCTTTCAACAAACCCCGAAGGAGCTTCTGGCTGTCAAAGGGCTGCCGCCTCCCATCTTTTTTAACAACCATATAGGCAATTTCTTCGATTTTCTCGTACGTGGTGAATCGCCTTTCGCAGGAGAGACACTCTCTGCGGCGGCGTACACACAGGCCATTTTTACTTTCGCGGGAATCAATGACTTTGCTCTCAGCGTGGTCGCAGTACGGGCATCTCATTGTTTCGCATCCTCCCCCAATTTCTTCAATTGAAGCAGCGAAAGTCCTTCTTTCCACAATATAACATAGCCCACCAGGCAAGTCACCACGACCTGGATCGCATGGACAACAATTGTCATTCCAACAGCCAGATTTGTATCAATATCAAAAAGAGAAGTCAAACCCTCCCTGCTGAACAGATGAAATCCTCCTGTCATTCCGGGAGTCGGGATTGAAGCTCCGATCAACACAAAAAACACATAGGGGCACATCAAAAAGAAGGGCACTGAAATCTTATAGGCAAAGAAAAAGAGCCAGTAATAAAAAATGATGCCGATCCACACCACAAAAGACAGCAGCACATAGACAAGAAGATTTCCGACAGAATGAAAGAACTTCAGTCCCTGCAGGAAACCTTTGGAAGCCTTCAAAATCCTCCCGGATAGCTTTTCAGGTAAAGGTTTCACTAACGAAGAAATCACAGACAGAGCCTTCTCCCTGAAAAAATACAGAGAGAGTATGAGGACGAGGAAAAACGTCGCGAATGTCACTCCGATTATGCCCCACATCTGGAGATTCGAATAGGTCTCCTCCTTTCCCACGATGAAAGACGCGTACAGAGGTTTGGCCAGAAGAAAAATCCCGAGCAGAAAGCACATCGTGAATATGTCAAAAATTCTCTCGACTACGACAGTGCCGATGGCGAACCCCTTGCTCATCCTCTCTTTCTGTGCCAGGAGGAGCGGCCGGACCAGCTCCCCTATTCGACCCGGGAAGAGTAGAGTTACGGTAAATCCCACAGAGACACCCGCGAACATATTGTAAAATTTCACGTCCTTTTTCTCGTGTATCAGGAGAAACCTCCACCGCAACGACCGAGTCAAAAGGTGAACAGGGACAAGAACAACGATGAGGATAAAAAATTTCAGGTCGACATCCGTCAAATGGCCCCAGACTTCCCTCCAGTTTACGCTGCGGAAGAAAAAGAACAGGAAAACCAGAGTGAGGAGGAAGACGATGCTCAACCGGACGGCATTTTTTCTCATGATGAACCGCAATCTTATCACCGGAAATATACCAAGTCAATCATGTGGATACTCGACTGAATTCCGTCCTTTCTGGAGTAAATCGGTGACTTTTTAATCATACAAATAGATGATAAAACTGTCATTGCGAGTGGAACGTGGCAATCTCGTGGAAAGGATCAGAGATGTCATTGCGAGCGAAGCGCGGCAATCCCTTGAAATGAATGAAGTGGCTGAGTGGTGTCATTGCGAGCGAAGCGCGGCAATCTCATAGAGTGAAATTCAAGTAATAAAGAAGTATTGACATCCTTTTACACAGGACGGTCCCTCCCTTTGGCCGCCCCCAATGACATTTAAAATATGTCACCGGATTATTGAGGAATTCCAAATATCCCCAGAATTATTGAAAAACTCTCCGATATCGCTTATCATGGCTTAGACTGGGAAGTCGTCCAATGGTAGGACACATGACTCTGGATCATGGAATCGGGGTTCGAATCCCTGCTTCCCAGCTTGCCTTATTTTCCCATTTTCCTCTGGGATTTTGGCATTTTCCGTAATCTTTCGCTTTAAGCAGCCTTAGCCGTAATTGGGCGTTTTTTAGCAAAATCTGTTACATATCCGTTACACGGGGAGAATTCTATTTTTCATTGGATATAACTTCTGGACTTCAAATTGTAGGTATGTCAGACTCTCCTGGACACTTTGCAACCTTTGATTTCTTCACAACTCTAATAACCTTAATATCCGCAATACCAACAGACACATCTTTTCCTTCAGTATCTAATAAAAGAAGTGAACTCGGTTTAACTGTAATGAGTTCACCTTTTATCAGTTGACCATCCTTTTTTGTGACTATGAGCGTAGCTCCTTGCCTTTCCTTGGCATACAGATTTACAGAAAGCATCATTAAAGAGAAGACGAGAAACAACGAAACGGATTTTTTGCCTGTGGGATTCATTTATCCCTCCCTTTGCTTGTACGGCTTGAGATTATCACTGGATGAGAGAGGAGTCAATAGGCTTTATATTACGAGGGGGGTTGTTTAGGACGAGAAATAATGAGTTAGTCTTTACTCTAATTTTTTAATATATATTAATTCAATTATAGTTCCCCACATGTGGTGACTTAAAAGGTCATTTCTTATTCTTGCTTTAAATTCAACTCGCAAGCCGTCTACCTTAAATTCCAAAGGTAGGTTGATTGGGTCCCAATGCCCATTGTCCGCGGTTATTATCCCGTAAAATCCCCCTTCAAAACCCAAATATGTTACTGTCCCTGTCCCAGTGATAATATCTCCTTCCCTTATTATTTCACCAAAGTCTGGGCCGAAAGGATTTTTGCAGGAGTATAAAATGAAAATAAAAAACAGAGATGCGTAAATGAAAATCAATCTCTTTTTTTTATCCACTTTATTCCTCCGTTTGCTAACTGGCGACAAAATTCAGAATGAAAAATCTTAAGTTAACTTATCAGGTATTTATTATTGCAATGAACCTTATGTATAAACAGGTAACTAAAGCTAATATTGATATTGTCTAAATCTTAAATCCTACTATTATTTGAAGGGCAGTGATTTTTATTGAAGGCGGATAACTCCTCGCAAAAAGGTTATTTTGACCAAGATTATATCTTCCTTCAAGAAAGAATTTGAGTTTTGATATCTTCATCTCGAAACCACAACCAAAAATAAGAGCAAAATCATCTCTAACAGTATATTCTAATATGTCTCTCTTTCTCTCAGAAATGTAATCATTATGCCATGTCGTTCTTGAATGAGACAGAATTAACGAGAGTTCACAGCCTCCGAAAATATATGGAAATGGAGGAGGCAGAAACTTTGCTTTAACCAATATGGGGAAACCAATCCCCTTCATATTATATGTTTCTTTTATTGTAGCTTCCCACAATTGGTCACTGTAATAATATTCAAAAAAACTTCCCCTTTGGAAGTACTGTGCATCAACTTCAATAGCAATAATTTTATTTAGAGCACATTCAATTCCTATTCCTACAGTGAATACAGTCTTGCTATTTTGGAAGGGACTTCGAAAGAAAGATGCATCGAGAAAAACACCACCATACAGGGGAGGCCATTTTTCCGTGTAATTTGAAATGATGGGTCCTCCGAATATTTTAATTTGTTGGGCATAAGCTCCAGAGGCGAAGATAAAAATGAGAATAATGAATAAGCATTTTTTCATTTCAACTCCCCTTTATTCCTTTATTAATTTTACTCCCCCTATCTATGCGTTGTCAATCCAGGTGTGTACATCGTCAAAGGATCTAGACAACAGCTCGTCTCTCACTTTCCAACAGCTAATCCACGAAATGTGATTCGCTTTCAGATTAGGGATTTCGTTTTTCTTTTTCATAGAATATCCAACAGAGGTTGACTTTTTCTCTGGATGAAAATAGGTTATGAATGAAAAAAGCATCATAACAAGGAGGAAGGGAATGAAAAAAATCGCTTTTATGGTTATTTTTTGTCTCTTTGTGTGTTGTGTGGCCTGGCTTTCTGCTGGATTTCAGAAAAGCCAACTCCAACTGTCACCTCAACAGAGAGAGATAAAGTCTCAGACGGATAAGCTTCAGGCGAAAGTTATACAGCTCGAAAGAGAATTAAATACTTTGAAAAGAGCGATACGGATAAGCGGGGCGAATCTCGACATATCCGCAGGTGGAAATATCAGAATACGCGCACGAAGTGTTTCGGTTGAAGCTGTAACGAATGCTCAAGTGAAAGGAACAATGGTCACCGTTCAGGCCTCTGGACCGAACACGATCAAGGGTCTGCCTGTCAGGATCAATTGACGTTTGAGATTACCATCAAACAAAATTGAGAAAAAATGAAAAAAAATCACATCCATTCCCTATTGAGTTTTTTAATATTTACATCGATATTTATCCTTTTGGGAACTTTACCCAAGGAGGCATCTTCAGCTCAACAAGCCGCACGATTAGGCGACACGACCGCACACGGCGGTACGATCGTTGTGGGATGTTCCACTGTGCTCATCGGCGGCAAACCTGCGGCACGCGTGGGAGATACGCACACATGTCCGATGCTTAATCCAACGAATCCTCCCTCTCCTCATATCGGAGGCCTCATAATCATGGGATCACCCACAGTCCTCATCGGAGGGATGCCAGCCGCACGAGTGGGAGACATGGCCTTATGCTCCGGCCCACCAGATACGATCGCCTTGGGATGTCCGACAGTGCTGATAGGTGTCGGGGGGGCCGGCCAGCCCAAAAAATACAGCGAGGACTACATTCGATCCAAATACAACAGGTCACTCGTTGTCACAGAAAAGGAGTTCAAAAAAATAAAATTAAAGAAGCGATGAGTGAATTATTTTTCCCATTCCGATAAACTCAGAGCAACTTCTTTTCAGATGAGCTCCATATTTTCAAAACCTCTTTCCCATTTGACTCTTCCCGTATGAATTGATATCCTTGTGTTCATTAACAGGAGGGAACAATGGGGAGTGAGCCCCCTCCAATAATTCATCACATTTAGGGGAAGGCACGCATACCACTAAACAAATTTCTCCATTTTGGGGGTATTGAAATGAAAAAAATTTATTTATTTCTAATTGTCGGTTTACTCTTGATAAGTTTCATGCATTCGCAGGCTCAAGTGAAAAAACAAGCCCAGCAGCGCATCCAACAAAAACCGCAGCTCCTGGCATCCATTAAAGTGGTGTATCCAAACGGCAGAGAAGAATGGGAAAAGGGAGCGCGGTACACTATTCGATGGACAAGCCAAGGAATTCAAGGCAACGTCAAGATAAAGCTCAAGTACGGACCCGGCAGAGGAAGCTGGCACACGATTGCAGAGAGCACGCCAAACACGGGAAGCTACACTTTTGTATTTCCGAAAGATTTCCTCAAAGATGATTATGGCTCTGAAAGATACTGGTTTTTCATTTTCGTCATGACTCTGGATGAAAAAATCCAAGACGGCAGCGATAAAAGCTTTATTGTTCGAACGAAGCCGGAGCTCAGGCTCATTTTCCCCAACGGCGGGGAAAAATTAGAACGTTTTAAAGAACACAACATTCGGTGGCACAGCCGTGGAAGGGTCGGGCCGCTCCGTATAAGTTACGAGAACACCGATCAAAGACGGTCCTACACTTTCGGAGAAGTAAGAATCCCGAATAGAGGGTCCTACCGTTTAACGCTTCCGGAGAGGCTCCCGCTGGGAAATTATAAACTCCATCTGAGTTCTTTAGACGGAAAAATCAAAGACGAGAGTGACCGGACGTTTGAACTGATTCTTCCTCAGATCGACCTCGTGTGTGGGTTTATCTACTTCGGCAGAGTGACGAAGACGAGAGATTTTATTCTCGCATCGACTAAAAAGCAATCCATGAAATTTGAAGTGTACGTGAGGAATGACGGCACAAAAATACTTGATCGTGTTCCGATTATGTGGGCTTTACTCAAACAACCCGGGAATGTTGTCATCAGTCAAAGCGAAGCCGGTTTTGGAAATGTCTATCCTGGCCGGATGTACAAGACGAGCTTCGAGTTTAAATATTATGGAGGATTTGAATATTTGTGGGTTTACAGTGATTCCAAAAGAAAACTGGGAAAAGGGGATTACACGTTTGTGTTTGAGGTGGATCCCAGGAATATCTTGAGAGAGCCAGAAGCGACTCGTGCGAATAATAAATGTGAAGTCAATTTTAAAATAGAATGACAACTCCGCTCCAGAAACAATAGATTTGTAAGGAAGATAAAATAAATTTTCAAAAGTGGTAATGAAAAATTCATTTTGAAAAATGACTTTGGATAGGATGACTAATTGGATAGGATGACTAAATTGAGCATTCGCTCGAACTCTAGATATTAAAATGGTAAGGAGTCATTAAAGGAAGAATATTTGGAGGAGGTCAAAAATGAAACATGGAAAAATCGGAAAAATCAGCATCTTGGCAATACTGATTGTGCTCATAGGAATGCATCCAGGTAAAGGACTCACGGAAGATAATCCGATTCCCTGGACCTTTGATGGATATGAAAAGGTGAGCGAATTCCATCTCAAGTACTGGTCCCTTTCGAGTGAAACGCTCATGGATTTTCAAAACATCCAAGACGGGAAACTCAAAGCGGACTTGAGTGAGCTCTGGTACACCCAAAATCCTCCAAGAATTCGCATTGATAAATACATCGAAGAAGGCGCAATACTCTGCACCCAATTTAAGGGAAGAGAGTGGGAAAAAATCACGCACGAAGGAAAGACATACATCCTGAAAGAGCGTGTCATCCAGACGAATTCCGAAAGAATCACTTTTTCCCTGGAAAACATCAGTTCAGGTGGAGGAATGGAACTCTGCGAATACAAGATATACGAAACCACAAAAAACGTTCCGGCCTCCTTGAAAGATGCGCTGTATTTGCTGACAGTGATCCCCTACCTCGTGGAACCTGAGTCTCAAGAAATGGTTGTTTCTAACCTTGAGATGGACGAGCTTTTCGATCCGGATAAATACAAGAAAACAATGAGCGAACTGAAAAAAAGGTATGAAAAGGTCGGGAGACAAACAGCCAAATGGGAAACCGGACACGGAATACTGCGTTTTCCTGCGCAGGGATTTGCTTTTATGGACCTGGAATGGGGAATTGCGCTTGAAGGGTATTTAACCGGCCAGCGAGGCGGTGGAGGAATTCAATCCGTAACTCTGGAAAATCCAGTCTGTGTATACAAAGCTCTGAGTGTGGCGACACAAATTTCCGACCCAAAGGTCTTCAACAAATGGATGGACTGAAAATGAATTAATCCTATTCCATCTGCCTCCAAAATTCCTTCCCTGTTTTCCAATTTTGACCTATCACCTTTTCTGATTAGACATCCTCATCTCATGAGATGTAAAACCAACTCAAAATTCACCCCCCTATTCATTCCAAACGGCGATTTACAGAGCCTCGGAATAAATCCATCATACATACGGTTAGAGAGAGAATTACGCCTGTTATTCTGCCTGTCGCGCATAATTCGCTCGCCACCCGAATGGAGCACTTTATGTTCCTAAAGAGAGAAAGAGTATTCCAAGAAAAACAGAACTTGAGGCAAAAAGAGAGCAGGGACGCTTGCGATTTTCTGAGGAACAAAGAATGAAAAAGGAAGTCAAGTCCAAGGAGAAAACCAACGCAGAACTCCTGGATATCAAAGAAAGATATAAAGCCCTGTACGACCGATCCCTCTACAGCGTTTATGTCCACGACTTCGAAGGTCAGTTTATCGACGCGAACAAAGCCGCTCTGGATTTGCTGGGCTATACCAGAGAAGAGATTCCCTCCATCAGCTTCTCGTCATTACTCGACGAGACTCAGCTGCAAGCCGCAGTCAAAGCCCTCGGCGACATCTTGAAATACGGTTATCAGAAAAAACCGACCACCTTCAAGCTCCGGACCAAGAGCGGAGACTCTGTTTGGGTGGAGACTGAAGCCTCGATCATTTACAGGAAAGGACAACCCTACGCCGTCCAAGGAATCGCAAGGGATATCACTGAATCCGTTCGGGCAGAAACCGCCCTGAAAGATAGCCAGGAAAGATACCGCACGCTGGCTGAAAACGCGATGGACGGGATTTATGTCATCGGTGCGAACGGTTTCGAATACGTAAATCCCGCTTTTGAGAAAATCTTCGGCTACAAATCCAAAGATGTCTGCCACGAGGAGTTCAACTTCCTGGATCTGATTCATCCCGATGACAGAGATCTGGTGTTGAAAAGAGAGAAGTCCAGGAGGAAGGGAGAAAAACTCCCTCCTGAATACTCGTTCAGGATTCTCACAAAGAATAAAAAAACTAAACATGTGGAAGTCAGTACAGTTCCTCTTCCAGGAGAGAAGTTGAGGGTTCTCGGAATCCTCAGGGATGTCACAAAACGAAAACTGGCCGAGAAAGCCCTCCATGAAAGCGAGGAGAGGTACAAAACGCTGGTGCAGACTTCTCCTGACGCTGTGACCGTCACAGACTTGGAGGGAAACATCACGTACGTCTCCGAACAAACACTCCAAATTCATGGATACAAGCAGGCTAAGGAATTGATCGGAAAAAACGCCCTTTCCTTGATCGCACCGGATGAACACGATAGAGCCATGAAGAACCTGAACAAGACGCTCAAGGTCGGGTACATCAAAGATGTGGAATACACGCTGCTGAAGAAGGACGGGACACCTTTCATCGGAGCCCTGAACTGTGCGGTCATCAAAGACGCGGAAGGCCAACCCAAGATGTTCATCGCCACCACAAGAGATATCACGGAAAGAGAAAGAAACAGGGAGAAAATCAAGGAATCGGAGGAACGCTACAAGGACCTGGTGGAAAAAGCCGGGGTGGCCATCCTCATCGACGACAAAGAAGGCAATGTCCAGTACTGCAACAGAAAATATGCAGATATGTTTGGCTATACCCTGGAAGAAATAGGAAGTAAACCGATCTTTTCCATCGTTCATCCGGATGACATGAAAAGAGTCCAGAAATACCATAAAGGACGCATTCAAGGGAAAAAGGTGCCGTCAGAATACGAATGCAAGGGAATCACAAAGAAAGGGAAAATCGTTCACATGGAAATTCATGCGGATGCACTTTTCGATAACGGGAACATCATCGGGACACGTTCTTACATATGGGATATCACCGAACGAAAAAAAGTGGAGGAAGCCGTCCAGGCCTCCGAAGAGAAGTTCAGAACGCTCTTTGACTCGGCAGGCGATGCGATCTTTATCCACGATCTGGACGGGAATATCCTGGAGGCGAACGAAATCGCCTGTGACCGCTTGGGCTACAAGAAGGAAAAGATCATGAACATGACACTGGCGGATATTGACAGGCCGAAACAGGCTGCGAAGGCTCCTAAACGTATCGAAGAGCTGTACCAACGCGGACACATTTTCTTCGAGACTGCCCATAAGCATAAAAACGGGACTGTGATTCCGATCGAACTGAGCAGCCGAATTATCGACTATGAGGGGAAACCTGCGGCTCTCAGCATCGCGCGAGATATCACGGAGCGCAAGCTCGCGGAAGAAGAGCGCAAACAGAGCTTCGAAAGGCTGCGGCAGGCTCTGGAAGAAACGGTCAACGCCCTGGCTTCCGCTGTCGAAATGAGGGATCCCTACACAGCAGGACACCAGCACCGCGTGACAAGCCTGGCCACTGCGATTGCCGAAGAGATGGGCCTTTCGAATGAGAAAATCGAAGGCATCCGGATGGCTGGAGTGATCCATGATGTCGGTAAAATCCGGGTTCCGGCCGAAATCCTCAGCTGGCCCGGGCAGCTCACAGAGATCGACTTCAACTTGATCAAAACACACCCGCAAGTCGGCTATGATATCCTCAAGAGAATCGAGCTGCCCCATCAAGTCACGAAGATCATGCTTCAGCACCACGAACGAATAGACGGCTCAGGATATCCGGAAGGCGTGAAAGGGGAAAATATTCTGATTGAAGCGCGGATTCTGGCCGTGGCCGATGTCGTTGAGGCGATGGCATCCCACCGTCCCTACCGCGCCGCTCTGGGCATGGAAAAAGCCCTTGAGGAAATCTCAAAAAACAAGGGTATTCTGTATGATTCAAAAGTCGTAGATGCCTGCCTAAAACTCTTCGTCGAGAAAAATTTCAAGTTTAAATAATAAAAAGGGGACAGGCTACTTTTTTTCTATTACACCGCGTTTCTCCATGTTCTCCAACACAAAGGGATAAGCTTCCAGAATCTCCTCTTCCAGTTGGGCATGGATCGTCATTCCTGCTAACCGATCTGAAAGCTGGGCCAATTCATCATCTGTGAAGAGGTTCCACATCACCGCCGGCCAGGCCTTCAAATCCTGGTTTTCCATTTCCTTGAGAGCGATGAGTGGATACTCGAAAAACTCCCTCTGGACTCCTGAAATAGACTCAAAGGATTTCTCGTTTACACCCTTGAGAGAAACTCTGATCCGCAAATTGCGAAAATTTATTTTTTCAATCAAGTCGGTTCTGTATCCCAGAAAAAATCCGTTCGTCTCGAGTATGAAAACGGCACGAGGCATTTCGTTCAATATCGTCTGGATGACCTGGACAAGGTGGTCCAAAGAGGGCTCTCCCAGCACTGGTTCAGATCCTGTTATCCGGAAGAGACGGAAAGATCGTTTCCGTGCGATCCTGAGCAGATGGGATGCGACCTGTTGAGGGGAATAGTACTTGCCGAAACGAGCCGGGTACAGATTCTTGGAATAATTCCAGCAGTATGCACAGAGAAAAGAACATCCGATCGCATCAGCCGTTGCTATCCCTCCATAATACGGTGCCGGTCTGAACCTGTAATACAATCGTTTGCCGTTCTGCATGACTGTACGCTCAACCTCCTTGGCCCTCTCGATTGGATTAAACGGAAAACGCATCATCATGGATCAATCTCTTTTCTTCACCACCCCAGCTGCTTAAGAATCCGCAGTGGAAACACGGACGTGTCGCTCAAGCAACAGGCGGAACTGCGCGCACAATCTGGATTTGATATGGAAAGCGGAACGCTTACTTCTTTTTAGTCGGGCTTATTTTGCCCTTTTTTTTAACCGTTTTACTCGCTTCTTTTTTTTGGGTTTCAGCTTTAGCCGGTTTGTCCGGAAGTTCATCCGTTTTGGTCAGGTTTTTAATGTTCTGCGTAACGAAGCGGTCCAGAGCCTCGATCACCTTAGAATCAAAATGCGTCCCCTTCTGTTCTTTGCACTTTTCCAAAGCCTTTTTGAAAGGCAAAGGCTTGTTGTACGGCCTCTGCGTTGTCATGGCGTCGAAGGCATCCGCAGCTCCTATGATCCGCGCCGCCAGCGGGATTTTGTCTCCCTTTAAACTATCTGGATACCCTGTGCCGTCAAATTTCTCATGATGATGGCGGATTATCGGGAGGACAAAACTGAGGTATTCAATCGGCCCGAGAATTTTCTCGCCTGTGAGGACATGAGCTTGAATCGAGTGAAATTCCATAGTGGAGAGAGGGCTGTCTTTTCCGATAATCAAATCTTTGACTCCGATTTTTCCGATATCATGGAGCTCGGCTCCAGTCTTGACCTGCTTGCACTCTTCCTCGTTCAATCCCATCTCCTGCGCGATACCGAACGCATACCGGGCTGTTCTCTGAGAGTGCCCCCGAGTGTACGGGTCCTTGGCTTCGACCGTATTCATCAACGCGAGAATCGCATCATGATAGGACTTCTGAATGTCCTCATACAACTTTGAATTCTCTATGGCGACAGCCGATTGGTTGGCCAGAGCGGAGAGGAGAGCCACATCGTTATCATCAAAACAATTGGGCTTTTCGCGGTTATCGACGTAGATCAGGCCCAAAACATTCCCCTTGCTGACCAGCGGAGCACACATGACAGACCGCACGTTCATCGTGAGTACGCTTTCCGACCCGGCAAACCTTTCATCCTTCGCTGCGTCGTTGGCCAGAATACACACCTCTTCTTTGACCGAATTGTTAACAATGGTACTGCTCAACTGGAAAGGCTGAGCAGGAACATCTGACCGAGTTTTGATAAACTTCGGCTCGAACTTTTTTTTGTCTTCTTTGAGCAGAATACACACTCTCTGCACATCTTGGAAAACACCCAGCATCATCCCGGCTATCTGGTCGAGAAGTTCGTCAACTGTTTGAATCGAATTGATCGCGTTGCCGACCTGATAGATCGTCTCCAGGTTCTTGATCAGTTTGGCGGCCTGGACATGTCTTTGCGTTGCGAGGTCAGGACGGTCTTCCGCGACGGCTTTAGCGGGAGCGACGGCTTCCTCTATCTGGCTTGTCAATTGATCCAGAGGGATTTTCGAGGTGATCATCGGATCGCTCTTCTGCCAATTGATATTTGTGGTCAAATCTTCCCCAGCAACTTTTATGGAAGTATCTCCAATTTTAATGATATCACCGGGAATCAGTATCTGACGCGTCACCCGATCGTTGTTGATGAAAGAACCGTTCATGCTCTCTTTGTCGTAGTAAATGAACGTGTTCCCTTCCTTGACGATCTCCGCATGGATTCGGGACAATTTCGGATCATTGAGAATGACGTCGCAGATCGAATCCCGGCCAATGACAGTCCGCGTATTTCCCAGTTCCCAAGTCATATCCTTTTCTTGACCTTCTAAGCAGACAAGTTTCATGGCGCTATCTCACAATTTTTTTATTTGGGTCCAAAAGGCAAGACAGATGAATATTATCGGTCCTTTTCTTGAAATCAATCTCCCGCCTCTTTTATCTCATAAGCCCGTTCGAACCACAGGCTTCTCTCCTCTGTGTCCCAGAGAAAATGTATATCACAGAAAAATTTTTATGTCAAAAAGCCGGAGAGATGAATCTTGAGTCCACTGCAAAAGCATATCGGGGAAATGTCAGATGAAATGTCTCCAGAGCCAGGAAATGCCGGTTGCAAATTCCAACAGGCTTGTGATAGATTTTTACGTAGGGGATGCGAAAAATGAAAATCTACCTTCTCATATTCATGTTTCTCTTTGGCTTAGGGCAAAACTCTCTTTCTCAGGAATCCGCCACAGAAAATGATCAAGCGAGGCTCAAGGAGATCCTGAATAAAACGGCCCTGTACTGCGATAGACTGATGACCATGGCGCTGGATTTCATCTGCAGTGAAAACATCACAGAAGAGATTCATAACTATAAAAGAATCGAAACTATTTCACGTTCTGACCTTGGATCGGCAGCAGAAATGAAACACACAGGACTCAAGTATAAAAATAGAAAAGTGAATACCTACATCTATGACTACCAGATGATCAGAAAAGGAGATACTCAGGAAGAAAAAAGAATACTTCTCCAGGAGGGCGAAAGAAAGAAGCGTATAGAAAATGCAGAGCTCAAAATCAAAAGATTCAAGGCCCAGTTTATCGTCTTCGGGCCAGTGGGTTTCTTAAGCCGGTACTGGCAGCGGCATTTCAATTATGAAATTATAGGTCAGGATGAGATAAACGGAACCAGGACAATCGTCATCCGCGCGAATCCGACCGAAGAGCGCGAGGACAATTACAATTTTGGGAAGATCTGGGTGGACGAAAACAACTTCAGCATCATCAAGATCGAGTGGGATCCGACGCATATCCCGGGCTTTGTGGGAAAAAGCTCTACTGCCTCAGGTGACTTAAAAAGCTCCTATTCCTGGGCTGTATTCTATGAAGTGGAAAAGAACGGTGTCCGGTTTCCGAGCAGACAGGTCATCGAAGAGACTTTAACGACTTATGCTGGTAAGGAGTATCCCCGATACCTGGCCACATTTGTGTATGATCAATACAAATTCTTCACAGTGGAAGTGGAAGTGAAGCATGATTGAGATGCATCTTCAGGGCGGATAAATTCTTATCGGCATGTCTTGACTTTAGATGTAAAATTCAATATCTTATCCCTTCGAATTTTGAGCCCATCTCAATCATCAACGCCCATGAGGAACACGCGTATCTTTGGCATTTCCGGTTCATTTGATTTATCCCGTCAAGAGCAGATATTCTCTGATAAGGATTTTTGCTATTTTTTCAGGAATAGGAATCCCTAAAAAGGAGGTCAGATTATGCGAAAGTCTTCCGGATATTTTTCAAAAAGGTCATTGTCTCACAGGATTTTCTCTCAACTGGTCATCACGTTCTGTATTCTTGTGTTTTTTTCAGTCAATCCCATCCTCGCCCAGAAGCAGAAAATTGATGAAGAGTACACGAAAAAAATACTCGAATTCACCACGGATGACCACTTTCTGACAACGTATGTGAATTATCTTCCGTATTCTGAAAATGTTCCCACTCCCCTGGATGTGCTCGGACATATCGCTGGGGCGGCTGATGTGCTCAGCTATTCGCACGAAGTCCATAAATACATGCGGGCGCTCGCGGATGCCTCTCCACGCGTTAAGGTGTTTGTCGGGGGCAAATCCGAGGAAGGACGGGAAATGATTCTGGTTGTCATTTCCGACGAGGATACGATACAGAACCTTGACAAGTACAAACAGATGAACGCCAGCTTGGCGGACCCGCGGACAATCTCAGAACAGGACGCCAAACAGCTCATCCGGGAGGCCAAACCGATGTACTGGGCCACCGGCGCCATGCACTCCGGAGAAACAGGATCCCCGGAAATGCTGATGGAGCTGGCCTACCGCATCGCTGTAGACGAATCGGATTTTATCAAAGCGATCCGCCAGAATGCGATCGTGCTGATCACCCCGGTTCTGGAGGTGGACGGCCGTGATAAACAGGTCGATCTGGCTATGGCCAGGCGGAAGGACCCCGAAGGCAGCTATCCGCGCCGGCCTCTTTACTGGGGGAAATATGTCGCCCATGACAATAACAGGGATAACCTCGCCCTCTCTCTGCAGCTGAGCAAACACATCATGAGGACATTCCTGGAGTATCATCCGCAGGTCATGCATGACCTGCATGAGTCCGGTCCCCACCTGTATATTTCAACCGGCACAGGACCGTACAATGCCTGGCTCGACCCCATCGTTATCGACGAATGGCACCAGTTTGCCTACCAAGAAGTCAACGAATTGACCAAACAGGGTGTGCCGGGTGTCTGGACACACCAATTCTATGACGGATGGGCGCCCAATTACGCTTTTTACGCGGCAAACGGTCACAATGCTATCGGACGTTTTTACGAAACACAGGGGGCTGGTGACGGGAGCACTCGCGTTATACGGAACCGGAATGATCGAGCCTGGTACCGGCCAAACCCGCCGCTGGCGCGCACTCTGTGGTCTATCCGCAACAACGTCAACCTCCAGCAGAGCGGCATACTCGTCGGGATGAATTATCTCGCCAACAACAAAGAGAAATTCATGGAAAACTTTTATCTCAAGAGTCAGCGGTCCATCGCGAAGCCCCATAATGAAGGACCGGCAGCCTACATCCTCCCCGGCGATGATCCGAGACCCGGACTGGCCGCTCGTCTTCTGAAGCTGCTCCAGTGGCAGGGAGTCGAGGTGCACAAAGCCGAAAAAGCCTTCACCGTCAAAGAGACCGATTACTCTGCAGACAGCTTCATCATCCGCATGGACCAGCCCTATTCACGAATGGCGGATATGATGCTCGACCGTCAGTATTTCAACACGAGCGATCCCCGGCCCTACGATGACACCGGCTGGACATTGGGTCCGCTCTACAATGTCCAGACTGTTCGGGTGGAGGAAACAGAGATTTTATCGGTTCCGATGAACTTGGTGAAGGATATCACAGTCTCTGGAGGCACTAAAAATCTCGAACGGGGCTCGACACGGGCTTTTCTGATCAATCATAACGCGGATAATCCGCTGGCCACGTTCGTTTTCACGCACAGCCAGCTTAAAATGCATGCCGCTGCAGAACCGTTTAAGGTAAAGGACCAGTCATTCAATGCAGGGACATTCATCATCAAGACGGATGAAAACTCCGGTAACCTGAAGAGTGTTCTGGATGAAGCCGGCGAAAAATTCGGTTTTACTGCCTATGCCGTGAAATCTCTTCCAGAGGTCGACACTCTGGAAATCTCTGTTCCGCGCGTCGCGCTTGTGCACACCTGGCAGAGCACTCAGACCGAAGGATGGGTCCGGATCGCTCTCGATGAATTGGAAATTCCTTATGACTACATTTCTGTCCATGAAATACGCGACAATCCCCGCCTGCGCGATTCTTATGACGTTATTCTGCTGGGTCCGACCCGTGGAAATGCGCTGAGCATTGTCGAGGGTCTCAGCGGCGATAAACCGATTCCGTGGAAGAAGTCCGAATTGACACCGAATATCGGGCATCAGGCATCGACCGAGGATATGCGCGGAGGACTGGAGCTTGAAGGTGTCCTGCACCTGCGCGATTTTATCAAAGAAGGCGGCCTGTTTATAACGCTAACCGGAAGCTCGGTGCTGCCGATCCATTTCGGCCTGGCCCAGGGAATTTCAATCAGGGACACAGAAAATCTGTGGGCCCGGGGAAGCGTCTATAAGGCAGAGGTCGTTGATAAAACCAGCCCGATCTCTTATGGGTACGGCAATGAACTGGGCGTTTATTTCAGCAGATCGCCGGTTTTCGCGGCCGGCCGCGGTTTCAGCCGGAGATTCTTCATGATGGGCGGAGGAGCCGCCCGCGGTAGAGTGAGCGGCCGGGGCGGGCCCGATGACACGGATGTTGTGCAGGGACGTCCCAAAGACTTGGGACAGAAGACTATCGAGGAATTCCAAAAGGCCCGTCAGGAAGAAGCCGAGCCTCCCGAAAGAACCGGAGCCCCGCAGGTCCAGACGAAAACAATTCTCCGTTTTACCCCGAAAGTGGAGGATCTCTTGATCAGCGGAGGTCTGGCGAACGGCGAAGAACTTGCTGGAGCCCCGGCTGTGGTCGACTGTAAACTCGGAGACGGTCACATTGTCATGTTCAGCATCAACCCGATGTGGCGCCATGAAACACACGGATCATTTTTTCTCGTGTTCAACTCCATGATCCACTACAAAAACCTGGATTACAAGAAGCCGGCACCCAAAAAATCCGGACGCTCAAGGTAATCGGCTGTAAGAGTCACTGTAGACGCGATGAAAGCCGGGTCGAACGCCCTGTTTTGACTGCGTTCCAGTTTTATTCGAAAAACAGCTTAATTATGGATGGCAGCCCCAACATACCCAATCTTAGAACTTTTTCTGAGTTTATTTATGCACTGAGAAACGATAAATTCATCCATCAAATCCAGAAATTAAGCCAATTTGCATAGTTGTCTTCCGACGACACAAAGAAATACATCAGATTATTGCTTTTTCAATACAGGCAAGCCAGAGCTTAGGGGGTTTGGGTTACAAACAGGTTATTCCCACTTCATCTTATATATCACAACTTCCTGATACCCGTTTTCTTTCTCCTGGATGCAGTAGAGGAGGTCCTTTCTGGAAATGGGTGGAAGAAAAATTATTTCCAAATCGATAATTCCAGGTACGCTTGCTCGAGCGATAAAGATGCCTTCGGGATTGAAGACATCACACATGTATTCACCGGGACGACTGCCCTCTTCATGCGTTATGACATAGAGCCTTTCTTCATCATCAACGAAACCGCACTGAAAGGGAGGGAAATACTCGGGAAAGTAGATCCTCTGTCTGTCCGCCTCACTCATACTTTCTGTTTTTTCTTTTATGTATTCCTCAGGAATACGGGCCTTTCTGTAATCTTTCTTTATCTTTCTCACCAGGTTCCCATCCAGGTCGAAGACGTTAATCTC
>CAYGBC010000010.1:0-63245 GCA_964348015.1 uncultured Eubacteriales bacterium | reverse complement strand
TACGGCGTGAACAAAGACATGTACAACCGGGTAACCTTCACTCCTGTCCGGACAACAGCACTCCGGCTGGAAATCCAGCTCCAGGAAAAATTTTCTGCGGGAATTCACGAGTGGAAAGTCAAATAGAAAATTTAATCTGAGGCCTTATAAATAAAAAGAAAGACACGTGAAATTGCTTAGTAATTCAAGAAGATTTTGCTCATGTCATTACGAATGGAGTGAAGCAATTCCAGAGGAAAAAATATATCTGCTTTAAGAGATTGCCGCGCTTCGCTCGCAATGACACAGGGATGAAATTGCTGCATTCCTTACGTAAAAACATTGGAATATCCCTTTTTTTTAATCCTATTTTGTGTTGATTTCCAGAACGACGACTGACTTGGGCGGCAAGGTCGCCATAATCGTGCCTCTCTTCAACTGAACCGATTTGAACACTGCAGGCTTGAGATTCTCCGGTTTTTCAAAGGTGTTGTGCGCTGTCATTTTATCGGCGGTCAAAACCGTTCCTTTTACGTTTTTGACATCTGTACCGCGGAATTCCAGAACTGTCTCTAAATGTTGATTCGGGTCGAGATTGCAGAGAGAGACATGGATCTTCCCCGCTTTATCCTGAGACGCGGAAGCGCTCAAAGCCGGAAGACTTTCCTTTCCCCGTCCATACTGGCGGCATTCCAGGTCTAAAGGAAGCAGCACCGCGTCCTGATGGACTTTGTACATGTCAAACACATGATAGGTGGGAGTCACGACCATCTTCTCCCCTTGTGTCAGTATCAGCGACTGGAGAACATTAATGGTCTGAGCCAGGTTGGCCATTTTGACGCGCTCACAGTGGCTGTTGAAGATATTCAACACAGCTCCGGCCACGACTGCATCCCGCAGTGAATTCTGCTGATAGAGGAAAGAGGGATTGGTGCCGGGCTCCACCTGATACCAGGTGCCCCATTCATCGACGATCATGCCCACGCGCTTATTCGGGTCATACCTGTCCATGATGGCCGAATGCCTGGTCAACAGCTCATCCATGAACAGAGCTTTCTGTAAAGTCTCAAACCAGTCCTTCTCTTCGAATTGAGTGGCCGAGTTCTTGTTTCCCCAGCCGCCGGGAACGATATAATAATGGAAACTCAGACCGTTCATCATCCGCCCGGCCTCCCGCATCAGCACATCAGTCCACTTGTAATTCTCACCGTAGCTTCCGCAGGCGATCCTGTAAATCCGGTTCCTAGAGAAGTTCCGCACATAGGTCTGATAACGACGATAGAGATTCGCGTAATGCTCTGGAGTCATGTTCCCTCCGCATCCCCAGTTCTCGTTGCCGACTCCGAAGAACTTCAGTTTCCACGGCTCTTCCCGGCCGTTTTTCCGGCGGAGGTCGGCGATAGGACTCTGGCCGTCAAAAGTGATGTACTCGATCCATTCCTGCATTTCCCGGACCGTGCCGCTTCCGACGTTCCCGCAGATGTAGGGTTCGCACTCCAGCTGTTCGCAAAGGTCCAAAAACTCATGCGTACCGAAATGATTATTCTCGGTCACACGTCCCCAATGGGTGTTGATCATAGCCGGACGGTCATCGCGGGGGCCTACGCCGTCTTTCCAGTGGTATTCATCGGCAAAACACCCCCCCGGCCAGCGGAGAACCGGGATTTTTATCTTTTTCAAAGCTTCCACGATGTCGCTGCGGATTCCCCGCACGTTTTTAATCGGACTGTCCTCCCCTGTCCAATAGCCGTCATAAATGCAGCGCCCGAGATGTTCAGAAAAATGGCCGTAAATATTTTTATTGATCGTGTCCTTCCCCAGATCGGTGTTGATTATGATCCGGTTTTGAATCTGCGGATCCTCATTATTCAGAGCGAAAACAAAACCTATAGATAAAATCAGCGCTCCGGCAATACCCAATAAGATGTTTTGCCAATTTCTCATAACATCCCTCCTTTCCTCTTTTCCAAGAGAGGCGTGTGTCATTTTAAAAACAGTTCATCTCCAATGTCAAACCTGCAAATGAGGTCAGGTCTCCATTTACCATTATCGCTTATAAGATCATCATTTTATCTTCTGGATAATACAAACGGAAGATTGAAACCTGACCCCAATAATTCATTATTTGACATATCGTGAACGTTAATAGTAAATATTAACTTCTGAAAATGAGGGAAAGAGGGCGCTCATCATGCAATCTTTGGACTGGATAGTCATCGCTGGATATTTTTCGATCATCCTCGGCATTGCCTGGTGGGTGATCCGGCAAAAACAGGAATCCTCGACACAGTACTTTCTGGCCGGGCGGCATGTGGGCTGGTTCGTCATCGGCGCCTCAATCTTCGCCTCCAACATCGGCTCGGAACACGTGGTCGGCCTGGCCGGCACTGCTGCCAAAACCGGAGTGGCCATGGGGCACTATGAGCTTCATGCCTGGTGCATCCTTCTTCTCGGCTGGGTTTTTGTCCCGTTTTACATGCGGAGTAAAGTGTTCACGATGCCGGAATTCCTGGAAAAGCGCTACTCCCCCACAGCCCGCTGGTTTTTATCGTTGATCTCTCTGGTCGCGTATGTGCTCACCAAAGTCTCTGTGACGGTTTATGCCGGCGCCATAGTGTTCCAGGCACTGCTGGGGACCGAATTCTGGACAGGCGCACTGATCACGGTCGTGCTGACGGGAATCTACACGATCCTGGGGGGACTCCGTGCAGTGGTGTACACCGAGGCCCTGCAGGCGATTGTCTTGCTCGTCGGCTCGATCACCGTTACAATCGTGGGCATAATCAAGATTGGCGGGTGGAACAATCTTGTGGCTGTGGCGGGAAGCGAGCATCTCAACCTCTTTCTACCTCTGGACCATCCGGATTTTCCCTGGCTAGGAATGCTCCTCGCTCCGCCGATCGTCGGGATCTGGTACTGGTGCACCGACCAGGTCATCGTCCAGCGGGTCCTGGCCGCCAAAAATGAAACAGAGGCCAGACGCGGCACAATCCTCGCCTCCTACTTCAAACTCTTTCCCTTCTTCATCTTTTTTATTCCCGGGGTGACGGCCTATGCGCTGGCCAAAACGGGCCAGCTCAATCTTCCAGCCGCGGACATGGCTTTTCCGGCCATGGTCAAGATGCTTCTGCCTGCAGGAATTAGAGGCCTGGTGGTCGGAGGTCTTCTGGCGGCGCTGATGAGTTCTTTGGCCGCGGTCTTCAATTCCTGTTCAACCCTTTTTACTATGGATATCTACAAAAAGCTCAAGCCAAAGGCTTCTGAAAAAACTCTGGTCCTTGTGGGTCGGATCGCCACAGGAGTAGTGGTCGTCTGCGGCATTCTCTGGATTCCGCTGATGAAATTCATCTCCAGCGAACTGTATCATTACTTGCAGAGTGTCCAGGCTTATTTTGCCCCCCCCATCTTCTCGGTCTTCCTCCTGGGGATATTCTGGAAAAGGATCAACTCCAAAGGCGCGCTCACCGCGCTCATCGGCGGGTTTGTCATCGGCATGCTGCGTCTGGTTGCAGAACTTTTCAAGGACAAACTGAGCGGCTGGCTGTACACGTTTGCCAACGTCAACTTCCTCTACTTCTGCGTCTATTTAACACTCCTTTGCATCGGCTCGATGATCGTTGTGAGCATGTTCTCCCGACCTCCTGATACTCAAAAAATTCAAGGATTGACATACGCGACAACCGTGGCCGAAGATAAGAAAGCCTCGAGAGCGAGCTGGAACAAGAGGGATGTCATCCTCTCCGTGATCGTCCTGATCATTATAGCCCTGGCGATGATTTGTTTTTCACCGCTCGTCATAGCCAAATAAATCGAAAAAGAGTATTATCGACAGAGGGAAAACACAGGAAGGAAAGTCGGGAAACAAATGAAAAAGTACGCGTTGGGCCTGGATTTTGGGACCAATTCCTGCCGTTCACTCATCGTGGACCTGACAGAGGGGAGAGAGCTTGCCAGTTTTGTATCCGATTATTCCTCTGGACAAAAGGGCATCCTCCTGGACTCCAAAGACCCGAACGTTGCCCGTCAAAATCCAAAGGATTACCATCAAAGCCTCGTGGAATCCATTCATGAGGCCGCGGCTCTGGCAAAAAAGGAGGATCCGGAATTCTCGCCGGAAAACATCATCGGGATCGGCGTGGACACGACCGGAAGCAGCCCGATGCCGGTCGACGATAAAGGCACGCCTCTGGGCTTGCATCTTGAATTTAAAAATAACCTGAATGCGATGGTCTGGCTGTGGAAAGACCATTCCAGCCATGCGGAGGCCGCTCAAATCACCGAGCGGGCACAGGAAATTCGCCCGCAATACCTGGCCAAGGTCGGGGGAACATACAGCTCGGAGTGGTTCTGGAGCAAGATCCTCCACTGCATGAACACTGATATTGAAGTCTTCAAGGCCGCGCACAGTTTTGTCGAGTTCTGCGACTATATTCCAGCCTTGTTGGCCGGTGATACACGTCCTGATAAGATTATCCGCAGCGTTTGCGCCGCCGGCCACAAAGCCATGTACAGCGAAGAATGGGGCGGCCTGCCGGACAAAGAATTCCTGTCTTCACTCGATTCTGACCTGGGAAAGCTCCGCGATAGACTGTATGAAAAGGCTGTGCCCTCAAATCGGCTGGCCGGAACACTTTCACGCGAATGGGCGGAAAAGCTCGGGCTTCAACCTGGAATTGCCGTGGCGGTCGGCGCGTTTGACGCGCACATGGGAGCAGTCGGTGCCGGAGTCAAAGAAGGGACGCTGGTCAAGATCCTGGGCACGAGTACATGTGATATCATGGTTTCCCCCAAACACAAAGGCTACGAGGATATCCCGGGTGTCTGCGGCATCGTGGACGGTTCGGTCCTGCCGGATCATTACGGTATCGAAGCGGGACAGTCCGCGGTCGGGGATATCTTCCTGTGGTTCGTGAATCATCTGGCCCCGGACAGTTACGGAAAAACTCCCGATGAAAAATTCAAAAACCTGGAAGTCGAAGCTTCAAAACAAAAACCCGGAGAACACGGGCTCCTGGCCTTGGACTGGAACCACGGAAACCGAACCATTTTGGTGGATGTCCGCCTGAGCGGCCTGCTCATCGGGCAGACGCTTCACACGCAGGCCCATGAGATATACCGGGCGTTGATCGAAGGCACGGCTTTTGGGGCCCTGACCATCATCAACCGTCTCGAGGAATACGGAGTCAAAGTCGAAGAAATCGTGAACTGTGGCGGACTGGCTGTGAAAAATCCTTTCCTGATGAAGATTTACGCGGACATCACCGGACGCCCGATGAAAGTTTCCCGAAGCGATCAGACCTGCGCATTGGGGGCAGCCATCTTCGGTGCTGTGGCCGCAGGACAAGAAAAGAGTGGTTTCTCGACTGTGGAAGACGCCCAGAAAGCCCTGACCGGTATCAAGGAAACTTATGAACCTGACCCGGAAAGTCATAAGGCCTACACGGAATTGTTCCGACTCTACAGCCAGCTCCACGATTCTTTCGGAAACCCAACCTGGTCGGGTAATCTCCACAATGTTATGAAAGATCTCATCTCTCTAAGGGAAAGACAGAGGAAACCCGAATGAAAAGAATGAAGTTGAAAGAACAGGTCTGGCGCGCGAACATGGATTTAGTCAAGCACAACCTCGTGATCCTGACATGGGGCAATGTCAGTGGTTGTGACCGCGATGAGGGAATAGTAGCCATCAAGCCCAGCGGTATTTCTTACGACGAGCTTATGCCAGACGATATCGTTATTGTGGATTGGGAAGGGAAAATCGAGGAAGGAGAGATGACTCCTTCCTCGGACACTCCCGTTCATCTCGAACTCTATAAGGCCTTCAAGGGAATCTCTGCCGTAACTCACACTCACAGCGAGTATGCCACTGTCTTCGCCCAGGCAGGCAAAGAAATTCCATGCCTCGGAACCACACATGCCGACTATTTTCCAGGATCCGTGCCAGTCACACGGCAAATCAGTAAAAAAGAAGTTGAGGAAGACTATGAAGTCAACACTGGCAGAGTGATCATCGAACGTTTTGCCAAGCTTGATCCTCTGGAGATGCCGGCGGTTCTCGTGGCCGGCCATGGCCCGTTCACCTGGGGAAAGACTCCGGATGAAGCGGTCCAAAACAGCGTGGCGTTGGAGAAAGTGGCCCAGATGGCCTGGGGGACGCTTCTTTTAAATCGGGAGTGCGAAAGGATTCCTGGATATCTTTTGAAAAAGCACCACCGGAGACGACACGGGCCGGATGCCTACTACGGCCAGAAAAAAGGGAGTAAAGAATGAACAATATACCCAAGATCAATCCTGGAATCGTTGCGGTCAGCCGGGACTGCTTTCCTGTCGAACTGTCTCAGAAGAGAAAAGCCAGAGTTATCAAAGAGTGTCAGAGCAAGAAGATTCCTCTTGCAGATATCGAGACGATTGTCGAGAACGAGAAGGACACGCTGACGGCTCTTGAGGAGATCAGGAAAAAGAAGGTCAACGCACTCATCATCTATCTCGGCAATTTTGGGCCAGAGGGACCGACCACCGTACTGGCCCAGAAGTTCGACGGTCCGGTCATGTTCGTGGCCGCTGCAGAGGAAAGTGGAAAAGACCTGATCCAGGGAAGGGGCGATGGCTTCTGCGGAATGCTCAACGCTTCCTATAACATTGGATTAAGAGGTCTGAATCCTCACATCCCCGAATATCCTGTGGGTGTGGCCAAAGAAGTGGCAGACATGATCGCCGAATATATTCCCGCTGCCAGAGTGATCGCGGGACTTAAAAAGCTCAAGATTTTCTCTTTCGGACCCCGGCCACAGGATTTTTATGCGTGCAACGCTCCGATCAAGCCCCTTTTCGACATCGGCGTGGAGGTGATGGAAAACAGCGAACTGGACCTCTACGACATTTTTCTCAAAGCCAAGGGTTCATCTGAAATCAAGAAAGTCGAAGAGGACATGGCCAAAGAGTTGGGAAAGGGAAACGCCTATCCGGACCTTCTGGAAAAACTGGCTCAGTATGAAGTGGCGCTGACTAAATTCATGCAGGAGAACCTCGGCGCCTCTGAGTTTGGTGTGTTTGCCAACAAATGCTGGCCCGCGTACGAGAGCTATTTCGGATTCGTCCCCTGCTATGTCAACTCTCGGCTGGCTTCCAGAGGGATTCCTGTGGCTTGCGAGGTGGATATCTACGGTGCCCTGAGCGAATACATGGCGGCCTGCGCCACCGAGCTTCCCGCCACACTCCTCGATATTAACAACACGGTTCCTGATGATATGTACAAAGTAGCGAAGGATAAAGTCAGGAAATACAAATCCAGCGACCTGTTCATGGGATTCCACTGCGGGAACACGCCCTCATCTTGCTTGCTCGATCCCCAGATGAAGTACCAGCTCATCATGAATCGGTTGATGGAGCCTGGAAAAGAGCCGGACATCACAAGGGGAACGCTGGAAGGCCGGATCCGGCCCGGTGACATGACGATCTTCCGTCTCCAGTCCACAGCCGATGCCGCGCTCCGCGCCTACATCGCCGAAGGGGAGGTTCTGGATATCGACCCCAAATCATTCGGAAGCATCGGAGTCTTCGCCATCAAAGAGATGGCCCGTTTTTACCGTCATGTGCTCATCGAAAAAAGATACCCTCACCACACAGCCGTGGCCTTCCTGCACACCGGGAAGGTCCTGTTTTCGGCACTCAAGATGCTCGGGATCGAGGATATCGGATTTAACCTTCAAGAAGGGACTTTATACGACGACGAAAATCCATTCTGATTTTTTACGGGATTTGTCAGCAGGAAGACGGCGGACAATTCTTAAGCTCTTATTCTCTTCAGGCTTGATTCACACTTAATAATATAAACGTATCTCTTAAAACCTGTAATTTATCTCAACGGTTCAGATTCCAGTCATAGTGCAGGTATTCGATCTTTAATCGTTCGTGCTCTTGCCTGATGAAATCCTTGGCTGCGTCGTCCACAAGGTAGTCGACGATGAAATCCAGGATCGCTCTTCGTCCCCCGAAGTCTTTCTCATACCAGCTAAATATCTTAGAGATTAACATCTTTCCTTCTTCAGGGAGGACTAAAACTTCTGAAGAATTGATAAAACTGCTTGCCGCCTTTTCTAACTGTTGGTCGATTTTTTCGAAATCGTAGTAATCGATCGGTGCACAGGACCTCGAGCCGCAGACCAGAGCAAAGTGGATGCGCGGGTCCACAGGTTTTAAAATCCAGTCTTTCCGCTGATCACCAACTCCGAAAGGCCGTGTCAGCCGGAAATAGGGCCTGACATTGCCCCGGAGGATGCCGTGTTCGATGTCATCCGGAGAGAAAAGAAAATCGCCGATCTGATACTTGATCTTCTTGAAGAATTCCGGCGCCTCTTTGACTGAACTCTTTATCTTAAGAGTGATGATCCCATCCACAACAATGGTGTTATACAGGTTTATCCAGAATGCCAGCTTCTCCTTTCGGCCTTTGAGAGTGTTGGGATCGAACTCTTTGAGGCCGTTCGTCAGGATGCGGTAATTTCTAAACTCTTGACTCTGGCGCAGTCTCTCATAATCCACGAGACCGCGTTGAGTATCATAATAGCTGTCCTTCACACTTTTTATGGACTTCATCAATTCCGCCCCGAGTTTCTCGGGCGAGACATCCGGCATTTCCTGGTCACTGTTCAAGACCAGGCTGCTCGAAAAAATCTTTTTCATTGCTCTTTTTAGATCCAGCCCTTTTTCCTCACCTTTGTAGAACTCCTCTACAAGGGCGATGAACAGGGCGGCTGTCCAGCCGAAGTTGTCACTGCCGTAGCCTGTCCCGTCAAAAGAGTCGAAGTACTCATGAAACCCGAAACGGATGGGGAGCTGGAGCAGGTCTTTCTGCATGGAGTCCGCTTTGAGCGTGTATCCATAGCGCCTGAGTCCGAGCGCCAGCATCCAGTTGATGTTTATCCACACCGGTCCGCGCCAGTAATTGAGGCGGTCGAAGTCTTCTTTCTGAGTGTCATAATTCGGGATGGTGAAGCAGTTTCCCTGGTGGAGGCCGCAGAAGGAGGCTGAATTCAGGCGTTCGTATATTGTCTCGGCCTGCTCGCGTGTCGCCGCACCGGCGAACAGCGGGAGAAATCCTGCAGCCGTGTCGATCTCGATCAGTTCCCCTTTCATCAAATCGCAGGCATCAAAAATGCCGTGTTCTTCATGCCAGAGCTTTCTCTTTATCGCCACAGATGTCTTCTTGGCCCAGGATTGGGGAAGCTTGGGAGATTCACCGATGGCTTCCGCAATCCTTGCCAAAGATTCATTCGCCCGGCACAGAATAGAGTTGAACAGTGGATCCTGAATGAGGAATTCGCACGACCGGCGGATGCATTCTTCATCGTAATCACAGCGGCGGAAAAGATCGAGCAGATAGATATACCGGTCATAATCTACGTCGGAAGGACGCATATTGGGATCGACTCCATGCTCAAGGTCTCTTCTTTTATATTCTGGAAGTGAAGCTTTATCAATTTTAATCCGACTTAAGGGGATATCCCAGGTGGGGGAGTTGTCAATGCCGGACTCCCAGGGATGCCTGATGTAGACGAGCCCTTCTTTTTCGGGATCTCGCTCCCTGTAGAGATATTCATGAAGGGCAATAAGTTTCGGGTAGATCCTTTTGAGAAACGGAAGAGTCCGGCGCGGCTGAGAGGCATTCTGGTAAATTTCTTCGACCGCAATCGCATGCACGGGAGGCATGGTGATGCCTGAGGTTAGTTTATTCCCGGGAGAATGGGGGGAACGCTCAGTCTGCCAGAAATCCGGCTCCGGAAAATAATGACCGAGCTCTTTCGGATTGAACACGATCTGAGGGAGCATCCCGTTGGCCCACTGCGCCTCGAACAGCGTTTCGATTTCAAGGATGGCTTGAAAAGTGTTGTAGCGAGACTTCCCGATGGCGATGAAGCCTGAATCCCAATTCCATTGGTGAGGGTACAGAGCAGGCGCTGGCTTGGTGGACTTCCCGGTCCAGTTACTCGCAAGAATCTGCTTGGCTTTTTCTATATAATCCGCAAATATTCGAGACATTTATTTACATTAACCAATCAAAATGTCTCCATATATTATTTGTTGCTGTTTTTTCTGTCAACAATGCCCAGGATTCCTGGCAGGACGATCGCTGTTGTCAGGAAACAGGCTCCCACGCCCAGGAAGAGTGCTCCACCGAACAGAGCAAATCCAGGCATGATGGAGAACATCAAGGATCCGAAAGCGAACATTGTCGTCAGTGAGGTGAGAAGGATGGCTTTTCCCGTACTGGCATAAACTGTTCGAATCCTGCTGTTTCCTTCAATCCTCCACCGGTGCATGATGTGCACGCCGTCATCGATGCCGATGCCGATGATCAAAGGAACACCCATGACTGTCATCATGGACAGAAGAATACCGGTCAGGTTCATCAAACCAACCATCCAGAACACACCTAAAGCCAGAGGAATCATCGCGATCAAAGCGTACCAGGGTTTCCGAAAATCAATCCACAGCAGGAGAAACACAACAACCAGTGTCAACAGTGCGGCGTTTCGCCCATCCCGGCCGAAAATCTTAAGAAGAGAAACAAACAAAGGGGCCATCCCAGTTGCTTTGTCACTGACCCTTTCTACGTCTTCCGCAAACTTATTCATGAATTCCCCGTCATAGATACTTCCTGAGGGATAGACAGTGATCAGGAAGAGATCCCGCGTTGTGTTGCTGTAGCGGTCCAGAATCGTCTCGGGCAGCTCTTCCAGACGGATGGGTTCGGTCGAGCTCATCCGGATGATAGAATCTTTGAAGTAAGGTGCGAAACTCCGCTGAAATCCGGACATTCCCCGGGCTGCTACTCGGATATCCGCTTTCAACGACTGCAGCAGATTCTGAACGATGTTTTCGGAATCCGGATCATCCGGATCCCCCACGATCTCTTTGCACTTGTTGTCCACTTTGTCCTGTCCACCGAGGAAGGCCATGTCCTGCATTTCCATGATGTTCATCTCCAACCGCTCAAGCTCTTCGATGAAAACGGCCATCTCATCCGCAAGCACAGCAATCCTGATGGGAGTAGACTGCACGCTTTCTTTAACTTCATTGACATGGGGAGCTCTCATCTTTTGCTGCTCCTCAGAAGGGACAAAGACTGAAATATCATCCGTTACAGCCACTGAACCCAGATCACGGTATTTTTTGGACAAATCGTAGGATTCCTCGACACTCTCCGTGATGACCAGGGCATAATCCATGCTCAAGTCGAACTTCTCCATAATATCATCCAGGAGTAGAATGGAAGGAACTTGAGGCTCCATGTTCCGGTAATCGTAATCCCATCGGATGGTGACCGCCTGCCAGATCAGGAATGCACTCAGGGCCACCGAGATGAAGATCGTGAAGGCATACTTTCTGCTGAGCCATTCTCCAAAACGTCCCAAAAACTGGAAGGATATATCCCTATAAGTGACTCGTTGGGCAACCTTTTTCTTCTTCCGCCGCCATTCCCGGAATCGTTCTCTGAAGATGAGCATGAACGGCAAGCAGAGGAGAGTCGCCAGAAGAATCGCCACCAGTCCGGTTCCCATGACCAGGCCCATCTCTTTCATACCCCGGGAAGAACTGATGAATAGGGCGTAAAAGGCGCAGGCTGTGGTGAAGGCCCCGGTGACGATCCCTTTTCCGCTTTTCAGGAATGTTTTTTCCATAGCCGCGGCAATGGAATCTCCGGCTTCCCGACGTTCTGTGAAAACAGAGAAAATATGGATTGAAAAATCAACACCCAGGCCCAGAATGATCACCGCCATCGTGGATGTCAGCATGTTGAGCTGACCGACCACGATTGCCGCGCTCCCAAGAGCCCAGACCACGCCCACTATCAGGTTGATCAATGCAAAAAGTGGGGCCACCCACATCCTGAACGAAAACATCAGGAGCAGAAGAATGGCCACCAAGGCGATCAAGGTCGTGAATCCAAGACTTTGTTCAGTATAAACCTGTTCATCGTGTTCCTTGGGAATAGTCCCGCACAAACCGGCCTCGACATCCGGATATTCCTGCAGCAGATCATCCACCACACTCTGGGTCAGTTCAGTGCTGGACATAATGTACTGCCTTTCCATTATGGTGAAAGAGGGAACAGCGGTCAGGATTAAAGCTGTTTTATCGTAAGACAAAAAATACGGCTCTCCGAAGAGAAGCTTATCCACTGCGATCCGGATTTCCTCTTCCGAGATTTCCTCCCCTGCTGCAGCTCTCTTCAGGACAAAGATCAGATTCTGGATGCCTTCCAGAAACGCCCAGGCGCCGTCTTCTTTCTCCCTCGTGGATATGGATTCTTCCCGACCGACGTATTCTTTCTCCATCGAATCATTGTAATTCTTCAGCAGGCCGATCAAATTGGGATCCATATACACATCTTTCAGGTTTTTCAAATCCTCTTCTTTCACCAACATCAGCATGTGCTCTCTGAGAAAATCAACGTTCACTTTGTAATCCACACGCTGAAACAGCTTGAAATTTATCTGAGACTGAAGCTCTTTAATCTCAGCTTGAAGTTCGTCAATCTCCGCTTCTTTTCCTCCCCTGGCCTCCAGTTTTTCAATCTTGGTGCGGAGCTTATCGATCTCTTCCTTCAGTTCTTCATCCCTGCTGGAATCTTTCAATTCCAAAATCTTTGGAGCAAGGGCATCCGCGAATTCTTTAATTCTCTGTTCTTCTCCTTCGACATAGACAATCAGATTTGTCGCCGTCGCAAATTCTTCGATGATCCTGTTGAACTGGACGACTTTGGGGTCACGCTCAGGAAGCAAGTCCGAGGTGCGTGTGGTGACAGTCAGCTGGCTGGCAAATCCCGCAAATAAGACAGTGAGAATAAGCACGATCAACATCATTCTCCACGGGTGAGTGGCGTGCCACTGGGCCAGCTTTATCAGAAATTTTTCTCTCATCTTTTTTCTCCTTTCCCTCGGTCACTTAAAAATACACACGAACCCTTATCAATCCCCCGTTCCCCATTTTTTGGGAAAACACTTTTCCTTCTTCCCCAAAATTGAAATTCAGGTAGGCGAAGAGCTCAACGTTATCCGAAAGACTGTAATTCAGAGTAGGTACCAAGGCCAGGCTTCCGTCAGATAGGCTGTAAATCGTGGACACTCCGAGGCTCATCAAATCACTGACCGGATGCGTGAGGAATGCGTAGAGTTGATCGCGAGTGATGGACTTCTGCTCCATCGTTAATACACGCATCCAATCGTTGAGTGTGTATTCCGTGTGATCAGTTTTGCCGAGCGTGTTGCGGTAATACTCGAACATAATGTAGGTTTGAAAGTTGAACGTGTAATCCATGCCCACGACGAGCTCATAGAAATCTTCGGAAATCTCCATCCAGTTGTAGGCGTATTCCGCCCAAATTCCCAACCCAAGAATCTCCCCAGCTGTACTGGCCCCGAGAAGCTGCCG
This sequence comes from uncultured Eubacteriales bacterium, assembly GCA_964348015.1. Lineage (GTDB taxonomy): Bacteria > Acidobacteriota > Aminicenantia > Aminicenantales > Aminicenantaceae > SOIA01. The sequence continues at coordinate 49,832 of CAYGBC010000010.1, read as the reverse complement.
TTTCCCTGGCAGTTCCAGGAAGAACATGCTTACCGGATCAAACTGTGTGTAATCATGAAAACGCCAGATTTTTTCGATGGCTGTGATTGCCAAATCAAAATGAGAAATTCTTCCCTTCAGTTGAATCAATTTCCCTGAATTCCGCCAGTCGTCCTCGGGGGAAAACAGAGCCGTGAATGTCGAAGTGGCCCCGAGCGGAATATCCAGCCGCATGGCGTTATGTCCGGGCTGTTCATACGTCGGGTCGAAGAGCTCTTTGATGTTAAAGACATCTACCGGATTCCAGACGTAGCCCGTTCCCAGGGATATCTGCTGCTTGCCCACGGTCAGGTCGAAAGCCTTGAAGGAGAGTTTGATGTACGCATTATCGAGAAAGTGCTGGTCCTCAAAAGGAATCACATAAAACGCTTCCATTCCTGGCGGAACTTCTGCGACGACATCAGCCGGCAAAAAATCCAGGATATTCCACGTGGTCTGGCCGTGAAACGTGATGTAATCAAAATTTGCCGCGAATGTGATTGTGTTTGAAGGATTGGACTTCAAGTCTACTCTGAGTTTATTAGAGTACAGCATCAGGAATTCGTTGTTGACTGCGGCCCCTGAACCCTGAGATTCGAAATACCCGAAGATATCCACGCTTTCCTGGGCCAGAAGAGAGGATACAGACAAAAATAAAAATATGAGAAAAGCGGCTCCTTTTTTCATTTCTTCAATTCCCTTTCCGTGAACATTTTGTCATCCAGCGGGATGTTGAATTGGACTTCCAAAAATTCCATCTCCGTCTGAGTGTTGTCGTTGACATTGCTCATCACCACTTGCATCGCGGTCGGGATACCATCGATGACCTGGATATCGCTCTGCACCAATCTTTTGATATGATAGGTGGGATCATCCTCGTCATAGTAATCGATCACTACGGGCACAAAATTCTCCTTGATCACCCAGAGGATCATCCGCGAATAGGACATGTCACTGTCCGGCTTTCGAGTGAGTTCCAGTTTATAGCAATCAAATCCTTCCATCTTTTCGTCTTTAAGCCTTTTTGAAGTGAAATCTTCAATAAAAGCATCACCGCTCCCCATATCCTCGTAAGAGAAATCGCTTCCCTGCATTTTCTGTTTCTTGGCATGAGTGGCCAGCTTGCGGACCCGCTGCGTCCGCGGAAAGAACATCCAGATATCATCCGCGTTATTCAGCATCAAAATCGCCTGGCCCTTGACACGGGAGGGCTCTAAATACCGCACAAGATTTTTCTCTCCTTTATCCTTGCTCCACGTTTCAGAAATGAACGTGCGCTTCTGGCCCGAGGTGGTCGTGATCGTCATCTTCGATTTCGCATAACTCGTATCAACGTTGAACAGATCATTGACTTTCTGGATGATCTCTTCTCCGGTCAGCTCTTGACCGAACAAACCCGGAGCGACAAGCAATACGACTAATCCCGATATCAGTAATTTTTTCATCCTTTATCCTCCGTTGACTCGTCATTCTCTTTAAGGGGTATTTTTACCACACATAAGGCAACACAAAAGTGTAAAATCATGAATACGGGCGTTTTACAATAAAGGGATAAAATTTTTTAAACTGAAAAAAACCGTCAATTCTGTGATTATAACTTTTTCTTCTTCCGCGCCTTCCGGGAGCCCAGAATCCCTCCATTCAAAAACAGACCGGCTCCGAGGACAAAGCCGAAATTGTACCAGAATCCGCTGTTATGCACCTCGTAGAACCGCACATTCTTCGTGAATATAGAAATAATGAAGGTGATCGGGGAGATCAGGCCATGCCAAATTCCTTTCCAGAATCCAGCGACTTTTCCCTCGTTGTTGGGAGTTTTCTCGACCGTGTTCGGCCCAGGAGCGCAGCTCGAAAAAACAAACAGTAAAACACAAATGACACCCAGAATCACTGCCTTTTTCATTCCTCCTTCCTTTGAATCAAAAATTCAGGTTGTACTAAAAGAAATATTTACCCATTCATTATGAGACATTAACGCACTGCCCACAGGGGAGTCTCTCAAAATGGAATTTATAAGAATAAAATATATAAAAAATACATCTCTTACGCAAACCCGCTCCACCGATGCATTTTTTGGGAATAGTGAAGTCGACGGAAAAGGAGAGAAAACCCTAAGAATAAATCAGAATTTTAAAGAACAGTGCTTATTTGTTTGGGGAAGGATAAGAAGGAGCCAAGGTTCTGTGACCCTGGCTCCTTCCAGGATGTGGCTCACTCTTTCGAGTTTTTGTCTGTTTTAAATCACGTTTTTTTGGGTTGAATACTGGTTAGCGTCCTCTCCTTTCCAGAATCATCTGGCTGAGGCTCGTTACTTCTTCTTCAATTTCTTCTTCTGTGCTTCGAGCTCTGTGATCTTCTTCTGTATCTCATGTTGCTTCTCTTTATCATCTGTCTGCTCGTATTTCTTCTTCAGCACCTGGATGTTCTCGTCAATCTTCTTCAACTCTTCCATTGCCCACTTCTGCTCTAACTTCTGGATCTGCATTTTGATTTCTTTCTTCTTCTCGGGATTATCTGTCTTTTTGTACATCTTTTTCAGCTCATCGATTTTCGACCATTCTCCTCCAGGATTGCCTAACAGTTTCTCTCTTTGCTGCTGCAACTGCGCTGCTTTTTCCTTTATCTTCTTCTTCATCTCTGGATCATCGGTCTCTGCGTATTTCAATTTGAGTTCTTTGAGCGCTGCTTCAATTTCTTTTAGCTTTGCTTTTTTCTCCTTGTCCGACTTTTTGTCGTCATCCGTCAAGAGATAACTCACTGTCTCTTCAACAGAAGGTGCGGCGCTCTCTATGCCGACCTGTCCGTCCGGACGAGATTCTCCGACCACTTTAGAATCAGCAAAAACCAGAACGAGAACACATATCATCGGCAGCATCATCAGGAACTTCATTCGAGCCCATCTTTTGGATTTGTTTTTCGTTATCATGGTTATCCTCCTTTTGATTTGTGATTGATTGAAGTTGTTCGCGAATTCAAACAACTTCATGCCCACATGCTGCTCGAATATGAGCAGCTGGTACCTTGCCGTGTTGCAGCCCTGCGCAATGACTGCGTAATCTGCCAGGTACTCATGTGTCTCTTTGAGCGATCCTCTGTATGGCCATACAAAAGGATTAAACCATTGATAAATGGCGAGCAATTCCATGATGATCAAATCGACAGAATGATACTGTCGTATGTGGATCGTCTCATGGTCGATGATCCTTTGGAAATCATCGCCCGAGATGTTCGCCGTATTGATGAAAACATAGTTGAAAAATGAAAACGGGGAGCAGTTGCTTTCAAGAGGAACCACTTTCAAACCGTCGTATTTCTGGACTCCGTACTTTCTGATCAACGTGTAGACCTTCAGAAGCTTATAAACAAACCGGAGCAACATAAAGCACACGCCCCCAAAATAAACGAACAACAGCACATCAACGAGGCTCAATGATGGAGTTTGGGCCCCAGAAGTCGAGCTGAACACAGATGTCGAGCTGAATACGTACATTCTTTCCATCAACTGTCGCGAGGCGATCGGAGACGAAATCCTGATCAGCGGGATCACGAGTGACAATCCCACAGAGGAGACCAAGAAAAGCCGGTTGAGCTGGAAAAATGTCTCCCGCTTTAAGAAAATCCTGTAGATCAAATAAAAAATAGCCAAGCAGATACCTGATTCCAGCGCATAGAGAAGGAAGTTATTCATTTTTATCCGCCTTTTGCTTTTGTATTTCCCTATCTATCGTTTTGATGATCTCCTCCAATTCGGAGACCCCCATCTTTTTCTCTTTGGCAAAGAACGAGACCAGCTCCTTAAAGGAATCGCTGAAGTAATTTTCCACGAATCTCTTTAAAAAGTTCCTCGTGTATTCTTCTTTGGAGACCACGGGGTAATATTCATGAGTTTTCCCATAAGCCGTGTGGGAGACAAAACCTTTCTTTTCCAGAATCCGGACTATCGTGGAAACCGTGTTGTACGCGGGCCTTGGCTCGGGTAAACAGGCTAAAATATCCTTGACAAAACCCTTCTCCAGTTTCCAGAGAATTTGCATGATTTGCTCTTCGGCCTTTGTGAGTTCTTTCATAACGTTACTAATATACAACTAATTACTTAGTTTTGCAACTATTTTTATAGTTTTTTTTAAAAAAAAGAGGACAGGTGTTCTAGCTCAGTAATTCGGTAACATTTTTATAATGTCATTGCGAACGGAGTGAAGCAATCCCGTAAAAAGAAATTCAATTTTCTCTAAAAGATTGCCACGCTTCGCTCGCAATGACACCTCTGATCTATCCCTTCCTTCTCATGAGATTGCCGCGCAAGCTCGCAATGACACCTTTATCTTCATTATCATCAATACAAGTGTTACTTAATTACTGAGCATAAACAACAGGCTGCTTTTTCCGGGGATAGTCCCTTTCAGTCCTTAAATTTCAGAAGGACTGGGACTGTCCTCTTTTCTCTGTAAAATTTGACATTTCGTATATCCCTGATATAAACATTAAGTATATCCAAACTTAACCCATCACTTATTAAAATGGAAATTCATTTTTCTTTTGTACACGACACAAAATAACACTTTACGTGATTGGGGAGGGAGAAGATAAAAATGATCAGAGCCATAACTTTTGACTGCTGGAACACTCTTATCGAAGAGGACGGCAGCAGGGATATTCAAAGGAAGGAATATTTCGCTTCCCGTTTGAAAAACAAGGGTTTCACGGTGACTGAAGAAGATATCGAAAGGCATTTTTCCACCGAAGCGAAACTTTTCGAAAAATTCATCATCGATCACAGAAAAACTCAAAACAGCATGGCCAGAGTCCGGACTATCTTGAAACTTACGGGCCTCAATCTTACATATGAAGAGATCAACGAAGCCGCAGATTACTGCGATAAAATCGCCCTGGAATTCCGTCCTCCGGTCATAGCCGGGGTAAAAGAAATGCTTGAAGCCTTTGTGGATAAATACAAGATGGCTGTCATCTGCAATACGGGCTGGCATTCCGCGAACACAGTCAGGAATCTTCTCGGTGACCATGATCTTCATCAATACTTTTCCCAGACGACCTTTTCGGATGAGGCCGGTGTGGCCAAACCTCATAAGCAGATATTTGAACAGACTCTGGACGCGCTCGGATGCAGTCTTGAAGAGGCTGTCCATATCGGCGACTCTGAATACTCGGATATCGTCGGAGCCAAGGGAGCGAACATGCGGGCCATTCTGTTTGCCGGTGTCAACGAGAAATACAAGGAGGAAAACACGGCCGACTTCACGATCAGCAGCTATGCAAATCTCGCTGAAATCCTAGAAAAGATGTGATGAAACACCGTCTTTGGAAAAACCTTGATAAACTGAAAAATGCTGTCAGAGGAAAGAAGATTCTTCTTTTGGGGCCTCCAGGCAGCGGAAAAGGAAACAGGTCTCGCGACCTTGAAGCCCTGGGACTCGTTCATGTCTCCTCGGGCATCGCGCTCAGAGCGGCGGTCAAAGATGACCCAGACTCAGAGCTGTCACAAAAAGCCGCCTCCTACATGGAAAAGGGCACACTCGTGCCGGATGAAATCATTGTTCCGATCATACTGGAACATCTGAGCGAGGAGAAATGCCAGACTAACGGATTTATCCTGGACGGATTCCCGCGGACTCAAGCTCAAGCAGAAGTCCTGTTCTCCAAAATCAAGATCGACCTCGCTTTATACCTCGCTGTTCCCCGGAAATTTTTGGTCTTTGGAATCATAGAAGGCAACAGGCGAGTATGCGTGGAGTGCGCCACAGGCTACAGCGATTTTGATCTTCCTCATATAGAAGGTATCTGCGATAAATGCGGTGGGAAACTCGTCACGCGAGTGGATGACCAGATCGAAACCATAGAACACAGATTGAAGCTTTATGATGAACAGACTCAACCCTTTCTTCCTTACATCAAAGAAAACACAGCTCTGGAAACTCTTTCGATCACTGTAAGAGATGAAGAAAAGGTTGATGACAAATACCTGAAGACAATGAAAGGTCAGGTGTATTGGGTAGAGACGGATAACGGAGCTAAAGCCAGGATGCTGAACCTTGAAGGAATGAGAGAAAGACTTTATAATCTGCTCGCCCAAAAATTTTTATAGCTGCTGCATCTGCTGAATCTCGGTCTGTTGAAACGCATGAGCTGGAAATCTCTCAACATCATCATTGAAAAACTTCGACTGGGATATCTGTTCAGAATCATTCATGGGGCCTATTGCAACGCGAAATATCCCGACTACAATCTGTTCAAAGCGCTGGCACTGAAAAGCGGACTGCCCGGGAATCCGGTGTTCAAATTCACCACTGACGGGCAGGAAGTCACGCTGTTTCCGATGGGTCAACATCTCGATCAGCACGGAAGTGACGAAATCACTGATCTTTCCTCGTTGAAATGGGACTTTGTGAAACCTGACGGGAAAATTCCTTGGCTCACTCAGTTTCGTCTGTATAAAAGACAGTACCTCTCGGAATTTGTCAAAGAGGGGCCAGTCCGGGTTCATTATCTCACGAACGCAAAACGCCTGGCTGTCGGGGGAGGCCGCAACCGGATGCTGGCCCTGATGAAGCTGGGATTCAGGAACGCGAAGCAGTTTAAACAGGCCTATTGGGATGAGGCGAATCAAAGATACGTGAACGGAGACATCGCCATCAACTATCCAGGAAAACCGGTCTGGGATGATATTCCCCCCGACACATCCAAACAGGGATGGGTGGATAAGACCAAAAGATGGGATGATGCGTATCAACAAGGGCTGAGACTGACCATGGGAGAGGTCTATAAAGCTCTTTTCTAATGTATTCCCAAACGGCTTCCGCACAGGACTCCGATCCAAAACCTTTATCTTGCCGGAGGCTGGACCCAACCCGGAGGGGGCTACGGCGCAGTGATTCCGAGCGGGTTGGAATGCTTCGGCGAAATTATGCAGGAATGGAAGAATAAATAACTGAACAACTCAACAAGAAAAGAGAATGCAATTTTTTGAATGGAGAAGGGAGTCAAGAAAACTCTAAGAGACAGCGCTACCGGCTTGGCCAGAGCAATTCCTGGAAGGGGGGATATTTGCGGAGAGATTCCAAATCCATGTCTCGATGCAGATAAGCCCCAAAAGGCCTGCCCTGGGTGAACGCTTCCCGAAGAAGTTCGACGGCCTTCACATCCTCTCCGAGGAGAGTGGCGATGCACGCGCGGGAATAAGTGTGAACTCCATAGAGGTAAGGCTGGTCAAGGCCAGCTAATCCATCTGAAATCTTGATAGCGTCTTTTGCGTTTCCCTCGCGAGCGGCCAGCCGCCCTAAAAATCCTTTGTATTGGATGTTATCGGGAAATTCCTCACTCAATTCCTTGAAGAGTGTTCGGGCGTTTTCCCATTTTTCGGCCACATAGAACGCACGTGCAAGATTGGAGCGTTGATCCTCGGTGGGCGTGCCCTCCTGCATTCGGCCTTGATACCAGGCAACAGCACGATTCGCTATCTCTGTGGATTCATTCAAATAACCATGCGCACGCAGTTCTTGGGCGGCCTCGAGCATGATGCGTCCTGGAGCATCGGATTTCTGAGTCAAAGCCATGCTTTCCTCAATCACGCCTAAGACCTCCTGTATTCTTCCCAGTGCGGCAAGAGCGCGAACTCTGGTTACACGAAAAGTGACATTGTCCGGAAAGTACCCTTGAGCCGTGTCGACCTCTTCCAGTTCCTTCAGATACTCTCCCAACATGTGGTGCGCCTCAGCAAGCACTTCAAATCGCCATGCCCCGACTTCAGAACTGTTCACAAATTCAGGAACCATAATTTTCGCAAACGTATCGACAGTTTCCTGAGGGCGGTTGAGCCGGATGGCCTCAAAACCAATAAGACAATTGAGCACATAATCTTCAGGAGCCAGTGTTTCTGCCTGGCGGAAGAATTTCAATCCCTCAGCATAGTTCTCCTGAAGTTCCGCTTTGAATGCATCCAGCAGATGCCGCTCAAACATATCTAATCGTTCCCGTCCTTGTTCAGCCAGGGAGATCGCAGATTCCGCTTTGGGAAATTCCTTCTTATAGCTGTAGATAATCGCCATGCGGATGCACGGAGCCGGAAATTCCGCATCCAATTTGACTGCGTTTTCTAAATGGGTCAATGCCTGCGAAAAATCTTGATCAAAAACCTCCATCCCGCTCAAATATTCCTGATAGGCATCAAATAGAGGTGGCTCCAAGATCCGGCGGGTTCGGCTGGGTATCTGATTGAAGTAAATGGCAAGAGTTCCCATAATTCTCTGGCGAAGTGTTTCGATGACCTCCATCGGCAGGTCCGCCGGGCCGCCGACAGGCTCGAGTTGATGGATGGATTTTCCTTGACCCGCATCTATGATACCCGCATCGAACCGGAGTATTCCTCCTGATATCGTGTAGGAGCCAGAAATGACCGTCCCGGCTTTTGTTTTTGCCGCCAAATCGCGAAGGTGAGACATCTTCAGGCTCTCTCCTGTTTCAACTCCGCTCGTCCGTAAAGATTCTATCGTTTCACTGACAGAGACTGCCTCTCCCTCTTCAATCTGTGAAAGGCTCTGGGTGATCCAATCAGCAGCCACGGGTCCGTACAAATCAAGAGATTCATCACCGGTCTGATTTTCAAAAATGGCCACAGCGAATTTATTCGGATCTACATCCAGCCCTTTTTTGCCCAATGGCACCAGAAGAATGACAAGTGTGGCCAACAGGAGAACAGCCGGAATCAAAAACCTCCTCCAAGTGAATGTCAAAGTGATCTGCTTGGTCGTTGTCGTCTTTTTCTTTGGTACAAACTGTTCTGTGGTCGGGAGGTTTTCTTCTATCTGTTCCAGCTCTTCATAAAGCTCAACAGCGCTTTGGAATCTTTTTTCTTTGTCTTTTTCCATGCATTTCAAAACCAGAAGGGCAAGCTTTTCAGGTATCTGGTCGTTGAATTCCCTCGGGTCTTTAGGTTTTTCTGTCTTATGCTTGAAGACAATGCTTATTGGAGATTTTCCTTTGAAAGGAACTCTCCCGGTCAGCATCTCGTACAGGATTGTTCCCAGCGCGTAAATATCGGTCCGCTGGTCTACATCTTTCCCCTCCACTTGTTCAGGAGACATGTATTCTGGCGTCCCGATGACCACTCCGTCCGCTGTCAGGCCTTCTCCTTTGACTGTACGGGCAATCCCAAAATCCATGATGCGAGCATTTCCATTACTGTCTATCATAATGTTCTGGGGCTTTAGATCACGATGGATCACTCCCGACTTGTGCGCCTCAGTCAATCCCTTGCACAACTGCTTCGCTATGGATATGGCTTTCCCCGGATTCAAGGGGCCCATTCGGATTATCGAATTCTTAAGATCCTCACCAGGCACAAATTCCATGGTGATGTAATGAGTCCCATGCTCCTCGCTGAGGTCATACATCCGGCAAATGTTCCTGTGGGCGACTTTTCGAGCGAGTTTCAGCTCGTTGCTGAATCTTTCAAGCGTGCCGGGATCCGACGCCGTTTCCAGGTTGATGAGCTTCAAGGCGATCTTCTCGTTGATCTTCTTATCGAGGACTTTGTAGATATTGCCCATTCCGCCTTTTCCGAGCTCCTCTATCACCTGGTATCGTCCCGCGAAAGTGCTTCCCGTGGTCAGCTCTTTAGTGGACGCGCTGGTGGCTTTTATGGTTTTGGTCTGAGAAACATAAGGTCTTTTTTTAGAGGACTTCTTTTTTGCCCCTTTCTTTTTTGTCGCTTTCTTCTTAGCCGTAACTTTAGGAATCAATTTAGTCCCGCATTTACTGCAAAAATGGCTTGTTGTGGGGTTGTTTAAGCCACACTTAGTGCATTTCATGAATCAAGTTTCCTTTGGCAGAGCCCAGGATTAAGACGCACCTCTTTTTTCAGGTAAGCACAGGATAGGGATGACGTATCGAAATGTAAATAGCCTTATAAGGTGATTCATGGGGTGATATTCTATCACCTTTACTAGCGAGTAGGCCTCAATCTGGAGTGCAGTCAGGTAATCAAAATCACCAAATCGCTTTGGGATTCATGTTCAGAATGATCAGGGAGGAAATCCTTAAATCCGGTATTTCCCTCTGTTAAAGTGGACCGAATTTGCAGATATTTCTTTGTGGAAATCTACGAAGAGGTCCTTCAGTCCGAGCTGTATTTGAGTATATCGTTCAGCTTACGACAATTATGATCCGTGCCAGACGGAATTTATCCATGTTCAGCAGATGAATCGTCGCGAACTGTCCATCACTCGCGATCACGACCCTGTAATCTACGTTTTCTGTCAGGGTCTTCGGCACGATATCCACCTTCTTGATCATATCAAGAGTGAAATCAGCTGCTCTCAACTCTATGGAAGTCTCCTGGCGCAGGTCTACCCTGTTGTCAAAATCTGTATACCCAACCGAACCGAGTGAATCTTTTCCGGAAGCCTTCAGACTCGTCCTGGTTCCCGCAAGATAGAAAACAGAGTATATCCAGGAATTCAATTCTTCGGCTTTCTCTTTGTACCGGCTGAGATTCTCCTCGAGAACGGCATTTTTCTTGTGGAGTGCTTCCATTTCTTTCTTCGCCATCATCATCTTATCTTTGAATGCGGCATCCTGCTGCATGGTTTCGATTTCAGTCAGGGTGATCTGATTTCTCAATACGACCTTTGAGGCTTCTTCTTTGGTATCCTCAACTCTTTTCATCTTTCCTGGAGAAGCCATTGCGTCTCCCTGGGAGAGAAACGCGGAATACTCTCCTTCATCACTGATATTCCCGACCTTGAAGCCCGCGAGAAGAGAGTCATAAAGATAGGCATCTTTCAGTATTTTCTTTGCTTCATCTCCCGGTATTCCTTTTTCTTCAGTCAGGAAAGCGTAAGCGATATCATAGTGATTATCCCCTGCCTGAACCTTCAAAGCTTCAGGAACTTTGCCCTGAAGGTCTGCATTCTCTCTTTGCAGCTGCTTGATCAGGTCATTCTTTGCGTTTAACTCCCTCTGCAACTCATCAATTCTCGCCTGTTCGGTTGTTTCACCCTCCTGTCCTGCCGCTTCTCCTTCTTCACCGCCTCCGCATGAGACCAAAAATAATGAACCTAAAATCAGAGTCACGGAAAGACCAAGAACCATTGAATTTTTCATGAGAATTCTCGCTCCTTTCATAATTCCCTCCTTTGTTAAAATAAACCACAGGATAAGTTGTATATGTAACTTTCTTTTAAAGTGAGGTAAATACGCGAATCCATTTTATCAGAAGCCCTGGGAGTGGAGTCATTATAACACAATCTCTCTTCCACTCGCAATAAACTTAATTTAAAAGAAATTGTTTTTCATTTGTATAAAAAAAATAGGGCTTTGTCAAATACCTTTTAAAAAAAATCAGGCTCAGACCTCAGCATCAAACATTTGCTTATTTTTTCTCCTCTTCCCCACGCTGAGCGAATCTTGCAAGAAAAAGCTTTATTGTCAATATAAGATGTCTTCGGTATTCATAATTATAATAAGAAACTCATAAGAGCACAGACTCTTTGAGAACGAATTTGGGTTCAGAGCTCGATATCGTAGCGGTCAACACACCAGTCTTCATTCGTGCCCGTTTCAGTCAATGTCTTCAGGTTTAAAAGTCCGAGCTTTTGATAATTCTCGCTATTCAAGAACCTCCATCGGTAAATCAGGCATTTCTATTTTCGGAATTTCTTTATGAATTCTTCTACCTCTGGCACACCGCCTTGATAAATGAGATAGCCATTATACGGTTCACGCTCTGTGATATCGTCTTGAATGGAAGTCAACATAATTTTTTTAACCTTCTCAAGGTCATTTGTCTGACCCAAAGCCCAACCCAATTTTATATAAGCCACTTCAGGCAACATGTTTTCCGCTGGTATGATCCCTTTTGCCAGAAGGTCCCTGCCTGTTTCATAAACATGCATATGGACATATCCCCACAATGTCTGGACTGTCATATAGATGGCTACTTTATTTGCAGCAGCTCTTTCAATCGCAGGATAAAGCGGTTTATTGACATGCCCGAGTCCAGTGCCTGCGATGACAATTCCTTTGTATCCTTTATCAACCAGTGAATCAATGATATCTGGTTTCATGTTGGGGTAGTAGAAAACAATAGATACTTTTTCCTCAAAATAAGGCGCTATTTTGACCTTCCTATCTTTTCTTCTGTGATTGTAGGAATCTTTCATATGCACGATATTGTCTTTTGTAACTCTGGCCACAGGAATATCACCAACGGTCCGAAAAGTGGATCGGTATGAAGAGTGCATTTTCCTTACTCTTGTTCCTCTATGGAGAAATCCGTATTCATCCGAAGTCGGCCCAAACATACAGACAAGTACTTCCGCAATGTCCGAATGACCAGCTGCATAAGCGGCATGCATTAAATTGAAGGCCGCGTCTGAACTGGGCCTATCAGAGGAACGTTGGGAGCCCACAAGGATGATCGGTACAGGAGGATTCTGGATCATGTATGTGAGTGCAGCTGCTGTATGGTGGAGCGTGTCTGTTCCATGGCCTATGATGATTCCATCTATTCCTTTTTCAATCTCTTTTTCGATAGCCACTGCGAGGATTTTATATTCCTCAGGTCCCATATTTTCACTGAATACAGCGAACAGCTTTTCCGTTGTAATGTTGCAAATATCAGCAAGCTCAGGGACAGCTCCGTACAGCTCCCCTGGTGAGAAAGCAGGAATAACCGCTCCTGTCCTGTAATCTAAACGAGAAGCTATCGTGCCTCCTGTGCCTAAAAGCTTCACGTTAGGTTTATCATCAGAATAAGGAAATTCTCTTTCTTTAATTTTATATTGAGCTTCTTTATAACCAAATTCTTTTATGGAAGTAACCGTATCCACATTGATTCCGATATTATAGCCTGAGCTTATTTTGAGGACGATGTGTCTGTCATCGTCGTTTTCCGCGCGTGGCAGGATTGTCCCCTTGAACAGTCCCCGTGTGGTATCAATCTCGACTTGACTCCAAACCCTCACTTTGAATTTTTGCAAAACTGAAAGAGCTTGGCCTTTATATCCATGAAAAACATCTTCATTCATAATTTCGTTCTTAGAATTTATACCCCATCTATATTTTCCACAAATCTTCTCAGTTCAGCCAGGGAAATATTTCCCAGGGCTGATTTTCTTAGCTCTCCCATAACCCAGTGGATTCCAGCATCTTTATTTCGTGACTTATTAATCTTCTTAAATTTTCTCTTGAGAACAGGGATTTCATTTATTATTTCTTCCTTCGGGATTTGTCTGAAATTAACAGCGGTTAATATCGATGCAAAGTCATTCTCGGAATTCCGGACAACAAAGGGAATCATAATTTTGGCAAGGGCAAAATTTATTTTTCGCTGTTTAAGAAATTCAATCAATTTATAGATCTTTTCATAATTGAAATCAGAAGAACGGGCGTGTGTACCTTCGACATGTTTTAAATCGTGCCCGAACAGAGTACCTGCGAATTTTGGATCGACTCCCAGTTCTTTAATAAGTTTCTCGATCACAGGAACAAGATTATTCCTCAGAATATAGTTATAGGTGTCCTCCGGGATCTCCCATCTGCGAAGTTGCTCATAGCGTTCATAGATTTCCACAGGGAGATTTTTTTTCAACTGGTCAATATGATCATCCTTCAAAGGGATGGGTTCTGAATCCGTATCAGGATACATACGGTCAGGACCAGGCAAAACTCTTTCGAAGATCGTAGTTCCATCCTCCAGTGATTTTCGGCTCTCATTGGGCACTCTTTCGAAGGCCATCTTGCATCTTTCTTCAATCGTTTCCAGGGCAGTGGGAATATCTTCAGCTTGTCCCCAGATGATGAGCTGCGCATCATTCGGTTTTGACTTCACCATATCTATTATTTTATGGATGTGATCATCAAGAAGGATTTCTTCGATCAGCTCAGAATGGATAAGATTGGGCTTTTCTATACAGGCGATGACTTTTAACCTGTCGCTCAATTCATTGACAAACATCTTTCCCGGTTGAGTAAAATGGGAGAGGATACCCTTGAATTCTGGAAGATTCACGGCGACAATCTTATAGTTATTTTCCTTTGCGAAGTTTAAAGGCTCATATTTAAAGTCGAGGTCTTCCGGATTCAGAAATTTATAATGGATTTTCCAACTATTTGTATCTTTCACTTTTTTGTCCAGGATTTCTCTTATCCTCAATAATGACCACTGACGGAAAACCTCATTGTGGGTGATCTCGGGGATCCACTTATTATGGGAAACACCTTTGATTTCTACGCGCGTGCCTCCCCTGCAACTGACATTAACGTCTTCTCTTCCTGCGCCGATTCCTTTCCGGACTTTTCCTGTGCTCCTGTTCAGAAAACGGATATACTCGGCCCCCTCCTTCACATCTGCTGGGTTTGCAAAGTCAGGGTAAGTCACCGTTTCAATGAGGGGAATCCCAAGCCTGTCAGTTTGATAAGTCCTGACATGCCCGACATCCGAGACTTCCCGACAGGAATCTTCTTCGATGCTCAACTGAATCAAACGGACTCTCTTATCCCTCAATCGGATCTCTCCCTCTACCCCAAGAATGGCTGTTCTCTGGAATCCTGTCGGAATGCTCCCATCTAAATACTGCTTCCGAGTGATGTGAACTTCTCCCACTATGTTCAATTTGCATAAAAGTGCGATCTCCAAGGCAATATCAAGAGCCTGCCTGTTTATGGGGAATGGAGGAGTGTCATCGATATCATAAGTGCATGCGGTTTCATTCTTAATCCTGTAAATTATGGTTTTTTTTGTCTTGAATTCCATCAAAGCTGTGCCATCATATTCTCCGAGCTCGCTGAGTGTGGGCCTCATGTGTCTTATTATTTCAGCATCATAGTCGTCATATGTGTTATAGATTCTTGCCGGGCAATTGCAGAAAAGTTTTTTCTCGGTCTTCAGCTGTTGGTGTACCTCTAATCCAGCCTTGAAACCCACTCTGTCATAATCTGCTTGAGTGGCTTTGTGGAGAGGCACGTATCCGACCGCACTCATGGTCTTATGATAATTATCACTAGGACTGAAATCTTGTTTCATTTTTGGGCAGTTTACTATTTTAACAGAAACACATCACTTTGAAAGAGTCAAAATGTACCATGTTCACAGATATTTTTCGAGTGATGAATGAAGAAGTTTTTTTCTGGATATTCTGAGAGCCACAGATTATGATGACTGGATCACAGAAACGAAGTCTAAGGATGGACGCCCGATGCACGGCCTGAACGGCGACATTCTCGTCTGGAATCCCGTGACAAGACGCCGTCACGAGCTGACTTCGATGGGTATCCGTGTCAATAAAGAAACACTCAAGAAGCAGCTCGAAATGAGCGGACAGCTGGATTTCCTGGAGCTGCCGTACCACCAAGCGATCCTGAACGATGAGATCCCCCTGAGTATTGGAGGCGGCATCGGACAGGCCCGCACCTACATGCTTCTACTCAGGAAAGCGCACCTCGGAGAAGTTAGCGTCACCGTCTGGCCAAAAATCCTCAAGGATATCTGCGCCAAGAAGAACATCCACGTTCTGGAGTGATCCGGGAAAAAGCCGCACTATTCGGGCAAGAAGGTTGTCAGGGCCTCTTGAGAAAACTATCTATAGGCTGCCAAATTTCTTTAAATTTTCTCTGTGCCACGCTTCCTGTTTCTTGACTATCCTCTGGAAACGAGGATCATCACGCAGGCTGTCATAAAAAGGATTTTGCTTGAGATAACGGTAATGGTAAAGATAGGACTTTGTCTTTTCCATTCCCTGTGCAATCGCCTCTTCAATGTTTCGAATGGCCTCATCTTTCATATCCAGTATGGCGTAGACGTTTGACAGGAGGCTTGTGTAAAAAATACGCTGCTCTATCCGGTTTATAATCTCCAAGGATTTCCCCTTTTCTCCTCGAACGGCGAACAACCAAGCCCGCGTATAAGGAATATCGATGTTTTTGGGTTCGAGACTTTCCGCATGATCGACAATTTCCTCCGCTTCATCGAACTCCTGCATCATGATCAGCAGTCTTGCATAAAACAAGCGCATCCTCATGTCATCTGGTTCAAAATCCAACGCTTCTTTCATAATCTCAGCCGCTTTTTCAAATTCTCCCATTTTCAGATAACATCTTGAACACAGCTCGCGGTAATCGACTGAAGCGGGATCAAATTCTATGGCTTTTAAATAAAATTCAATCGCCCTTTGATTCAAATGCATATCCCTCAGAAAGGAACCCACATGGAGGTTTATTTCCGGATTATCCGGGTCTTTTTCATAAGCTTTTTTAAAATATTCAAACGCCTTGTCTGGATTCTCCTTATGAAAGTACGCCCATCCCAATCCCACGTGGGCTTCAGCTAAATCCGGCTCCATCTGGTAAGATTTCAAAAAGAGCTCTTCCATCTTATCCAGGTCTTCGGGATTATTTTCACTGACGAAACGGGCCTCATGGACATTCCCCAGACCCCAATAGGCCAAAGCATAATTCTCATCGATGGCTAAGGCCTTCTCAAAGTTATCCACAGCTGCTTCAAAATCTTTCATGTTGTGAAACTCACTGTATCTATTTTCAAAATGCCTTCCCTTCACGTAGTATTCATAAGCCCTGGTGCTTTGTGTTTCTCGTATTTTTACCGCTTCTAACTGCTCATCAGTCAGATGCATATCTAACGCCTCAGCGATATCTTTGGATAACCTGTCTTGGACTTCATAGATCTTTTCAAACTCCTCATCATACTCGATGGATTTGATGACAAAATTTTCATCGGCGTCCACCAGATGGGCTGTGATCTGGATTCTCTCCGCATCTTTTTTGAGATAAGGTTCTAAAATTGTCCGAACACCCAATTCCTGCCCGATGGTGCGACTGTCTTTTTCTGTCTGTCTGTAACGCCTGATCGAGCTCTCAGGGCTGACTTTTAATCCCTCAATGCTGGAAAGTTTCGTGATGACCGCGATGGTCATCTCTTCACAAAAGGCCTCTTGGTCTTTATTCGGGCTCAAATCTTCAAAAGTCATCACAGCCACAGAATTCTTCCATCTCAAGCCGCTCATTTTCGGGATTTGAACAAAGAACACATAACCCAAGGTCAAGACAACACATACGAAAATCACTGCCGGCAACACGGACCGGATTCTTCTTTTCAGAACTTGCGTTTTTTTCCGCCTGGAAAGAACCTTATCTTTTGTCGGAATTTCCTCCTCAATCTTGCTCAAATCAGAAAACAACTCCCCGGCTCCCTGATATCTTCTTTCTTTATCCTTCTCCAGACATTTCAATATCACACGGCTGATGTCTTTAGAGACCTGAGTGTTGAACTCTCGAGGATCAGGGGGGATCTCTTTTTCATGTTTCAAAGCAATGCTCAGAGACGTATCCCCCTCGAAAGGCACCTGACCGGTCATCATTTCAAAAAGGATGATTCCCAGCGAATAGATATCCGACCGCTGATCAACCTTCTGCCCTTTCACCTGTTCTGGGGACATGTATTCGGGCGTTCCGACTAACGAACCGGCCTTAGTGATTCCTTTCACTTTTATTGACCGGGCTATCCCAAAATCCATGATCCGGGCGTTCCCTTCCTTATCGATCATGACGTTCCGCGGTTTTAAATCCCTGTGCACGACTCCTAAACGATGCGCTTCAGCCAATCCCTCGCATACTTGCTTGGCTATGGAAATGGCTCTTCCAACGCTCAACTGTCCTGTCATTTTGATCATGCCTCGCAAATCTTCACCCGTGACATATTCCATGGTGATATACGGGGATCCGTCCACATCCCCGAGATCATACATCCGGCATATATTCTTGTGGGATATCATGCGGGCCAGTTTCAGTTCGTTTTTAAAGCGCTCGATCATCTTTTCATCGGCAACTGCGGGATTTAAAAATTTGAGGGCGATCTCTTCATTGATTTTAGTATCCACGGCTCGGTAGACATTGCCCATACCCCCTCTTCCCAGCAGCTCAATGATTTCATACCTGGAGGCCAACACAGTTCCCCTGTCAATTTCTTTTGGCGGTGTTTGCGCCGTCTTGGTCTGAGAATCGGGAATCTCTTCTAAGTACGTAATCTGAGTACCGCATTGCCCGCAAAAACGCGTATCTGCGGGATTCTCATGCTGGCATTTTGGGCACTTCATAGGCTTCTATCCCCTTATTTCGTGGCAAAAGGATAGCAAGTAATGAAAAAAGAGTCAATTTACAGCTTTATTTATTCTCATGATAAAAGGCTAATCTTGAAACTCAGTAAAGATAAAAAAACAGAGACCCAAAAAAGAAAAATTTTTGAGCTTAGAATTAAGTTACACGTAATTTCCAGATTAAATTCATGCAGAAAAATGAATGCAAATGCATTCTGATCAAATCTCAGAAGTGCATATTGAGTTTATGCTTCTCAACAACAGGTGAATTTTATAATGAGCAAAAAACCACAAAAGAAGATGCAGCTAAGAATGTCGTGCTTTAATAAAGTTCTTAATCCTTTCTAGAGAATTCCCTTTATCAAGAAATATCATCTGGATACGATACTTTTTTAAAAAAATTTCCTCTGTTTGTGCTCAAGAAAACCTTATTCGCTCAACGCCCTATCCACTCACAACCTTGAGTATGTCTGCCACTCCTTTCACCTTCTCCATCTTGATTTTTAAGTATTTCTCCTTCCCCTAGGTCTAAAAGATGAAACTTAAAATATTCATATGCAATGAGATCGTAATCCTCCATTTCTTCTGGTACATGTTCTTCAAAAACAATAAAAGCCCACTCTAAATTGAATTCAACGCTTTCGTATGTCTCCCTCATCTCTTCCCAAAATTCCCTTATTTTCCTTTTCCCATAATATACTTCATCTCCAACCACGATTATCGCTTTCTTCCCAAGTGTTTTGGCCATTTTTTGACCAAAATTTCCTTCCCTCTCCTCGAAGATCCTCTTGAGATCAGCATAATCTTTGTCAATTTTTCCCGCAAGTTTTTCTTTTTTAGAGACAGGATCCTTTACTCCTGGCCCTGCATTAATTTTTTCAATAGTGGGTATTTTATCCTTGGTCGCCATTTGCTGAAAATTGGGGGATGCTTCATTAGTAATACTAGAGAAAAAAAGGAAAGCCACAAAAACACTTAAAGCAAACAAAAAGAAATGTTTTTTCGCTGACATTTATCCCTCCTTTTGTTGTAAATTTATTTAATAATATCCAGCATCACTCTATTTCATGAGAGAAAGAGAGGATCACTGAATTTGTTTTTTATCGAGATTCGCTTTTTCCCCTTCTTACTTGAGTTATTCTATATTTGAACTTATATCAAAGCTAAATTTGTTGTCAATAAGAATTTCTATAATAAACTAAAATAAAATAGGCGCAATCATTTATAATTTTCCGTACTTCTTTTGTCTCTCTTCGTATTTCTTTTTTTCTTCTTTGACAATTTCTCGGAAACCAGGATCATCTCGAAGATTATCAAAGAAGGGATTACTCTTTAAAAAAGGATAAGGATACAGATAAATATTTTTTTCTTTTGAACCTTCTTCAATTCCCTTTCGGATATACTTAACAGCCTCATTTTTCATCCCCAAATATGAATAAACGCTAGTGGCACAATAAGAAAAGGTCTTCTCTTGAATAAGCTTCAAAGCTTCTTCTTTTTCACCCTTTATGGCTAATAACAATGCTCTGACGTGTCGAACACGTATATCATCACTTCCAATCTTTTCTACTTTTTCCAAAATTGTTTCCGCTTCCTCATAATTTTTTAGAAAAATTGTAAAAAAGACATAATGAGAAAGAAGGTCAATATGATTAGGCTCTATATCCATTGCACTCTGAAAATAATCGTGAGCTCTATCATAGTCTCCTGAATACATGAAACAAATCGCTAAAAGATAGTGATTCCAGAAATAGAGAGGATCAAGCTCGACAGCCTTGGAACAAAACTTAATTGCTTGATTGTAAAGGCCGATGCTCAAGAAAAATGCTCCAGTAAGATTATTGATCTCTGGGTTATACGGCTCAATCTGGAGGGCACTTTTAAAATAAGCGAAAGCTCTGTCATAATCCTCTGAATAAAAATTCGCCCAGCCCAGGCCTACGTGAGATTCCGCCAAGTTTGGATTGATTTCATGAGCTTTATTTAAGTATTCATGCATTAATGAAAGGTCCTCTTGATTTAAATCTCTGTTATACTTCACTTCGTGAAGAATCCCTAATCTGAAATAAGCATTTGCATAGCCTGGATCGATTCTAATGGCTTCTTCGTACATCTTTTTTGCTGAAATGAAGTCAGTTATTTCATAAGACTGCCAATATCTCTTCTCAAAATCTCTCCCTGATAGGTAATATCCATATGCTTTTGCATTCTTCGGATCCTTTTTTTTGTCCTCCTCGAATTTTTCTGCAATGAGTGGAAGTTTAATCGTTTTGGCAACATCTGTGGTCAAGGAGTTTTGAATTGTTATAATTTCCTCTGATTCTGCAGAATACTCAAAAACCCTAATGACAGACATTTCATTGGCATCGATAAGGTGAAACGTGATCTTGATTGTGTTTTCTTCTTTTTCAAGTTTAGATTCTAATATCTTTTCTGCACCGAGCAATTTCCCGATTGCTTTATAGCTTAAATTTTCATCTTTATAGCGACCTACCTCTCGGTAGGGTGTTACTTTTAGGCTTTCAATCCCGGACAGCTTCCCTGTGATTTCAAAAGTCATTCCATCGCAGAGGGGGCCCTGATCTTTATCCTGGCTTTGATCCTCTATCGGCAGGACTGCAATCGAGTCTTTCCATCTCATTTCTCCTTTGGGCTGTATCTGCGTGATGAGAACATAACCAAGCCCAGCCATTAGAGCTACGGAGATGATGGCAGCGAGCCACGAAGAAGGGAATCGTCTTTTTCGAGGTAGTCTTTTCGTCCTTTTCTTGATCGCAATCCATTCTTCGGTCGAAATTTCTTTTTCTATATCATCGAGATCCGAAAACAATTCTCCTATATTCTGATACCTCTCTTCTTTTTCCTTTTTTAAGCATTTGAGAATCACAGTGTTCAATTCCCTGTGAATCTGAGCGTTGATATCTTGGGGATTCGGGGGTTCCTCTGTTTTGTGCTTCAAAGCGATGGTTAAAGAAGTGTCTCCTTCGAACGGGATCTTGCCGGTGACCATCTCAAAAAGGATGATTCCGAACGAATAGATATCCGAACGCGGGTCGATTTCTTCTCCTTTCACCTGCTCCGGAGACATGTACTCAGGAGTCCCGACCATGATTCCGTCGCGGGTTATCCCTTTGGCTTTCAGTGACTGCGAGATCCCAAAATCCATTATATGGGCATTTCCTTCCTTGTCGATCATGATGTTTCGCGGTTTCAAGTCCCTGTGGACGACTCCCAAACGGTGGGCTTCAGCCATTCCTTCACATATTTGTTTGGCGATTGAAACTGCTCTTCCTGCACTCATTTGCCCCGTCATCCGGATCATGCTCTTTAAATCCTCTCCTGGCACGTATTCCATGGTGATGAACAGGGTTCCCTTTTCTTCATTGAGGTCGTGCATCCGGCAGACATTCTTGTGGGTGATTTTGCGAGCCAATTTAAGCTCATTCTTGAAGCGCTCGATGGTTTTCTTCTCAGCTGCGATCACAGGGTGCAGGAGTTTGAGCGCCATTTCTTCATTGATCTTTTTATCCACGACTCTGTAAACATTTCCCATTCCACCCCTTCCGAGTTCCTCAATCACTTCGTATCTATCCGCAATAGTCGTGCCGCGTTCGATATCTTTCGCAGGTATTTGGGCCGTTTTTGTATGAGGCTCAGAAATATCGTCTAATGGTTCGATCTTGGTCCCGCAATTGCCGCAGAAACGCGTATCCCCAGGATTTTCATAATCGCATTCGGGGCATTTCATGGACATCATCCCCATATGTATGTGTCAAAAGAGTATCAATAATAGTAATACGTGTCAATCTGGACAAAAATCCTCTTTCCCCTTTTTTTTATTGTAAAAACTCTATACCATAAGGAAAAGACTATGGTCAAATCAATATTTCGAGGTTTTACGACAATTCTCTTTAATTCCTTTATTCAGTTATAATAGGATATTCATGGAGTATCCAGGTGGATTCCATGGACCATAGACGGGACGAACAACAGAAAAAATCAATCGAAAACAAAGGAGTGAATGATGAAAATTGAACGACTCTACAAGAAAGCCGTCGAAACAGGGATCGTAAAGGACCTGCGCGGCAAAGAAGAGATCAAACGAATCTTGAAATCGGAAGCCAAAAAATTCAAAGAACTCAAAGACGAAGAGAAAGAATCCTATGACATGGACCGGCTGTTCAATCCTTATTCAGATACGCGCGTTCTGAACGGAGAACTGAATACAGACGTCAAAAAAGTGATCATCGGAATCGACATGGGACCCGGGGAGATTCTACTTGCCTATCTCCTAAACAAGGACAAGAGCCAAAAAATCGACCTCGTCATCTCTCATCATCCCGAAGGGTATGCGCTAGCACAGCTCTACGACGTCATGAAGCTTCAGGCCGACATTCTCGCCAATTACGGAGTCACCATCAGTGTGGCTGAGCAGCTCATGGAAAAGCGTATCAGTGAGATCGAAAGAAGGCTCATGCCCGTCAACCATAACCGGGCTGTGGATATCGCCAGAGTTTTGGGCATTCCCATGATGTGCATTCACACGCCGGCCGACAACTGTGTCACGAACTACTTGAAAAAGACTTTCGAAAAGAAAAAGCCCTATCAACTTAAAAATCTCATGAAGATTCTTAAAAATATTCCTGAATATAAAAATTTGGAAAAATTACAGGTTCCGTCAAAAATCGTCAGCGGAACCGAGAACAGCAAATGCGGAAAGATCTTCGTCGACATGACCGGCGGAACTCAAGGATCAAAGGAAATCTTCGAAAAATACGCGAACAGCGGCATCAGCACTCTCGTCTGTATGCATATCAGCGAAGAGCACCTGGAAAACGCGAAGAAGGCCAAGCTGAATGTCGTTATCGCCGGTCATATCGCCAGTGATGTGCTCGGATTGAACCTTCTTTTTGATGAGATCGAGAAAGAGGAAAAACTCGAATTCGTCTGCGTATCAGGGTTCGAGCGGATCAGAAAGGCCCGGTAACCCAAACGCAGCTTCAGGAATATCGTGGTGGCCCATCCCTAAAAAACTCTGATTGCATTTCGCTGCTTTTATCATTAAATTAGTGAGTGGGAGCAAAAAATGAAAAAAGCGTTACTTTTAACCGCATATTTAATTCTCAGTTTAGCCTTGTTCTCTCAGGAAATATTCATCGAGCAGTCTCTCGTAATCAACATTGAAGTGCCGGTCAGAGTGTTCAAGAGAGGCGAGTTCATAGATAATCTGACTCTGGATGATTTTGAAGTCTTCGAGGATGGGATGCTCCAAAAAATTGAGGCCGTCTACCTCGTAAAGAAAAGGTCCATCGAAAGGAGCGAAGAAAAGAAAAGATTTTCTCCGGCCACATCACGGAACTTCTTTCTCAACTTTGAAGTCTCGGAATACTCTCCTAAGATGGGCGAAGCATTGGAAAATTTCGTCCAGAACGTCCTCCTGCCGGGTGATGACCTCATCGTGATTTCCCCTTTGACCACTTACAGGCTCAAAAACAGGGCGTTGGAAGTCAAGTCTAAGCAAGAGATCGTGGAAGAGCTTAATGGATTGGTCAGGAAGGATGCGATGCAAGGAAATTCAGAATACAGGAATACCATCAATGAGATGATAGCTCTGTCCAAATCTTTAACAGCGGCAATGAAATCGGGTGTGATTGACACAATGCCTGGAAGAGAATCAGATGCCCGAGAGGTTCT
The DNA here is from genome assembly GCA_964348015.1 of uncultured Eubacteriales bacterium. GTDB lineage: Bacteria > Acidobacteriota > Aminicenantia > Aminicenantales > Aminicenantaceae > SOIA01. The sequence goes on along the minus strand of CAYGBC010000010.1, from coordinate 25,998 downwards.
ACCCGAAATAGCGGATTCCTTCGGTTCAGTCGAGTTCGGAGGTCTGGAGCTCGACGAGCAGCTGATTTATTATCAGGGGCTGCTGCACAAGCTAGAAGTGCTCAGGCAGGTGGATCAGTTGAAACTTCTGGAGTTTGCTCAGTTCTTGAGAGGCAAAGAAGGCCAGAAGTATGTTTTCCTGTTCTACCAGAGAGAATTTATTCCTCAGATCGAGCCGCGGATATTAACCGAATACATCAACCTCTATCAGGAACGGCCAGACATCCTTTCAACGATATCTGGTATTATGGATTTTCAGAGAAGAGATGTCTCTTTTGATGTTGAAAAGGTCAAGCAGGCTTATGCGGATTCTTCCATTTCTATCCACTTCTTGTTCATCACCTCTCCTCGAGAAATTCTGCCTGATGTTTACATGCAGGAGAGCTCTGAAGATATCTCGAGCGCCTTCGGCGAAATGGCACGCGCGACCGGGGGATACATCGACAGTTCGTCAGACCCCTCCTCGCTTTTCCAGAATGCACTGGAAGCCTCGGAGAATTATTACCTCCTGTACTACACGCCGAAAAACTACAAATCGGACGGCACGTTCAAACAGATCACAGTCAGAGTGAAAAACAAAGACTTCAGAGTTACGCATCGGGCTGGCTATTTCGCAAACTGAAACTTTCCCGGTTCCCAACGTATTTCTTTTTTTTTGCGAAAACGAATATAATGAAGGGACAATTGCAAGAAAGAAGAAAGGACAAAGGATGAAAAAAATAATAATGCTTTCCGCGTTCGTGTTGATGACATTCCACTCATTCGCTCAAGTCGAACAGCATGAGATCACAGTCAGGAATGTTGTTGTTCCTGTAAGAGTTTTAGACGGAAATCAATTCGTCGCCAATCTCACGATAGATGATTTCGAGTTATTCGAAAGCGGGGAACAGCAAAAGATCGAGGCTCTCTATCTTGTCCGGAAGACAAACATCGCGAGAAAGGAAACCGCTCAAGAGTTCAATCCTCATCTTTCGAGACACTTCACCATGCTTTTCCAGTTGACTGATTACAACCCGAAGCTTTCCCAAGCCTTTGATTACTTATTTAACAGCGTTATTCTTCCTGGAGACACACTCACGATCATGACGCCGATGAACACCTACACACTCTCTCAACGCGCATTAAAAACACGGTCAATGGAAACCATTTCCAGGGAACTGCAGACCATTGTCCGGAAAGACACTCAGATGGGAGGCGCCAACTACAGGAGCTTGATTGCTGACCTTAAAAGGCTCGCTGCGGCCATATCTACTTCAGGGACAGAGGCGAGTGCCATGTCAGGGCTTGAATCCGATTCCTCCACCAGCATGTTTGGTGTCGAACAGCTTCTGATGAGATACCAGGAAACCGTGGCGAAACTGGATGACCTCAGGATTGTCGATGAAAGACAATTCATCGAATTCGCAAGAAGGCTGAAAAGATTGGACGGACAAAAAAATGTCTTTTTCTTTTATGAGAGAGAGTTCAGGCCAGAGATCAACCAGAGCATCCTGAACAGGCTCACGAGTCTTCATCAAGATGAGCCAGAAATCCTCGCTCAAGTCCAAAACCTTTTTCAGCTCTACCAGCGCAATCCGAGTGTGAATACACAAAGAATAATCGCCGCCTTTTCGGATTCCTCTTTGACATTCAACTTTCTTTTTATGCACAAAGACCCGGAGTTTGTTTCCGGAATCACCATGAGAGAGCAATCCGAAGACATGTTCAACTCTTTCTCCCAGATCGCGCATGCCACAGGAGGAATCACAGACAGTTCCCAGAATCCGGGACCGGCGTTCAAGAATGCCGTAAACCTCTGTGAATCCTATTATCTGCTGTATTATTCTCCGAGAAATTATAAAAAGGACGGGACATTCAAATCCATCATCGTCAGGTTAAAAGACAAAAATTACATGCTCACCTCTCGGCTCGGATATATCGCGGATTAAAAATGTAAATTTCTTTTAGCCTCCCTCAATTTATTTAACAATTTTCTTGCCTTTACTTTTCTGTTTTCTGGACCGATTTTAAAAAATGAAATTCGACATTGTGCACAAAAAACTGGGGCTGCCGCTTCATTTACAGAGAAGGCGGCTTTTCGGACACCTGTCTCTTTTAAGAGACAGAAAAATTCTTTTAAAATCCTATCTCCTCCCTGGCCACAATTGGCACATAAATTGCTGCAATTTTTTATGTACGATTTCATAAATCAATACACATGGGGACTGACAAAGGAAATTCAAAAGTCATCAATCGAGTTTGCCATTCGGGGAGGCACACTGAGCCGCACAAATATAAATCGTTTAAGAAGAGAAAGAAAGAGCAGTCCGAGAATCCCGATTCTCTGATAGATAAAGAGAACGGGATATGAGAAAATAGAGAGGAGGAAAAAAAATGAAAAAATTTATCCTTTTAATAATCCTACTCACTCTGGCAGTGATGCTCTTCTCTCAAGTGGATCAGCGTCAAGTGACCGTCATCAATGTTGGAGTGACGGTGAGAGTCCTGGAAAAGAATCAACTTGTCAGGGATCTGACCATTGATGATTTTGAACTGTACGAAGACGGCGTTCTCCAGAAAATAGAAGCCATGTACCTTATCAATAAGACAAGCGTTGAAAGAGAAGAGGCTCCCAGGAAATTTTATCCGGCCCTCAACAGGCACTTCTATCTTCTCTTCCAGATCACTGATTATAATCCCAGTCTTGAGGAGGCCATCGACTATTTCATCACCAATATTATCCAGCCTGGAGATACTCTGGATATCTGGACACCTGTCAAAAAATACAATCTCTCCAGCAAAGCCCTTCAAACACTTCCTAAAGAAACAATCGCTAAAGAGATGAAAAAAATCATCAGAAAAGACACACAGGTTGGATCTTCGTACTACAGAGAGTTGATGCGAGACCTCAAGAGACTCGTCAGAGCCATATCCAGTCAGGCTGGAGGCACCGGGCCAGCGATGACAGAGATGGAGACCGACTCCGCTTCCAGCATGTTTGGACTTGAAATGCTCCTCCCAAGATACAGGGAAACCCTGGAAAAAATGGAAGACCTTCGTCTCTTTGATGAAAACAATCTCATTCAATTCGCGAACATTCTGAAAAGACAGGAAGGAGAAAATCTTGTCTTTTATTTTTACCAGAGAGAGTACAGGCCCGAGCTCAGCACGAGTATCGTGAACCGCTTACAGGGACTCTACCAGGATGAACCGAATATCATGGGCCAGGTTCGAGAGCTGTTTCAAGTGTATCACAGGTCTATCACTTTTGACGCTGAAAAAATCAGAAAAGCTTTTGCCGACTCGCAGGTCCTGTTCAATTTCATCTTCATGAACAAAATCCCGCAGACTATCTCAGGCGTGCATATGAGAGAACAGTCCGAAGATATATTCAAGGTCTTATCAGCCGCGGCGAAAGCGACTGGAGGAAGCGTGGATACATCCCAGGATCCTGGTTCTGGCTTCAAGAGCGCACTGGCCAAGTCTGATGACTATTATCTTCTGTACTACTCTCCGAAAAATTACGTGAGAGATGGTCAATTCAAAAGCATCGAAGTCAAGGTGAAGAATACCAAGTACAAGGTGTTTCACAGGAAAGGCTATTTCGCAAAATAACCAAAAAGCAAATAGGGGTCGCATCTTAACATTTGACATTTTCACTTTTCAAGCAGTTTTTTCATCGCAAATGTCAAATGTTAAGATGCGACCCCTTTACTTTGGTGAGGGGGCTTTCCAGGTAAAAACCGAAGCGACGAACAACATTATCCCCCCTGCGACAATATACATGATCCTGTATCCATACAGGTCAGAAATCCATCCGAAGAAAAACGATCCAAATCCCATCCCGATATCAAAAAGAGCAAGGTACAGACTGATGGCTAATCCTTTATTTTCCCGGCCAAAGATATCAATGAAATACGTGCTCAACGCCGGAAATATCAACCCTTGAGCAGACCCTCCGATCACGCCCGCCGCCACGAACATCCAGGGAGACTCCACCTGAGAAATCAACAAAAGGTTTAAACTGATCAAGCAGGCTGTTGGAAAAATGACCTGTTTCCGGCCAAACCTGTCAGAAAGCCCTCCCAATCCGAGTCGGGTCAGAATGGCGGCAGCAGAAAAACTGAGAAAAAAAGGCCCGATTCTCTCGACCGGGATGGATTTCCCGAACAACGCGATAAAATGGATCACAGCTCCTCTGATAGCCCCATGAACCACTGGCATTGCAGACATGAACACAATGGCGATTATTGAGACATGCACAAGGTATTTCGGCTTTCGGAAGTGGTTGTTATGATTGGGCTTGATGACCTCCCTCGTCAACAGTATGCACAGAAAAGACATGATCAAGAACGCGAAGCTTGTGTTGAACAGAGCTCCGTAACCGAATCGATTGATCAGCTCCTCGGCAAGCAGAGGGCCCAAAGCCACAGAGATTAGACCGGCCACTCCGATTATTCCCATCGACCGCGCTAACCTCTCCACCGGTGCCAAATCCGAGCATATCGTCATCGTTGCTGTCATGCTGATTCCCCATCCTATTCCGGTCAATGCGCGAAGGATCAACGGAAACATCCCGGCATCCTGGATGAGATGAAACAGGGGCAGGACCAGAATCAGGAAGGCGATCCCGAAGAGTGAAATTTTCTTTCTGCCTTTGATATCGATCAGCCTGCCAAAAATCGGGCGTATGATGATAGCCGTAAGACTGTGTACACCCATGATCAGACCTATGCGGCTCATCGAAGGACGGAACTGTTCGAGGAAGAGAGGAAACAGAAAAAACAGAGTGACGCTCATGAACAGGAAAAAATATCCAATCAGGGCGATGATGAAATCCCTGTTCCAAATTGTTTTGGTGTACGCTGTGTTTTCCATTTCTTTACTGTTTCAAAAGAGACCAAACTCTGTAGTGTAGCCAAAGCCAAACAACAGGTAAAGAAAAATTTCGCTGGGAATAAAGTGCTGGCTGTTTTGGGTATGGGGAAAATAAGCGAAAAGGGGATAATGAAGGAAGGTTATCGTAACCCTGCCCAGCCAGCACGGCAAGGTTTGAATGTATTATAACAAACTGCGAGTCACCTCGCAACACTTTTTGAAAAATTATTTTCTCCGGTTGCCCCTTATCATGGCCGATGATATAATTTTCCGGATGAAAAAGGATTCCTTCCTGACAGCCAGCGGGGAAGACAACTATTCGAGCTCCCAGGAGATGGGTGTGCAAATCTTTCCGGTAAACTTTTAAATAATATGGATAGGGAGGTCATATGAAAGTCACAAAGTTCTGCATTATTCTTGGATTGGCTTCTCTTCTCACAGTCAGCTGCACGCAAAGGTTTGGCTATCCGGTTGAAGGGGAAGGCTGGTATTCTCTCCGCGCGAGCTTTCCCACACGAGACCAGCTGGAAAAAGGCACATGGGAAATTACGGGAGTAAGCGTGAATGGAACCAGAGCCAGAGATTTCCTCCTCTTTCAGGGAAAAAAGGAAGTCTACGATAATAAGATAGAGGCCGGCTCTACCTACGATATAAAGATCCGATACAGCTGGGAAGGAGACTTTGCCTACCAAGTTAAAATCGAACTCCAGAATCCGGAATCCGGAGAATCCGCCTTACTTCAAAAAACGATTGAATCTCCCTCTCGAAAAGGATACTGGAACCCGGAATGGAAGAATTATCTGACTCTTCTCATAGCCGAAGAAAACGGATACCAGAGGACACACTATCCGGTTCATACCACAGTCGGGATCTTAAGTTCCTACTTTCATTCCCCTGACGAGATCCGCGTAGTCAGGACAAAAAAAAGGGGGAAGGACATCTCCTACGCAGAAATTCCCCGGCAGGTCTACGGTATCACACAGTGGGCCGACGCAAAACTCCTCACGACCGAGGAAGTCGACGAGAATACAGGTAAGCGGATCACACGCTACCATCCCACAACCACTCTGAGCATCGCTTTCCAGGTCGACCTCGAGCCCTACGAGAAAGCCAGCTACCTCGTTTTCTATAATAATCTTCAGGCAGAAAAACCTTCCTTCGACTCCGACCTTCATGTCACCGGAACAGGCCTGGCCAAAACCATTGAAAACTCTTTTTATAAGATTGTGCTCGATGAGCGAAGCGGCATGGTGACTGAAATTACTGACAAGGAAACCGGAATCCAGCTCGAACACAAGCTCGAAACCAACGGAGCCATCCATTGGAATCCTGGAGTCTACTCACCCCCGCACATGTGGTCTCACTGCTCGGATTGGGAGGATCCTTCCTTTTCAGAGGTGAACGGGCCAGTCTTTTACGGCCTTCACCGGAGCGCTCCACTCCCCCACCTTCAGGACGTAAACGTGAGTATAACCTATTATTTTTATAAAGATTCTCCTTTCATCCTTATGGACTCCACCATGGAGATCAAGGAAGATCTCTTCGTCAAAGCCCTGAGGAACGGAGAAGTCGTTTTCAATAAAGACGTCTTCGATAAGGCGGCTTATAAAACCCAAACAAGGACAATCCAAATCATAGATTTCACACGGACCAGGATGCATCCGGACCATGTGGTGACTCTCCGGCCCGACACGCCCTGGATCGCATTTTTTAACAGAGAGAAGAACATTGCTTTTTCGAGCCTGTTCCTCGACTTCTCGGCCACAAACCTTGAAAGAGGAAAGGCGTCAGTCCAGCAGCCTTACATATACATCCAGCATGGACCGTGGTATTATCTTTCGAGAGCTTTTGTATATTCTTTTGGCTCTAACAACCAATCCCGGATGCTTCCGGTGAAGAAAGGAAGCGTTTATCAGGAAAGAACCGCCTGGATGACATTCCCGCTGGAACACCAAGGATATTTTTCATACATCGACGCGACTTATAACATGTTGAAATATCCTCTTTCGGTTGTTGAAGAGATCGAAACCTATCCGGAGAGCCCGGAGGGCTGGCTGGTTCCGATCCTCACAGAACCTTTTGAAGAGGGGGTCAAAGAGGCGATCGGAGGACAAAAGAAAAAATGAATCCCGACACGCTCGAGAAGATCATTAAAGCCGCCGCACCCGGAATCGACCAAAATCTCAAAATAACGAAAAAAGAATACCGGGAAAGATGGGCCAAAGTCCAGAAGGCCATGAAACAAAAAGGCTACAACCTTGCCTATGCCTGCGGGAGCGAGCTGGACCGTTCCGATGTCGCCTGGCTCGCCGGTGTGTTTGATCCGATCATCGAACGATACGGCATCCTGGTTCCAGCTGAAGGTACACCAGTCGTTGTGGCCGGCTCAGAGGGAGGCCACGTCATCGAGGACTGCATCAAAATCTCCGGGGCGAAAATGGCACTTCTGATGGAATACCAGATCTCAGACGAGGACTACAGGTTTGCCCAATTCGAAACACTCGAGGACGTTGTTTACAGGATGGTTCCTTTCAGAGCTGGAAGTGCGATAAAAGTGGCCATCCTCTCCAGCGGCCAGTTCATCCCTTCTGACCATGTCAGCCTCTTCCAAGGAAGATTCGGGAGCGAAAATGTCATCTTCGATGTCGACCTCCTGAGAAGGATAAAATACGAAAAATCCCGAACCGAGCTCAAAATAATCGGATTGGCCAACACGATTGCCGATGCCGCGTTCCTCGGAATGCTGTCCGTCCTCCAGCCGGGCATCAGAGAACTGGATGTGGCGGCCGTTGGAGATTTCATCATGAAAAGACTCGGTGCAGGACGAACGGGATTCCCGACTATCGTCTCCTCCGGAACAAGAGGAAGGAGCGTGCTCGGTCCGGCCACCAATAAAATAATTCAAAAGGGAGAATTCGTCTCGCTCGGATTGAGCCCCGCCTTCAACGGCTATCACGGCATCATGCGTCGGACAGTCAAAGCCGGAGGGGGATGGACAAAAGACGAGAAAGCCTTTATGGATGTCCTTGAAGGGCTGTACCACACAGTGATGAAAGCCACACAAGAAGCGGCCCAAAAGAATCTCCCGTCAAATCAAATCGATAGAAAAGGAAAAGCTTACATAGAAAAAGTAAAATTAAAGGATAAAAAGGGAAGACATCTTTCTCCCAGAGAGCCGTACACGTTTATCCACAACACAGGCTGCTCAGAATGCCAGGAAGGATTCGGGGCGGTCACCCCGTACACGAACGAACCGCTCGGAAAAAACGTCGCCCTGATGATCGACGTTGCCTTCATGGGCTCTGATGAGAAACGGAATTTTGTCTTCCCGGTGGAATATGCTGTGATCGAAGATTCATTCTGGAAGCAGGGAACAAAAACCGCAGTTTACAATCGAATGCCCATGAATGTTCAGGAATTCGTTGGAACAGACATCGACTCCCTTCCAGAGGAAAAGATCAATCCCTATTACAGACCTTTCGAGGAGGAAAAATGAGAAAGACAGTCTTCATAACCGTATTTTTGCTGTTATCCGGATGGCTCTGGGGAAACGGTCTGGAATTTCAATCTCCGAGCTTTAAACATCCCTATTACAGGATCCAGTTCCAATTCGAAGTGAAGAAAGAAAAGTGCATGCTCCAGGAGCTCCAGCTGAACGACACACCTTTTGAAAACTTCCTTGTCTTTGCTGAAGGAAATCGTATCGATGACCTTTCCAAGCCTCTTGATCCAGGGACTTATGATATTGTTCTCGACTACGCCTGGAAGAGCGATACAAAATACAGGATCGCTCTTCAATATCAGCCCGAAAATTCTGAGGTGGTCAAGACAGCCGAAAAGAAGGACACATCCCCGAAACAGGGAGGAATTCCAGCGGGTAAAGAAGGATTTTACAGGGCGTTCAAAGTTGAAGAAACCGTAGGGCTGGAGAGAATCGGGGAAATCGCCTGCCTCACGTTCACCGCTTCGAGAGATGCTCTCCTGGATGAAAGTCTTCTCGTCTATGCAGGAGATTCTCCGCTGGAGTATCAGATCCTGGGAATCATGGAATCTCTCCCTCCAGAGAAAGCCGCCTCCAACCATCCCATCACTTGGACCTGTAACTTGGCAGTGCCTCTCGATATGTCTCCACTCGAAAAGAAAATCATCATCTGTCTGAGAGGCGAGAGCGAAGCACCGGAAACACTCGGATTTGTCATAGACGGAGAGGGATACGGTAAGACTGTTAAGAATCAAAGAATCGCCCTGGAATTCCATCCGAAAAGCGGCCAGATCAACATCATAGATTACATCAAAGAAGGAATACGGCTCCACAACAAAGACGCGGGAGTGATCCACTGGAATCCGGGGTGCTTCATTCCGGGAATCGCCTGGGACCATTCCTTCAACTGGGATTCTCCTCCCAACTTTGAAGAGAGGGTCGGAAAGCTTCTCTACATAAATTCCAGAAGAGGCCCGCTGCAAAAGATCAAAGATGTCCATCTTGAGGTCAAGTACACTCTCTGTGCGGATTCTCCGTATTTCATCTCGGAAACCCTGATGAGCGTGAAAAATCACCTGGGCGTGATTGCCATCCGGAACGACGAGATGGTGCTCCACAAAGAGCTGTTTGATAATTTGATCTACCAGGATAAAAAAAATTCAATCATTCAGATGCCCCTCCAGGAAAAGGAAGGTTATCCGGACGGATTTGTCCATGTGGCCCCGGATGATGTCTCCTGGGTCGGCCTCGTGAATTCCCAGAAAAATTATGGCTTTTTCAGCCTGAGAATTGATTATATCAACAGCAACCTCAGAACTTCAGGAACCTGGTTGAACAAGCCCGGCACGTACTTTTATGCGCCATCGAACGGAAAATATGTCTACTGGGTCAGGCCGCTTCTCTACACCTGGTCCGACTACACCACACGGAACCTCCTGACTTTCGTTCCCGAGGGAAGTGTGTTTTATGAAAAAAACGCGTATATCCTCCTTCCTCTGGCAGAAGATTTCCCTGATCAACTCAACACTCTCCTCCAGAAGCTTAAAAACCCGATCAGGATCTACTGATGGAATTCGTGGATTTTCGCCAGCTCCGGAAAAGCAGTAATATCGACATCCTTTTTCCGGAATGGCAGGAGGGCGAAACCGCCGCCTTTCTCTCCCCTCATGACGATGACGCGCTCCTCGGCGCAGGCTATCTCATCAAAGCCACAGTTGAACACAACGGAAATCCTCTCATTCTTATCTTCTGCAGCGGAGATGCCGGATACTCTATTCCCGAAGAAAAAGACATCATCACCCAGAGGAGAAAACAGGAGGCGATTCAAGCTTACGGAATGCTCGGTGTCACAGAGGAGAACATCCACTGCTTTGACATCCCGGATTTCTCTCTCATGCCCCAAGTCAACCGGAATCTCCCTCAGGGAAAAGGACTCTTCGAACAACAAGTCAGGATCTTCAGAGAACACAAAGTGTCCCGGGTCGTCTTCTCCAGTGGATTTTTCGAGCACTGGGACCATACCGCGGTGTTCAACATGGGAATCTACACGTCGCCCCAAGCTGGCGATCCGGTCCTGGCCGATATCGGAGAGCCTTTTGCCGCGAAATCCCATTTCATCTATTCGGTGTGGGGAGATTTCGAGCCAACCCAGCCCAGCGACACCGGGATTCGGGCAGATAAAGGAACTCTGGCAGACGAAAAAACGGAAGAAGAGATCCGAAGCGCGATCAGATGTTTCGAATCCCAGAAGAAGATCTTTAAAAACATCGTCGAATACAGAGAAAAAAGAAAATCGGATTCCGGATATCTTGAACTCTACCAGACAGCCAATATTCGTCCCCAGACCGATTTCGAACCCTACTTTAAGCTTCTGGGAAAGTGCGATACACCAGATAAGGATGAATGATGTATGCTGTGGGAGTTGACTCGGGAACCCAGGGAACCAAAGTCCTGATCGTAGATTTCGATGGCAAGGTTCTCGGAAGAGGACAGAACCCTCACCTGATGATCGAGGGACTCAAGCCCGGAGAGAGCGAACAGGACCCCAAGACCTGGATGCAAGCTCTGGAAAAAGCTCTCTCCCAGGCATTGAAAGCCGCAAATACCGATCCATCAGAAATAGTCGCTTTAGGGGTATCCGGACAGCAGCACGGATGCGTTCCTTTAGACGACAAAGGCCATCCCGTAAGGCCGGCCAAACTCTGGAATGACACCTCGACAGTGGAAGAGACGGAACGGATCATCGAAAAGCTCGGAGGCAAAAAAAGTTATATCCAGAAAATCGGCATCAACCTTGCCGTGGGCTACACAGCATCCAAAATTCTCTGGCTCAAAGAGAAGGAACCGGAGAATTACACAAAGCTCTCCGCAGTGCTTCTCCCGCACAACTATATCAACTTCTGTTTAACAGGAAAGAAGCACATGGAATACGGCGATGCGTCCGGAACAGGATTGATGGATATCCGGAAGAGACAGTGGCATGAAGAAGCCATCGCAGCCATAGACCCGCAGCTTCTGGAAAAACTTCCTCCCCTCTCTCATCCTTCCGATCCTGTGGGGCATATGACGAAAGACATGGCCCAGCGTTTCGGGCTGGGGAAAGTTCTCGTCTCCAGCGGCGGCGGCGATAACATGATGGGCGCCGTCGGCACGGGGAACATCACTCCAGGAATTTGCACACTCAGCCTCGGAACATCCGGAACCATATATTCTTACTGTTCTGACCCGTTCATCGACCCGGAAGGCGAGATCGGAGCCTTCTGTGACAGCACAGGCGGCTGGCTGGGTCTGATATGCACGATGAACGTCACCAACACGACCGAATACTTCAAGTCCCTGTTCAACGCCTCCAACGAGGATCTCGAAAAAATGGCATCCGAAGCGTCCAGCGGAGCGGATGGGCTCATCTTTCTCCCGTTTATCGACGGAGAGAGAGTCCCGGTTCTTCCCTCTTCGAGCGGAGTCTTCTTCGGTCTTAACAGGAATACCTTCAACGCCCCCACTATGGCCCGTTCGGTCATCGAAGGCACCGTATTCAACCTCGGCTATGGGTTCTCCAGGATGAAATCCTTGGGGCTCCTGCCGGAAGAGATCAGGGCCACCGGAGGAGGATCCAAAAGCCGGCTCTGGCTTCAAGTCGTGGCAGATATCTTCAAAACACCGGTCGTGACGCTGGAAGAGGATGAGGGAGCCGCGTACGGCGCCGCCGTCCAATCTATCTGGAATTACCTGCTCGCTCGAGGAGAAAAAGTCAAAATCGAAGAAATCACCGGAAAAATGGTCAAAAAAGGAACGGTAAAGGTCGATCCCGAACCGGAAAATTTTCCTCTCTATGACGAGCTTCAGGAACGGTTCAACTCCCTCTGGCAGACTTTAAAAGAAGAATTCAAAATCCACAGGAAGACCCAGGCACTGTAATTTTCTTAACAATTTTAATTTGAAAATAAACTGGATTCATTATAAATCTTTTAACACACGAGAGGTTGATGATATGCCTAGAAAGCCTTTAGTATTCATATGGATTATTTCTTTAATTCTCTTTTCCATAACATGTAAAGAACAAAAGACTGGATGGAAAGGATCAATAACGACAGAAAATGAAGTCATACACGTTAAAAATCTAAAAGAACCGATTTACGCGGAAGACATTTTTAATTTGGAAGAAGAATTAACATTGGGAGTCAAAGAAGGAAGAGAAGAATACATGTTTTCTCGCATTTGCTTGGATGTAGATGAAGAGGAAAACATTTACGTTTTAGATGAAAGGGCTCAGGAAATAAGAGTTTTTAATAAAGAGGGAAAATACATGAGGGTCATTGGAAGAAAAGGACAGGGACCGGGCGAAATGTTGGGCGCAGCAAACTACATCCAAGTCACTCCTCAGAAAGAAGTCATGATTTATGACTTCCGTATTCGACATTTTATCTTTTTTTCTTTAGAAGGCAAATTTCTCAGGAAAGTTTCTGCTACTCATATAAGCGGAATTCCAGTGCTTTTTAAAACAGATACTGAAGGAAATTTTATTGGATGTCTGTTAAAACCTCCCAAACAAGAATTGAAAAAATTCAATTCAGATCTTGAACCATTGTTCACAATCTCTACGATAGTGAATGAACAAAGGCCTGGGGGAAAATTTGGAGTGATGGGGCCACAGCTTTTCTTCGCGGTGACCCGAGATGATATTATCGTATGGGGATGTTCGGACAAATATGAACTCGAGTTTCTTGATCTTGACGGCAAAACCATAAAAAAGATCAGCAAGGACTGCACGCCTGTTGAAATAACAGAGGAAGATCAAGAGAGAATTGCGACAAGACACAGGACACCCTCCAATAAAATTGCATTCCCAAAATATTATCCACATTTTCGAGGTTATTTTAGTTTTTTCATAGACGATGTTGGAAAGATATTCGTGGGAACTTATGAAAAAAACAAAGAAGGAAAAGATTATTATGATGTTTTTGACGCTGAGGGAAAGTATATTGCAAAAATTCCTCTCCTCATTACCCCTGTTGTCTGGAAGAGAAACAAAATGTACGGAATCTTCAAGGATGAAGATGGTTATAACTTTGTAAAGCGTTACAAAGTCATATGGAAGAGTAATGACTTTTAGAAGTCACCTGTTTGAAAGAGAATAGTAAGAGTAAATATTTAGGATTGAACACACAAAGTGATGAGAATGTTTCGGATTCTTGATGTTAGTGGCGGTGGAGGTCTTTGTGCATGATCTTCCGGACTTCCCGCAGACGGTCTTTCCCGGATAGTCCTTTGAGCTTCTTGCTCAATCCTTCATCTTTCTCACCCCGGAGGAGATCAGCGACATAATCGATGACGCCCGGCGGGAACACATTTTCCTTTTCGTACAGGGCCCTTTTTTTCTCCAGGATTCGGCTGGACTCGACACAGCTTCCGGGCAGCTTGGGAAAAGATTTGAAGTTGTCTTTGGTCTTCGGCTTATCCGCTTGAACATAAAACATTTCCGCTGTTCTGAGAGAATTTTTGTTTTTCATAGCCCAGTTCGCAGCCATCACCACTCCGGCCAGCAACAGATGGATGAGCGCGCTCCCGTCCGGAGTGCGCAGTTCGACGGTCTGACGGCTCTCCGCGTCTTTCCTCTCGGTTTTCTCCTGCGGATTGATGACACGAGCCAGATGGTCGAGATTGGACCATCCGAGAGGAACCCGGATCATCGCGCTCCGGTCATAATCACTCCAGAAGACGCGGGTGGGAGCCTCATGGTCAGGGACAAGCCGCATATAAGAGGAAGCCATCGTGTTGCCGAACGCCATCAATGAATCCGCGTACTCACACAGTCCTCCGATGAGACGAAGCGCAGTTTCTGACAATTTACCGTCAGAGCTCACCATGGCGTTCTTCGCGTCCTTCTTCAACTCCAGGTGAAAATGAAAACCGTTCCCCGCGACTCCCTCTTCCAGCTTCGGCGTAAAAGTCGCCACACAGCCGTACTGATGAGCCACATTCCGGATCAACCAGCGCGCGATCACCAGAGCATCCGCCATCTCCACTGCGGGCTTGGCCAGGAATTCCACTTCGAGCTGTTCTGCGCTTTTTCCGTTGATCTCAGCATTGCTGCTGTGGATGGTCTCGATGGACCCCACCTCAGAATGGATGTACTTCACCGCCGCGGTTGTTTGAGTGATGTACCGCACCATCTCGTTCAGAATATCGCCGCTTTTCATGAACGGTTCTGCCTCATGGTATCCCTGCTGTTTCTGGAGCGGGTAAATCGGCTGGTCTGATCCGTTGATCAGGAAAAACTCCAGCTCTCCCAAAACATTCAGTTCCAATCCTGTGTTGTCCTGGAAGATCTGATAGGCTTTGGCCAATATGGTGTCCAGAGCAAACGGAGCGCGTTTGCCCTCTTTTGTCAGAAATCGACAGACGAAATCCAGGCTTCGCTCGTCGAACGGATTCAAGAATGCGGTTTTGTATTCCGGAACAACATACAGATCGGACAGCGACACATCGATCATTCCTTTGAATAGAGAGGATCCGTCGACACGTTCGCCTTCGGCGAGAATGCATTCCGCTTCCCTGCGGCTCGAAAACGGCAGCCTTAGCTCCTTGAGTTTTCCGTCCAGTGCCGTGTAATGAAAAGCGATCCGCTCGATCTGATTCTGTTCGATGACTTTAAGAAAATCTGACCTTTGAAAATCCCCGCGTGGCTTATCCAGGATCGCGGAAAGCGGATTCGCCAGAGCGAAGGAAAAGTCGTTCTCATTCATAATCTTTCAATCCTTATCATAGCCTGGTTATTTAAGGAGAAGGAAACAAATATTTTACTAAATCAGAGGAATCCTTTTCAACAGATAAATGGTGGGAGCAGGCATTTCTCAATCCATGATTGGATTTAACCAGAGAAGGATCTTTCAAAACGGACTCGCTCCAGACTTATCTTTGTGCTGTTCTTCCCCCGATTCCGTCAATCAGATTTGACTTTATGAGTGATGACGACACCGCGTCTCTCCAGTTCATCCATCAAAGGCTGGTACAATCCGTCATGAAAGATGTCTTCAGGAAAAAGGCTCCCTTTAAGCGCGATCTTTCCCGAGACGATCATCTGAGCTGAAATGGATGCGGGGAAGCTTGTGGTTTTCGCCATGGATGTGGTACGTTTCTCTCTATCATAATGATCCACCATCTCGAAGACATGCGCCTCCGGCCTTCCGGATTTCTTTCCTTCGACGACTATCCTCAGGAGCGTCACATCTTCCTCATCTCCCAGTTTAATTTCAGAATCCAGGACAGCTTCGAGGACTTTCCGGGGAATGACCTTTTGATCACCGAGTAGGACTGGCTTTCGGGAGAACAGGCCGCACTCCTTAAGGATTTTAATCTTCTGGGCGTGTCCTTTATGCCGAATGGTCTTCTCCGCCAACTCGTCTTTTATTTTTCCTTTCATCGTGTAAAGCAAGGAATTCAATCCATCCGTGTAGAAACATTCCATTTCTGAGTATGGAGCCGGAAAAGATATGGGTTCAATCCCGGATAAAGGTTCAACTTCCTGGATCTCTCCGCCTTTTAAAACCGGAACTTTCCTCTCGTAGAAATCCAGAAGGCTCTCGACTGCGTAGACAATCCTGTACTTCAGCGGAGGCCTGGGATCGACCGGGTTCCCGCCGACATAGATCATGGCACAGTCCACTTCATCCAGAAGATGGACACCTCTTCCCACGCAGATATTGGTGAGACCGGGCGAAACACCCAAACCGGAGATCAGGCATATTCCTTTTGTCTTGGCTTCCTCATCATGTTCCAGACGTTCTAACGGCCACTCTCCCACCAAATCCACAAAAGAGATTCCCAGACGGACCGCCGCCTTCAACATCGGAAGACTGTGCGTGTGAAGCAGCGCGCACAGGGCCACATCCTTTCCCTTGAAAATCTTCTCTGTAAACTCCTCGTCTTCCACATCTCCCTGAAGCGGGAAGAGCCTGTCGTTCAGCATTATCTCTGAGGCATGCGTCAGACACTCAGGATCGATGTCCACCAGTGTGACCTGGTTCTGCTCATCCGACTCGAGCAGATCCTTGGCCAGAACAATGCCCATTTTGCCTGCTCCCAGTACGAGGAAATGACTCATGATTTACTCCTTTGAAAGGGAAACAGCCTCCTAAAATTTGGAAATTTAGATATCAGGGATGAGAGGAAAAATCTCTACCTCTATTCGATGCGAATCTTTTTACTCTGCCTTATCCCGCACTTCGCGCACGAGTGTTTCATGGATGAATCCAGAGATAACAATCCCATCTTCATCCGGAGGAAGTTCGACCCTGAACCATTCACCGACCTTTCCGGTCGCCAAAAGCGTCAATCCGGATTCCATCTGATGGACGATCTCACTCTCAAATTTCGGTTCTGACCGAATATTCGCACTCTCGAGTATCACCTGAATCTTCTTAGGGGTATCATACACGACCTCTCTTGTCTCCTGGATCTGGACTTTCTGAGATGTCTTCTTGGTCTTTTTTCCTTTCTTCTGGCCTTTTTTTCCTATTTGACCTTCAGATATCACTTCAACCGCAGACGCCAGGATAAATCCCGTGATGGTGATCGACTGGTCTTCAGGAGTGAAGGATACATAGTACCAGGAATCCTTGATTATCTCCTGGGAGAGGACTTTGAGAATCGTTCCCCTGGCGATCGTCTCCACCACAGCACTGTCTTTTTTCGGCTCGAGGTAGAGAATCGCTTTTTCATCGATGACTTTCAGTATTTTTTGTTGGGATAACAGAGGAGATAAAATCAAAACACAAATGAATAAAAGGATTGATATGGCTTTCCTCATTGCTCGCCCCTTCTCTATTTCCTTTTGATTCGGTGGTCCGAAATCCAGTATAACACAAAGGCGCCTGAAGTCCAATTCCCAGTCTGACTCGGAAAAAAAACTTTTTTTAAATTTATTCTTATAATTCCTATGTTTTTTATATATTTTATGCTATAATATATTCAGTCCCTGTTGCGCTGGCTGGGCAGGGTTCCCTCCACCAACCCCTTTTGCTTATTTTCCCCAAGACAGCCAGCACTTCTTCTTTCATAAACATTTCCCTAAAAAAAGAAGTGCCCCATGAACTGTGAAAAAAAGGGAATTATTTTGTCTCTATCGTTAATCAATTGAGATTTCGATATAGGGAAGGATATGAGTTCGAATGCCGGAGGAGGGATTCGAACCCACATGGAACAGAATGTCCCGCTGGATTTTGAGTCCAGTGCGTCTACCAATTTCGCCACTCCGGCACTCTGGAGCGCCGAAAATTATATCACATCCCCCCGGAGGTCAACAAGCTCAGCCGTGTGTCATCCAGACATGATACCCGCAGTTTTCTGTCATTTGTTCTGGCACACGCAGTTCAAAACAAAAAAGAACCGTTTAAGGTGATTTTGTAATCTGCTCCATCAGGTCCAACACTTTCACGGCCAGGTCAAAAAGATATTTATGGGAGCGGTTCCCGTTGGTCAGGATGGCAAAACCAGTTTTTTGATCCAGGTTGCCGACGAGAAAGGCTGTGTATCCCGGGACGCTCCCGCTGTGGGCAAACAACTTTTCACCCTTATACTCAGAGATCCACCAGGTCAACCCGAAGCCGGTCGTCTCGTTCAGCCAGCCGTCGCTGATCGGGCCGTTGAATTTGTCAAACTGGCGCGTCATCACCTGTTTGAAGTTCTCCTCGCTGATCAACCGATGCTCCTTGTAGACTCCATGATTCAGGTTGGCGATCAGCCAGTGCGCCTGGTCGATGATGGTTCCGTAGACAATGCCGGCCGGCCAGACATTGGCCTTCAGCCGGGTGGCGGGCACTTGGGTTTTCGTTTTTACATTGTATATATAAGGAATGGCCAGCCTTTCTTCCATGCTTCCTCTCGGGAAGAAAGCCGTGTCCTCCATTTCCACGGGGTCGAAAATATTCTTCCGGATGTATTCCTTGTACGGAATCCCTGAAAATTTTTCGACCAGATACGCGATCAGAGTGTAGGCCATGTTGGAATAGACTAGCCTGGTCAGGGGCGGATTCCTGACTTTGAGACGCTTTGTGAGATATTCTTTTAAAGGAAGTGGGGCTGAGTCTCCCCAGACCGCATGGGGGCCAAAATCGCCGGGAAGGCCCGAAGTGTGGCTCAGAAGATGTCTGAATGTCACAGGATTTGAGGGGTCTTCCTTCTGTATTTTGAACTCTTCGAGATAGTCGTTCACACGGTCATTCAGCTTGAATTTTCCTTTTTCCATCTGCTGGAGAAGGGCAAACATGGACATGGTCTTGAAGGTGGACCCGATCAAATAGACGGTCTTCGGAACGGCCGGCGTGCGGGCCCAGAGATTGGAATATCCAAACGCACCGGTCCAGATGATCCTGTCGTCCTGAACGAGGGCGACTGTCGCAGAAGGGATTTCCCCCTCCAGCAGAGTCCGCTGGACCTCAGATTCCAGCTTGGGAATCAGCGCCTGGATATTGACTGACTCTGCACAGACTCCTCCCTGAATAAATACGAGCAGGATGAGCCATCCGAACAATGAACTTCGAACTGATTTTTTGTGTCTCAACATTCTGTTCCCCCTAATAAAGTTCTGAATTGATTACAGGTTAAACTCTTTGATTCCTCGGTCGTTCACTGGATTTTGGCAAGGCCCATTATTGACATAAAATACAATGAAGGTCAAATCTTCTGTCTTTTCAGGATGAGCTTAAAAAAACTTTTTCTCGGAATAATTCCTGAGGCCACTTGCCAAACCCTATCCCAGAATGTAGTCTATATTTTTTGAGATGAAAAACATCAACCTCTTTAAAGCACCTTCAATCGAGCTTCTCTGCCAACGACAATGAATACGGAAGAAAAAAACCATCCTCTCCACAGGCTCCAGGATAAAAAATTAAACAGCCTCAAACTTCAAATAGGAGAAGTCAAACAGCTCCGTCTCTCCGGCTGGAAAGGATTCAAGCTTTACCTTCAAAACCCCCGCGACACGCAGAGCGCGGATCCCGCGATCAAAGGAATTTACAGTTCAGGCGGAAAGGACGGAGTCCGGCCGTGGATGGACCTGGATTACAGGGACGAAGTTGAATTCCACGATCCAAGCGGCAAGCCAGAAAAACATACCTTGAGCACATCGGATTTGGGCATAAAACTTTTTCGCTACCTTGGCGATCTCATTCCTCCTGGCGGACATCTGATGGTTTCCTATGAAGGAGAGCAACAGATCCATTCTGACACGATAAGATCTTTGGGCATGGGCATCCCCCCCGCGGCAACACCGCTCGGTTTCCTTCTGTTTAAAAGTGGTTTCCCGTACATAAAAGACTGGTATCTGGCAGAAGGCGGGTTTGAAGGACCGCGGAAACTCTGGGGAGAGAAAGCTCCGGATGAAGGGTGGAATCAGAAATTTTATAAACGGACTTCTCTTCAGATTGACAAATTTCTCGGACAGACATTCAGCGCCAAACATCAAGACCTGGTTGAGATAGCCCAGCAGAGATCAAAAAAGATAATGGAGATCATCCGGAAAAATTCCAAAAAAAGATAAAAGATTTTTCCAGCCCGCGTCTTACCTCCCTTCTCCTGTGTTCATCATATATGAACCACTGACTCCTTTGCATTTGACCTTTCAGCTCTTTTCTGATAAACATTTTTGCCTGGAGTCCGGTGAACACAAAACAGAATATACTGCTTCAAATTGTCGACCGGTTCGGCGGAAAAAAAGTGGCCGTCTGGGGAGACCTCATACTGGATGAGTACATCTTCGGAACCACCCGGCGCATCTCCCGGGAAGCCCCCGTCCTGATCCTCAGCTACAGAAAAAGCGAATATTCCCTCGGGGGAGCCGGGAATTCGATCCTGAACCTCAAGGCTCTTGGCGCAGAGCCTCTCCCGATAGGTCTGATTGGCGCAGACGACCACGGAAAAAGAATCCTCAAAATCCTCAAACAGAAAAAGATATCCACGGAATGTGTCATCTCGGATCGAAAATGCGAGACGCCGATCAAGACACGAATCCTGGCGGGTGAAGAAACCGCACGAAAACAGCAGATCCTCCGGATTGACAGGGAAGGAAGTATTGCTGAGAGCACCGAGTTAAAACAAAAAATCCAAACCTTTCTTTCCGGATCACTCGACAGGATCGATGGCCTTCTGATCTCAGATTATAATTATCACACAGTTATTAAGGATATATTTGATCGCATCATTTCCCCGTATAAGAAAAAGAAGATCCCCGTGACTCTGGATTCACGTTTCCGGCTTCTGGATTTTAAAGGGATCGATGTCTCCACCCCCAACGAGCCTGAAGTCGAGGGAGCCCTGCACATTCAGATCGATGATGACATGCGGGCGCTGGACAAGGCCGGGAAAGAACTTCTCGAAAGGACAGAGGCCAAGGCGACACTGATTACCCGAGGGTCTAAAGGGATGGTTCTCTTCGAGAGAGGAAAACCGTCGCGCGCTATCCCGATTCACGGCACAACGGATATCGTCGATGTGACAGGCGCCGGCGATACGGTGATCAGTGTTTTCACTCTGGCTCTGATATGCGGGGCGACCTTCCAACAGGCGTCTCAACTCGCGAATTACGCGGGCAGCGTCGTGGTCATGAAAAAAGGGACAGCCACATTGAGCCGTGAAGAACTCAAAAACGCCATCGTTTCTTAAATTGAAAAAATTACACTCCCTCGAACAGCTTACAGCGATCATTCAAGAACACAAACGCAAAGGAGAAAAGGTCGTGCTGGCCAATGGCTGCTTCGACCTGATACATGTCGGTCATATCCGGTACCTCAGGGAATCCAAAAAAGAGGGCCACATCCTGGTCGTCGCCCTGAACAGTGACTCCTCGGTCCGCAGGCTCAAAGGAAAAGGAAGACCGATCCTTCAGGAACAGGAACGGGCAGAGATCATCTCTTCTTTTGAGTTTGTCGATTACGTCACTTTTTTCGATGAACCCAACGTGGAGAAAGTGCTTCTCACGCTCAAACCGGATACGCATGCCAAAGGTTCAGACTACACACAAGACACCGTCCCGGAAAGAGAGACGGTTAAAGCATATGGAGGAGCCATTGCCATCACAGGAGGGCCCAAAGTCAAATCGACTTCCCAGCTCATCGCGGAAATCGCGTCGAATTTAAAAGACACAAAATAAGGTTTGCGAATTTGAACATGGACAACACCTTGATCATCCGGCTCAGTTCCCTCGGAGATATCATCCACACGCTCCCGGCCTTCTCTGCTCTAAGGAAAAACTTTCCGAACGAAAAAATCTCCTGGGTTGTGGAAGACAAGGGAAAAGAGATACTGGATTTCGTTCCGGGTATCGATCAGGTCGTCGTGACCCGGACTGAAGGATGGCGGATCGGCACCCGAAAGTTCTGGAAAGACATATCGCGGCTCAAAAAAGACATAAAAAAGAGGGACCAGGTCGCTCTGGATTTCCAGGGCTTGATCAAATCCGCGTTCATCGTATTCCTTTCTGGAGCAAAGAAAAAAATCGGGTTTCATCGGAAAAACCTGAGGGAACCTTTGGCCGGGCTGTTTTACACAGACCAGCTGGAAGAGGTCCCGGAGACTATCCATGTCATCGATAAAAATCTAAAGCTTTTAAGCTTAATCGGTATACAGGAAAAGAACTACGAATTTCCCCTCGTTCTTCCCGAAGAGCTAATTCATTCAGTCAAAGGGAAACTTCTCGAAGCAGGGTATGAAGAAAATAGAAAACTTGTGGTGCTGAACTTAGGTGCCGCCTGGAAAACAAAGAGGTGGTTTCCTGAGAATTGGGTCGAGCTTATCTCGATGTTGAAACAGGACGGCCTGTATTTGCTCATTCTCTGGGGAAACGAAGAGGAAAAAGCACTGGCCGAAGAAGTTCATGAAAAAACGGGTATCCCTGTGGTTCCGGACCTTTCGCTGAAGGAAGTCCTGGCACTGGTGAAAGAAGCGTCCCTCCTGGTCAGTGGAGACACGTTCGCGCTTCAAGCGGCGTGTGCGTTTTCCCGCCCTGTGATCGGCCTCTTCGGGCCCACAAACCCGAAGAGAAACGGACCTTTCCGGCCCCAGGACAGGGTGGCTTTTCACGAGATGGAGTGCAGCTACTGCTACAAGAGGAGCTGCTCGCGCTTGGAATGCCTGAAGAAAATAACTCCCAAGGAAGTCGCGGGATTGATCGTCAAATCGTTAGAGGAAAATGCCTGAATCCCGCTTGAAAAAGAGGCTCTGCAGATGGCGGGTCAGGGCCGGCCTCATAGGCGTTGGGCTGGTCATAATACTCGCCAGGCCTGACCTCTCCTCTCTGATTACAGGGCTTGCCGTAAGCCTTCCCGGCCTCTTGCTCCGAACATGGGCGGCAGGGCATCTGAAGAAAGACAAAGAACTGACGGTCTCGGGCCCCTACAGGTACACACGGAATCCTCTGTACCTGGGCAATTTGATCATCGGTCTCGGAGTCATCGTCGCGTCTCAATCCCTGTGGGTTCTCGGAGTTTTCGTTGTGTATTTTCTTCTCTTTTATCCTTTGATCATCCAGGTCGAAGTCGAAAAAATGAAGAAGCTGTTCCCAGAAGAATATGAAGTGTACGCAAAAAAAACGTCCGTTCTGATTCCTTACAGAAAGCCCTTCTCTCCTTCGAAAAAGAACCTGTTCAGCGGATTGCTTTTTCGGGAAAACAAAGAATGGCGGGCCCTCATCGGCACGGTTATCCTCTGGCTGGTTCTGCTGGGAAAATATTTGTTCTTTTAATCCAAAGAAGAGAGTCAGAGGAGGCGGGCCTCTCCCTTCTTTCTTCTCTTTTCTCTATTCCTTATCAAAAAAGGAGAAATATTTATTCTTCACCAAACCTGCAAATAGGATTTGGGAACCTGTCTTTCTTTGCTTTTTATTATCAGGTTGAGATATCAAAAATCAGCTCAGGTAATTGTGAAAAACAATCCTCGCCAGAGTGAACAGGATGAGAGCCACGGACAGATAAAGAGGGAGATACTTTTTGTTTCTCTTTAAAAACCGGGCCAATCTGGGCTTGAAATTGTATACGATCCACATTCCGGCAAGAGCCAGAAAAGTGTAGGCTGGAAAGATATACCGATCAGCCCTGCGGTCTGAGAATGAGAACAGCAAGATGACAGTAAGAGCGCTGCTCAGGCATAACATGAAAAATCTATTCTTGAGCAAAGGAGCTGTATCTTTTCTCTGCTTGAAGAACCCGTAAAAAATGAAAATGACCCAGGGCACAGGAAACCAGAGAGCCCTTGCTGTATACCAAATAAAGTTCGAAATCTTCCTCAGCGGGCTAAGCCCGAATTCTCCTGTTTGTCCATACTGAAAAGCCAGATAATTCTGCCAGAAACCGACTCCATCCGTGACGTGACGATACCAGAGCTCGAACGCAACCATGGTGCTCAGGGCGCCTAAGACTGCGAGGATTATGTAGATTAAAGTGCTTTTCTTCCGTAAAAAAGTGATCCAGTAGATAAGGGCCAGTGCAATGAGGATAAAAGCGCTCACTCCTTTGATCAGGAAGGCGAAGACCAGAGAGGCCACAAACAGCGCCTTGTACTTCCAGGATTCCTCACTGCGGACTACACCGTACAGACCAGCGATCACAGCCAAATTCAGCGGAGACTCTTGATTCGCTCTGATCAGGTACTGCAGGAAAATCGGAGTCAGCACAAAGGCAAAGGCCGCACTCCATCCAAAAAGAGGCCCTTCAAAATGCCTGGCGAAGAGAAAGATGAAATACAAGGACAAAAAGACATATATGAAATTGGCACAGAATGCCGCGGATAACTCAGGGAAACCCAGGCGAATCAGGAGGGCGGGCATCCATAATATCCCCGGCGGGTGATCCTGGTACAATCCCTCGTGGTATCCGTGTCCCCACCATTCGGGAGCACACCATTCAACTATCGGTTGAAGCGCCATATTTCGACTCATGGAGTCATATGCCGAGGAATCGGAGTCGCGGATCTCATACGGAAATAGAAAAAGCAATGTGCACATGATTATGTACGTCAAAACAAAAAGAGCAGGATTTCTCAGTTTTCGCAGGACAGGGAAAAGACTGGATTTATTCAATGTCGGCAATTTCTCCAAATATTAACTCAATTGAATCGAGAATGGAATAGAATAGGGGTCGCGTCTCAACATTTGACATTTGATGTCAATGTTAATGATGTCGTTCAAATGTAAGAAATGTCAAATGTTGAGACGCGACCCCAATGTAAAGATGCGAATTCCTACAACTGAAATTGAATCCTGAACTCAGGTCTGGTATATTTTCTCCATGCCGACCAAAGAAAGAATCGAGAAAGTCAAGAAGGTTCTCTCCCTGCGGCAGCCTGACCTCAGGATCGTCCTGGAGGAAGTGAAGAACACACACAATGCCAGCGCTGTTGTCCGGACTTGCGATGCCGCGGGAATCCTGCATGTGGATGTGATCTCCACAAGCGAAGAAGTATTTCCCGTGAATGAAGCCATCTCCACGCGCGCTGAAAAATGGCTTCAGTTTCACTATTACACGTCGACCACAGACTGCCTCGCTCAGCTCAAGAAAAAGGGATTCAAGATCGCGGCCACTCACCTCAGTGAAGACAGCCTTTCGTATCTCGCTCTAGACTATGCCCAGCCCATCGCTCTCGTGTTCGGCAACGAGGCCGAAGGCATCTCGGATGAAGCTTTGGAATTGGCGGATTACAAAATCAGGATCCCGATGATCGGAATGGCACAGAGTCTGAACCTCTCAGTGTCCGTGGGAATCATCCTGTATGAGGCTATGAAACAGAGGCAGGACAGAGGATATTTTAAGAGAAGAAGGCTCTCCGCGAAGGAATTCAAGGCGCATCAAGACCAATGGCTGGGCCTTTCAAAAAAATAAGGGGTCGCGTCTTAACATTTGACATTTGATGTCAATGCGGCTGTTCGACTGGAAGAGATATCCAATGTCATACCCTGATGCAAAAAAAAGGGAGCAAAGAATAGATATCCTCTGCTCCCCTGTATGAGAATTGGGAACCGGAGCTGGTTACACCCTTATGACTTTTATGTACTTAAGGCTTTTCACTTTTTGTTTCTTCAGGATTTCTTCAAACCTGTTGGATTGTTCCTCAAGCTCCCTGTTCATTCTTTCTATCTGTTTTCTGTATTCCTGTGAAGAATCGTCCTGCCATTTTCGTTGCTGTCTCAACATATTCTCGTAGGATCTGCCCCATGTTTGAGTATAATCCTCCCAATCTTCGGGAGAGAATATCAGCATTCCGCTGCCTTCCTCCTCCTCTATCTCGACTTCAACGCTTCTCATTCTCTTATCCCTGTAAAATTCGATCTTGATCTTATCGCCTTTCTCCTTCTCCTGGATGACTCGGCTCAGGTCACCCTGATGCTCAAGCTTTTTTCCATCAGCCTTGACCAGTACGTCTCCGACTTTCAATCCGGCCTTTTGCGCAGGTGCGTCTTCCCTGAGCTTGGCTACGAGAAGCCCCCAGCCTTCCTTCACACCGAAATATTCAGCGAGTTCCTTATTGAGCGGGTCCACGGAAATCCCGATGTATTTGCGCGTTTCAAAACTGAATGCCCTTCTCGCAAACGGAGCAGCCTTCTCAAAAGCCTTGGTTTCGGGGCCGACAAAGAG
>CAYGBC010000009.1:0-30323 GCA_964348015.1 uncultured Eubacteriales bacterium | reverse complement strand
TCACCTCCTGGGTCGCATCTGATTGCATTTCAGTGTTATTAACAATTTAATTATACTCTCTATTTAATAATAGTGATAAGTTATCAATATGTCAAGTTTTTTTTAATTTTTTTTAATCTTTCTCCTTCTTGTCCCCCGTACTATTCTTTGATATAAAGAGGGCATTATGAAACACAGGAAAAGATTTCTTTCGATATGCTCTGTCGTTCTTGTCCTCCTGGTCTCGATTTTCCTCGTCTCCTGCCAGAAAAAGACCGCCGGCAGGAGAGTCACACCAATTGACATGGAAACCCTCAAATCCAGGCTGGTTCTGGAATCCGAGGAGGACGAAGAAACTGGGGCCAGGTCTTCAAGAGGGACGTTTGCCGTCTTCGAAAACCGAGAGGCTCTGGAAGGAAGGATGATCCATCTGGACGTTGTGGTGCTTCACGCCACAGGACCCGAAGTCAAACCCGACCCTTTGTTCGTTTTCTCCGGCGGACCGGGTGGCAACGTCATTCGTAATGAGAGAGGTTATGCCAGATCCTGGGTCCGGGAAAAACGTGACATAGTCCTGGTCAGCCAGCGCGGCACCGGGGGGGATAATCGGCTCGACTGCAAGCAGGCTGCACCTGATGATGATCTTCAAGCCTATTTTGATCCGCTTTTCAGGACAGATACCTTCAGTGCTTGTCTGGAAGAGCTGAAAGAGAAGTACGACCTGACCCAATACTCCACATGCATGGCCGCGGATGACTATAACGAAGTCCGGCTGGCTCTCGGATACGATAAAATCAATCTCACCGGAGGATCTTACGGGACACGCATGGCGCTCGTCTACATGCGCCGGCATCCGGAAACTGTGCGTACAGCTCTCCTGAACGGAATCGCCCCTATTGCTTTTAAAAATCCCCTGTTCCACGCCCCGGCATTTCATCAAGCCATACGCCTGCTGATGGCTGAATGCGCCAACGACCCGGAGTGCAGCGCTGCCTTCCCGAATCTGGAAGAAGAATATGAGATGATCCTGGCCCGGCTGGAGCAGGAACCGGTCACTGTTCCTGTCACGCATCTGGAGACCAAAGAGCGGGTTCCTATCAGTCTCTCCAAGGAAGCTTTTATTGAAGCTCTGAGGACCATGATGTACGGCGGCAACCGGCAGGTCCCGTATTTGATACACAAGGCTTCTGAAGGAGACTTTACACCGTTCGCAGAGGAAGGATTGTTGAGCAATTGGTACCTCCACCGCCTCCTAGCACTCGGAATGCTGCTCTGTGTGACCTGTGCTGAGGATCTCGACCGCATCACAGAAGAGGAGATCATCGAGATTGCCAGCGGCACGGATATGGGGGACGGCCGTGTCCGGAGGCAGAGAGCTGTCTGTGAATTCTGGCCCAGGTCTGAGATCCCGGATGACTACGGTGATCCCGTAAGTGTGGATGTTCCTGTGCTCCTGATATCGGGAAACCTGGACCCGGTTACGCCGCCTCGCTGGGGAGAGGAAGTCGCCAGGAATATGCCGAACAGCATGCATCTGGTGTCTCCGGGTGCTCATGTGGTCGGCAACCCGTGTCTCAGGGAGATCCAGAAGCAGTTTCTCGAAACAGGCACCGTGGAAGGGTTGGATACGTCTTGCGTCGAAACACTGAAAGCGGGGCCATTCAGGATTCCGGACAAATAAAAGTAATAAAAGTAAGCACCTCTTTTCCTGGACCACCGACTAAAAAAAGGGAGCCCTCACACAAATGATTAAGGCTCGGATGGTCGATCACTGATCCTTATGTATACAAAATTAAAGTGGATTGAATAAAACCGATATGGAAAAACTCAGAAAATACGGGAATGCGCCATTCGACGCAGCTGTTATCCATGGAGGACCGGGCGCGCCCGGAGAAATGGCCCCCGTCGCCCGGGAACTTTCCTCGGTCAAAGGCATTCTGGAGCCGCTTCAGACATCCGCCTCAATCCAGGGACAAGTGAAAGAGCTGAAAACTGTCTTAGAGAAGGCTGGGAACCTACCTGTCACACTGATTGGGTTTTCCTGGGGAGCCTGGCTGAGTTTCATCTTTGCCTCTCAGCATCCGACCTTAACAAAAAAGCTCATTCTCATCGGATGTGGGTCGTTCGAAGAGAAATATGCCCAAAGCATTATGGAAACCCGGCTCAGCCGACTGAGTGAAAATGATAGAGAAGAGGTCCTTTCTTTGATTAAAAATCTGGAAAATCCTGCCGTTAAAGAAAAAAACACGCTTTTAGCCTGGTTTGGCAGATTGATCCATCAGGCAGACTCGTATGATCCTTTGCCTCATAAAAGCGAAATACTGGATTATCAGTACGATATTCATCAACAAGTGTGGGAACAGGCCCGGAAGTTGAGAAGCAGCGGAAGACTCTTAAATTACGGGAGAAAAATCGAGTGTCCCGTGGTTGCGATCCACGGGGATTATGATCCTCATTCATTCGAGGGAGTTCAGCGGCCCCTGTCGCGCATCCTTACGAATTTCCGTTTTATACTTCTGGAAAAATGCGGCCACAAACCCTGGATCGAAAGGTCCGCCAAAGACAGATTCTACAACATTCTGAAAAACGAAATCGAAAAATAATCCCAAATGTGCACCTCTTGGCCTCTGCCCTCCTTTCAGGAATTCCTCTGTTGACAGACGATAAACAGCTCCATAAGGCCGCCTTGAAGCTGAAAGTCTGCTATTCGCAGAAGGATTAATCCCGCAGAAACGAGAGCATTTTTTTGTCTCCTTACTCCAGCAACATCATATTTGGCAGGGAGCCATATTGCTATTCCCTTCTCCTGAGATTGACAACATCATTTTTGTCGTGATAGTTTTGTCTCGCAACATCACAGGTTGAATACGTATCAATGTCGGGAATCTTCAAAATAAAGAAAGTCAACACGAATAAGAGTGAACGGGAGGAATCATGTCTCGACCGAAAAAAAATGAAGGCATCACCCGGCGCCGCTTTCTCAAAGCGGCTGCGGCTTCTTTTTTAGCGCCGGCCATCGTGCCGTCCAGGATATTCGGTCAATCCGCCCCGAGTAACACGATGCTGATGGGATGCATCGGTGTCGGCCGGCAGGGTCAGGGCGACATGCAGGAGTTGATCTACCGCGGACTGGAGGTCGGAGCACGCGTTGTGGCCGTATGCGACGTCGACGCGCACCGCATGGAAGATGCCCAGTGGCTTGTGGACAAGATCTATTCTCTCGAACTGGATAAAGACAATACCAAAGGGTGTGCGGCCTACCGCGACTACCGCGAACTCCTGGCCAGAAAGGATATCGACGGCGTCCTGATCGTCACGCCCGACCACTGGCATGCTCCGATGGCCGTCGCCGCGGCAAAAGCCGGGAAGGACATTTACTTAGAGAAACCTCTGACCTACACGATCCGCGAAGGACGGAAACTGGTCAAAGCAGTCCGAAAAAACAAACGCGTCCTCCAGGTGGGCTCGCAACAGCGGTCCTCAACGTATTTCCTGATGGCCTGCGAGATGACGCGCAACCAGCGTATCGGCAAACTGCACACCATCCATGTCTGGCTTCCGGAGGACCAGGGAAGCGGAAATCCGGAGCCGATGCCAGTCCCGAAAAACCTCGATTACGATTTCTGGCTGGGCCCCAAACCTCACGCGCAGTTCACCGAAGACCGCGTGCACCCTCAGAGGAGTTACGGCCGGCCGGGCTGGCTTCAGGTTGAAGAGTACAGCCGGGGCATGATCACCGGCTGGGGGTCCCATATGAACGACACGGCCCAATGGGGCAACGGCACGGATGATACAGGCCCGGTCGAGATCGAAGCCAAGGCGGAATTTCCGGATAGAGGACTGTTCGACGTCCACACCACTTTCCGCGCAGAAGGAAAGTACGCCAACGGTGTCCGGCTGATCATGGAAACGGGAAACCCGGCAGGCGTCCGGTTCGAGGGCGACCGGGGATTCGTGTTTGTCCGGCGCGGTGCGATCGAGCCCTCAGACCGGGAGCTCCTCCGCCAGAAGACTCGGGATGATGAGATCAAACTCTACCGCAGTTCTAACCATATGAAAAATTTCCTGGAGTGCATGCGCAGCCGGAAAGACCCGGTGGCACCGGTGGAAGCGGGACACCGCTCGAATACCATCTGCGTGATGGCGCACATCGCTATGAAGCTTGGACGCAAGCTGCGGTGGGATCCTAAAGCCGAGCGCTTTATCGATGATGACGAAGCTAACCGCTTACTGGACTACCCGCACCGCAAACCATGGACTCTCTAAACAGGAAAAGAGCTCTGAGGATGGGACGAATCGTATTATTCATTTCTCTCTGTCTGGCTCTGTCCGCTGGATCCTTTGCTGATCTCCCACAGATAGAGCTTCGGCGTGACGGTGAAGCAGGCCGCCTTCATGTGCTCATCGACTGCCGGGAGATAATGGTGTATCAGTACATCCACTGGCTCGACCTGCCGCATTACTACCCGCTGAACTCTCCTTCGGGAAAGAACATGCTGGTGCAGCAGACCGAGCCGTATCCTCACCACCGCGCATTCTGGTTTGCCGATACAATCCGGTTGGGCGGGGAGAGAGAGGTCAGCACCTACAACGCGCTCTACTCCGGCCAGAAAATCGGACGAAATGCCTACGGGCCGCCGTTTCGTGACCGCATCCGCCATCTCGACTTCACAAGATGTGAGTCGATTGGAAGCCGGGCAGTGATTGAGGCAGAACTCGTGTGGGAGATGGACGGGGACAATCCTGTTCTGGAAGAGAGGCGCCATCTGGTGGTGCATGCGCTGGGCAAAGGTGAGTATCTGCTCGACATGACATTTCAGCTGACCGCTGCCTTCGGCGATGTGCAGTTCGTCAGTGATGCGGTTCACTATGCCTGGCCGTATCTCCGCCTGCATCCCCGGTTCAGCGGCGAGAACGGCGGGACCATTACTTCCAGCAGCGGAGCCACGGGTCAGGAAGCCACAAACATGAAGGTCGCCAAGTGGATCGATTACTCAAATACTGTTGAAGGCCAAACAGAGGGAATCGCCGTATTCCAATGGCCTGACAACCAGGAACACCGGTGGCTGACACGCGAGTACGGCACGTTCGGGCCGAGACGCCAGGACGCCCGGAACGGCAATCCGTTCACGTTGAAAAAGGGTGATTCGATCACGCAGCGCGTGGGCGTTTTTGTGCATGCGGGTAATGTGAAAACCGGACGGGTCGCTAAACGGTACAAACAGTACATCAAAGGCAAATGGGAATGATGAAACGGCGGGAATTTCTCGGGGCCATCTCCGCTGCGGCTGTTGTACTGAGTCTCCCCCGGTCAATGCGCTCGGAAGTGAATCCGAAGGTCAAGATCGACCGCATCGACCTGTTCCCGATGCGTTACCCGATGACCGGCTACTTCAAGTTTTTCACCGGACCGCACGGCTCTGCCGGGAGAGCAGCGGTCATCGTGAAAATCACCGCTGATAATGGAACAACCGGTTGGGGACAGGCGCTTCCGATCGCCAAATGGAGCTACGAGACGCTGGAAACAGCGACCATAGTGCTCCGGGATTATTATGCCCCCGTGCTGATCGGCCATGATCCCACGGACATACCAGGAGCCCATGCGGAGATGAACAAGGCCATTGCGCCCGGCTTTTCGACCGGCATGCCGATCAGCCGTGCCGGGATCGACATGGCACTCCACGACCTGACAGGTAAACTGCAGGGCCAATCCCTGGCGCAGATGTGGAGCCGACCGACCGGCGGGCCGATCACCCTCAGCTGGACGGTCAATGTGACAAAAATCGATGATGTCGGAAGGATCATGGAGGAAGGTCAAAAACGCGGCTACCGCCACTTCAACATCAAGGTTGCTCCTGACCCGGATTTTGATGTCGCTTTGGCCCGCGAAGTCCGCCGCCTGGCTCCGGACACATTCCTGTGGGCCGATGCCAACGGCGGGTACGAACCCGACACAGCTTTAAAGGCCGCGCCCAGGCTGGCTGATGTGGGAGTGGATGTGCTCGAGGCACCACTCCGGCCCAACCGCATCAGCGGTTACCAAGCGCTTAAAAAACAGGGTGCTCTGCCTATCCTTATGGATGAAGGGGTGGTCTCACCCACCGACCTTGAGGAATTCATCAAGCTCGGCATGCTCGACGGTGTGGCCATGAAACCCGCGCGCTGCGGTGGGCTGGCATCCAACAAAAGACAGATCGAACTCTGTCTGGAACACAATTTGATCTGGCTGGGAAGCGGCCTGACCGACCCGGATATTTCGCTCGCCGCCACGCTCGGACTCTACGGGGCCTTCGGCTTGAAAATGCCCGCGGCACTGAACGGCCCTCAGTTCATCACTACCGATGTTTTGAAAAAGCCGCTCCGCATCAAAAACGGGACCGCTCCTATTCCGAAGGGACCGGGACTGGGGATTGAAGTCGACGAGGATAAGGTCACCGAGTTGATGAAACGCAGCGGCGGTGATAAGCTGATTAAAAATTAAATATACTTCTTCTTGGTAAAACGATGAAACTTGTCTGCATCGGGATTCTGGCCATCGGTATCCTCGCTCCCTGTTCTGCGCAAATGAAGTTCGTCGAGGATTCAGAGAAGGGAACCTTGACTCTTTTTGATGGACAGAAAAGCGTCCTGACCTACTGCTTTGGAAACCAGCTCAAAGAGGGCTTGAATCTCAAGCACACACGATCCTGCTACATCCACCCGCTTTTTGCTCTAGATGGCCGGGTTCTCACCGACGATTTTCCCAAGGACCATGTGCATCACCACGGTGTGTCCTGGGTCTGGCCGGTCGTCAAGACACGAGGCCAGCACACGCAGACCTGGCATTCCGTCACTCCGTCCCTGCGGCAGCATTTTGTCCGCTGGGTGAAACGTGAGGCCGGAAAGAGCACCGCGACACTCCGTATAGAGGCCGGTTGGAAGCTGGGAAGCACAGAGACTGTCGCCAGAGAACACATCACGCTGCATGTCCTTCCGGCAGATGATTTCGGCCGGGCGATCGACTTAGAGTTGAAAATTCAGGCTGTCGGCGGGACTCTCGAACTCCGAGGGGCACCGGACCAAAACAAAGGATACGGAGGGTTGAACATTCGAGGCGCACCGATGTTCAAAGGGGCAGCGCTGACAACCGACCAGGGTCCACTGAAAAAAGACTCGGTTAACGTGCCTTTTCGCTGGGCAGATATGTCGACCAAAGAGCTCGGTGTGGCAATTTTCATCTCTCCCGACCATCCCGGCTTCCCGACCACATGGCTCATCCGTAACAGCTACGCGGGCATCCTCAACGCCTCATGGCCCGGGCTCAAATCTGTCATTCTGCAGCCGGAAAAGACAATTATCCTCCGCTACCAGCTCTACATCCATCGAGGTGACGCCAGCGCCGGCCGTGTTCGCCAGGCCTACGAGCGATATCTAAAGTCTCTGAGATAGACCGCTGTGCGTTCATGATCACCGCAACGCATTGGGGAGATCGAAAATCAAACAGACTGGATATGAGAAGCAGAGTGAAATATTAAAAGTAAAAATAAACGCGATCCTGAGGGCGGTTTTATCTCTCGCTTGAATTTTCAGGAAAAGGAAATCCGGCTCCTTACTGTCGTGCGGCTTTCCTGACCAGAGGAGATTTATCTCTTTTCAGGCTGTCAATAGCCCTTCGAATTTGCATTTTATCAGGCAATTGCCGGAGAGCCAGTGTTGCGGCCTCTCGGATGGAATCGGGTTTGGCCTTGAGAAGCGTCCACGGCTTATGAATTACTGCAGCTGCGATCAGTGCATCTGTCGAATCCGCTGCTCCGAGCTGCCCCAGAGTCCGGCAAACCTGTTCCTGCAGGGAAATTCTCTCCTCTGACTCCCAGGTTTTCTTCGGCCTTATTATTTCCATAAGCAAGGGGACAGCTTCGAGAATTCTGCGTTTTGTGATCGTGTTGAGGATATCTATCTTCACCTTTCCTGAAGCCAGGTTGAATACTTCGAGAAAGATCATATCAACTTCTTTCCCAGGAATCTTCTCGAGAAGCTCGATCGCGGGGCGCACTGTTTCAGTCGGTCCTGTCAAAGCGATTTTGCGCAGCAGAGGGATGAGCTTGGGATATTCGACAAACGCATCCGCGACTGTGAGAAGTTTTAGAAGCGAAAACCCGGGCGCATTCGGATTTATCTTCCCTAAAAGTTCCTCCACACAATCTTCACCAGACTTCTGGATGACTGTAGCCGCAAGACGCCGGGCCTCCAACGGCATATCCGAGGCAATCGCCTTCAGGCCGGCTGCGGCCAATTTTGAAATATCCTGATTCACCAGCCATGCCGCGGCCTTGGCGCGTGTTTCGGTGTCCTTTGAATTCAAATCCTCGAAGGCCGGATAAAGATCTTTCTCATCCCAGTCTACAACTATTTGTTGAGACTGAACTTCCGCAGGTTTTTCTGCTTGAGGCGGGGCTCCTTCTGTCTGCGGGGCGACCTCTCCAGACTTGCGCACGGTTCTTTCTGCTTCTGCGATATCTGTGTGCTGGAGGAGATTCACAAGCTGTTTGAATTCAGCTGTGCCTATGCCTTCTGATTTAATCGCATCGAGAAGCTCCTGTTTCTCCCTGGCAAACTGATCCAGTATGCTCTGGAGCTGGTCAATCTGTTTATCCGACATCGCAGGTCCCGCATCCTGTCCGGCCTTCTCAGGCGCGGCCTCTCTTTTCCCAGTGGGGGATTGAGCCAGAATCTCCTGTTTGTCAAGAATGACTTTATGCTCACCGACAGCCACGAACATCTTCCTGTCAGGCAGGATGTGTGTTAATTCGAGCTCGTCCACCAGAACATCCCACTGACCGGCCACATTTTCGGGATGTCTCGTGAAGGCTTCTAAGAACCGCATGACTTCATCCTTGGTTATTCCCTGCAGGAATAGCACGCCTTGCAGTCCAAAGTTATTCAGAGCCTCATACAGGTCTGCTGTCAACCGCGGGTCATCCCGGGTTGGTGGAGGGGGCAGTCCGTTAAAAAGCGTTTTATCTTTAGTTAACGACAGCGAAAGTATCTCTGTTTTCTCCGCGAGAAACGGTTCCAGAATCTCCATGAACCGAGTCACAGAGCTCTTTACATTCTCGTGTTCCTTGGGATAGAGCCGAAAATTATGCAAGATAGCCCTGAAGGCCCTTCCTAAATCAACGGCACTCGTGAGGTCTTCCTCATCAAGCTCTGATTCTTTGGCCATGGAGGAGGTCAGCGTTTTTCTTTGCAGCAGTTTTCGAGCTCCCTTCGAGATGGACACTGAACTCAATTGATTCCTGAGGGTGGCAAACATCTTCGACGCCTGTTCCAACTGGCCTGCACTCTGGAAATGGTAGGCCAGCTTCCCAACGACTCGCTCCAGGGCATCCGGTGCGAGTTTCTGTTCGATATCCGCCGCAAGGGAATGATAGTGGCGGCGCTCATCCTCGCTCATGAGCGAATAAAACACGGAACGATCCAGACGGTGTGTGAACACGAACTCATCCGGATTCGGAGCTTCCTCGATTAAAAGCGCTCTTCGTGCGTTGATCAAAATATCCGAAACCTGCTGCTCCTTGAGCTCGGACATTTCGGCCAGCTGACGTGTGCTGATCTTTTCCCCAAGAATCGACGCCAGCTTGAGGACATTCACGGCTTCCTTGTCCATGCTCATCAATCTTTTCTTGAGCATCTCGCCGAGGTTCGAGGGGATATCATCCGGCTTGGCGAGGGAAAGATCCCATTCATCCCCGACAGCCTCGATCTTCCCGTTGAGAAGCAAAAATGATATGGCCTCGATGATGAACAGCGGGTTTCCAGAAGATTTATCCAAAAGGGACTTTTCTGTTTCAGCGGCAAGCGTTTTCCCGTCAAACAACTTTTCCGTGAGCTTGCGGATATCGTCCAGACTCAAAGGTTCAAGCTGAAATCTCCGCACTTCACTGCCCGTGATCATCTCGGGCATGGATTCGAAAAGAGATAAAAGTTTTTCCTCTCCAGCGAGTATATCCGGGCTGTTGACCGTGCACACAAAGAAAAGTCTTCCTCCCTCTTTCTGTGTATATTGAGAGTCAAAAAACTCCAATGATGGCTGATCGATCAGGTCCGCATCATCCAGGAGCACAGCTCCGTCACCCATTTCCCGAAGAATAAAAAATGTCTGGGTCAAGGCCTCGAAAAAAGCTGAGCTGTCCGGTTCAGGGGCTTCCTCCTCTGTCTCCACTTCTTTTGTATCCCAGGGATGCAAGTGCGGTTTGAGAATGATCTTGTACTTATCCTCAAGCTCAGAGAATACTTTGTTTGAGATGGAATTTTCTTGCTCAAAGAGCCGTGACAGGGCTGAAAATACGGCTCCGTACATCTCAGACTGCCAGAGAGGGTAACCCTTCGCGAACAAAGTCAAAGCCAGATTCTTTTTAGCTCTCCCTCTGGCATAATCCATCAGTCGTGATTTTCCAGTTCCGTCCCCGCCCAATAACACAGGGAACACAGAGGGATTTCCTTTATCGGAGAGATGCGTGTCGATGAATTGAATGATGTCTTCTCTGCCAACGATTTCAGGAGTATCAAGGATAGAATCCAGCTTGGTCGGCACTAGAAGCTTGCCTGAATCAGGATAAACAACAACCGTCCCTCTCCCCCGATTCTTGGCCATGTAGAGGGCCTCGTCGGCCTTCTCGAAGAGTATCTTCAGCGTTTTCCCATCTTTCGGAAACAAGGAAACACCCATGCTACACGCGAGAAGGACATCTTTATCCTTCGCCTTGAGGGGAGATTCCTTCAGCTTCTCCAGGATCTGCAGCCCGATACTCCTTGCCTCCTTCTTGTCCAGCTTATTCAAGACAAGGACGAACTCATCGCCTGCATAACGGATTGCCACCCCATTATTCTTGCTCTCCTCGGACAGAACCTCGCTGAAAAGCTTCAGTGCTTCATCACCGACTGCATGCCCGTAGGTATCATTGATCCCTTTGAATTTGTCCATGTCAATCATGAAAATGGCAACAGTATTTTCTTCTTCTTCAGCCTTGGCCAGCTCTCCAGGGATCACTTCCTTCAGGTACCGACGGTTGTGTATTCTCGTCAACTCATCCGTATAGAGGAGCTTATCCAGTTTCTTATTTTTGGCTGCTGGGCTCATTGTCTTTATCGGGAATCAATCATAGAAATTTAAGGGATATTGAGGGAGTGGTTTCTAATCGGACATTTATTTTTGTGCCCTTATCCCCTCAAAAGAGATTGATTTCATGGCTTTCCTCAAGTTCATTATATGAATATTCACTAAAAAATCAATATCTATACCTGGTAAAGAAGTTGTCAAGACTTCTACAGTTTTATACCTCAGAAGAGACGGAAAAGTCTTAGGGGGCTGAAAATGATGAGTTTGCGGGCGAAACGCTATGAAGAAACTAGGATAGGATGTCAGACAGGACTCTGCAGGGGATAACAAAAATTGTATAATATATGAAGTTTTCAAGAAGGAGAGAATAATGGCCCAACAGGTGCGCATGATAGATGTCAGCCCGGATAACATGTACGAATCGCCCTGCTGCGGGATCAAAAATACCGAGCACAAAGGATATAAGCAGAAAACAAGCTGGTTGAAAATGCACTTCAAGAAAGGCTTTAAAGCGAAAGTGCTGTACACAGAAGATAACAGGCAGCTCGGTTACATCGAATATCTCCCAGGTCAGTTTGCATGGCGGGCGGTCGAGGCCGATGACTACATGTTCATTCACTGCCTCTGGACCTACTGGAAGAAATACAAAGGGAAAGGCTACGGTAAGCTCTTGATCGAGTCTGCCATTGATGAGGCTAAAAAAGCCAAAATGAAAGGAGTGGCTGTGGTCGCTCGGAAACGCCCCTGGCTGGCAAAAAGCGATATCTTCTTGAAAAATGGTTTCGAAGTGGTGGATACGGCTCCGCCGGATTATGAACTCCTGGTGAAGAAATTCAACACATCTTCCCCGAACCCAAAATTCAAGGATAACTGGGAAGAGAAATTGAAAAGGTACGAAGAGGGTTTGACCATCATCCGCGCAGAGCAATGCCCTCATTCGGCCAAGTTCGCAGACGATATTGCCGATGCGGCCAAGAACCTCTACAAACTGAAAACCAATATTGTGGAGCTCAAGACTCACCGGGACGCCCAGAACGCTCCGACTCCTTTTGCGGTGTTCGCGATCATCTATAACGGCCAGATTCTGGCTGACCACCAAATCAGCCGGACAAGATTCGAGAATATCATGAACAAAATAATGAAGCCGAATCTATAGCCTCTTTTGGCTACGGTGGGCAAACCCTCTCTTTAATCCCAGAATTGGATGTGATCATCGTCTTTACCTGCGAACTGACTGAAAGGAATACGAACGTTTTCATTCCTGTACGGAAAACCTTCGACGTGCTGTTTCAAGATTGAAGTTCAATGAGATTATAATCCTCAACTTAACCTGAAGGACAAAACATCTTAAAGCCTGTGTTCCAGATATCCACAGAATACCAAAAAAGAAGCGGTGATTATACCGCCAGCTTTGAGCGTATGATTTTATCCCATATGATGAAATCAAACATGATGGCGGATGCCACCCCTGCAATGTAGGCAGCTATATCGTAAGGATCAAACGTGCTGCCGAATACTCCCACTCCTCGATACTGTAAATATTCAATGACGGTTCCGAAAACGAAAATCCCGGCACCAACCGCTATTTTCAGCTTTTTTTGATTGATATTCAGCGTAAATAAAAAGTAGAGAACAAAAGGAAGAACAATATCTATGAGATAACCTGTGAGGAAATTCCTCAAAGCTCCCCTATAATTCGGTCCGATGACAAAATGCAATATGGCGACAATAATCGCCAGTGTGACAACAAACGCTTTCTTGTAATTTTTCAGTCGCTCAGCAGTCATTCAGAAAGATACTCTTTCATATCGGATTGGGCAAATCTTCTCTTTGACCTGAGAGCCAATATTTATGTCTGTCCAGAAAACTTATACACATCGACGCCTTCATAAGGTATATACTCGAACATTAAAAAAAAGTTTACCCTTCAACAGAAAATCAGGAATGCACCGGAGTCGACAAATGCAGTGTGAAATTAACTGTATATATTTGAGGACATGATTATTTGATTAATTTACTTTATTGTTGTATTTCTTCACAGCTTTTAAAGCCTTTGGTGTACTTATCCGTTTTAGTGCTTCTGCCGCCCACATCCGCACTTCTTCGTCGGCATCCTTTAGCGCTGCGATCAATGGTTTTACAGCCTTGTCTATGGGCATCTTTTCCAACGCCCAGGCTGCAGCCCGGCGTTTCTGTATATCTTTCTCCTTGAGCACACGAATAAGCGGCTCTACAGCTTTCTCAGATTGAATTCTCCCGAGTGCCATCGCAGCCATCCAGCCGGAATCCTTCTCTTTGAGCGCCTCAACGAGAGAATCAACTGCTTTTTCGGATTTCATCTCCCCCAGAATCCAGGCGGCCTCCTCCCGGGCAGAGCTGCTCCCCTTTTCCAGCATCCCGATCAGAGGCTCGACAGCATCTCCGGAGTTGATCCTGACCAGAGCTACCGCCGCCTCATTCCGCACCATCCAGTCGCTGTCTTTGAGAGCCTCGATCAGCGCTTCCACAGATCTTTCCAGCTGAATCACTCCCAAAACCCGGACAGCTTCCCACCGGACAACATTATCCTCATCCTTGAGAAGCGGGATAAGATGGTCGAAAACTGGATCACCGATTTCGACCAAAACCTTCACAGAATCCTCTCGGGTACCCCAGTCATCTTCTCTCAAGGCCATGAACAAGAATTCGATCTTTTTTTCTGGCCTTAATCTTATGAGATGAGGATAAGCCAGTCTCCGGACGTATCCATCCGTATCCTCCAAAGCTTTCATGAGCCCCTCAACCGCTTCATCCGAACCGATATTCCCGAGGCCCGAGACTGCTCCCCTGCGGATTCGAACACTTTCTTCCTCCAAGGCTTTGATCAGAGATGGGACCGCTTTCTCAGACTGAATCGCGCCCAGAGCATACGCTGCGCTAAACCGAGGCGGAGGATTGGATTCTTTGTCATTCAGGACCTGAATCAACGGTTCAACCGCTTTTTCGGGCTTAATCCTCCTCAAAGCCATCGCCGCTTCATACCGCCCGTAATCATGCAATGTCTTGTCCTGAATCATCTCAATCAGGAGGTCTATCGCCCTCTCTGTTCCCACAGCTCCCAGAGCCCAAGCTACTCTTCTCTGGTGCCATTCAATCTGACGCTGGGACCATCCGCTCGTGTCTGTATTCCTGAGCATTTGCATAAGGGGCTCAAGGACCGGGTCTCCTATTTCTTTGAACGCTTCACTCAAACTTCCCCATTCTCCGTAAGATATGCTCCAAAATTTTTGAATAAGCTGGTCGATCTTTTCCTGGTCGCTCGATTGGCTCTCCTGAGTAAATCCGTTGATACAGCCCATTACGAGAAGAGCAATACCTAAAATCACTCTGATATTATTTTTCATAGCTCCCCTCTCCCGCCGAGATAGTCTCTCGTGTAAAATCTTCTGTGAGCACTTTATACAGGTTTCCCTCGAATGCTTTTTCGATCTCTTCCAAACTTCTCAAACCGAATATGAGCGAGACGGCTACGGGATCTGCCCGGTAACCAGTATGGCCTTCATAAAAGCCGTAGCGCATGATGTAAAATGGCGCCATCTCCCCTGTATGGATGTGGCAGAGCATTTTTTGGAAATCTGCCATCTGTTCCTTGCTGAGATTCGGGTATTTTCCATGCAAAAAGGCTTTTTCCTCTTCATCCAAGTCTATTGAAAACTCGAGATGATACATTCCCTGGATTTCATCATTGAATATGGAATACTGCCATCCTCGTCCGCCCGCAGTGATAAGACGGACCTTTCTTGTGTTATACAGAAAAAAATCGATGCTTCCAATAGACCGACCGGCACTTCGACTTGTGTAACTGACCCACCGGCCGATATTCCAGACATGAAACAGAGGTTTTGCCAGCTGAGGGTGAACCAGCCCCAACTTCTTGACCAGCCGGTTATCTCCTTTCAGGACAGAAATGATATCTTCCTCTGGCCCCATAAAACCCGCACCGGATGAAGCTTCGGGTCGGCCGCTATCTGTGATTTCTGCGATGGAGCGGCCTGTGATTAATCGTGTGTGATCCAGTTCAATCTCTGAATGCAAACCTGTCCGGGCCAATGTGGGAAAATCCTCGGCATCGACCTCCAGAATGCGGATTTTGTCCCAGTCTCTTTCCCTGTAACCGAGAGATTCCCCCTTTTCAGCTGTCACGGGTATAAGCGTAAATTTATTATTTTTCGTGATTGCTATCACGATTTCTGTCCCGTCTTCCATCGTATAGGGAGAAGGGAGTTCCGGGCGCTGATCATAGGCATGGGGGAAAAGCTTGAAGGATTTCTTTTTTTGGGCATCCTGTTTAATATGCACATTTGGCGATGCCAAAAGAGCCATTGCAGCAAATGCAATGAGTAGAACGGCCCGCAGCAACACACCTTTAATCCAAAAGTCTTTCATTTAAAACTCCTTTTCAATCCTAAAACACATTATAGAGACCAATAGAACAGCGCACAACTTAAACAATACTGAAAAACAATTCAGAATACTGATTCTGGACATCTTCCACAAGAAAAAATTCTTGTTTCAAAATAAAGAAGATTCATTCCTGCTGGAGAGTGACGCACAAATTCGGATGCTGAATGAATATATTTCACTTCATTCTATTTTTTTTCTCAGAAAAATGAGAATGGCTCAAGATGTAATATTTCACGACGTTTATCTATATCTGGAATGCTCGAGGAAAAAAGAGATATTTTTTCATAAAAAAACTTGACAGGAACAATTTCAATTTGTATATTATATAAGTAATTGCTAATATACTTAATTTTAAAGGGATGACTATTCAGTGAAAGAAGCAGAGCTGTTTAAAATTCTCTCGGTAGACAAAAGAATAGAAATAATCGAGCTTTTAAAAAAAGACACTATGAATGTCAATGCTTTAGCGAGAAGGATAGGAGTCTCCCAGTCTGCCGTATCACAGCATCTGAGAGTGTTGAAAGCCGCAGGACTCGTGAAAGATGAACGTGAGGGCTATTGGATCCATTATTCCTTGAATCGCCAGGCACTAGAAAAATGCAGACAGAGATTAAACAGGATATGCACCTGTGGTTGTTTAGAAGAGAATAAAATAAGGAAGAATATGTAACAAAAATTTTTTATTCTATATTTAAGTAGATGAGCATAAACTTATATATTAAAGGAGGTGATATGGATGTGTGAAAGTAGTGATGTAAAATGCAACGTAGAAGTTATCGAGCTTGAAAATGGATATCAGGTTCAAGTGACCGGGGACGATGTGAAGGATGCGCTCAAGCCTGAGAATCTTAAAAGGTGTATAGAAGCCT
Source organism: uncultured Eubacteriales bacterium (assembly GCA_964348015.1). Classification (GTDB taxonomy): domain Bacteria; phylum Acidobacteriota; class Aminicenantia; order Aminicenantales; family Aminicenantaceae; genus SOIA01. The sequence goes on along the minus strand of CAYGBC010000009.1, from coordinate 13,934 downwards.
GTTGTTCTGGTGAAGCACCTTTTAAAGAATTATGCTGCAGTTAAGTTTTCTTCAGTTCAATCAGCCACCATTTGACCTCAAAGAACAGTCAGAGCATCTATAAGCCAGAAACCACGACGTCGGTGAAAACAAGGCTCGGCATTCGCCAGGAAGAATAGATAAACGGGTCATTCGCCGCTTCAGCAAGTCTGTTCCAGAACTTCAAATGGTTATCGGCAATGTTCATTTCTGCCACAGCCTGGACTGCCTCGCCGTTTTCGAATAGCTGGCCGGTAATACCGACAGAGGCATCACCTGTTGTCGAATTGGAGTTTCCGCCGATGAACCCGGTAATCAAAATCCCTCTGCCGAGGTCTTTCATGATCTCCTTCACAGAGCGCTTACCCGGCGGGATAATCAGGTTAGCGGGCCCACTGGTTGTCGGTTCCCAGCCCAGTTTCCGGCTGTAGTACCAATCCACAAAAAACTCCTTAAGCACTCCAGCATCGACCATAACTCTCTTTTTTGCTGCGAATCCATCCCTGTCAAACAACCGGCTTCCCATTCCTCCTTTGACGAAGGGATCGTCGATGATGGTGAAATGCTTGCTGGCGATCTTTTTTCCTTTCTTGTCCGCAAGAAAAGACCGTTTCTGCTGGATGCTCGAGCCGTACATGGCTGCCAGAAAACCACTCAATATTCGGGAAACATTCCTATTCTCGATGATGATGGGCAAAGTCTCTGTTTTGATCTTTTTCCCGCCAAGAAGACCGAGCGCCCGTTTGGCCACGCCCTTGCCGAGTTCTTCCGGCGAAGGCATATTCTTCTTCATTACGGATGCCGCATAGTTGTAATCCGTCGGCCGGCGGTCACCTTCATCCTGGACGGTCATCGATGCTCCAGCCTGGAAATACGTGGATTCCCGGTAGCCCTCAAAACCATTGCTGGTCATCAAGAGCAGTTCATCATAGCTGTCATACTCTGAGGCTGTGACCGAGACGACCTTCTTTCCTCCTGCCTTATACGCCGCGTCCTCGATCGCTTTCACCAAATTGTGCCTGTCTTCGGGCTTAAAGTTTTTGTAGCCCGGGTCGAGAACTCCCAGGTCAACCTTGCCCCTGCTTTTGTAATATTTCGGGTCGGGCAAAGAGCGGTAAGGATCCTCTGCGATAAGTTTCGTCGTGGCGATAGCGTTGGAGATGAAGTCTTTCAGGGCAGTCTTGCGCAGGTCCGAAGTCGTCTGTACCGAATACCGGTTGTTCACGAAGATCTCGAGGCCGAGTTGTCTTGATGAGGCCTCCTTTATGTTCTCCGGCTTATGCGCCCTGTAGCTGATGTTGACAAACCGTTCGCTGCTGACACCTGCCCGGCACTCAGCCGCACCGGCGGATTTCGCAGTCTTCACAGTCCAAGCCACCAAATCATACAGTTCTTTATTCATCTCTGTCTCCTCTCCTTACCTTTTGACTCCGCCGACGGTCATCGATTTCACCAGACAGGTCGGCTGGCCAAAGCCGCACGGAACAGCCTGTCCACCTTTCCCGCAGGCACCGCCGCCGCCTTTGTTCATCTCGAAGTCATTCGCCAGCATGGTGATATTCTTCAGCATCTTCGGCCCGTTACCCATGATGTTGACGTCCTTGATCGGTGCGGTGAACTCTCCGTTCTCGATCATTTTTCCCTGGGACACGTAGAAAGCAAAATCTCCTTCGCCGATCCTCACCTGTCCATTGCTCACATCCTGGACATAAATCCCTTTCTGGACGTTCTGGATCACATCCTTGGGCGTGGATGGACCAGCCAGCATGATCGTGTTGCGCATCCGCGGCTGAACATAGTGCTGATAGCTTTGGCGTCGTCCGTTGCCGGTGGACTTCACCTTATAGTGCCGTGCGGAAATCTTGTCGTACATGTAGCTGGTGAGAATCCCATTGTCGACCAAAACTGTTCTCTGTCCAGGAGTCCCTTCGTCATCAAAGTTAACGGAGCCGAGACGATTCGGCATGGTGCCGTCATCAATGATGGTCACGAATGGCTCTGCGACCTGTCTCCCGAGCATGGTCGCGTAGGTGGACAGCTTCTTGCGGTTGAAATCCGCCTCCATTCCGTGTCCGATCGCTTCATGCAACAGGACTGCGGTCACACCAGGACCCAGCACGACCGGCATCTCACCGGCCGGAGGTTGAACCGCATCAAAGAGAACGCCCGCCCGGCTCACGGCCATTTTAGATATTTCATCCACCACAGCTTTCGTGTAGTAGGAGAAATCCCTCCGGCCGCCGAGATTCCAGCCGGCCCTCTCCCGCCTGCCGTCCTTTTCCATGACGACAGACGAATACAGGTAATTCCTCGGCTGAAGGTCTTCGGCTTTTGTGCCGTCGCTGGTCACCACGAGTATCCGTTTCTGCTGGTCATAGAACGCTGCATTCACCTTGACTACCAAAGGAGACAGGGCGAAGCATTTGTCATTCGCGGATTGGACGAGCGGAAGTTTGGATTCAAGCGGGACCGAAGTCAACAGTTTTTTGAGCGGGTAGTAATTTTTTGTCTTCAGCCATTCATACTTCCCCGCGGCTTTCTTGGCCTTCGCGCTGGCGATCGTGGCAGCGGTGGACGCCGCATTCAGCATGGATTCCCCGGACAGTTCCTGTGTGAATCCATAGCCCACCTGGTCGCCCTTCACGGTCCGAATGCCCACACCGAGAGACACGTCGCTGTAAGCCCTGTTGACCTTGCCGTCTTCAAGGCTGAGCGAGTTGGTGATGGTGTGCTCGAAGAACAGGTCGGCGAAATCACCGCCCTTGGACAGCGCCTCTGTCAGTGCTTTCTGGCAAAGACTGTCTGATATTCCGAACTCGCGCTCGAAATACCCGGGCTTATCTGCGCCGGCCAGAGCATACCAGCCCTTCGGCAGGACAACAGGTGCTGCGATCGAAACAGCGGCTGCCGAAGCCGCAGTCTTGAGAAAAGAGCGTCTTGTGATCTTATTCATGAGCCCTCCTTTAGATATGATTTTTGAATATAGCCGTCAGACTATATGGAATGCTTATTATAGAGAAGTCCTCCATCAATCTATAATACGGTTTTTCCGTGAACAAAGTTGCTTTTTCGGTCTATATTATTTTTGTTTCATGATTTCTCTTTAAAAAAGTAGCAGAAAGCAATATGTTATAAGAGAAGGAAACAAGGCCAAGAGAGAGAACGTCATAAATCGCCATGAAGCCCAAACGAAGAAGAGAGGATTCAACAGCGGTCAAGGTCATAAAGGGAGTAGTGACAGCCCTCCTCATGTTGGCTTTGCTCTTCATTCCTGCCGGAACACTCCGATGGCCGGAGGCCTGGATCCTGCTCATCTTCTATTTCACGACGGTCACAGGAGTCATGATCTGGATGAAGACGAACGCCCCCGGCTTGCTGAAGGAACGGATGTCGAGGGACAAAGAGATGAAAAGATGGGACAAGATAGTCATGAGCGCTTATTCCTTCCTTCTGATTATCCTTCTTGTTGTTCCGGGACTCGATGCAGTGCGTTTCGGCTGGTCAAAAGCCCCTCTTTCTATTAAGGTGCTCGGGTTTATCGGCTACATTCCTGCCTTGGGTTTCGCGTTCTGGGCGATGAGGGAGAACGCATTCGCTTCCGACGTGGTCCGGATCCAGGAAGAGCGCGGTCATTCGGTGTGCACCACAGGCCCCTACAGATACGTCCGGCACCCGATGTACACAGGAGTCATCCTGTTCGTGCTCTGTTTTCCGCTCTCACTCGGCTCGCTCTACTCGTTCATCCCCGCCGGTTTGATCGTCGTTCTCTTCGTCATCCGGACTGCGCTGGAAGATAAAACCTTACGCGAAGAACTTCCCGGTTATAAGGAATACGCGCAGGAAGTCCGCTACAGGCTCTTGCCCAAAGTGTGGTAATTTTTTCCCTAATTCTTGCGGGCATAGAGGAGCTTGTACATAGCGGGAACAACCACAAGAGTCAAGACCGTAGCAAAAGACAGCCCGAAGATGATGGTCATTGCCAGGGGATGCCAGAAAGCGGCGCTGTCTCCGCCAAAGTAGAACTGCGGGTCCAGCTCTCTGAAAAGAGTCATAAAATTGATGTTTATGCCTATAGCCAGAGGAAGAAGCCCCAGGATTGTGGAAAGCGCTGTCAGAAGCACCGGAGTCAGACGCGTTGTGCCGGCCTGGACGATGGCCTCAACTTTGTCCATACCGCTGTCAATCAGTTTATCCGTGTAGTCGATGATAATGATTCCGTTCTTGACCACGATCCCGGCAACCGCGATGATCCCCATTCCTGTCATCATAACAGAGATATCCATTCCGAATATCGCAAAGCCGAGGAAGACTCCAGTCAAGCTGAACACGACCTGAAGAATGATGATCACCGGCTTGGACAAAGAATTGAACTGTCCGACCAGTATGATCAGGATCAGGGCTATCGCAATGAAAAGGGCTTTGGCCATGAAACTGGCGACCTCAGCCTGCAGATCCTGCTCCCCCGTGAATTTGACTGTATAGCCCTCTTTCAATTCGAACCTGGGAAGCTGTCTGTTGATCTGCCGAATGATCTCGTTGGCGTTGTACCCGAAGAGCACGTTGGAAGACAAAGTGATGACGCGTTTGTTGTCCAGCCTTGTGATCCCCCCGTAGCTAGTCTGGTTGACCACATGGGCAAAAGAGGAGATCGGGATTCTTTTTGGCCCATTGCTCCCGCCAGGAACCATGATCGTCTGGCTCAGAAGTACATCTATGCTGTTCCTGTATTTTTCATCCAGCCGGACCATGACCGGATATTCTTCTTCTCCCTCCTTGAACTTGGAGACTTCTGTTCCGTAGATAGCGGTGCGCAAGCTCATCCCCACTTGAGCCGTGGAAATCCCCAGCCGGTTGGCCTTATCTCTATCAATGACGAGAATGAGTTCCGGCTTGCTGACCTCCATGCTGGATTTCAGCTCCTCGATCCCGCGTATGTTTAAAGACTCGATGAATTCCTCCAGCCGCTCGGTTATGTTGACCAGCTCGGTAATATCATCTCCGCTGATCTCGATGTTGATGGGCATCCCAGTGGGAGGCCCCATCATTTCCCGGTCAATGCGGATTTTGGCTCCTGCGACTCCGGTCAATTCTCTCCGCAGCATCATCAGATACTCGCGCGTTGGGATCCCGGTTCTGTATTTATACTCGACAAAGGATATGGCTACCCTGGCCAGTTTATCCTGAGTGAAACGCTCAAACATACCACTTCCGGCGTTAGCGGCCACATTGGAGACTATGGATTCCACATCCGGATTGTCACGGCCAATAACCCTGTAAATCTTTTCTTCGACCTGTTTGCAGATGTCGTTCGTCACATCAATATGAGTGCCTTCCGGCATAGTGATGTACACGTACAGGTTATTCGGGTCACCGCTCGGGAAAAATACCACTCGCGGCAAACGAAGGCCCAGAAGGATGAAAGACAGGAAGAGTAGAATGATGATTCCCGCGACAACGCCGTACGGGCGTTTTCCTCTGAGGAGAAAAGCCAGAGTTTTTCTGTACGCATTCTTCATCCGTGGAAGCACATGCTCCTGGAACTTGGCGATCAGGAAGCGAAGCGCGTATTTGGACGCAAAAAAGATGATAATACCGAGCGTCAGAAGATTGGCCGGAAGCATCTGACCTGACGCGTAGAAGATCACGGCCAGGACAGCTGCCGCCAGGAGAATGAGGACATTTTTGCGGCTGAGTTTCCGCTGTGCTCTCGGATTCTCCCTCTTGGAGGGTCTTTTCATGAACGAAACCGCAAAGATAGGGTTGATCATATAGGCGACCAGCATGGAGGCCGTCAGTGTGATAATCACAGTGACAGGAAGAAACGACATGAATTTCCCGGGAATTCCCGGCATAAAAATGAGAGGGAAGAACGGAGCCATCGTGGTCAGCGTTCCCGTGAAGACAGCCACGGCCACCTCTCCAACGCCTCGCTTCGTGGCAGCGGTGATCGAGAGGTCCGGAGTGGTCGTGAAATGGCGGTAGACGTTTTCCACCACAACGATCGAGTTATCCACCACAATTCCCAAGACAAGAATAAAAGACATAAGGACAACCATATTCATCGTGAAACCGACAACAGGAATGAAAATGAAGGCAATAATAATCGACATCGGGATAGCGATCCCGACAAACAGGGCATTCGTCTCTCCCATGAAGAACATCAGGACAAAGACCACCACGATGAATCCAAGGATAACCGTGTTGAACAGGTCATTCACGGTGTTTTTCGTCTGAGTGCTGCTGTCTCCGGTCATAGTGATCACCAAGCTCTCGGGGGCGGTCCGACGGTATTCTTCAACGATATCTTTGATCTTGTCGACTGCATAGATCAGGTTTTTTCCGCTTTTCTTGATCACGTTGATCGTCACCACATCCTGGGAATTCAGACGGGAGTAACTCTCCCTCTCCGCATAACCGTCCACGACTTCGGCGATGTCTTTTAGATAAATCCCTTTTCTGAGCTGGATGTTCCTGATCTGGTCGACGTTCCTGAATTCTCCGACTACACGGAGGTTTCTCCGAACGCCATCCGAGTCAATCTGTCCACCCGAAATGGTGAGATTCTCGGAGGCAACCGCATTCTGAATAGTGATGAAAGCGAGTTCAGCCGCCTGCATCTTATACAGATCGACATTGATTTGGATCTCTCTGTCCAGCGCTCCGGCGATATCCGCACGGGTGATCTCCTCCAGGCCCTCGATCTCTTCCTGAAGGTCTTCGGCGATACTCTTCAACTTCACTAGGCCAAGATCACCCGAGAGGTTGATGAATAGGATCGGGATCTCGGAAAGATCGATCCGGGTAACTTCGGGTTCGCTGAAAAGATCGGACGGAAGCTCTGCCCGGGCATCGTCGACCGCCTGCCTGACATCCAGATAGGCCTGCATCTCATCTGCAGTCAGCTCAAACTCGATGAAGATCGATGAAAAGTCCTGAATAGAGTTGCTGTTAATGTGCTTGATGCCGTCGATTCCCTTAAGATGTTTCTCTATGGGCCGGGTGATCAGGTTCTCCATGTCCGCTGGAGAGGTTCCGGGATGGATAGTGCTGACCATGAAATAAGGAAAAACGATTTCCGGGAATCTCTCCTTGGGAGTCGAATCATACTGCATGAATCCGAATATCACCAGAACTACTGTGAATATATAGAGGGTAGTCTTATTCGCAACCGACAGGTTGGTTAATTTGAATTCTCCGTTCTTCATTTGTTATCCACTTTTTTTATTTTGTATTTGACATTCCGATGAATGGATGATTATTGATCTGCAATAACATTCAGGTTTTGACCATCGGACAGGTTTTGATACCCGAACGTGACCACGAGTTCCCCTTCTTGAAGTCCTGACAGAACCTCGGTCCGGTTATCATAACTCTTGCCGATTTCGACCGACCTTCTTCGAGCTATCCATTCTCCATTGATTTTCTCGGCAACAAAAACAAATTTTTCTGCCCCTGTCTCCTGGATGATGTTCGCTGGAACCGTTAGGGCATTAGAGTTGACATAGTCATTGATCGTCAACACCGCAAGCATATTCGGTTTGATCCCGGTCTCGGATCTGGGAATTTTCATTTCGATCTGGAAGGTCCGGTTATCCGGATCGATGACCTGAGAAACAGCACTGACACGAAGGTCGAACTCTCTTCCGGTTATAGGAAGATTCACATGAACGAGATCATCCCTCTTGATCCGGGAAATGTAAACCTCCGAGAGGTCGACGACTATTTTGAGGTTGGAAAGCTGGACCACCCGAATCGCGCCCAATCCGGCGGCAGCCATCTCGCCTTCTTTGATCAGTATCTCATCGATCGTCCCGGATAACGGCGCAAAGATCTTCGTCATCTTGTATTGTTCCTCGAGAGTCTCCAATCTCTTTTCCAGGCTTTCCTTGTTGTTTTTGGCTTGGAGGTACTCGATTTCACTTCCGATATTCTTGTCCCACAATCTCTGCTGTCTTTCAAAAATCGTCTCGGCCAGCTTTAATCCGCTCTCCACTTCCGCAATGCTGCTTTCCAGGATGGAGCCGTCCAGTTCCGCCAGAAGCTGTCCCCTGTTGACTGAATCGCCAACACTGACATAGATCTTCTCCACAAGGCCTGAAGACTGCGGCGCCACCATAATGTTATTGTCCGATTCGACCATCCCCTGCACCTGAATAAAATGCTGGAAGAGTCCCTTTTCTACTGGTGATATCTCGACATTCATGGCCTTTGTGCGCTTCGCCGCCGTCCCTCCTTTCTGAGCGATCTTCTGTTTCAATGTCTCAATTTTCTCTGTCAGGGCCTCCCGCTCTCTCTCCAATCGTGCGAGCCGCGCTTCATCACCCGAAGGGCCGCAGGCGGACAGAAGTAATCCCAATCCCAATAGAGCCAAATATTTGCAGTTTTTCATGATCGTTCATCCTTTGGTTGATTTATCTGATAATTATTATTCAGCCTGTCCAGTCTATTTTTCGCGGTCAGGAGTTCGGACATGGCTTGAATGAATTCGGACTGCGCCAAAAGATATCTATCATTGGTTTGCGTTAAATCCAGACTGGACGCGACGCCTTCGTTGTATTTGATCAAGGTCACCTCGTAGACTCTTTTGGACAATCCCATGTTTTCTTTCATGTTCAAATAATTCTCATAAGCGGAATTCAAGGCCAATCTGGCATTGGCGGCCTCCACTATCAAACCCTGAGACGCCTGCGCTTTTGCATTCTGGGCCTGTTTCAGGGCAATGGACGCCTGAGCGACTTTGGCCCTCTGGACTCCACTCCGGAACACCGGGAAACTGATGTTGAGGCCCATAACCTGGGTGCGGAACCAATCTTCTTGAAAGTTGAAAAAGGTGAACTCATCACGGAATGCATTCAACTGGAACGCGTAAAAAGCCGAAATTGTTGGATAGTACTGGGCTTTTTCATTCTTCAACGCCATCTCTGACAGCCTTTCCTGTGTTTCCAGCAGTTGGTAGTCGATATTCTGCTCGAGGTCAAACTCGGAATTCGCAGCTTTGGAGATATCCATGTGTTGAATAATGTCCTCCAGTTTGTCCGTGAGCACGATCTGTTCATTCAAGTCCAGCCCCATCTGAAACTTCAAGAGTTGATAAGTGATGTCTCTCTGCCTGACGATTGTCTGCAGGTTGTTTTTTAATGTTGTGACTGATATCTGGACAAGGTCGGCATCCGTCTTTTCGACAAATCCCTCCTTATATCTCTCCAGAATCTCATAATGAGTTTTCTCCAGATTTTCGATATTGGATTTCAAAATCCTCTCTGTCTCTTCCGCCACCAGGATCAAGTAATAGGTGTTCGTGACTGTCTCGAGGATATCCAACTGTGTTCTCTCGTGATTCTGGTCCGCCAGTTGGCGGTAGATCTTTGCCGCTTTGAGGCCAACGATATAACTTCCGTTGAATACGAGCTGGTTGAAGGTGAAGCTCAGGTTGGCGTTGTGCTGGGTGCCAAACTGGACCGGGATCTTTTCATCAAAATTTCCCCCGATGAAATCCGGGATCAATATAGTTGCCAGCTCGAGGTTGTTCATGTAGTCGACAGTGGAATAAATCTGAGGAAATCCTGTGCGGAGGGTCTCTTTCATCCTCTTCTCAGCTGCCTGGATATCCAGCTGAGATCTTCGGCTGTCATAGCTGTGCTGGACCGCGTACTCCTGGGCAGACTGCAGGCTGAGTTCCCGTACACTTGGATTCTGGGCAAAAACGAGACCGGATAAGAAACCAGCAGCCATTATCCCAATGACTGTGATGAAAACACGATGCAGTCTTTTCCGGTTACACATTGATGTGATTCGCTTTGGCATATTCTTTTCCTTATATGGATCTGAATTGTTGTCAGGAGACTGATTCTTCTGATAGCTATCTGGACTCCTGTTAAAAATAGACTCGATTTTCAATCAGTCTTCTGCAATTGAAATTAAGCTTGATAAACGTGTGATGGGTGAAGAGAATAATTCTGCGGCCTCAAAACCAAAAACGAATCAGGAAATCCCTGTTTTTGAATGACTGAACGCCAGCTCTATTCTCTATCTGTCCATCCATGGCTTCGGTAGCGCACTTCTTTTCGTTGCACCTATTTTTTTCGAAGCCCAAATCCAAAAAAAAGACTCTCCAATATACCATTTCATCCCTTTAAAATCAATGTCCGCAGGCAAATAGGCAGGAAAGATTTCCTCAATATTCCCTGAGAAATAACCGAATCCTCCTTTGAGCGAATCTATTTTGGAGTGCAGCTCTTCGGTTCACGATGGGCCGAGCTGTGTCTCTGAATTAACTGGGGATTCTTAGGTAATTCTCTTCAGGATTCCTTCCTGAAAGCAATAGAGGAAATCCAAAAAGTGGAATGAAAAATTTTTATTTATCCGTGCATAATCCATCTCAAAAAACAGGCCGCAATGCAATTCTTAGAGAACTAATGGCGGATAGACGCGTTTACCATCTCGACAAAAGGCTCCCGCAGCTCTCCTCCACCGCGGGTCTGAGTGAATATCAAAATGATGAGCTTTTTTTCCGGATCCACCCAAGCGGCAGTTCCGTCCGAACCCCCGTGTGAGAAAACTCCATCTTTAGAAACACTCCATCCGTATCCATAAAATCTTTCTCGGCGCTCCCGCTCTTCTGGTGTGTACACCGATGCGGTGTGCGGTGAAGTCATCAGCTTGACCGTCTCTTCCTTCAGAATGCGTTTCCCGTTGTAGATGCCGCCGTTGAGAAACATCTGGCAGAAGACCGCATAATCCCGGGCGGTAGAGATCATTCCCCCAGACGCGCGGACAAACGGATACTGGGGAGGATCGCCAGGCGTCCACGCCGGAATCCAAGCTTCTTTCTCCTTTCTGTAGACAACAGACATACGCGGAAGCTTTCCGTCCAGCTTCTCGGCCACTTCATGATGATAGCAGTCATCCATTCCGAGAGGTGTGTATATTCTCTCATCCAGGAAAACCTCAAGCGGCTTCTCGGAGGCAATCTCGATCAGCGCGCCAAGCGTGTTGAATCCGGCGTTGCTGTAGCTGTACGTCGTGCCGGGGATCTCATCCGCGCCTGTCAGGCCGAACCGCGCAACTTCCAGCTGCAGGTTGGGTGCCCGGGGATGTTCCGCCGATTTTTGGATCAAAGGGCTGAAGAAAATCGGCCGAATGCGAAAGCCGCTGGTGTGCGTCAGGAGATGGTGTATCTTAATGAATCCGGAGCGGTAATTATCGAATGCCGGGATGTATTTCCGCACGTTGTCGATATAATCCAGCTTTTCTTCCTCAACAAGTATGCTGATTCCGGTCGCGATAACAGGCTTGGTGTTCGATGCCATCCGGAACATCGTATCTTTCTCCATTTGTATCTTTTTCTCCTTGTTTTTCCATCCGATAGCCTCGTAGAGAACGACCTTCCCGTTTCGCGCGACCAGAAGCACGACACCGCGCAGTTCATCCCTTTCCACTGCTTTTTCAAAAAACCGAATTCCTTCCTTGAGGATCGCCCCGGACATCCCTGCTTCTTCAGGTGTTCCTGAAGAAAGGACGACATCCTGGGCAAAAAGAGTTGATATGACGAGTGCAAATACGACTCCAAGAAATAGGATTCGTCTTTTCATGAAAATCCTCCTTCAAATCGAGATAGACACAAAGCCTTCCTCACACCGGCGCTGTTCTCTGAATCACGCGGATTCATTTCACATTCTTAAAATGTCAAATGTTGAGATGCGACCCCTTTATCCCCCTTTATCCCTCTTTATCAATTTTCGTTTTGGTTTTCTATCCTCTTGAACGGCGTCTTCACTCTTTCTCTGGCATAGGGGCTGATGGCATATTTCAAGCCATACTGAGAATGCTGCCAGACATCATCGATATTCATATCCGCAGCCTGTGTGTACAGAGCGATCGCTTCTTTCCTTTTCCCCAACAGGTCCAGCATATGCCCCTGCCAGACTAGAGAGATAGCCGTATGTTCTTTATTTCCCTTTTCCTCCGCAAACGGCTGCATCCTTTCAAAAATATACAGAGCCTCTTCATAATTTTTCACATCGTAGAGGGCAAATCCGACTCTCAGAAAATGCGAGGGAGTCTTGAACTCGGCGAGCCACTCCCGGGAATAATCCTTGGCCAGTTTCTCACTGCCGTTCCGGCCCCACCCCGCAGACCTGATTTTGTATTCGAAGACTTCCTTCCTCTTTGTGTCCCATTCAACAAGATAGTCCTTGTACGCGGAGATGTCGGAGGATGACACCTTGGGGAGCTTCTTGATGAAGTTTTTGAGGACTTTAAAGAACTTGTCCGGCTCCTCTTCATAGATGCCGTGACCGGATTTCTCAAACCACACGAGTTCGGAACCCGGATGGTTTTTGTGAAGAATTTCTGGTTTATCCGTGTTCCAGGTCAGATCCCACCGGCCTTCTGTGATCAGGGTTGGCACAGGACAGTTTTCAAAAGCACCCGTCATATCGATCTTGTACTGGCTGCCGCTGATCATCCCCCTGAAATTGTTTTTGTCGTGCACCCATTCGTACAGGGCCATCCGGGCCAGACTCTCCCGGGACGGCCTGTAATAATTCTGCCTCTTCCAGTCGCCGTTCAAATGGTTATTGTACACAACAAGAGCGAGATATTTTTCATACGGCCAGTCGTTTTCCTTGGACATTTTTCTCAGTTCCTGACGAATCTCCCGCATTCGTGCTCTTTCCTCATCAGAAATGAATTCTTGCTGCCTGGAACGCCCCATCTCGACCCACATGCCGGTGGAGGCTCCCATGAGTACCAGGCCTGCGACGCGTTCCGGATAATGGATCGTGTAGTACTGCGCCAGGAAACCGCCGTAGGAATATCCCAGGACGACCCATTTTTCGATGTTTAGAGCCTTGCGAATAGCATCGAGGTCTCCGACAGCCTGCTCAACGGAATAGCCGTTCTCTCCCGGATAATAGTCTGACAGCCCGCATCCTCTCTGGTCGTAGTAAATGACCCGGGCAAATTTCTTGGCTCTGGAAAACCAGGGATGGAAGTAATGATGCGTTCCCCCCGGGCCTCCGTTGATCAGCACGAGAGGCGTACCTCTGCCCTCTTCCTCGACATACAGCTCACAGTCTCCCACATGAATGCGCTGTTTTTTAAGCTCCAGCTGATCACACCAGCGCGGCACATCAGGAATCTCCGTGATGATCCCGGGTTCGATATGAACAACCCTGTCGAAAATGGATTCCCGGTCGGCCTGCTCGACATCTTGTGGAATAGCCTCTTCTTTACCGCAGGATAGGAACAAAATACCCATAAAAATAATGACTATGGTCCAAAGACTGAGATGGCGTTTCATTTATCGACCTCCTTGAATAAAAGTGTATGAGGCATTCATTTTTCTTTGAAGATGTGTCGCACTCATCAAGCCTCTATAGACTGATGAAGTATGTTCTCCCGATTTTTTACATTATTTCCGCTGGCGTCATTTGTCAATGACCTGCCTTCAGAATTATTCTTGGTGAATACAAAAAATCATCATGATTTAGAGAATCAACGGAATACGGTGGTTTGTTATGATAAAACTCGTCGCGATTAGAATGGACGAGCATGAACATGACAGAAGAACTGAATGCACGAATGCCATCAAAATAATAAGACGGGAATCCTCAAATAAAAGTTGACCAGAGGAAGGAATCCGGTTGAATCTCCATACCCTTGATCCTATTTAATCTATTGACATTCGTACTGTTCCCCAATATATTTCATGACGTTTAAACAGAGCGAATCTCGATCAGAAACGTATCTGATCAAGAGACTGACTGACAACCTGACAGTCAAACAACAGGAAGACAATAGGTTTGAAGGAGGAAACATGAGCAAATCAATACACAAGGGCCGCAGACATTTCCTGAAAAATTCTCTTTTCGGACTGCTCGGTGCTGGCATGGCCGCAAAAGGCGGATGGGCCC
>CAYGBC010000008.1:0-13318 GCA_964348015.1 uncultured Eubacteriales bacterium | reverse complement strand
TGCGCGGCAATCTCATAGGAAAGACAGAATCTGTTCAACTGTGTTTTTCAGTCAAACACGAAGAAGGATGCTTAGCCTTCAAATAAACTTTTTACGAACACTCTTCGCTCAAAAAAAGTTATTTTCAGGCAGGCCCGATCACTTCACGCGCACTTTGACGAGATGCGCGGGCTTGAGGAGTTTGTACACGGGACAGGCTTGCGGCGTACGCCCCCACTGGGGCATGATGTGGCGGTCGAAGAAATTCCAGACCAGCAGCCCGTCGTCGCTCTCCGGTTCAAGAAGATAAGCGGCCAGCGCTCCCAGAGGTTGCGCGGTAGAAATGAAAAAAGTTCCTTCCGGAAATTCAATCTCTTCCCTTTTGGATTCCCCCTTCACCTGATTCATCCGGTGACCTTGATAGATCCTTTCGGCTCCCTTGATTTCCGTGATGCGGAAGGACTCCACCTCGAGTGTTGCGGGCTTTGTCAGCTTTTCCACGAGGAGGCCGTGCTGGAGTAATTTATCGATGACCTCAGAGTCAGCGGTGGGCAGAAGATAGCCTGCTGGGAAAGAGACAGACCTTTTGGGGACAAAATCGACATAGTAGGGGATGGAATAGGCCTTTTCCTTATCTGTTAATTTGATCCGAGGCCGGGCGCCCTCTCTTTCGGTGACTTCCATTTCGTATCCCAGCACGGTGATATTCTTTTTCAAGGGCTTCAAGTCGTATTCCACCGCAAAAGTATTGTCTGCGGAAGGCTGAAGACCTTTCTGGATCATTTTCTGGTCTGCTGTATGGATGAGCTGCATGATCTCATCCGTGTGGTCCTGGCAGTATTCCAGGATCGAGTGGAGAAAGTAATAACATCCCCACACACGGGTTTTGTAATCCGCGTAGGAATAATTTTCGTTCAGGATCGCCATCCGGTTCCTGAGGCCTATATAATTGGTGATGTAGCGGGGCTGAGGACCCGAAGGCCTCCATCCTTTCTCAGGATCGCGGTAGTCCATGAAGTTTCCGTAAGGGACTGAGAGAACATCGTATTTCTTCTTCAGGTGGGCGTTGATCGAGGGCATCATTTTTTCTCTCATGTACTCGATGATGGAAAAATCGCCGTTCGGGTTGAGCTGCCAGACGTAGGTCACAGGCTCTTTATGGTAAGATCCGTTAGTGGTGTGGCAGTCCACGAGAAGGAAGGGATCCCATCGGTTGAGTATGTTGTGCACCATGCCCTGGACTTCGGGACTTTCCAGTTTTATCCCGTCACGGTTCAGGTCCAGGTTTTGACCGTTGTAGCGGATTCCCACTCCTTTCTCCGGTCCAGCCTGCCTCCGGCGGTTGTTGGGACTGATTTTTTCATTCCCGTCTGGGTTAAAGATAGGAGCAATGAGGATGACCAGATTATCCAGATAGGGAGGTTTCTCCTGAAGGAGAATATCGCGGGCCAGCATCAGGGTGGCCTCTTTCCCTTCGACTTCCCCCGCATGGATGTTTGCCTGGATGTAGACCACGGCCCTCTTGTCACGCTGCAGGGCGAGCGGAGAAGAGGGAGCAGGCCTGCCGATGACAAGCAGAGGAACTCTCCGGCCTTCTGTGCTCACGCAGAGCGTCTCCACTCTCATGAGAGAGCTCTTCTTCTGGAGTTCTTGGATGAATTTCATAACGTCCGCGTACCGCGATGTTGCGGTGAAATCACTGGATTCCGCCACAGTCTGAGGGCTTTTCTGTTGGGCCCAGAGAAAAGGTAGGGAGGCCGTCAGTATGAACGCAATGCCCAAAAAGAGAATGACGGGTTTGTTTTTGTGTATCATTGTATCTTCCTTTCTTGATGGACTTTTGAACATTTTTGTGAGTCTAAGAGTGTATAGAAATTTGAGTTCTCCGTCAACGAGATAGAAAGAGCTCAGGCCGGTAGATTCCGAAAACGCGCAGCTTTTGCCCAATAGAAGATGATACCTGATTATGCGAAGGCATATGGGGAAAAAACCGTGTGAAGGCTGAGCGGGCACGGTTCCTCGAGGGAGATGCCCAAGAGGAGAGCGAAGCCTGAAACCGAGCAGCTTTTTTCTCGCTGGGACAAAAGATGCGTGTTTTTAAGTCCATATGTCTGAGCATGGCTTCACACGGTTTTCTCATCCACTGCCCTTCGCTGGTTTTTTAGAAGGATGGGAAGAGAACAGGATGGTGTTCATGATTCCCTGAGGAGCGTATCTTTTATCATGAACCTAAAGATAGAACCGAGCCTTTATTTGTGATAAATTGGGAATGCGGGACGGTATTTGGACAGCCGAATCAATCCGGTTTTATTTTTGTCCGGCGGAAAGGAACGGTCGCGATGAAGATCACCAGTTTCAACGGAAGTCCCAGAGGACGAAACAGCATCAGTCACATCATGGTCTCAGAATTTCTGGAGGGCGCACAAAAAGCCGGAGCAGAGGCGGAGAATTTTTTTCTCGTTGAGAAAGAGATCGGCTATTGCAAAGCCTGCTTGAGCTGCTGGATCAAGACTCCCGGGGTGTGTATCCAAGAAGATGATATGGCTGGACTTCTGGAAAAACTCATCCAATCCGACATTGTTGTGTACGCAACTCCTGTCTATGCCGATAACGTGACTGGCATCATGAAGATGTTCATCGACCGGCTGATCCCGGCCGTTGACCCGCGTGTTGAAAGAGTTCATGGGGAAACCGTCCACTTGAAAAGGTACGACAGGTATCCGAAGACCGTGGTGATCTCAAACAGCGGATTCCCCGAACAGACTCATTTCCAGACTTTAAGGCTGTATTTCAGGCGTCTGACGCGCAACATGCATTCCGAAGTCATCGGAGAAGTGTACAGAGGCGGCGGAGGGATTCTGAAGGCCAAGCATCCGATGTTGAAGCCGGTCGTTCAGTCCTACAGGAAGCTGCTGCGGAAGGCCGGAGAGGAAGTCGTCCGGGAAGGACGTCTCTCCGAAAAGACTATGGAGAAACTGGAAAAGCCTCTCGTTCCTCATGATCGATTTGCCGAGGAGATGAATAACTATTTCGTAAAACGCCTGAAGTCTTTATCTCCAGAGGATGAATCGGATTAGGTTCAAAATGGGAAATATCAGCATCAGCAAAGACAAGGAAGACGCCCTTCGCCAAAGGATGGAAAGCCTGGGCATCTTCGAGAAAGATATCGTTGAAAAGTTCATCCGCTCGAGCGGAAAAGGCGGACAGAAAGTCAACAAAACCTCCACCTGCGTCTATCTGAAACATATTCCCACGCAGATCGAAGTGAAATGCCAGAAGGAAAGATACCAGGGGATGAACCGCTTTTTGGCCAGGCGGATTCTTGCGGATAAGGTCGAAGAAATGATCAAGGGGAAAGAAAGCGAAGAGCAGCAGAGGATCGCCAAAATCCGCCGCCAGAAAAGAAAGCGCTCGAAGAGAGCGAAGCTCAAGATGCTGGAAGAGAAAAGAAAACATTCCCAAAAAAAAGAAGCGCGGAGATTTCGTCCCAAGCCGGAGGACTTAGAAGAGTAGACCAGCAGGAAGAATCAACTGGCCAGCCTGATCAAAACCCGAAGAAGCAGGTTCGCTCCTCTTTCGAGATCCTCCCACTGGATCATCTCTTGAGGAGAGTGACTGATCCCATCCACACAAGGAATGAATATCATTCCGGTCTCTGCGATATTGGCCAAAATCAGCGCGTCATGGCCTGCGCCGCTGGCCAGAGTCATCGAAGAATACCCCAGATTTTGGCATTCCTCTTGTATGATTTCCTGGATTCGGGAAGGGATGCTCACCGGATCTGTATGATCCACGAGCTTGGAACCGAACTCCAGCCCTCGAGTCGAGGCGATATCCTCGGCGAGTGAAAAGAGATGCTTTTTCAGGTCTTGAAGCGTTTTTTTCGATTGACTCCTGAACTCAAAGGAGAAATCCACCTGCCCGGGAACGATGCTGAAGGCTCCGGGCCTGACGCTGACTTTTCCTATAGTCACCATGCTGCCGTAGTGTTCGGTGGCCACATGCTGGGTGCTCTTCAGCGCAAAATCCGCGAGGCCCAGGAAGGCATCCTTTCGGAGTTCGAGAGGAGTGGTTCCGGCGTGGCTGGCTTTCCCGGCGAAGGAACACCATCTGTAATGCTTGCCGGCGATGCTGTCCACGATCCCGATAGTTTTATTTTCTGTCTCGAGCACGGGCCCCTGTTCGATATGGAGTTCAATGAAGGCTTCGACGTCAGGCCTCTGCTCATGAGCCCCCATAATGCTCTGGATCGTGAAATCCGTTCCTTCGAGGATTTCGGAGAGAGGGACTCCGAATTGAGTCAATCCTTTTTCCAGGATTTCCTTGTCCAAAAGTCCGGTGAAGGCCCGGCTTCCCAGATAGTCTCCAGATAAATTTCCTTCCTCATCCGTGAATGACGCCACTTCGAGCGGCTTGGAATGCGGAACGTTTTCTTCTTTGATCCTCCTCAGACACTCGAGAGCCGAGAGGACTCCGATGGAGCCATCGAACATGCCGCCGTTAATGACTGTGTCGATGTGGGATCCGGCCATGATGGTTTTTCCCTCACCTTCGATGCGGCCAAAGATATTCCCGGCCCCATCCTCGCCAAGCGCAAGGCCGGAGTTCTCGATCCTTGTCTTAAGCCAGTCCCGGGCCTCAAAGTCGGTCTTGCTGAAAGACGGCCGGCTGATTCCTCCTTGAGGATCGCGTCCGATTTGGGAAAGAGCCTCAATATCTTTTTTGAGGCGTTCAAAATTCACTCGGATGTCCATGTTGACCTCTATGGAGATTTATTCCTCCAGACCTAATAGTCTTCGATCAATGCCACCATTTCTCTGACTGCGTTCTCGATCCCGACGATCGCTGACCTGGCTACGAGGGAGAAGCCGATGCTGAATTCGGTGATCTCGGGGATAGCCGCCACGGGAAGAACGTTTTTATAGTCCAGTCCGTGTCCGGCATGGATTTCAAGGCCCAGGCTGTGGCCGTGTTCAGCCGCTTTCTTGATCTCGTCCAGCGCTTTCCGGCGCTCCTCACCGGGCTTCAGGTCGGCGTACTTTCCCGTGTTGATCTCGATCAGGTCAACGCCGAGTTTTTTGCAGGTTTCGACCTGTTTCAGGTCGGGATCGACGAAAATGCTGACTTTTATCCCGGAGCTCTGCAGTTCTTTGATGTGAGGCCTGAGTTCTTTTTCGTTGGAGATCACATCCAGTCCTCCTTCGGTTGTCAGCTCTTCAGGGCGTTCCGGAACAAGGGAGACGATCTCGGGTTGGATGTCCAGGGCGATTTTTTTCATATCCTCCGTGGCCGCCATCTCAATGTTGAGCTTGGTTTTGACAGTCTCTTTGAATAATTTCAGGTCGCGCTCTTTGATATGGCGCCTGTCCCTCCTGATATGACAGACAATCCCTTCAGCTCCGGCTTGTTCAGCCAGGAGTGCAGCCAGCACAGGCTCTGGCTCATTGCTCTGGCGGGCTTCTCGGATTGTCGCGATATGGTCCACATTGACGGCAAGCTTCATTTTTTTCCTCCAAAAAAAGGGGCCAGGCCCCTTTTTCAATTTTGCTTATTCTCCCAGGTGTTTCTGGATGATTTCAGCCATCCGCTCGGTATAACCTTCGATCTCGGTTTGGTCTCTGCCTTCGATCATGATTCTCGCCACGGGCTCTGTTCCCGAATACCGGACGTTTATTCGCCCGGAATCTCCCAGCGATGTTTCAATCTCCTTCATCGCTTTTTGTATTTCCGGGAATTGACTGAACTCCACTTTCCTCGATACCCTGACGTTCACGAGCAGCTGAGGAAATTCCTTGAAGCCCTCAACCAATTTGGTCAAGGGAAGATCCTGCTCTGCCATGGCTTCGAGCATTTTGAGGCTCGTCAGTATTCCGTCACCCGTGGGGCAGTCGTCCAGGAAGATGGTGTGCCCGGATTGTTCTCCACCCAAATTCGCGTTCAATCGCATCATGTGTTCGAGGACGTACTTATCGCCTACAGGAGCGCGGTCCAGCTTTAGACCGTTCTCTTCCAGGGCCTTTTCGAGGCCGATGTTGCTCATGGTCGTGGCCACCACAGTATCCGACTTGAGAAGACCTTTGGCCTGCATGTGCAGGGAGAGAACATAAAGAGTATGGTCGCCGTTGAGAATTCTTCCCTTCTCGTCCACCCATATGGCCCTGTCCGCATCCCCGTCATAGGCCACTCCCAGGTCTGCCTTGTTGTCGATGACTTCTCGAGCCAAGTGCTGCGGATAGAGAGAGCCGCACTCTGCGTTGATGTTTTTCCCGTTCGGCGTATTATTCAGAGCGATGGCCTCTACTCCCAGGTCCGAGAAAATCTGCGGGGCATAAGATGAGCTCGCCCCGTTTGAGCAGTCCAGGACGACTTTCATTTTCTTGGAGAAGTGAATATCGGAAAAACGTTCTTCCAGGAATTTTGTGTAATCCCGGCCGAGTGTGTCTTGGGAGGAGATGTTTGTTTTTTTTCGACTGACGCTCTTGGGTCCCCTGTCGATGAGTTCTTCAATCTGTCTTTCCCATGAATCCGGGATCTTTATTCCCCGAGAGGAGAATATCTTGATTCCGTTATCCTCATAGGGATTATGGGATGCCGAAATAACGACTCCCGAAGAGAATCCGCGGGTTTTTGTCAGGAAGGATATCGCTGAGGTGGGGATGACTCCGGCGGAAACAGCTTCACCTTTGGCCTCCTGTATTCCCTGGAGCAGCGCTTCCTCGATCCATTCGCCGGATTCGCGCGTGTCTCGCCCGACCAGCACGCGTGGCTCGAATCCCTTCTCTCTGAGTAGAGAGACCAGGGACTCTCCCAGGCAACAAATCGTGGGACGATCGAGAGGAGCCTGCCCGGCAACGGCTCGAATTCCGTCTGTCCCGAAAAGTTTTTTCATTTTAAGATAGGCTCAAAAGACGATGTCTGGATACAGGAATAGATTATAGCGAAAATTCCCTTGGATTCAAGGAGGAAGATTATTTTCGAGGCGCTTTCTTCCGGCTGGACTTCCGCGCGGGCTCCTTTTCCACGATGAAGATCGTGACTTTGACCTTTGTCAGGGAGGTCGCGAACCTCAAGTCTGGGCTGGGAAGAATGAGGTCAGCCTCGAGCTCAGTTGTCTGCATCAGAGTGGAAATATCGATGGGGCTTGTTCTGACCTTGTAATCCTCCCTGACCTTGCTCTCCGCTCCTCTGATCGAAACCTGAACGGGATCGACTTCGATCTTATCGACTTCGAGTCCTTCGATCGGGTCTCCTATGATGTCGGGTTCCACATCCAGCATGACTTGTACGGACTTTTCAAGTTTCAGGTTAACGGTGTTGGGAGTAAACCTGATAACAGTGGCCCTGACGCCAGGGGGCATACTGATCATTGACTCGTTGAGTGTGTAATCTTCCTGGAAGAGTGATGCGTTTTGCAGATTCAATTCGGCAACCACGTTAGTCGCTGTGATCTGGTCAATGTACCGGTCGGGAGCCCTGATCGTCACATCGATTGTGGCAGGCGGTTTCTTCACCAGCTCCATATCCTGGGGGAGATTGTGTGTCTCCAAGGAGATAGTCAGGGTTTTTTCTGAAAATATCTTTTCCGGCGGAATCAGAGCGATCCACAGAATTAGGGCAAGGAGGAGAGAGAAGAGTTTGAGCCCCCAGTTTTTGAAAATAAGATTCCTCAAGAATATTTTCATCGTCTTTGCAGGTATTTAAGCAATTTGTCTTTCAATTTTTCCTTGTCCAGCCCTCTGTCCAGGTCCCCTTTGGTGGCCAGGGAAATCGTTCCTGTCTGCTCGGACACAACGATCACGGCCGCATCGGTCTCTTGGGAAAGGCCTATGGCCGCGAGATGACGGGTCCGCGCCACGTACGCGTCCCCCAGCTTATGTCGAGCAGGCAAAGGCAGGAGGCAGCCTGCGGCAGAGATTCTGTTCCCCTGGATGATCGCAGCACCATCGTGAAGAGGGGAGTTGGGGAAAAAAATGTTGACCAGAAGATCCTTCGAGAGTTCTCCGTCGATCTTTGTGCCCCGGTCGACGTAGCTTTTCAGCGATATCTCTTTTTCGATCACGATCAAAGCCCCGATCTTTTTGGAAGAGAGAAAATCCACAGCCAAGAAGACGTTTTCCAGTTTTTCGGTGAGGGATTTCATGAAGAGAGGTTTTCTGAGCGACCGTGAACCAAGAGTGGTGAGGAATATTCTGATCTCTCCCTGAAAAAGGATAATGATGGCGATGATTGCCCAAGGAGCGAAGTTTCTTATGATTGAGTTCGACACGATAAGGTTGCCCCACTTTGTGACGAGAAAAAGAAGCCCGACTATGCTGAATCCGATAGCCATCTGATAAGCTTTGGTATCCTTGATCAGCAGGAGGATGTAATAGATGATAAATGTCACGAGGAGGATATCCACGAGGTCAGCAAACCGGAAGTGCGAGAAGGCGTTGATGATGTTAGCAAACATAGCTTCTTTTTTTCTCTCCGCTTTTTGGCGAGGTGCACTCGACGAACTTATCTTTGATTATAGCTTCAGCCACGCGCACAGCTTTTTTAACCGATGCGACATCATGAACCCGGAGTATTGCGGCACCGTGAACGACACTCAAAATGGCGGAAGCGATCGTGCCTTCCAGCCTTTCCTGAGGAGGCGAATCCAGGATGGTCCCGATAAAGGACTTTCGTGACACTCCAACAAGAATAGGCCGGTCCAGTTCCTCCAGGACATGGAGGTTGTTGATCAGTGTGAGATTGTCCTTGAGTCTTTTCCCGAATCCGATACCCGGATCGATGATGATATTCTCCTTCTTAATCCCGGAAGCTTGGGCCCTGTCGATCGATTCTTTGAGGAAGGCTTTAACCTCATAAAGCACGTCCTCATAGGTCGGATGGGCCTGCATCGTTTTAGGGATTCCCTTCATGTGCATCAGGATGACCGGGACATCCTCCCTTGCGGCCAGGGAAGCCATTTGAGGGTCAAACCGTAGAGAACTGATGTCATTGATGATGTCTGCCCCGTGATCGAGGGCGGCTTTGGCGACCTCTGACTTGGTCGTATCCACAGAAATCAAGACTTCTGTGCGTTTCCTCAGTGCGGTGATGGCCGGAATGACGCGGTTGATTTCTTCCTCCGCGGGAATGGGTTCAGAGCCGGGCCGTGTACTTTCTCCTCCTATATCGATAATGTCAGAGCCTTCATCGACAAGCTGGAGCCCTTTCTTTAAAGCTTTCTCCTTATCGAAATAGAGGCCCCCATCCGAGAATGAATCAGGCGTGATGTTGATAACACCCATTATCCAGGTTCTTTGGCCTAAACAGATTTTTTTGCCTTTGACCTGGAGAATGTACTCTTTCGTCACCTGTTATGCTTTGGCTAAATCCGGTTTTTTTATGGGTTGAATTTTTTTAGATTCTTTTTTTGTTTTTTCCCTCTTCGCTCCTGATGGAGGAGGGGTCTTCTTGGTTTTTGCGAGTTTTTTACCTTTGACGATCCCCTCCAGTTCGTCAGAGCTCAAGACCTCTTTTTCAAGGAGGGCTTTGGCCAACTTGAGCAATTTAGCCCTGTTTTTTTCCAGCAGCTTTTTGGTCCTGTCATAGTTTCTGGTGACGATCTTTTTCACCTCGGCGTCGATCATTTCCGCTGTTTTTTCGCTGAAGTTTTTGTGCATGGCCAGGTCTTTACCGAGGAAGACCAGGTCGTCCCGCTCGCCGAATGTGAGCGGTCCGAGGTCGGACATTCCCCACTGGCAGACCATCTTGCGGGCAATCTCAGTGGCCTTTTCAAAATCGTTGGCGGCTCCGGTGGTTGTCTTATCGAGGAACAGTTCCTCGGAAACCCGGCCCGCCATCAGCACGGAAAGCTGCGCTTCGAGGTAATGTTTGGAATATGTGTAACGGTCATCGAGGGGCAGCTGCTGTGTGGTTCCGAGAGCCAACCCTCTTGGGATGATAGTCACTTTATGGATGGGATCAGCTTCTGGGAGAAGAAAGGCGACCAGGGCATGTCCTGCCTCATGATAGGATGTGCTTTTCTTCTCTTCATCACTGATGATCATGCTCTTTCGCTCCACGCCCATCAGAACCTTGTCTTTGGCGCTTTCAAAGTCTTTCATGGTGACATCATTCTGGCTTTTGCGGGCGGCAATCAAAGCCGCCTCGTTGACGACGTTGGAAAGATCGGCGCCTGAAAAGCCTGGAGTCGAGCGGGCTATGACCTGGAGGTCGACATCTTTGGACAAGGGGATGTTTTTCACATGAACCTTTAGGATGTTCTCTCTTCCTTTGACGTCCGGCATGTTGACCACGATTCTCCGGTCGAATCGTCCGGGACGGAGAAGAGCGGTATCGAGAATATCGGGCCTGTTGGTCGCGGCGATGAGGATGATGCCTTCGTTGGAGTCAAAACCATCCATCTCCACCAAAAGCTGATTCAGAGTTTGTTCGCGCTCGTCATGGCCTCCGCCGAGACCCGCGCCTCTCTGGCGTCCGACAGCGTCGATCTCATCGATGAAAATCAGGCACGGCGCCTGCTTTTTCCCCTGTTCAAACAGGTCTCTCACCCGGGATGCACCGACACCGACGAACATCTCCACAAAATCCGACCCGCTGATGGAAAAGAAGGGCACATCGGCTTCCCCTGCGACGGCTCGAGCCAGGAGTGTTTTTCCCGTTCCCGGCGCTCCTACCAGGATCACGCCTTTCGGGATACGCCCTCCCAGCTTCTGGAATTTCTTGGGGTCTTTCAGGAATCCGATAATCTCCTGGAGTTCTTCTTTGGCCTCTTCCACCCCCGCCACATCCTTGAACGTGACTTTTTTCTGCAGCCCGGAAAAAAGCTTGGCCCGGCTTTTTCCGAAGGAAAGGGCTTTGTTGCCTCCGGCCTGCATCTGTCGCATGAAAAAAATCCAGAAGAAGATGAGGAGGAGAATCGGAAACCAGGTGAAGAGATAGGTGAACCAAGGACTTCGAGATGTATCCTTCACGGAGATTGCGACTTTGTGTTCGCGGAGAATAGTCACCAGGTCATCATACTGGTCAAGGATGACAGTTTTAAAAGAGGTCCCATCGACGTATTTGCCGTCAACCTGTTTTCCAGCGATAGTGACTTCCGAGACTTTGTTTCCTTCGACATCTAAAAGGAAATCACTGAAATCCACCTCTTTTTTGGCTGTCGCCTGGGATTGAAGCAGGCTCCAGAGGATGATCAGGATAATTCCCAGGCCGATCCAGAAGAGGAGGCTTCTATAATTTTTAGTGGTTTTTTTTGGGACTGGCATGTTCCATTCCTTCTCAGGAGTATTCTATCATGTTTTTTTGTTATTGAAAACAAATCTTTTAAAAAATACATAGGAATTGTAATAAATATAAAGCCTTAGCCGCATTTTTGCCATATTTTTGTCGTTTTAAAAGCAGAAACCGGCATAAATTGGGGTCGCGTCTTAACATTTTACATTTGTGGTAGAAAGTTCAAGAAAAATGCAGAAATGTAAAATGTTAAGACGCGACCCCTATATCTTGACTGGAATCCGATCTTTTTGTAAGATGAATTATCCCGGGTGGGGCTGTAGCTCAGTTGGGAGAGTGCTTGACTTGCCGTCAAGAGGGCGTGGGGTCAAATCCCATCCGCTCCACCATCTTAAAATCAGCTTTTCCCCTGGGTAAAAACGCTTCTATTCCTGTTTTGTCCTTTCAATCCTAATACCACAGTATCAGTTATTTTCAACTTATTCTGTTACACCAGTGTGACACGGGATTATCTCTTTTCTGTCCCAAAAAGGTAAATCTGTTGTTACTGGTTGGATGTTGAAGTCTGCTTATGGGGATTCACTTTTCAGTTGATATTTGGTATTAATATGTGGATGATGAAGCGTTAAATATTAAGGGGGATTCATGAAGATTCAAAAAAGATTTTTATTCGCTCTCATAGTAATTTTTATTGTCACTTTTGTTATGGTTGGACTCTCTCAAGAAGATAAAAAAGAGGGTACTCACCAAGAGAAAGCTGCTGTTAATCAAAAGCCGAGTGAGAAGGATTTGAAGCCTCAAGAAGAGGAGAAGCCTGAGAAGAAGAAAAGCATTCCTTCAGAAGAAGCTCAGCAGAAATATGATGAAGCAGAATTATTGAGAGAGTCTCAGAGGAATCTTGATAGGTCACTAAGTATCCTTAACACGATTGTTACATCAATTGGAGTTTTGGTTGGGTTATTAACACTAATCATTATAATTGCTATAGCTTTTGGAATTTTTGAATCAAGAAAATGGAGAGCAGTCAGAATAAAGGCTGAGAGAAATGCGAAAATTATCGAAGGTATTCGTAATAATGTTGAACAGGATGCTTCGAAGCTTAAGAAAAAAATAAGCGAGATTTCTGCTCCAGATTTAATAGAAAAGCCTTCAGAACAAACTAAAGAAAATTTTGAAAGATTCATTAGATTGATTGAATTGTTTGATTTGTTTGGTTTGCCGCTTAGAGCAGAAGATTATTTATATCTTAGTATGGCATTTGTTACAAAGAAAAAATATGAAGAAGCTTTGGAGAGTTCAGAAAAATCGATAGAGTTAAATCCTAATGAGTGGAGAGCTTGGTTTGTAAAAGCCTTTACATTGTCAGACCTTAATAGAAGTACAGAAGCCATTAAAGCTTCAGAAAAAGTAATTGAACTAGAGCCTAATTTATATTTCGGTTGGCAGTTAAAAGGTTCTTTCCTTGCACAGAATAAGCAATATGAAGAAGCCATTCAGGCTTTAGATAAGGCATTAGAATTAGGGTCTGATTTGGGAATTGCATGGAGAAATAAAGGAGTATCTCTTTATTATCTTGACCGTTTCGAGGAAGCGATTCCAGTTTTAGATAAGGCGATAGAGCTAGACCCAAGAGATGGAGCTGCATGGCATGCAAAGGGTTGTTCTCTTTTTAGACTAGGTCGAGAAGAAGAAGCTATTCCAGTTTTAGATAAGGCGATAGAGTTGACTCCTGAAAATGCCTGGCATTGGTATTGGAGAGCTAGAGCTTATTCTGTAAAAATGGATAAAGAAAACGCTTTAAGAGACTTATCCAAAGCTGTAGATTTAGATGCAAAATTGAAGAGCAAAGCAAAAAAAGAAGAGGATTTTAAATGGCTTTGGGAAGATGATGAATTTAAGAAAATCAATAGTTAATATATGGATATAGATAGAGGTGAGTGGAAGCTAAAGACTCTAAAGCCTTGGCTTCCCTTGATTGAAAAAGGACGCTAAGTGAGTTAGAATCTTTTTAGGGGGCAAGATGAAAAAATGGATTATAGTAATCTTTTTATTAATATTTTTAATATTTGCTAAACTAATTTTTCCTCAAACAGCAAAGGAAATTCAAATT
>CAYGBC010000007.1:0-21446 GCA_964348015.1 uncultured Eubacteriales bacterium | reverse complement strand
GCTGGCCGATCAGATCCTCAATGCTTTCCTTTTCCCCCTCAGCCATAACCTCTACACGACCATCTTTCAAATTTCGCACCCAACCTGTGATATGGAGAGAGGTCGCCCACTTTTGAGTCTGATCGCGGAAAAAAACTCCCTGAACCCATCCTGTTACGAAAATATGCGCCCTTCCCTTCATTTTGCTTGTCTTATCTTATCATATACACCGAAAAAGAGTAAACCCCTGGATAAACGCCGTTAAGCACCGGGATCAGACCTTAGTAAATTCAGTAATTTGCAGTCAACAGAGAAATGGGGTCAGGGCTCGACATTCGACATTCTGGAGTCAGAAAAAAAGATTCAAGCTTTATCTGGGTTACAAGATTTGAGGATTGATTCAAGTCTTGCTGGCATCAAATTTTAAACAAGGATTCCCTTAGAATGTCTAATGTCGAGCCCTGACCCCAACCTTTGCAAGATTTGCTGAGTTGACAATAAAAATTGAGTCTGATAGAAATTCCGATAGACCCTGAATTCGATAAGATCTCCCATGAAGAAAATTCTACTCTCAGTGGCTGGATTTGATCCCACTTCCGGAGCCGGCGCTTCACTCGACCTAAGAGTCTTTCAACATTTGGGTTTCCAAGGAATGTCGATATTAACATCTCTGACCGCACAAAACACCGAGAAAGTGAAGGAAGTCCATTGTCTTCCCCATGAGTTCCTGAAGAGCCAGTATGAAGCCCTCCGGGCTGATGTCTTCATCTCCGGAATCAAAGTAGGCATGGTTGGCTGCAGAGAAAACATGCCCATCATCAAGAAAATCTTAAAGGATAAGCCGGCAGTCCAGAGAGTGGTGGACCCGGTGCTCAAATCCAGCTCAGGCACCTGGCTCATAGACCGAGAGGCCATTCCGAATTACATCTCAGACTTGAAAGGAAACGCGTCTCTCCTGACACCGAACAGAGAAGAAGCCGGGTTGCTTTCAGGGATGGAAGTTCAAACCGAAGAAGAGATGAAAAAGGCGGCGGAAAAAATTTATGCTCTCAGCTCCATCCCCTGTCTCATTACAGGAGGAGATTTTCCGAAAAAGAGCACAAATCTTCTGTATGATGGGAAGAGCTTTTATCACTTTAAGAAAGAAAAACTCAAGAAAAAAGTCCACGGAACAGGATGCTGTCTCTCATCCAGTCTTCTGGCCTTTCTGGTCAAGGGCAACTCTCTGGAAAAAGCATGCCATCTGGCCACTGAATTTACTCATAAGGCTATTCAAAACGCTCTCCAAGTTGGCCGAGGACAATACATCATATCTCTCTAAAATAGGGTCAGGGCTCGACATTCTGGAGTCAGGAAAAAAAGATTCAAGCTTTATCTGGGTCAAGATTTAAGGATTGATTCAAGTCTTGCTGGCATCAAATTTTAAACAAGGATTCCCTTAGAATGTCTAATGTCGAGCCCTGACCCCATTTATGACCCCATTTAGTTTTTTTCCTGCTTCGTTGACTTTAACAAGGAGTCTCTGGAGCAATACAGGGCCGATAATCTGGTTGATGGCTATGATAGCAAGGACCAGGGCTTTAAATTCACCTCCCCACTCAGGGAATGTCTCCTCGATAATAACGGCCATTCCCAGAGCCACTCCCGCTTGAGAGATAAATCCCTTCCAGCTCTGCTTTTGTACGCCTCTTTCTTCATTCGCAAGCCTTGCGCCTAAATATGTCCCGGAGAACTTTAGCGCACCACGCAAGACAACAAAAACCAGAGCTAGCACCCAGGTTCTACTCAGAGCGTCCAAATCAAGAGAAGCGCCGGATATCGCGAAAAACACCACATAGACCGGGACAGAGACCTTCTCAAGGGCTTGAATCAAGCTATCTCCTCGAGAAGAAAAATTCTCAACCAAGAAACCAGCCACTAAACAAATCAGTAAAGGATGATAGCCGAGGCTGTGGGAAATCTGGTAGGTAAAAAAGGCGACTCCCAGGATAAAAATCCCTGTTTCTCTATTAATGAACTTGAGGTAGAGTATGATTCCTCCTCCGATACCTGCGCCGAGGAGCACAGAAATCCCGACCTCCACTAAAATACTCACCAAAAATACAGCATCAAAATCCTGTCCGGGAAGAGTCATGGCTCTGGCAACGGAAAGAGTGAAGGCAAAGAGACAGATGACCAAAAAATCCTTGACAACCGCTGTGCTTAAAATAAGGTCTGTGTACTTTCCCTTGGCATTTGATTCAGTGATCACCGCGATCGTTGTCGAAGGAGAAGTCGCCGTCGCAAGGGTACCCAACATGAGTGAAAGGGCGAATCCTTGAACCAAGGTTGTCTCGGAAAAAAAGGGAAAAATAGACCGCCCGAGAAAACCGAAAGCCACGAATCCAGCGATGATGATGACTGTTTGACAAAGAAGAATCGAACTAATGGCCCGACTATCCTTTTTGAGCTGAGACAGCTTCATTTCACCTCCAGCTGTCAACGCGATCAGGCTTAAAGACAATCCATCGAGAAGTTGGAGGATTACGAAATCTCCAGCACTCAGGAATTTCATGACATAGGGACCACAGAAGATCCCAGCAAGAATGAAGCCCGTGATTTGAGGAAGATTGAGCCGTGCGATTTTTTTCCCGACCAAGAAAGCAAAAATCAGTATAAAGCCGACAGCAACTGTCGGGGAAAAGCCTGGATTGACAAAAGGGGCAAGAAGGGTGCTTCTCAGAAATAACATGAGGAGAAAAATCACAACCAGTACAATGATATTCATTTTTCCGTATCAAGCCTGAGAATAGCCCTCTTCAGAAACCAGGGGCTCAAAAGCTCACTCACCACAGTGGTCACCAATGCCACTGAAACGAAAACATCTGTTAAAGGAAGGTGATAAATCAGTTTCCAACTGACGATGAATGCGATGGCAATCCCACCAGAGGAGAGAAAGCAGAAACCGAAGAGCGACGGCAGGGGAAAAGAAAAACGGAGAATCCTCCCAAAAAAGCGCATGGGCAGCGTACTCCCTAAAATCTTCATAACGAACAAAAGAGCGACCAAAACTGCGATTTTGTAATCAACATTGAAATCCCAGAGAGCACCAATCAAAATTAGAAAAATGATGTAAAAGGGTTTCTCAGTCGAGAGGAGGAGCGGATAAATCTTCTCCTGAATTCTGGTCAGATTGGAATAAGTCATACCCAGTACCATACAGACAAAAAGTGACGGAAGGTTAAAGTAAGCCGCCACACCGGATGAAAAAAATACAAGCCCGAGAAGATAGACGAGTAAATCCTTTTCAGAAGTCTTTCTGATAGTCAAAAAATGGAACAGATAACCGATAAACAGGGGGAAAAGTGAAGAGGCGAGAAGGAAAAACAGGCCTTTAAGGAGAACCTTATCCTCAAAAAATGGAAAATGCCAGAAGGAAGAGACCAGGGCCATGCCTATGACACCCCAGAATCCACTCACACTGACCAAAAACCGTGCGAGATGATAATAATCTCCTTTGACCGGAATCAAAGGAGAAGCGTAATTCAGGAGTGAGGGAGAATTGAGGCTGATGAAAAGTCCGAGAGCCACGGCCATTCCATAGAGAAGAAAAACAGGCTGAGAGGGGAACAAAAACCTCAAAAGGACAAACAGCGAGAGAGACACAAGAATAATCAGGAAAAAGGACTGAAAAAACGAAAGGCCGACATACTTCTGGGGAAACTTCCGGATATATTTGAATTCGAGCTGAAAACCGAACAGAAATCCTATCCATCCCAGTCCAAGGCTGATAAGAGGATTCAGCCCTTGCAAGACCTCAGGACTCAAGACATTCAATCCCTTTTCGCCCAGAACGAGGCCCAAAAAGACATAAACCAGCCCAGAAAAGAAAAAATAACTTAAGGGAAGAAAAGTCTTTTTTCTTTTGAAAAAGAATCGAGCCCCGAGAAAAGAGATGAGGATGAGAAGGCCAATAGCGAAAATGGCTTTCATAAAACTACAATTCAGGCATCAAACCTTCAGCCCGATCCACGGGAACAGTGAATACAATGCCCGTGCCAGGCTGATTCAAATCTCCTAAAATTTTCTTGAGCAGGTTAATGGCTGGCTCTTCCTTTTCGTCCTTTATGGTGGATAAAATAGTCTTATTGTGAGGCTTTGCGCCGGCGAACATGAACCTCAAGCCGAGGAAAATCGGAACCTCCTCAGAAAGGATATGACCCATTCCTACACTGTCGACAACTGTTGCTCCAGATATACCTATCTCCAGAAAACCCTCCAGTACCTCTTCCAGTTTTTCGACTCTATTCAAGATCAAGATTAAAAGTTTCATTAAATCTTTTCTTCCTCTTTCTTCAAAATGGACCAGACATCCTGAGAGGTCTCTGCCTTCTTGACATTCTCGACAAAGTCGGTTTCTTTAACCATTCGACAGATATGAGCCAGTAATTTAAGCTGAAATCCAGGATTATCTTTATCTCCGAGAAGAAGGAGGACGATGTATGTCGGCATTTGATCAACGGCTTTAAAATCGATTCCTTCTTTAATCAAGGCTAAAGCCACGATCGGTTCTTTGATCTTTTTGATCAACGCATGAGGCACGGCTATTCCCTTCTCCAGACCCGTACTGCCAAGCCCCTCTCTTTTTAAGAGTTCATCCAGAATGGCTTTCTCTTTTGATATCAAGCCTCTCTTTTTAAGAGCCGAAACAAACTTCTCGAGGACATATCTTTTATCTCCTGGCTCTAGGTCAAGGATAATGTGACTTTCTTTTAAATATTCATGTACTTTCATTTTCGCCTCAGTTTTTCAAGCGTTATACTCTCAATCCTTTCCCAATCAGTCAACATCTCATTTTCTCGGCAAAGGCTTCAGCTTTAGGGTTCCGACTGAATTTTTCTCGATCGATTCAGCATTAAAGAGCATCGGATGATAGCTGCCTTCTAACCAGAAAGGAATCTGATTATCATAAAATCGGCTCAGAAAGCAACCGCTCTGTCCGGATGTGATGACACATATGGAATTTTTTAAATCGGACAGATCAATGATCTGCCTGTAGGAGGATCCTGAAGATGTTCCAAATCCTGGAAAGGAAGCCCTTATTGTATGGGCATGCCCGTCCACTGGATAAGGTCCTCGATTTAAAAATCCGAAAAGAGGGATATTGCCTAAGGCATGACGGTAGCGGATAGAGTGAATTTTCATCCAATCCCACTCGTCCGGAGATCCATATTTTTTCTCAAGCCATTCATAAGCCTTTTCGAGGCTGATTTTCACAATATCCTTCCTGTTTTCAACATCAGGAGTATTCGTGTTGTCAAACCAGGGAGAAAAAGGATCGGAAAGAATCCTGAGTACCCCGGCGTTCTTCCTTCTAAAAGATGAATCAAAATCTTCAAAATTCTCACCGATCTCATCCTTAAATACCTCTGCATGGAAAATATTCATGAATGCTTCAAATAAAGCCGGCTCCTTTCCTGAAGACATCCTTAAATCCCAGCCCTTGATTGCGCTCAGCACTTCATCAATGTTTTCATTGACTTCTTCGATTTCTTTGATAACTGGAAGAATCCGTTCTCCCTTCTTGGTATACACATCGTTTTGTATTATCTTAAAGGATTCGATATCGTGCTTCTCTTTCTGGAACAGAAGCTCCTTAATCCTGTCTGCCCGAAAAGGAGCATCCCAGTCGAAGCTCATATAGTGCGGAAAATCATCTGAAATGATTTTGTTATTGGCGGTGATGATAATCCCCTCATCAGGATTGAAAAGATTCGGCTTCTCATCCTCATCAAGGTATCCGTTCCATTGGCCTTCTTCTTTCCAACCAGGATAAGGATAGAGAGCGGCAACCGCGGATCTCAATGGAATCTTTCCGCTCAAATAATAACCGATATTCCCCTCTCTATCTGCGTAGACAAAATTCTGCGATGGAACATCGAAGAGGGCTAAAGCATCCGAAAACTCCTGCCAATTTTGGGCTCTGTTGAGGAGATAGAATGCCTCCATGGTCCTTCCTCCCTCATAAATCGTCCAGCTTAAAGAGAGAGGTTTTTGACTTTCGACAACGATGGGAGTGATTATTGGACCGCGTTCAGTCCAGAGGATTTCTATTTCTTCAGGTCTCTTTCTTCCTCTGATCCTGATCTCCTCTTTCTTTGTGAGCAGGGGCTTCCAATCTCCATTATCCAGGTACATATCTCCGGTATCGTTAAGCTTTTCTATATACAGGTCCTGGACATCGATTGCGGAATTTGTCACTCCCCAAGCGATGGATTCGTTGTGTCCAATGATGACGAACGGAACACCTGGAAGTGAAACACCGATGGCATCCAATCCAGGGCAGTTCAGATGAATTTCATACCAGATGGGAGGAAGGCTGATATCCAGATGAGGGTCATTGGCCAGGATAGGCTTTCCGGATTCACTCCGATTCCCTGAAACAACCCAATTGTTACTCCCCTGGAAAGAAGGAAATGGAAACCTGTTTGAAAGAGATGCGGCCTCAACTTCAGATGGAGGAGAGGGGATGCCTTCTTCTAAAATCTGAAGAGCCCTCTCGGCTCCAAACTTTTCCACAATTTTTCCTCTGACAGCCTCACTCCGGTAGTCCGGGCAGAGCAGGAGGGCCATGACTTCTTTGATGATGAGAGAATCCAGAGGCGTCCAGGGCTGGGGACGATAGCGTAAAACCAGAAACTCAAATGGCCAGTTCAATTTGCGGGAATCCATCCATGAATTGACGCCATCGCTGTAGGCGGCTATCAGTTCTTTCATTTCTGGTGAGAGCTTTTCAAAGTCCTGCAACGCAGCTTCTCCAAGAGCCATATTCCTCATGAACTTATCTCTCTCCAGGGCAACTTTTCCTAAAACCTCAGAAAGTCTGCCAGAACCAGCTCTCCGGTTGAGTTCCATCTGCCACATCCGCTCTTGCGCATGCATGAAGCCACAGGCGAAAAAAAGATCTTTTTCGTTCTGGGCGAAGATATGCGGAACTCCCCATCTATCAATGACTATCCTTACTTCTTCATTTACGCCGTCTAATAAGAATTTCCCTCGTAACTTAGGCGGAGAACGAAAGACTTGAACCAGGACAAAAAGCATAAAACCCACGAGGAGAAAAATGACAGAAATTATGGAGACTTTTAAATTTTTTTTCATCAAGAATCAGAAAGATACTGTGAATTTTCCTCTGATTTGAGGATTTCATTCGCTTTTTTCAAGGACTCATCCGAAAACTTGACACCCTGCTTTTCTGCCGCCGACAAATTCAAGTGGATTCTCACCTTGCTCATGGACTGAATAGGGATATCTGCAGGTTTCTCGCCGTTTTTAACCCGAATGGCTATTTCTCCTGTCGTGTATCCCATTTCCGAAAAATCCCAGCCCAAGGCTGCACAGGCGCCAAGTCGAGTGGAGAGAAGAAAACCGCCAAAAAGAGGAATGGAATTTTCCCCTGCCACGTTTCCCACGTCCTGAAAGGATTCATTGATCGTGTTGTCCGATATTTGATAGATGGCATCAATTTTTTTGTTGATCAAGACCTGAGCCGAATGCAAAACTTGGCTCTTGTTGGCGATAGGCACATCCACAATTTCCAAATCCACTTTTCTCCCCTCTTCCCGAGCCAATTCCAGGTAAAATTCTGAATTGATCTCTGAGGGCGTCCACAGAGTTCCCACTCTTTTTGCACCCGGAATTATTTCTTTGATGAATGCTAAGCTCTGCTGTATAGGACCTCTTGAAGCCACTCCTGTGACTGTTCTCATGTGGTCCTGGGCCGACCTTCCGGCACCGGCCAGATAGGGATTCGCCACAGATGAAAATATGATCGGGATCTCATGCGTCGCTATCAGGGCTGCCTGGAGACAGGGAGTGGAAACAGCAACGATCATGTCCACTTCCTTTTCTACAAATTCCTGGGCTATCCTCTGCACTTCAGGCGTGCTGCCGTTTCCGTTCCTGATTTCGAGTTGGATGTTTATGCCGTCCTGAAAGCCGTGATCCCATAAGGCCTGGATCACTCCTTTGCGCACTTCATTCAAATGAGGAGCATCGTTAAACTGAAAAATGCCTATGGTGTAGAGGTCTTCATGATTTTTCTTACTGCAAAAGAAAAGCGATAGAGAGAGTAGAAGAAGAGCGATGGATTTTTTCATGGATTTGTGCCTACTTTGACCTAATCATATTAATCCAAAAGTATATCTTGAGCAATTTATTTTGGCAAGTTTAAAGAGGCATGTTATGCCACATTTCAATTGTCACACTTTGCCACATTTGAACTGTCACCTTCTCTTACTGCATCAATTGTGTTTTATGCTACGTAAATTGGTTAAATCACTTCATGTGATATCTTCAGTCTTGGTCTCTATCACAAGGGAAAGCAGATCATATGATGTGACAATTGAAATGTGGCAAAAAGGTGACAGTTTAAATGTGGCGTAACAGAGGCAGAGTCTTTTCTTCGAGATCAGGCCTTGTCGTCAGGAAATACGACTTTTATATTTTTTTTGAATCTGACTCCATTTTCTTTTTTTGGTAAAATAATCCTCGATGACTCTTTACTTTACAGGAACGGCTGGCTGGAGCTATAAAGACTGGGAAGGCATCGTCTACCCGGAGAAAAAACCACAGGGATTTCATCCCCTCCTCCTACTCGCTCAGTACATCAATATCGTCGAAATCAACAGCACCTTTTACAGGCCACCTGCCATTCAAATGTCACTCTCCTGGATCAAAAGAGTCGGGAATTATCCTGAGTTTCTTTTCTCCGTTAAGCTTCATCAAGTCTTCACGCACCAGAGAAAAGATTTCACACAGAAAAATATTGATGATTTCAAGTTTGGCATCGAACCGCTCCGGGCCAAAAACAGGCTCGCGGCTATCCTGATCCAATTTCCCTGGTCATTCATTCACACGACCGCACACGTTGATTATTTGGTCAATCTATTCAAATCATTCGCGGATTTTCCGCTGGCCCTGGAGGTGAGACATTCTTCCTGGGATACACCTAATTTCTATGCACTTTTAACTGAACATGGCGTCTGTTTCTGCAACATCGACCAGCCGATATTCCGTGATTCGATCAAGCCCAGTTCCGTCATCACCAATCCCGAATATTCTTACGTCAGGCTTCACGGCCGCAACTACCAGAACTGGTTCAAAAAAGATGCCGGCCGGGATGAACGGTACAACTACCTTTACACCAAAGAGGAGCTCGAAGATTGGATAAAGAGAATAAAGGAACTGGGCAATCAAAGCAAAAAGGTGCTCGTCATCACTAATAACCATTACAGAGGACAGGCTTTGGCCAACGCCCTCCAGATCAAAAACATGCTCACCAATGAAAAACTGGATATTCCCTTTCCCCTGCTCAAACAGTATCCTGTCCTGAAAGAAATTGTCGAAAAAATCAGGAGCGGCCAGCTCGATTTGTTTGAGGAAGAGGAGGAAGAAGAAAAAAAAGAAAAAGAAGGATAAAGACTGACAGGAGATGCCTTGAACAGGCACTGGTGGGAAAATAATTTTTTAAAAACCATAAATGGAAAGCTCTATCTCGGAGAAGAAGAAGCCTCACGAATAGCCGAAAAATACGGAACACCGCTCTTTATCTACAGTCAAAATCAGATCCTGACAAACCTCCGCGCTCTGTGCAAAGCATTCGAAAAACACACATCCCTGCACATAAGGGTGTACTATGCGATGAAAGCCAATCCACACAGCGATATTTTAAAAGTTCTCAATGATGAGGAAGTATGGATCGATGCCGTTTCTCCAGGGGAGATCAAGAAGGCGCTGGAGGTAGGTTTTCCAGAAGAAAAAATTTTTTTCACGGGAACGAGCGTGAGCTCTGCTGACCTCCAAGAGGTCTTCCAGATGAACAATCTAATCATCAATATTGACGCAACAGAGCAACTGGACCTCATGATAGAAATAAGAGATAAACTTTACAGACACAAAAAGTATAAAGTGGCAATGAGATGGAATCCCGGTATCGGCAGAGGATTTGACTCAAAAGCCGTCACCGCAGGCGAAAAATCACATGATGGCATACCCGTTAAATTCGGTATCGAAGAACAGAAAGTTCTAGCCACATTTTCCAAGGCCCTTGACTATGGCTTCATTCCCATCGGGCTTCATCAACATCTCGGATCAGGTTGGACCGGACAGGATTTTAAAGCTGTCAAAAAAGCGGTCGATAAAATGATCTCCAAGGCTTCCGAAATACAAAGTCAAGGCCTCGAGCTTGAGTTTTTAGATTTTGGCGGTGGATTTGCGCCCCGATACTCTCAAAAACAAAACGATTTTCCTGTCGAAGACTATGTGCAATATATGTGTCAGGAAATAAAAAAATCCGGATTAAAGATAAAAGCCATAGCCGTGGAGCCTGGAAAATTCCTGGTAGGAAACGCCGGAGTATTACTGGTCAGAGTGGAGTATCTGAAAAAAAGCTACAATAACACCTTTGCTTGTGTGAATGCAGGAACGTTCAACACCGTACCCCGGCCAGCCATTTATTCAGAAGCACGCCATCATATCATCAATTGCTCAGATGTGGATTCTGGCAGGGCGGAGAAAGTGACAGTCGCCGGCAACCTCTGTGAAGCCGGAGATATTTTCGGAAAAGAAATCAGGATGCCTATACCGAAAAGAGGTGATATCCTGGCTGTTTTGAATGCCGGCGCTTATTGCAGCAGCATGGCCTCAAATTTCAACCTGAGAGACATACCAAAAGAAATACTCATTTAATCGGTCTCCTGACAGCCTGAAAACGTCTGGAAAGGAGCGAAACGCTATCTTTCTTTCCCCCAAGGAGAAAATTCTTGGTCAGGGCCGCTAAACTAGGAAGGCTCTTCAGAGTTTTATTAGGGACTTTTCCCTAAGATGCCTTTAAGCGCGTGTTCTGCCTCAGGATAGAGAAATCGATATCCGGCCTCGAAAAGCCGTTTGGGAGTCACTCTTTGACTCACTAGAAGCATCTCTTCTGCCATCTCGCCCAGGATTGCACGAAGCATAAAACCAGGAGTGGGAAACCAGGACGGTCGCCTCATAATCTTCCCGATGAGTCGAGCCAAATCTTTCTGGAGAAGAGGATTGGGCGCGCTCAAGTTGAAAACGCCTTTCAAATCCTCCCTTTTTAAAAGAAAGAGAATGGCATTCACTTCATCTTCGATATGAATCCAGGAAAACCATTGACGACCGCTCCCCAATGGTCCGCCAGCAAAAAGGCGAAAAGGCTTCAGAAGTTGGAGAAGGGCTCCTCCCTCTGCACCAAGCACCACACCGGAACGGATGACAACTCGTCGTACACCAAAAGATTCCACTTCTTGTGTTGACTCCTCCCACTCCCTGGCGACAGCGGCAAGAAAGCCTTCTCCGTGAGAAAAAGATTCATCAATCGAATCATCACCGCGGGAGCCGTAAAATCCGACAGCAGAGGCTTGAACGACGACTCGGGGCTTCACACTGGCCAACTCAACAGCCCCAACCACGGCTTTCCCGGCGTCCAGCCGGCTCTGGAGGATGGCCTGTTTTCTCTGGGAGGTCCAGCGTCCGGAACCGATATTCTCTCCAGCCAGATTAATGACAGCGTGGGCACCATCCGCGTGTTCCAGCCACTCACTGGCATTTGCACCGTCCCACTTCCCTACTGAGAACTTGGGACCGAAGAGCTTTTGCCCTTTCTCAGGATTACGAGAGAGAGCCACAACCGTGTATCCTTCACTCTCCAGACGGAAGCAGAGAGCTTTTCCAATAAATCCGGTTGCGCCGGTGACTATGACTTTGTCCATTTCATCTCCCATAAAATCAAAAGCCCATCTTTATGACAGGCTTCAGCATAGTCCGAATCAGCAAAGACTTCTGTTTTCATTATTCCTTGAAACGGTTGATAAAAGCAAATTTGTCATAATTCAACCGAGCCGGTCTCTCCTTTTCCAGTTCGGCCTGCTTTTCTGAAAGAATCGAGCTGATCTCTTCAGAATGTTTTCCCACGATAATCAGGGTGATGACCTGATATTCCTCTGGAATCCCAAGGATCTCTTTCGTTTTTTTCGGGCTGTAACCCGCAATGGGATGAGCCACCAGGCCCAATTCGGTCGCCCTCAGAATCAGGAATCCCGCTCCAAGGCCACAGTCAAACTGGTGATACTCTCTGTCTCTGATGACGCAGTCATCCTCTTTTTGACTGAAAACAGCTATGATCAAAGATGCCGAATACGCCCATTTGTTTCCCTCTGAAAGAGCCTCCCTCATGCTCTTTAAAACTTCAGTATCATGGACAAAAATAAATCGCCAGGGTTGATTATTGAAGCAGGAAGGCGCCAGCCTGGTAGCCTCTGCCAGATCCTTAATCAATGCCTCCGTGATCTCCACGGGTTCTAAGGAGCGGAAAGCTCTTCTTTCGTTAATGGCCTGGATAACATCCATCTTTCCCATCCTCCTCTTTATTTCTTTGTCTCGAGTAAATCGTTCAATTTTGTCATTCTCTCCATATCTCTCAAAGACAGAGGTGTTTTATCCTGAACGTATATTCCCACATTCTCTTCAAAAGTTGCCTTATCAGGATTTCTATAGAATATACCCAAGGGAAATTTTTCCCTCTCTGTAGCCTTCTTGAATGCGCTCATCCGGTCAGCGGGGTCATGAGAATCTTCCAGATAATAGGTATGGTCTTTAAACCAGCTATGAGTGTTCACCTTGTTAAAGGATACACAGGGATGAAAAATGTCCACAAGAGCGAATCCTTTGTGGCTTACAGCCTCTTTGATAATCTCCTTTGTCTTTTCCATATCTCCTGCATAGGCCCGGGCCACGAACGAAGCATCCAAAGCGATGGCCAGTGCAATCGGATTAAACGGTTCAAGGAAAACACCGTTGACCTGAACAGGTGTCTTAAAACCCAGTTGACTCGTGGGGGAAGCTTGCCCCTTTGTCAATCCATACACCATATTGTTGTGGACCAAAGTGGTGATGTCGGGATTTCTCCGGATAGCATGAATAAAATGGTTTCCACCTTCCCCGTACATGTCTCCGTCACCGCTTTCCGCAATGACCGTGAGCTCTGGATTAACGGCTTTTATGGCTGTGGCAGGGGGAATAGCTCTTCCATGAAGCCCGTTAAAAAAATGCGTTTTAAAATAGTGGGGAATCTTGGCGGCCTGTCCAATTCCGGAAACCAGGACGAGTTCCTGAGGCGCTATACTGAGCTCAGCTATAGCCATTTTCAGTGTTTTAAGGATACTGTAATTCCCGCAGCCCGGACACCAGGCAATATCTATATCGCCCATATCATAGATCTGAGTATTCATTTTTCATCTCCTCATTGAATATGGATCTGGATTTTATCCACGAGTTCTTCCACAGAAAAAGCCAGTCCATTATATTTCAGGATTTTTGTCTTGATATCTATCCCCGTAAAGAGCTTTATCAGCTTTCCGAACTGAGATGTCGCATTGTTTTCAACAATGATGGTCTTCTCAGCCTTTTTCAGGTATTCCCTTGCCTGCTCATGCAGAGGATAGACCTGCTTGAAATGGAGGAATGAAACATCCTTCCTCTCCAATTTTTCCAACGCTTCCTTGATGACTCCATAAGTCGAGCCCCAGCCGACGATTAAAATTCTGTAATCTCGATTCCCTGAGAGCTCCGGAGGAAGCACTTCTTCTTTAACGGACTCCAGCTTCCTCAGTCTTTTCTCCACCATTTTTCCCCGCAAATCCAGGTCTTCGGTGATGTGGGCTTCCTGGTCGTGCTCATCACTGTCTACTCCCACCAGCCCTTCTCCAAAGCCGGGAATCGCACGGGGAGAAATTCCATTCTCTGTCAACTCGTACCGTCTGTATTCTTTTTCACTCTTAACAGTGTGTTTCTCGACTATCATTCCTTTGAGGTCAAAATTTGGAACATTCGAGTACGAATCCATAAAATACTGGTCCGTGAGGATGAACACGGGAATTTGGTATTTATCCGCAAGGTTGAAGGCTCTCTGAGTGAGGGAAAAAGCATCTTCGAGTTTACCGGGTGCGAATATGATACGCGGAAACTCTCCATGACCTGAATAAAGGGCAAGTTCCAAGTCTGCTTGTTCGGTCCGGGTGGGCAATCCCGTGGCCGGGCCCGGCCTTTGAGCGAGATGTATGACGACTGGCAGCTCAAGCATCCCAGAAAGGCTCACTCCCTCCATCATGAGAGCAAAGCCGCCTCCGGAAGTGG
Organism: uncultured Eubacteriales bacterium; assembly: GCA_964348015.1. Lineage (GTDB taxonomy): Bacteria > Acidobacteriota > Aminicenantia > Aminicenantales > Aminicenantaceae > SOIA01. The sequence goes on along the minus strand of CAYGBC010000007.1, from coordinate 7,274 downwards.
TCACCATCGCCCGGGCTCCACCGTATGAAGCTCCCAGAGCCATGTTGATGGCACTTATCTCATCTTCTGCCTGTTCCACAATGATCTCAAACTCATTCATCTGATGCGAAAGAAAGACCATCACACCTGTGGAGGGAGACATGGGATAGGAAGACAGAAAATTACATCCTCCGGCTAACGCACCCAGACCTACAGCCTCAGCTCCGTTGAGAAGAATATCCTTCCCGACCGCGCTCTCTCTCCACGACTTCACATCTGATCTTTCCGGGTCCAGAAGTCCCTTTCCGACCTCCCAGCCTTTGTGTATGGCCTCAAGATTTTTTTTGATGATGTCCTCGCCCTTTATTGCGAAATATTCCTTTATAAAATCCGTGAAGATGCTTTGTTCAACCTGGAACAGGCCTAAAACCATTCCCGCCGCAGCGATATTCGCATAAATCTTTCCCCCGACATCAGATGCTATTTGGGAGAGTGGAATAGGAATACACTGATCCCCGTTCAACTGACAATCTTTGGAAATAATCTCCTCATCACCCAGGATAAAAGACTGAGGGGTTATCCTCCTCTCAACATGTTTCAAGGCTCCCTTATGAAAAGGGATCAAAATGTCTATCCTGTCCACAAACGCAGAAACTCGGCTTGGAGCCACACGGATCTCAGTCGAATTGTTCCCCCCTCTAACCCTGGACATGTATTCCTTTGTGGCAAACACATGAAACCCGGAAAGCTTCAAGAGCCGAACAAGAATCCTTTCCACGGTTTGAATTCCCTGTCCCGCCTGTCCGCACAGAACGATAGAGACATCTTTTTTATCTAAAGCGATGTGGCTATCCATTGGACCCTCCCGAATTTTCTGATTAGTGTCTGTTAAAAGAGAAAATTTCATTATTCCAATATAAAGGCAGGAATTCAAGATATAATTCTTAGAAAAAATATAATTTTTGTAGTTATAACGAATTTTACCGGAAAGCCATTTCCGCAAAAAGCTAAACCTGGAGTTTTTTTCTCGAAAACAAGGAAACCTGACAATCTCAAAAGTTCATTTTTTCCCTGGAATTAAGCTCTGAAACTTTCCTTTTTATTTATTCGTATTATGTATTGAATTCTACTTCAACTTTAAAGAAAATATTATAATAATACAGTTAAACTCCTCAGAAACATATGGAGTCTAACTGAGTGAATAAAAAAACAGAAAGGAGCCTCCATGAAAAAACTTAAAACCATCCTGACCGTTTCTGCTTTCGTGTTTGTTCTTTTCACCGGAGCTGTCTTGAGTCAAGAAGCCGATATAAGCGGCACATGGATTGGAGAAACAACCGTCCCGGATGAGCTAGAAGCGGATAAAGTGACCCTCATCCTTGAAAAAACGAACGGCGAATACAAAGGAAAAGTGACGGATGCATTCGGATTCGCCATGGAGTCGGAACTCAACGACATCGAACTCAAGGAGAATATGCTGACGGCTAATTTCCTTGTTTTCACCGGGGAAGAGTACATGAAGATTTCTTTCACTCTGACAGTTGAAGGGGATACGATGAAAGGCCGCTGGGAATCAGCCGCCGGAGACTCAGCGACCATAGAGTTACACAGGCAAAAATAAGAGCTCTAAGCCCGATGTTCCTGTTTCCCTCAACTCATTTCAATAGGGTTTGAGAAAAGAGCAGTTAAAGACTTTCGGCCTCCCGCCGCCATCCCGCCTGACTTCCCCTCTCAGGTAGCAGGCCGGTGGAGAGCCAAAAGTGAGACATTTCGTCTCGCCCACTCCCTCCAGGAGGCCGGTCTCATCCTCAAAAAGAAAAAAATACCTCCGGCCGCGCTTCACCGCCTTCTGGCGGGCATCCACGACTCTGACCACAAGCTCCACCTCCTGCCCCGCGTAATCGGCCAAATCCTTTATCCGCAGAGAAGGCCTTTTTCCCTCAAAGAGGGAAAGGGAATCTCCCGCAGGGTCGAAGCCGAGCGAGTCGATGAGCATCCTCTCCTTCTGTTTCGGGTCGATGTCCGAGACTTCCTCCACATCCTCCAGACCCTGAAAATAGCGAAGAACCTGCCGTGTCCTTCTGGGCTCGAGAGAGTCAAAGACCCCTGATTTAATGAGGGAGAGGAGTTCAGCCCTTGTCAGAGTTACCCGGCAGAGGAAGTCTTCCACGGAAAGATACTTCCCGTCCTCTCTCCCCTCGACGACCTTCTCTGCTGTTTTGAGGGCTAGCCCCTTGATGGATGTCAAACCGACCCGAATGCTCCTCCCTTCCACTTTAAACTGGTAGTCACTCTGGTTGACGTCCGGTCCCAGAATCCGGACCTCCCTTCTCTTGGCCTCCTCGATGTACTCTGCCAACCCATAGTAGCCTCCTCCAGCATTGAGGACAGATGCGAGATAGGGAACCGTGTGATGAGCCTTCAAGTAGACAGCCTGGTAAGCCATACTGGCGTAGGAAGCGCTGTGGGCTTTGTTGAAGGAGTAGGAAGAAAACTCCTCCATGGCCTTCCACATCTTCTTGACCTCGCCCGGTGTGTAGCCTCTTTCTCCGGCTTCTTTGAAAAAGCGGCCCTTGAGCGGCGCGTCAACCGCCCTGGCCTTAAGAGCCCGGCGGAGAATGTCCCCCTCGTCCGGAGGCATCCCGGCCACCCGCTCGGCGACCTGCATCACCTGCTCCTCGTAGAGGAGAAGACCTCCTGTCTCAGGGAGTATTCGACTCAGGAAACCATCCCGGGAAACCGGCCTCCCTTCCCGGCCGCGGAGGAGGGTTTCCTTCATCCCGCTCTCGGTCGGACCGGGCCGGATAAGGGCCAAAGCCTGGGTCAGCTCGTAAACATTCTCCGGCTTCATCCGGCGGAGAAGGTTCATCATGGCCGGGCTCTCCACCTGGAAACAGCCTATGGTCTGGCCTCCCTTCAACAGGCTGTAGGCTTTCCTATCCTGAGGCGGAAGGCTCCTGATGTTCAGGATCCTTCGGGTCTCGGAGATCGCGGCCAGCCCCCTCACCGAAAGCAGGTCGAGCTTGATCAGCTTCAGGTCTTCCACGGCATCCCGGTCGTAGTGAGACATGACGTAGCCTTTGGCCGACTCTTCGAGAGGAAGATACCGGTCCGCGGGAGCAGGGGTCAGGAGCACTCCTCCCACATGGAGGGAGTTCTCGCAGTAGACATGACTCAGGTCAGAGGCGGCCTTCCATATCTCCGCGTAGCCGGCAAGGGGCCTGTCTTTCTTCAGGAAATCGGGCCGGGCGAAAAAAGGGGCTCTCTTGCTCAAAGACCGCGCCTCTTGAGGAGGAAGGCCGAAAGCACGGGCAGTCTCGTACAGAGCGGAACGGGCCCGGAAATCTTTCAGGCTGCAGACAAAGGCGGCCCCTGTGCGGCCCTGGCCGTATTTCTCCAGCACGTAGGAGAGAACCCGGTCTCTCTTCCTGGAGTCAAAATCCAGATCGATATCCGGAGGGTCATCCCGGCCTTTATTCAGGAACCTCTCGAAGTAGAGGTCGTACTCGATGGGGTCGATGCAGGAAATCTCCAGGAGATAGGCGAGAAAAGAGGAGGCGCCCGAGCCCTTGAGGTTGTGGAGGATGCCGTTGCGGCGGGCGAACTGAACCACGTCGTAGACGACCAGAAAATAGGGGGCAAACCCCGATCTTTCGATCACGGCGAGCTCCCGCTTGGCCCGTTGCCTCGCGCGCCAGCTCAGGTTCTTCAACCTCCTCAGCTTCTCCATCACCACTTCCTTCAACGTTATCGAGAAAAGGTCCTCAGGAAGAGGGGGCACGATGTCCTCGAAGGAGAACGGGCATTTTTCCGCGACCTCGAAAGTCTTCTTGAAGACCTCTTCCACCTCGGGACCGAACTTCTTGAGCGCCAGGGTTTCCTGGCGCGGCCCGAAAAGCTCCATCCTTCCTTTGAGCCTCTCCACCTCCGGAGGGAACGGGATCTTCCTCTGGATGGAATGGAGGAGAATCAACCTCTCGGGTTTTTCGATGAACTTCAATGGGTTGACCCATACCAGAGGAAAATCGCGGCTCCGGGCCAGCGTGAGGGCCTTCTTGAAGTTGAAAAAATCGACACCGACGTAAAAATCTTCTTTAGGACCGGGGATCAAAGTTTCCGGAAGGTCCGCATCTCCTGCCTGAGGGATGAAGATCGTGACCAGACCTTCTGTCGTCCTGACCACTTTCCGGTTGAAAGTTTCCATCAGATTCCAGTATCCTTCCCGGCTCTTGACGAGAAAGAGAAACCTCTTCTTCTGGATCTCCATTTCACAGCCGAAGAGCGGAGTCAAACCGCTCTCCAGGGCCGCTCTTTTCCACTCTCCCCAACCGTAGAGGTTTCCCACGTCTGTCAGGGCGGCGCAAGGCGGCCTTCTCCGGCAGACCCAGGAGGAAAGCTCCTTTAGAGTGATGCTTCCCTTTCCCTTGCTGTAGACCGAATGAACTCTGAGAGGTACGTGCATTTTCTGACTCAATCCCATCGGGACGTTTGTATTCACTTAATAATTCAGTAACGCTTTTATAATGTTATTGCGAACGGAGTGAACTGATTTCATCCCTGTGTCAGTGCGAGCGAAGCATGGTAATTCCAACGTTATGTCATTGCGAGGAACGACGTGACGTGGCAATCTCGTATAGAAAATTTTCATGTATTTTTTTTAAGGGATTGCTTCATTCCATTCGCAATGACAATTCTTCCTATGGGATTGCCGCGCAAGCTCGCAATGACACACCCATACTTCTCATTCTTCATGAGATTGCCGCACTTCGTTCGCAATGACAATCTTGTCTTCAATAGCATTCCCATATGACTCATTTCGTCAGGGAAGCCGTCTTCAGGACGAACCCACGTTTCCGCTCAAAACTGTAGAGGTTCTCGAGCATCTTCTCCCGAACCGTCAGCACCGAACCGAACCCGTACTTCTCCCTCACCTCGTCCACAGCATGGCCCAGTCTCTCCGGACGCTCGGAGTAGGGCTCGAAAAGGGAAAGGGGCCGGCCCCTCACCAGATCAGAGGCTTTCACCCCGACCAGGCGCAGGGACAAACGGGAGGAAGAGAAAAACGGAAGGAACAACTCCTGAGCGATCTTGTAGATCTTCCCCATCTCCTGCACAGGGGTGAGGAGAAGCCGCCTTCGGGCCTCGGTCTTGAAGTCAGAATACCTGACTTTGACTTCGATGATATGGGCAAAGAGACGTCCCTGCCGCAGGGGGAGGGTCAACCTGTCGCAGAGATACGCCAGGTGCGCCAAGAGCAGGCGTCTGTCCCAGATATCCTCCAGAAAAGTCGTCTCCCTGGAGACGGATTTGGGGATAGAGGCGGCCGCCAGCGGGCGCGTGTCGATCCCCCGGGATTGGAGATACATCTCTTCACCGTTCAAGCCGAAGAGTGAGCGCAGGCTTGCCCGCGGCAGTCCCCAGAGATCGCCGATCCTCTGGATGTTGAGCATCCTGAGGATGACCTGAGCCTTGGGACCTATTCCGGGCAAAGACTCGATCCCCAGGTCTTTCAGGAACTCCTCTTCCCTGCCCGGCTCGACCTCGGCCACTCCGCCCGGCTTGGCCTTGTTTGTGGCCAGCTTGGCCAGAATCTTATTGGGGCCCACTCCCACCGATACAGTGAGCCCCAACTCTCTCTCCACCTTCTCTTTGATCTCCCGGACCGTGGAGGAAAAGCAGGGATAAAGCGGACGGCAACGGGTTAAATCCAGGTAGGCTTCATCCAGGGAAGCCTTCTCCACATCGGGAGTGTACCGGGAGAGAAGGCGGAAGAATTTGTCGGAAAAAGCGCTGTAAATCTGGTAGTTTCCCCTGATGAAAATGCCCTGGGGGCAGAGCTGATGGGCTTTCCGCAGGGGCATACCGGAATGGACGCCGTATTTTCGGGCCTCGTAGGAAGCGGTCGAGGCGACTCCCCTCTCATGAGGAAGGCCTCCGACGATGACCGGCCTCCCCTTCAAAGACGGATTGAGAAGCACTTCGACAGCCGAAAAGAAGGCGTCGATGTCGATATGGACAATACATCTCTTTTTCATTGTCGTCACCTTTTTTCTCGTGGACCTGTTGAAGAGTCAAAAATGAATCCGTTTCAGCGAGTCCTCCCCTGTCTCTAAGAGTGAGAATCGAGAATCAACGGACGCGCCGGCAAGCGGCCTGACAGACCTCCGGACTCATCGAGTCAGAGGGTCACGGAATTCAATACTTCCTCAGAACTCCGATCACTCTTCCCAGTATCTTCAGTTCCTTGACTTTGATCGGTTCAAACTCCGGGTTTTCAGGGACAAGAAAGACATCTCCATCCTTCATCCGCAGCCTCTTCAGGGTCACCGAGCCGTCATCCAGGAGCGTCACCACCATCTCACCGGAGTTCGCCGAGTTTGTCCTTTCCACGAGCACCCAGTCTCCGTCATCGATGTAGGCATCCACCATGCTCTTCCCGTCCACATGGATGCAGAAGACATTCCCTTCCTTCCGGCCCACCATCCACTCCGGAATCTCCATCGCCTCATCCGAAACATCAAAGACCTCTTTGGGCCGGCCGGCCGGAACGAGACCCACCAAAGGCACTCTGGACTGACTCTCCACAGGAACCGGAAAGCCCGCGAGCTTCACCTCTCCTTTGACTCGTTCCAGATAGCCTTTCTTTTCCAGGCTCAGGATGTGCTTGAACACAGCCGAAGGGTTGGCGATGCGCAACGTCTCTCCCAACTGCCTGATGGTGGGGGAATAGCCGTTCTCGAGGATGAACTCTTTGATGGCATTCAATACTGTTTTCTGTCTTTCTGTAAGACTTTTCCGGAGTTTGTTCACCATTTTGTTCACCTTATATATTAATACGTCTCTCTTCGGGGTTTGTCAAGAGGAAATTTAAAAAAAAGAAAAAAAGGGAGATCTTTATGTTCAGTAATCAGGGAATATTTTTACCAATGATATTGAAGACAAGAGTGTCATTGCGAGGGGCTATGGGATTCCTTCGCTTTGCTCGGAACAGGCTTGGCAATCTCATAAGAAGAAATGTATTTGTCTCTTAAGGAGTTATGTATATAACAACACAGAATTTTCCATAGGGGATTGCCGCGCTTCGCTCGCAATGACATTAATACTTTTTCTGGGGACTGTCCCTTTCAGTCCTTATATTTCAGAAAGAGAGGGACTGTCCTCTTTCTTGAAAAAAAGTAGCCTGTCCCCCTTTTTTTGTTTTTTTATATTTTCCAGCCGCCGGCCACGATCAGGTTCGTTCCTGTGATAAAGTCCGCTTCCTCAGAAACCAGGAACAGCACAGCATGAGAGACATC
>CAYGBC010000006.1:0-11588 GCA_964348015.1 uncultured Eubacteriales bacterium | reverse complement strand
GGTGTCATTGCGAGCGAAGCGTGGCAATCTCTTAGAGAAAATTGAATTTCTTTTTGCGGGATTGCTTCACTCCGTTCGCAATGACATTATAAAAATGTTACCGAATGACTGAGCGAGTACACCTGTCCCCATTTTTAAAACAAATTGAAATAAACTCACAGTTTTTGTATAAATTCTATTAATCAATGAATGTATGAGGAGAGATGAATATGGATTTCATAAACGAAGTCACGCAATTCATATGGGAGAATGTCGCTCTGAGATTCGTAGCCATCCTGATTATCACTATAATCGCTGCTTTCCTCATTAAAATCATCCTGAGAACCGTTTTAAAACCTCTAGCAAAAAAAACAAAAACCAAAATCGATGACATCATCGTCAAGAGCCTGTCTTCCATTGTTTTCTACGTCATTCTTTTAATAGGGATCAAGATCGGGCTTTCCCAGTTTGAATTAACGACAGACATCTTTCAGGACATTGTCAGCACTCTTCTCATCCTCATCGTGAGTATCTTTCTGTTCAAGATTATCAACCATTTTGCCAAGCTCTGGATGAAGGAGTGGAAGTTCAAGACTAAGACGACTGCGGATGAAAGGCTGATTCCCTTTCTTCAGAAAATATTGAAAGCTGTTGTCATTATTTTGGCCGTGATTTTTATATTCAGCGCCTGGAATGTCAATATTAGCCCTCTCCTGGCCACAGCCGGGATCGCTGGTTTGGCCATCGGCCTGGCAGTGAAAGATTCCTTGAGCAACATACTGGGAGGACTGCAGCTTGTCCTCGATAGAACGTTCAAGGTGGGGGATAAGGTTGAGCTGGAATCAGGAGAGATGGGTGTCATCCTGGATATAGGCTTGAGAAGCACCAAGCTGAAAACCTACGACAATGAAGTGATATATATCCCTAACGGATTCTTGGCCAATGCCAAGATTAAAAATTTCACTCATCCGGATGTTTCCATCCGTGTGAATGTTGAATTCGGAGTCGTATACGGCTCGGATACAGAAAAGGTCCGAAAGGTCGTACTCGAGGCCGTAAAGAAGATAGATGCTGTCATTGACGAGCCCGAGCCTGTGGTGCAGTTCCTGAAGATGTCCGATTTTTCTCTGGATTTCATAGCCAGAGCGTGGGTGAAGGAGTATACAGAAGCGTATTCCACAAAGATCAGGATGACGGATGAGATTTACAACGCTTTGAATAAAGCTCACATTGGCATTCCTTTTCCCACACGCACTGTTTACACCAAAGAAGTCGAATAGAAACAGAGGAAGCCGAAGTGCTTTGAGTAGAGAGTGCGTATTTTGGACTTAATAAGTTGACATAAGAAAATTTTTATTTTTAAATAAGGAAAATTCAAAGGAAGCAGAATGCTGAAAAGGGCGAAGGACAAAATCCGTGAAATCAAGGATTTCCCGCAGCCGGGGAAGGGATTCAAGGATATTTCTCCGCTTGTTGAGGACGCAGTCAGCTTTAATCATGTCGTCGATGAGCTCGTGACCTGGGCAAGAAAGAAGAAGCCCGATATTATCGCCGGAATCGAAAGCCGGGGATTTCTTTTCGCGGCGCCCGTGGCCCATAAATTAGGACTCGGGGTGGTCGCTATCCGGAAAAAAGGAAAGTTCCCCAGCGAAACCGTCCGCGGCGAAGTTCCTGATGAGGATGCTTTTGAATATTTGGAAACTCACATGGAGAGCATCGATCCTTCTCAAAAAGTCTTGATTATTGATGACCTGATCGCCTCTGGCTCGACTTCTGTCAACGCCATTGATCTGATGAAAACATTAGGAGGAAAAGTGGTTGGCTTTGCCTCGGTCGTCGATGTTGTTTTTTTAAAGGGAATCGAGTTTATCAAAAAGGCTCATCCAAAAGTGGATGTGCTCAGTTTGATTCAGTATGAAGAGTAGTCGGGGGATATGGGAGATTTCCTCGACCATTTCACTGTTCATCAGTCAATCTTCAATGATTTCAGAGATGCCGGAATCATGCTTCCTGGAAAAAGTCCCCGGAAAACATTTAATCTCCTTTTCTAGGATTGACCTGGGAAGTTTCGATGGACCAGGAAAACAGAGAAAACGATAAAAATGTTATATTTAATTCCCAAATAATATGAAATCCATTAGGGGAGACGATTGAAAATGATAAATTCCTCGAAAGGTATTTCGCTCAGTCTGTTTCTTTTGCTGCTTTTACTGGCAGTGAGCTGTGCTCGCGTTGTGGAGACACCCAGACTCACTTTCGGACCTCTAGAGACAAAATGGGTGGATAAGGTTTTGCGCAAGATGACTCTGGAGGAAAAGATCGGTCAGATGATCGCCTTGAGATACTCCGGTCATTTTGTCAACAAAGACAGCGATTATTTTAAAAGGCTCGAGTCTTACATTGTGGAGAGAAAGATCGGAGGATTGATAATTTTTGGCGGTGAGGTTTACGAGACCGCTTACCTCACGAACGCGTTTCAAAGGCTGGCGAAAGTCCCTCTTTTGATCGCCTCGGATTTTGAAAGAGGAGTCGGGAATCAGATCGCCGGCGCCACGCTGTTTCCCTCACTGATGGGGATTGGGGCCACCTGGTCTGAGGATCAGGCCTATCTTATGGGCCAGATCACCGCTTGGGAAGGCCGCGCCATAGGCATCCATATGACTTATGCGCCCGTGGTCGATGTGAATATCAATCCTGACAACCCGATCATCAACACGCGGTCTCTTGGAGAAGATCCCGCCCAGGTCGGCCGTTTGGCCGTCGCATTTATCAGAGGCTGTCAGGAAAACGGGCTGATCGCCACAGCCAAACATTTTCCCGGCCATGGAGACACAGACCAGGATTCTCACAGCGTTCTTCCGGTCATCAGGGGAGACCGGGACCGCCTGGAAAAAGTCGAGCTCTTTCCATTTAAGCAGGCCATCGAGGCGGGTGTGCAGGCGATCATGACCGCACATCTTCACATTCCGGCGTTCGACCCGACGCCCGACCTTCCGGCTACTCTTTCTCCGGTCATCATGACCGAGCTTTTAAGGGATGAATTGGGTTTTAACGGCATTATCGTGACTGATTCTATGGGTATGGGCGGAGTGACGACGCTTTATGAGCCCAGTGAAGCAGCTCTAAAGGCGGTCCGGGCAGGAGTGGACATGATTCTTTTGCCTCCTGAACCGGATGATGTCATCGAATCTTTGATCCAGGCTGTACGAGAAGGAGAAATTTCAGAGGAGAGAATCGACACCTCCGTGTTGAGAATATTGAAAGCCAAAGCTCGCCTCGGTCTTCACAGGGAAAAATTGGTGAATACGAAAATTCTGGATGAGCGCGTGGCCACGAAGGAATATCTTCGGCAGGCGGACCGGGTGTTCGAGAATTCACTCACTCTTGTCAAGAACAGCGGGCCTGTCCTTCCGTTGTCCGGAGAGGAGGCGAAGATCGCTGTCTTTTCTTTGAGCAGCGATCCCGGAGGATTCTATGCGGGGAGAACTTTTATCAGAGAAATCGAGAAGAGATGTCCGGAATTGATCCCGTTTTATGGCGATGCCTACACAGGAGATGAATTCATCACGGAAGGATGGGAAAAGGCCAAGGAGGCAGACGTTCTCGTCTTCGCTCTTTTCTCCTCTCTTCGTGCCTGGAAAGGGAGCGTGGGCCTCGACTTGAGGTATGTCCGGATGATCCAGAAGGCTGCGGAAAACTCGACACCGGTTATTGTGATTTCTTTTGGAAGCCCGTATTTCCTGCGTCATTTTCCCGGAGTCGACTGTTACCTCTGTGCCTACAGATGGGAGGCGCCGGCACAAAGGGCCGCTGCAAAAGCAATCTTTGGAGAGGTCGATGTCACGGGAAAACTGCCCGTTTCCATTCCAGAGCTTTATCCTTTAGGTCATGGCCTGGCCCTGTATAAGAAATAAAAGTTTTTTTTATTGTGCCTACAGGTGTATTAGAGTTTCAATCATTTAAAGGAGTTGTGCGATGAAGAGGAGAGATTTTTTCAAATTTGGCTTAGGAGGAACCGGGATTGCTCTGGGAGGACGTCTGGCTTTCGACTCTGATTCTGTCTCTTCGTTTCAAGGCGGGAATCCTCATGGTCACGCGTGGTGGGTGAAAAAGATTGAAGAGCCAAAATTGACCATCGATGACAACGTGTATACAAGATTCAACTCCAGAAAAAACGTGTTCGGATCTTTTGCCCGATATTACGGGATGGATAAGATGAAGGAATTGCGGAAGAGAAGCCAGGAAAAAACCAGGAAGTATTATGAAGAGGACACCCCGGGGTACAGGCTAGAGGACCGGGCCCTGGCAGACGCAGCCTGGGTTATCTCCAGGTTGGGAGGGCTGAACAGAGGAACACGCTCCTGGACGAGCAAGTCTGTTTCCACTCCTGAACGCCGAGGTGTAGAGAAATACAGCAAGAGCCCTGAGGAAGCAGCACGGCTCATCAAAAGCGCGGCGCGCTATTTCGGAGCCGCTACCGTGGGGATCGCTCCGCTTGACCGCAGGCACATCAATTCCCAAGAGAGAGGGAAAAAGATTGTTTTCGAGCCTGTGGATGAGCCTTATGGGAATGATGAGAAACTCGTGATTCCGGACACATGCAAATATGCCATATCCTTGAGCGTACAGATGTCTTTAGACAATCTTCAGCGTTCTCCCACCGCGATCAGCAGCGCCGGCTCTTCCATGGGATACAGTCGCTGTGAATTTCTTGTGGCCGGGATGGCCCAGTTTATTAGGGGGCTCGGTTATGTGGCCATTCCAAGCGTGAATGACCTTGGTTCGAGTGTGGCGATTGCTGTGGACTCAGGCCTAGGAGAGCTTGGGCGGACCAACCGGCTGATCACACCGGAATTCGGCCCGAATGTCCGTTTGTGCAAGGTGCTGACTGATCTGCCGTTAGCGACCGATAGCCCGATAGATTTTGGTCTCATCGAGTTTTGCAAAGTTTGCAAACGGTGTGCAGAAGCCTGCCCTTCAGGGTGCCTTTCTTTCGATAATGAGCCGAGCTTCCAAGTGAAAGGCGAATGGAACAATCCCGGTCATCAAGCCTGGTTCGAAGATGCTCCCAAATGTTTTGCCTTCTGGCAGGAGTCAACTTCAGGCTGTAGCACCTGTATCCCGGTGTGTCCTTGGGCGAAAAAGGATAAAACGATGATTCACGAGATAGTCAAGGCCACGAGCGCCAAGATTCCTGCTCTGGACCGGTTTTTCAACGCCATGGATGTAGCTTTTGGTTACGGCAGGCAGAAGAATGCGCGGAAATGGTGGAATCTCAACCTGCCGGAGTACGGTATTGATACTACTCAAGGGAAGGGATGACCGATGGCTGATAAGAGCACATTCACCGTATTGAGATTCAGGAATCGGCCCTGGTACATTTGGGCTTTAAGAGCTGTCTGGTTTCTCTGGGTGTTATTTTGGGCAGAAGTGATGATTGGTTCCGGAAAAGAAGCGGAGTCAAGAGCTTTTGTCGTTTCTCTTGTGATTTTCCTTGTGAGCCTGGCTGCAGGGATTTCGCTTTGGCTGTGGGGCTACTTGAAGTTTAAAAAAGCCAACACCTAAGTGTCATTGCAAGGGTTTATAGGATTCCGTCGCTTTGTTCGGAAAAGGCTTGGCAATCTCTAATAAAGAATGTCATTACGAGGAGCGGAGTGACGTGGTAATCTCATATGGAAAAATACATTTATTCTTGCGAGATTGCTTCACTCCATTCGCCATGACACAGGGATGAGATGGCTGCGTTCGCAATGACAATGTGACTGTGTTACCAAATTATTAGGCAAGCACAGAGGTTCCTCTCTTCTTTAAGTTTCAGAAGAGATCAACGAATTCAAATTTCTCCACGTCCACCAGTCCTCTGTTGGTGATTTTCAACCTGGGTATAACAGGGAGAGCCAGGAACGACATCGTCATGAAAGCGTTCTCGAGCGGAGAACCGAGGCCTTTCACAGATCTTTTGATGTTTTTGTAGCCAGTCGCGACTTCCTCTATATTCGATGTGGACATCAAGCCGGCAATCCGGAGAGGAAAAAAATTTATTTTATCTGCCGCGACAGCCATTCCTCCGCCTTTTTCGCTCAAAATATTCACCGCTCTGGCTATGCTTTCGTCCTCAACTCCCGCGACGATAAGATTATGGCTGTCATGGGAGACAGTGGAGGCTATCGCTCCCTTTTTAAGGCCTAATCCCTTGACGAATCCCAGAGAATACGTGCCTGTTCCCTTGTGCCTTTCAATCACAGATATTTTGGCGATATCTTTTTCTGCGTCGGGTCGAAGCTCTCCATCAGAACCGTCAAAGGGTATTATTTTTTGTCCGGTTTCCAGGCTATCCCGGATAATCTCAATGACCTTCACATCTCCATGTGTCTGTCCTTCAGGGAGCGTGATTTTGAAGTCATCAGCCTGGAAAGTCTTTCCTGTGTTCACACGTCCAAAAAATTCAGAGTAATCGTAATCCAGCTGATGGCCGATGTATTCTTTCTCAAAAATGATGACTTCGCCGTTGTGGATGACTGTCGCAACCTCCAGGTTTTCCAAAGACTCGAATACGACAAGATTGGCCTTTTTTCCTTCTGCAATCTCTCCGGTTTCAGGATGGTTGTGCAGTTTCAGGAATCTTGAAAAGTATTGGGAAGGGTTTATTGTGGCCAGCGCCACGGCCAGGATGGCAGCCTTTTCAAGTTCGAGATTTGTGTTCTTCAGTATGACATCCTTTGTCTTTTTGAGGATTCTGTCGACGTGGCCGTCCTCGCGGAGGTCGATAGGATCTATATCATCAGAGCAGATCATGAATCTCTCCAGATTCACGTTGGATTCGAGAAGGCCGGGCAAGAATCGTTCCAGGTCTTTTGTCGCGCTCCCGTGTCTTAAAGCGATAGTCATTCCCGCAGCATGTTTTTCAATAACTTCATCCAGACGAATACATTCATGGTCAGACATGATCCTCACTATATTGTCGTTTTGACCGTTCGAAATGTAGGTCTTGAGATTGTCACCGGTCAAGCCCGGAGAGTGTCCGTCCACGATTTTTCCTGCGTTATAGGCGATATCCACCTTTTCTCTCGCGTCACCAAGATCATGGATGATTCCTGGATAGTTCATCATTTCCGCCAAGCCGTAGATGCGCTTATCAGGAATCAGCTCTTTGATGTCTTGAAGGGTTATGGAAGCGCCCGAGTCTTCTAGGTCAGTCGCCGGAACGCAGGAGGGAATCCCTACGTACATGTCCAGAGGCACTATTTCCGCTTGTTTCAAGAACAAATCTATTCCTTTTCTCCCGCTGACATTGGCAATCTCATGCGGGTCCACGAAAATAGAAGTGGTGCCGTGTTTCACGGCCTCTCTGGAGAATTCCAACGGGCTGAGCATACTGCTTTCGATGTGGAGATGGCTGTCGATGAGCCCGGGAGAGATGAACTTGCCGGAGATATCGATGAATTTTTTTGCGCTCTCTCCGCTTGATGATCCGATTCTAACGATAATCCCATCCCTGATCATCACATCGCCCTGAGAAATTTTTCGCGACCGGACATCGATGATATTCCCTTTTGTCAGGATGAGGTCAAACATGGCTTCTCCAGTGTTCTGGTTTCATAGTCCAATCAGGAAGGTCTTTCGTGCGTGCGTCCTGATAGCCGGGCCTATTGTGTATACACGGATGTCGTGCTCAGGTTTCTGTCTAAAGCCTCCCAGATCTGCTATTCTTTTTTTTGGCTTAAATAATAATTCTCTTTCACAGCGACAATAAATGGAAGATGCCTGAAGTCTCCTCCCGCATCAATCCCGTAACCGGCTATCCATCTGTCAGGGATCTCGAATCCGAGGTAATCGAGCACTAAATTGTTCTTCAATTCTCTGACTTCTTCCGATGGATCCTTAAGAACCTTATTGAATAGAGCACAGATTCTGAGTGAATTCAGGTTTTCTTTTTCAAGGAGGTTCTTTTTAATCTCCCACAGCGTGAATCCCTGATCGACGATATCTTCGACCAGCAGAACATCTTTTCCTTCAAGGTCTAAGGGTTGGAGTTCGATCCTCACTTTTCTCTGGGATTCTTGAGTTTGTTTGATTTCTCCACCGTAGGTCACAGCCTTGATGAAGTCGAATTTGATCTCGGGCCCCCTGAATCCAGAAACTTTATAGATCCCCCTCCCCAGGTCTGAGGCGAACACAAAGGCCCCCTTCAGGATTGTGACCAGATATATTTCTTCGGCCTTTTCATAATCTCTACAGATTTCTCGAGCCAGCGCTTTGACCCTTTCCTGGATGTACGATTCCGGGATCAGAATTCGGTCGATTTTCCTCTTCTTTTTTGGGGGAATACCGGATAAATCAAGGCTTTGGTCTTTTGCTGTGAGGAAACCGTCTTCAGGGACCTTGACAACACTGTCAAAGAGATTTTGGTCGTGCATCGTCGTTTCGGATCAAGTCAAATTAACATTAATTAATACAACGGGATTCGGAAGAAAATCAAGTGATTGACACAAAAATATCTTTTTTATATGCTATCTCACAGAGCGAATCAAACCTCCACCCCTTTATCAGGGTGGAGTGTCTCTTTTTAAGGAGGAAAACATGGCAGATTTCTTCCAGAACGGAGTCATCACGACATTCCATAAATTGGGTAAGCCCAACTTGAAAAAAATTGAAGACGAATTGAAGGACTTTGCAAAGGTAAGACCCATCGGCCTGGTCCTGCCGTCCCTTTACAGGGAATATGCGAGCGGCGCACTCCCCAATATAATGAATAAGCTTAAGAAAGTGACCTATGTTAACGAGATTGTGCTGTGTCTGGACGCAGCGGACGAGAAACAGTTCAAGGAAGTTAAAAAGCATTTCTCAGAATACAAAAGATTCAGAATTATCTGGAATGACGGACCGCGCATGAAAAAACTGTATAAGCTGCTGGAAGAGAATGACTTATCCCCTGGAAAAAGAGGGAAAGGTCGTGCGGTCTGGATTGCTTTTGGTTATGTTCTCGCAAACGGAAAGAGTCGTGTAATCGCACTTCATGACTGTGACATCGTCAACTATGAGCGCCTGCTCCTCGCCCGTTTATGCTATCCTGTGGCCAATCCTCTTTCTGAATACGAGTTCTGTAAGGGTTTTTACAGCCGCATCACGGACAGGATGTACGGCCGCGCCACGCGGTTGTTTTTCACTCCTTTTATGAAGGCGCTGATCAGAATATTGGGGCATATTTCCTTCCTGGATTACTTGGACAGTTTTCGCTATGCTTTAGCCGGAGAGATCGCTATGAGGAGAGACCTGACGATGGTCATGCAGGTCCCGAGTGATTGGGGGCTGGAGGTCGGAACACTGGCGGAAGTTTACAGGAACATGGCTCTCCACAGGATTTGCCAGGTCGACATTGCGGACGCATACGAGCACAAACATCAAAAATTGATTCCAAATGATCCTCACACGGGAATACTGAAAATGGCTGTGGACATCGCGAAATCCATTTTCCGGACACTTGCTCAGGAGGGGATTCAGTTTTCCGAAGGCTTCTTCAAAACTCTGAGCAACATTTATTTGAGGATTGCCCAGGAGACAGTCGTGCGCTACGAAAATGATGCCGCGATCAACGGGTTGGAATTTG
This sequence comes from uncultured Eubacteriales bacterium, assembly GCA_964348015.1. GTDB lineage: Bacteria > Acidobacteriota > Aminicenantia > Aminicenantales > Aminicenantaceae > SOIA01. The sequence goes on along the minus strand of CAYGBC010000006.1, from coordinate 2,002 downwards.
ACCGGCACAGCGAGTTGGGGTGTGTTGAGGCTTTTGCCGAGGGAATTAAATTAGCAGGAGACGCATTCTGGGAGAATCCCTCGAAGACCAACCTTCTTCCCAGCTGGAGCCGGGTGACGGCCGCGGTTCCTGAATTTTTTAACCTTATTAGGGAAGCGGTGAGGGAGGACAACGAATAGTCTCATCTGGAAAAATTCATATCGGACTTTAAAACTCTTCATTTCTTCAAGATTGACTTTTCTCCCTGTCAGATTTAATATTAAAGTTGAATTCTGTACGGAGCAGAGGGCAGCAAGGAGAAATAAAGAATGATTTTTTCTAAAAAGTTACTGGTTATATCGCTCTGTGTCATCATAGTGGCAGCAGTGGTTTCTTATTTTGTCTTTTTCAAGAACAAATCTGAAACATCCGGAGATGAGTCCTCAGGCTCTGCCGCAGAGGAGCGGAAAGTCCAGGAAGCGTCGCTCCCCGTAAAGGTTTCCGAGGCGAGAAGAGGAGACCTCATCATCACCCTGAAGTCTCCTGGAGAAGCCGTAACAAACATGAATATTGTGATTAAGGCTGAAGTGGGAGGGCTGATCGAGAAAATGAATGTGGAAGAGAGCCAGCATGTCAAAAAAGGAGAACTTCTCGCTGAGCTGGATGATACAGAATACAGGCTAGATCTTGAGAGACAAGAAGCCGCACGTTTGAAGGTTTTATCTGATTATTTGGTCGAGAAGAGATTTTCTGATCAAGGAGAGTTGAATATCCCTGTTGACGAAAAGGGAATTCAAGAGGCCAAGGATGCGTATGAAAAGGCCAGGCAGCAATTCCGGGAAGGGAAGATTTCGCAGGAAGAGTACGAACAAGCGAGCAAAAATTATGAAATCGTCTTGATTGAGTCGGGAAAAATGAAAGAAGAAGTGCTGGCGGCAGCTAAGAATTTGACCCAGAACGAGATTGCGGTCAAAGAAGCCCAGCTGACAATCGCGAAAACGAGGATCAGAGCTCCTTTTTCAGGCATCGTTTTCAATATCCAGGTTTCTCCTCAGGAGCATGTTTCGGCGGGAACCGAGCTCTTTACGCTCGTGAACATCGACCGGATCCATGTTCAAGCCAGGGTTCTGGAGAGCGAGATCGGGAAGATGCGGGTCGGCCGGGAAGTGGACTTGAAGTTCTCGGCTTACCCCGGTAAGGTGTTCAAAGGGAGAGTGAAAGCGATTAGTCCGATAGTTGATCCGGATGACAGGACATGCAGGGTCACGATTGATGTTGCGAACCCGGAAGAAGAGATCAAGCCGGGTATGCACGCAGAGGTGGAGATTGCGGCGGAAATATACGAGGACAGGCTGCTTATTCCGCAGGATGCGGTTCTTGTTCGAATGGGGAGAAAGCTGGCGTTTGTGGTTGAGGAAGGAATTGCGAAGTGGAGATACATTGAGGTCGGGCTTGAAAACGAAGACTATGCCGAAGTTCTGGATGGGATCAAAGAAGGAGAGACTGTGATCATAGAGGGCCATTTCACGTTAGCCCATGACGCCAAGGTGAGAATCGAAAAATAAAAATCCTCTCAATATTTAGCGTGTGTATTTCCGTTTAATCTCAGTCTTTTTGTTTTGTTCTCTTGAGCCTCTGACTTGTGGATTTTCCGTTTTATTAGAGGCAATTCGACAATGTCCGTAAACTACTTCAACTGAAATGTCACTCGGACGACGAAAATCACGCCTCTGGGGCGTCCGTTAATGACCATGGGCTCATACACCCACTGACGGACGGCATCGACAGCAGCCTGGTCGAGGAGAGGAATGGATTTGATGATTTTCACATCCTGCACTCTTCCGTAGATATCGGTAGTCGCTTCCACGATAACGACACCTTCCACTCTTGCCTGGCGGGCGATCTCCGGGTAGACCGGGGGAACTTCTCTCAGCAGTCTGGGGGGCCTGATTTCGCCGACAGCTCTGATCGGGGCTTCGACTTCACCGACGACGCCACCGAGGACACCACCGACGACGCCACC
>CAYGBC010000005.1:0-23487 GCA_964348015.1 uncultured Eubacteriales bacterium | reverse complement strand
CGACTCCTTGATCGGGATTTAAGGATTCTCTATTGTTTGGACTTGATCATTCGAGCGTTCCAGATGACGAACCTCCGTAATAGATGCCGTTGAACAGGAACTTGAAGGTTCCGTGGGGTTGCGCGCGGCGTGTGATCTCCGGACCGAACAGGAAAAGCTTTCCTTTTTCCATATCTGCCTCGATGACCGCAATCCCTCCCTGGAGATGATGTTTTCCCATGGCCCAGCCGCTCCGAAGTGGATCCTTGCTGGCGAACCAGGCGACAGGGTTGACTCCTTTCAGCGATGCATCTGGAAGCAGCTTGAAAACAGGGCTGTTGTTGAAGGACACATCCAGATTTTCGGGTAAACCGTAAGCCAGGGGATGAGTGTTATTCACCCGGACTCGGATAACAGAGCCGGGCACGAAAAATTTCGACCTCGGCAAAGGCCTTTCTGTGCCATCCTCGAGTCTTTCGACGAGGGCGCTGGCGATCGGGAGCCCGGCGTGGTAGGCAAGGTTGGTCGAACTTCCGATCGTGAGTACTGTTCCCCCGTCCTTGAGGAATTGAATGAGTTGCGGGAGAGTCTTTTCAACGGTTATCCGTCCCAGGCGATTCCGGTACTCTGCGGGAATGCTTTTGGGATCGGGTTCAGAGAAGTAACGGAACCGGCTTGTTTCTTGTCTGCTGACACTGGGAATAGCTCCCCGGACAAAGATCAAAACGTCGAATTTGCTCGACAATTTGCCCGCATCCAGAGTGGGCGCGTAGATCACCTTAAACGGAAATTCGAACTGTTCGAGAATCCACCGCACCCAGCCGGAGTCCATGGACCCGCCGTATCGGTCCCACAGCGCGATGCGCAGCGGTCGGAGTTTGAACGCTTCGCCTGCGGGTTGGGTCTGGATTCCTTCGAAATTCAACCCGACCTCTTCTGCTATCTTCTGAAGTCTGGAGGCCGTTGTGGACATTGCCGGAATAAAGATCGTTCCGGCCGGATAGGTCTTTCCCTGCGCCTGAAGTTCCTTTTTCAGCCAGTAAACGTCCTCTTGACTCTTTAAGAGTCGGTTGATGGCGATGAATGAGTCATTCACTCTATGGTCCAGGAGGAATCCGACGGCGTTCTTGCTGTCCGTGACTTGGCCGGCTGGGGGCTTTGCCAGGCCTTCGATCATTTCGAACGGACCATCGAATCCATCCAGGATCCGGTCGAATTCCACTCCCATCTGGAACGCGAGGGTCCAACCTGCGTTGTCGTAAGGAGCGATCGGGGGGCCTCCCGGATAGGGAATGTCATCGGGATGATCCTGGGGCTCGAACATGGAGAGAACATGAGGACGAAAGGCCTGAGCGGCTTTGACGATGTAGGAACCTTTCGGATAAGATTTATCGCCAACCTTGAAGGAACGCGTCGCTTGGTGGACGAAAACGCCGCTTTTGATAAGCGCGTTCACGAATTTTGTCGCTGTGAGAAAGTCTGGCTGGTCTGAAGAGAGAATATAGCCTCTCGGGTCACGCTTGGCCGGGTCATAGAGCATATCGTAGTATTTCAAATCATAGCCGCGAGAGCGTCCAGAGCCTGTCGGCCGGGCTTTGTCTTCTTCTATGGCTTTCTCGACTTCTGCGATCCTCTTTGGTCGGATAGTCCAGTGGTCCCGGCTTCCTCTTTCGATCGAATTTTTTCCCATTCTGTAGAAATTGAAAAGGAGGTCCTCCCGGTATTTGGACGCCAGGTCGAGTATAGCCCGGTTGGCTGTCATCGTGTATTCGATCGATTGGCGGAAATGCCACTTCTGGGGTGTGACTGGAAACGGAAGGTCAGTTCTGGGGAGAAGTCTCTGAGGAAGGAACGGAATTTCCATGGGGGTCGGGTTTCCGATGGTTTCTGTGAGGATTCCGATCATGTTGTGGTAGTAGGTCGTGGTGCGAAGCCCTCCGTTCCACCATGTGGAGTATCTGGCGCCTGACCTCATCGTCGCTCCGGGCTTGCCCTCAGCCACAAATCGGTTGTGCATGGCCGCTCCGACGAGTTCGATTCCCATGGGTACAAGAGGATCGAAGCAGTAGTTGAACGGATCACGGAAGGGAGGCGCGAACAGCACGCATCCTCTGGGTCCGGTCTGATGCTGGTTGTAGACGATCTGCGGGAACCATTCCCTGTAGAGCGCTCGGCTGACAGCTTCGGTCTCAGGCTGAGTGATCATGTAAAAGTCTCTGTTGTTGTCATGACCGATGTACTTCTGGTACAAACGGGGAATCCCTCTTGTGGAGCGCTTGGTGGGATCTTTTTCCCGCATATACCATTTGGCCACCAGATCCATTCCATCCGGATTGGGATTTACAGCGAGCAGGATCACGTCATTTAAGATTCGGAGTGTTTCCGGGTCGTTGCGGCTGGCCATCTGATAGAGGAGCTCGATCAACTGCTGCGAGCCCAGAACTTCGGTTGCATGGAGCCCTCCGTCGATCCAGACCACAGCCCGTCCCTCGGAAGCCAGTGCCTTTGCTTCTTTCTCTGAAAGTCCCTCTGCCAGGGCTAATCTTCGAGAAATCTCTTTGTATCGGCTGAGTTTCCTCTGGTTCTCGGGGGAGGTGATAACGGCCATGAACATCGGGTTTCCTTCTGCCGAAATCCCGATTCCTTTGTAGGAAATCCGCTCGGATTCGAGCGAAAGCTTTTTCAAATATTCCACATACTGGGTGTAATTCGCCAGGTGATAGTCATCGCCGGGAGTGAAACCGAAATGTTCCTTCGGCGTGGTGACTTTATTCTGAGATAGGGCCGGTGCAACGGCCAAAGTCATGATCAGAAAGAAAGCGATAATGATTCTTTTATACGGCATGCTGCCCTCCTTTTTTATCGGGACTGGAGTGGATTTGGGTTGTATTCAATTTCGCCAGAAATAAAGCTTATACCAGAGTAGAATTTCTATGTCAATCATTGGGGTGTCATTGGGGTCAGGCTTTGATAACTTAAAAGCGTTTACCACATAAACCGGAACAAAGAGCTGCATTAATATCTTTGATGTTTTCCGCTGAATCCTGATTGATCAAATTTAATAATTTATCAAAGTTATCAAAGCCTGACCTTGGGGAAAACTTTTTTCCTTTTGTTACGTTAGATATATAAAGAGATTAGGAGTGAGATTGAGATTCTAGTCGAAAGATTAGTTAAAAGGTGAATTTTCACGTGAACTTTTTGAGTTGAGTGTATAATCCAATACTGTTCATCAATTATAGATAAAAGGTAAAGGAGGAAAACATGCAGAAAAGATTCATCTCATTGTTTGTTGTCTTGTCCATTTTTATTTTTGGATGCGCTCCCAAGGAGCAAGTGCCCCGCCTCATTCCGATGGAGGATTTTTTCAGGAATCCTGAAAGCACGGGGTATGACCTTTCACCGGACGGAGAGCACCTGGCCTTTTTAAAGCCATGGGAGAACCGGCTGAATGTTCACGTGCAGAAAATTGGGGAGGAAGAAGTGACGCGGATCACCAGCGCAACGGAGAGAGATATTGCGGGTTATATCTGGGCGAATAATGAGCGAATCGCCTACGTCCAGGATACAGCCGGGGATGAGAACTTCAGAGTGTATGCCGTGAATATTGATGGTTCCGATTTTAAAGAGCTCACTCCGTTCGAAAAAGTGAGAGTCGGGATTACTGATGAACTGGAAAATGATCCCGAGCACATGCTGATCGAAATGAACAAGCGCGATGCCCGTGTTTTTGATGTCTACCGGATCAACATCAACACGGGCGAAATGGAGATGATCGCTCAAAATCCTGGAAATATCACAGGCTGGATGACCGACCATGACGGCAGGTTGAGGATTGCTCTGACTACGGACGGAGTCAACACCAGTGTGCTCTACCGCGATACAGAAAAGGATGATTTCCAGACGATGATCACAACTCACTTTAAAGAAACCTTAACTCCTTTATTCTTCACGTTTGATAACAAGAACCTCTATGTCGCTTCCAATATTGGCCGGGATAAAGAAGCCATTTATGAATATGATATCAAGAACAAGAAGAACATCAGACTCATCTACGAGCATCAAGAAGTTGATGTGAACAGCTTGATGAAATCCGACAAACGGAAAAAAATTACAGGAACCTATTACTACACTGAAAAGCTCCACTATCATTTTTTTGATGAAGACAGGAAACAATTGCAGGAGGACCTGGAAAAACGGCTTCCGGGTTACGAAGTTCGCGTGTACAGCACGAGTAAAGATGAAACAAAAGTATTGGTGAGAACCTACAGCGACAGGTCGCTCGGAGCCTATTACTATCTGGATCGGGATACGAACGAATTCATGAAGCTTGTGGATGTCAGCCCCTGGTTGATCGAGGATGAAATGGCTGAAATGAAGCCCGTTTCCTACACGTCCCGGGACGGATGGACCATCCACGGCTATTTGACTCTCCCCAAAGGTATGAAACCCAAGAGCCTGCCTGTTATCATCAATCCCCATGGCGGACCCTGGGCCAGAGACACATGGGGCTTCATCCCTGATGTTCAATTCCTGGCGAACCGGGGTTATGCGGTTTTGCAGATGAATTTCCGGACTTCCACCGGATATGGACGAAAATTCTGGGAAGCCGGGTTTAGACAGAACGGGCTGGCCATTCAAGATGATATTACGGACGGAGTCAACTGGCTCATCGACCAGGGCATCGCTGACCCCGACCGCGTGGGAATCTACGGCGGTTCTTATGGAGGATACTGCACACTGGCGGGTCTGGCCTTCACTCCAGGCCTTTATGCGTGCGGCGTGGATTATGTGGGCATCTCCAGCTGGTTTACGATTCTGGAAGGCATCCCCCCTTACTGGGAACCGATGCGGGAAATGTTCTACGAAATGGTGGGTCATCCGGAAAAAGACAGAGAGTTACTCGAGAGGACATCGCCTTTGTTCCATGCCGATAAGATCAAAGCGCCATTGTTCGTCGCTCAGGGCGCCAATGATCCCCGTGTAAATAAGATTGAATCCGACCAGATCGTGGAGGCTGTGAAAAAGCGCGGGATTGAAGTCGAGTATATGGTTAAAGACAACGAAGGGCACGGCTTCCGAAACGAGGAGAATCGATTCGATTTTTACCGGGCGATGGAGCAGTTTCTGGCGAAGCATCTGGGCGGCCGAGCCGAACAAAAGTAATCAAGCCAAGCTTGGGATCAATTCTCTGTTTTGATTATTGAGAGAGAGACTTCTCCAGCGCGGGCCACAGCTTGTTCCGCTGAATGATCCCTGCGGCGAAGATCACGACGCCGTCGGCTCCCGCACTTTTGACAGTATCGATCGTGCGGAGGAGCTTTTCCTCGGGGAAGAATCCAGCCGGAGGATCTCTGAGAACCTTTCTTAAAGCCTCGATGAAATTATCCTTTTGAACTTTATTCTTCAGCCAGGATTTGAACGTGCTGTTCAGCTCTTTTGCCCGTTTCGGTGAGAATTCTTTCAAATATCCAATGTTTTTTTCCATCAGCTTTTTCAGTTTATTCATTTCTGAATCTGATCTATCCTCAGATGCGAGAATATTAATGGCCTTCTCCCAGGGCTCTCGTTCTTCCCTGTAGATGTAATGTCCCGTCACTCCCGCATAGAGAAAGCTCTTTCCCCGGCTCCATTTCATCTGGGCCCGAATGTAATCCTCCAGATAGGCCAGATAATCCTCGAAGCTTCCCTGAAAATGACTCCGGTAGTTCATCGGTGCCATCACATCGACCCAGTCCAGAAAATCGGTCCAGCGCTGTCCTATGTGTCTGGCACTTCTCATCGGATTGATGAAAACCGCTGCTGAGAACTCGATGTCCGGTTTGATCTTCCGGGCACTCTCTGTCGCTTCCCGGACAAACCGGGTGATGGCGTCGCTTCGCGTCTCATACAAGTAATAATCCAGGTCATTCCGGTTCACAGACTTCCCTTCCAGCAGGTAGTCCGCCTTCTCCTCCCGGCTCATCTTGTCCCAGTCCGGAGGCTTCAGGGTCAGGTCGTTGTGCCAGTTGGACTCTTCTCGCGGCAGGACCTTTTTCAAGAAGATCTGGTCTTGCGGCCGGTTTTGGTAATAGAAATGATTGTACGTGAGGTAATGCTCCAGGCAGTAGTCACAGAAACAGTAGGAATCCGGAGCCACATCTCCCGGGTAGCGAACATAGTCATGATGGATGCCGTCAACGTCGTAATTCTTCACGATCTCTTCGATCATCGGGATCAGCCACTGGTCCGTGTATCCAGGGCGCCGGGCCGGACACATCCAGACTGGGTTATACGGACGGTCCTGGCTCAGTTTCTCATCAGAGGTGTAGCCTCCCTGGGGATTGAGCATCGCCCATTCCGGATGCTGCTTGAAGGCCGGGCTGTTTTTTCCTTCGGGAAAGTCACACAGCCAGGGGTGGATCTTGATCCCATATTGATGGGCGTATTTGACAGCGGCGCGCAGAAGGTCGAATTTTGTATAGTCTGCATGGATCGCCTCCGGAAATTTCTGGCTGTGCCAGAAGATAGTGCCGCCGGTTCCTTTAACGAGAGGAAAGACGATGTTGAAGCCACATTTGTCCAAAAGTTTGAAAAATTCCTCGACTTCTGCCTCGCTTTTCCCCATGTCTCCGGGATGGATCCAGATGCCTTTTCCTTGGAATGAATCGGCTGCCAAAGCCAAGCTGAATAAAGCGAATAAGGATAGGATGAGCACGATTTTTTTCATCTTGACCTCCTTATTTTTCGTTCATTTATATGGTCATTGAGGAATGTCCCCGATGTTCTGTCCTTACGAGTGAAACGCGACAATCTCGCGTGTTTGTCATTGCGAGCTTGCGTGGCAATCTCATGCATGTGTCATTGCGAGCTTGCGTGGCAATCTCATAATTAAAATTATACATTTTATAATGACTGGAACACTCCTCTCTTATTCCAGCGCAGGAGGAACATACCGCCGCTGGCTAAGGAGAGAACAAGGGCGGCCGTGAACATTGCCCAGTGTCGGCCGAAAAAAGCGGTCAGCGCGCCGATCGAACTCAGGCAAAAGACAATTCCGAAAATACAGTCGATGATATCTCTCAGGTTTTCTCTTTTCCGGTCTTTTTTCTCTTCTCCTTTGATTTCTCGGGCAACTGGCCCCCAGAATCCCGGCGGACGGCATCTTTTGTAGAATTCCTTTAGCTTCTCCATTTTTTCTGGCCGTGTCAGCAAATCCACACCCAGGATGATGATCCATCCCAGAGCAAAGAGAAGAAGGAATCCATGCCAGAAGGGGTGTTTATCGGTTTGAGAGAATCCTAAGGGGAACCAGATCACATACGAAAGAGGAAGCCCGATGATGATGGCGGCCGCTTCTCCATAAATATTGTGCCTCCACCAGAAAAACCTCAGCCAGCTCAAAGGCAGGATAAAGGCCACCATCACGGAGTTGATGAACAGAAACCAGGCCATCATCTGCTCGACCAGAAAATATCCCACCAGGACACTCAGAAGAAGGATGCCGGCAGTTGCGACGCGGCTTATCAGAACATAGTGTTTTTCCTTGGCTTTCTGTTTGATAAACTTTCGGTAAAGATCATTGACCAGGAACGAACTCCCCCAGTTGATATGGGTGTCGATGGTGGACATGAAAGCGGCCAGCTCTGCCGCGACCAGAAGTCCGGTCAATCCCGGAAGGGAATAACGGGAGACCAGGATTCCCCAGACTCTGTCCGGCTCAGTCGTGGCAGCCGGAAGAAGGGCGGCTCCGATTATCCCCAGAAACAGAAACGGAATGACCCTCACGATCAGAGTGATGAACGCGTTGAACATCTGTCCGGTCTGGGCATGAAACTCGTTTTTAGCGGCCATGAACCTCTGAGCCGTGTACCCCTCTCCGCCGGCGGGGGAGGATGCATAGAACAGCCCTTGGATAACCAAAAAGAAAAGAGTCATGCCCACGATTTCTCCGTGAGGAGGAAGGGCATGGAAGAAATCCGCTCCGCGTTGGGATGTCGCCATTTCATAGACAACATTCAGACCGCCGACTTTGCTCAGGATGACCGGGATCAGAACGAGGTTGGCACCGAAAAATATGAGAAATTGGATGACGTCGCTGTAAGCCACGCCGAAAAGTCCGGAAAGTGTGCAGTAGACCAGGACGAGTGCCGTGGAAAACAAGACGACCTGAAGGTCTGTCCAGTTGAATATCGGAGCCATGGCTCTTATCAACCAGCCCATGACATAGCCGTTCAACAGGACAGCGAATCCCAGGCTCATGAAAGTGGCATAGATTCCCCGGAAAATCCGGGCCTCTTTACCGCTGTACCTCAGTTCCATGAGTTCGGCTGTGGTGACCACGCGCAGACGCCGCCAGAGCTTGGACCAGATGACGGCCACCAGTGGCATCCAGATGGCAAAAGGCACCCACCACCACCAGTTTCCCATCAATCCCCCTTGGAAGACGAGCATGGTGAAAGCCGGTGCGGCTCCCGCACCGCTGTAAGTGGCTGCAGCGGAGAAGCCGAGAACCCACCAGGGAAGCCTGCGGCCAGCGATGAAGTAGCTCTCCATGTTCCTTCCCGCCCGGCGGGTGAAGTAGATTCCCATCCCGATCATGAAGACACAGTAGAGAGCAATGATTGTCCAATCTATGGTTTGCATCGGCTTTATGCCTTTTATGAACTGACTTTCATCTTGTCTTCCTGAGTTGTTTATGCTTAGTAATTCGGTAACACTTTCTTTCTTTTCATCGAGGGAAAAGGTGTCATTGTGAGCTTACCCGGTCATCTCATCCAATTGTCATTACGAGGAGCAGAGCGACGTGGTAATCTCATATGGATAAATATACATTTCTTTTTACGGGATCGTCACACTTCCTTCAGTCGCCCGCAATGATACGAGTCAAATGTCGCCGAATTATTGAGCGAGTCCATGTGTCACTCCTTTTATAAGCTCAAGGGCTTTCCTCAGGAATAAAGTCTCGGCGTCCGCAGTGAAAGGCAGCAGCCCGATATACTTGAACGCCTCCTCGACCTCATAACCGCCTTCCTCAATTGATTTTTTATCCGGAAGATAGCCGCCGTATCCGTTCGCGTAACCGACCATGAATAAGTTTGGAATTCCACTCCGCGCTCTCAGAGATTGAGAAATGGAAGAGAAGAGCTCGAACGGAAAAGCGAACAGGACGGCATCCCCCAATTTGATGCACTGAAGCTTGCACTGAAGCGAGGCGGGAATTTCGTTTTTCAACGCCTTCTCCCTGAGTTTTTCCGCCCAGAGCAGGAACGCTTTCTGTATTTTTTGAGCTTCTCTCTCTCCTTTGGCAGCGGCATTTTCGTAATTCTTTCTTGTATTCTTGTAGGTCTCTTCGGCCTCATGAGCATTGGGGATTCCTGCATAAGGGATTTCGAGTGAGGTTTCTATACTTTTGATTTCGATGTCTGAACTTGCTTCCATCGAGTCAATGATTACAAGAGCTTCTCCCGCTAATTTTTTTCCGAGTCTTTGTGCCGCAGAGAAGCTGCCGCGTTCCAAGGGATCCACATCCCCGCAGGCTCCTGTAAAAAAGAGGGTGGTGAGATCTGAGGAGAGCATGGTGTTCAAGCTGTTGCGGAAGTTGAAGACATAGTCCGCTGTGATGAACAAATTCCTTTCATCCAGAACTACAGGATGACAGCCACAGTTCGCCATCACTGCCTGAGGACGATCCTGCTCATCGAAAAAACAGATGAGGGGAAAATTCGAGTCAAAAGGTCCTTTGTCTTTCCGCCTGTTTTGCCCGATTGAAGACCGGCCCACTCCTACTCCCATCGTTGTTTGTTGAAGCTGTTGGCTGGCTTCGACTGCGCTTTGGACAAGAGTCTGAAAGACTTTTTCCTCCCAGGCCTTATCCTGTATGCTCTCGTCTCTGAAGAAGTGGATCGCGGGCGCAGAATGGGTGTGGATGGCAGCGAGGAGAATGTTTTTTGTATCTATATTCAGCTTTTCAGATACAGCCTGTTTCACCTTGAATGCAAAATCGGTGCTCAGAAATAATATATCCAGGGAGACGAGAAGAACTCGTTCGGTTCCGTTGTCAACCAGGAGAAGATTGGCCAGAAGAGGATCATGGATTCCCGCGGCTTTCCCGAATCGTCTGATGTAGCCGACCAATTCTGCAGGCAGGGAAGGAGTGATCTCTTTTTGGACTGCCCCTATCCTCATTCGCTTATTATTTTTTCTTCAAATTTACCTTATCCCGCCAGTAGCGAAGTTTCCCGACACCTGTCGTTTCCGGGCTGCCGTCAAATGCCAGTCCGAAAAAGCCCGGCTTAGCTTCCACAAGGACTCTGTTTCTATACATCGCTTTAGTCAGATTGACGATCGTGTAGTTGAGTATCGTCCCTTGAAGGGAGGCAAACACGAAATCGCCGTTGGTTTCGATATCCCCGTAGTTCATTCGACCTGATTCGTAGGTGTATCGGGGCCGGCGCCAGTCCCGGGCCATATCCATCCGCAGGTCATTTTTAATTCCAACCGTTATGAGTTTATCTCCTCTTTTAACTTGAATGCCGAGACCCGCTCCCTCCGGCTTGGCCGGAAGAAGGCTGACCTGTTGGGCCAGTTTCTGCGGGGATTCTTCCTTATTGTGGGGGATGAGCACAGTCACAAACCCGACAGTTTCGCCGAGTTCGAAATGCTGGGCGGTTGTTTGATGGATCAGGATTTCATCCTGGTAGTGGCGTTTTTCTGACTCCACACCTTCCAAGCGGTAATGGTTGGCAGGGAAGACGATAAGCAGATGTGTATCCCGGGGCAGCTGACTATTCTGGATCCTGTCATAGACCGTGTCGTACCAGTGTGCCCCTTGGTCCAGGATCTTCCGGGTATGCCAGAGGTTGGCGAGAGTGAAGAATTCTTCTTTTTGCGACTTGAAAATGTCGAAAACCACAAAAACCTCCGGGTCTTTGACATAGGCAATGACCCGATCCCACTCGTATCCCATGTTGGAATCGATGAGCCGCGTCCGGCTGTAATCAAAGTCCGGTAAGGAGAGGAAATCGACCTTTTGGGTGCGGACGATTCTGTAGGACCCAGCGTTGTGGAGAAAGTCGAGAATGCTCTGTCCGGGGACCGCATCCTTTATGCTGTAACGGAATTGTCCCTTCTCCTGTCCCATCCAGATTTTCTCCGGTCGCACACACAGCCGGTTGTGAAAATAATCCTGGCGGTAGGCGCCGAACGGACCGCTGGGCATGTAATCCCTGTAGCCGCCATCGTGGAGGAGCACTGAGCCGCCGGACATGAGCAGCGCAATGCTGTTTTCATCCGAGTGCCCGTGGGTCATCTTCTCTTCCTCGACAGGGATGGTATCCCGCAGATAGTCCCGGAAATTCAAACCGCCGTCTCCCTCGTCCCTGTAATTGAGGAGAAGATACGTGGATTTCGGATCCCAGCCGTTGCGGAAGACGATCTTCTTTCCCTGAACGTCCTCCATCACTTCCTGGGATAAGCTCTGGGGCTGGACCGCCGGGATGTCATCGTTTGCCCAGAGGAAACAATCCAGAAAAATGTAGCCCAGCCCGATGCTGGTGGGATTGGCGAAATCGATGAATTTCCGGGCAATGGTCGAGGCTGCCCATTTCAGGTGAGGATCTTTGTACTGGCGAGCCGCTACTTCGAAGAAGACTAGATAGAGCTGCCAGTTCCTCAGCCAGTTGGCATCGCCGAAATCCGGGACCATCCCCGCAGGACACATCAGGTTAAGAAAATAATGGGCGTAGTAGTACATCTCAGGTGTTTTAAAAAGCTCGTCCATTCTGTCCAAAGCGTTAGCATATCCGCAGAGGGCGTAGAGCCAGACGCCATGGTAGATGGTCGCGTCCTCGATCTCCCAATTTCCCCAGTTGTCGTCTCCCAGGGCTTGGCGCAGCATCTCCCATTCCGGAGCATCGGGATGGTCCGGAAGAGCGCGCAGAGCCCAGGCCAGGGATTCTGCCCGCAGAGCTGTTCGGTTCATCGGTCCCCATTCCTGAGTGCGGAGGAGATAGGTCATGCTCTCGGCGATCAGAGATTCGATTTTTTTCTTCTCGGATCTGTTGAAGACTTCGAGGCGATTGAGTGTGTCGTAAGCGCGGATATAGCGCATCACCGTGAAGAAATCCGGAAGGGCCGGAACACCGTCAGCGTAGTCCGGTCGCTGTTTGATTGACGATTCAGGATATTGAGACCGGTAGTCTCCGTATTCGAGGAGTATCTTTTTCACCCGCCGCGCGTATTCCGGTTTTTTCTCTTTCTCGTACAGGTAGCTATAGATGACCGACATCTCCAGGAGTCCTCCCGGAGGCCGGTACCCGAACACACTCTCAGGATCGAAGCGCTGTTTCCATCTTTCGATCAGCTCGTCGTAATGGTCCCAGGTCCAGTCCGCTGCAGCCCGGGCGTAGTCCAGGTATTTCGCTCGAGGCACAATTTCCACAGAAAATGAGAGACTGACAAGAGTGAACAGAAGAAGGCCGCCTAAAGCGAGATGAATGATTAATTTTAGTTTTTTTATAGTCATAATGGTATTCCTCCGTTACTTCAGGTTATGGAGAATGAGTTTAAAGGATTTGACATCTTCTGTACTGTGTATCTTTCGGCTAAATGCCTATACTCGAGTGGATTTATCATATGAAAAAGAATGGACTGATGCAACTCTCAGAAGATAGATGGGGTCGCGTCTTAACATTTAACATTTCTCTGTTTGGATTGATTTGGAAGGGCCAGGTCTTAACATTCAGCATCTCCTGATTGTGTCTCGGTAGATAGTCTTGTTACTTTTAGGGATTATGTATTCGGGAAGGATCGTAGAAATAGAAATGTCAAATGTTAAGACGCGACCCCTTTTTATTTCATCTCGACAAGCTCAACCCGACGGTTCAGTTTTCGGCCTTCCTCTGTGTTGTTCGTGCTGACCGGACAAAGAGGGCCAGCTCCCTGCGCTTTCAGACGATCGGGCGCGATTCCATGTGTGTTGACCAGGGCATCGACGACTGATTCCGCCCGTCTCAGCGATAATTCCATGTTGTAATCGAGCTGTCCGGTCATATCTGTGTGTCCGACAACATAGATTTTGAGAGAACTGTTCGCATTCAACATGTCCGCGATGGCCTGGAGAGTCGGATCAGACTCAGGCTTAATCTCATGGCTGTCCAGGTCAAAGTAAATTCCATAAACCTTTACACGTCCAGATGCTTTGATATCGCCAGCCAGAGCAGCCGGATCTGCCGCCACTTCCTGTCCCATGATCGTTCGCTCCACAATAGTCAGTGTGTAGTCCCGGCTGTTCGAGCTAACCCAGACTTCGATCCAGGTCTCTTTGTTCTCTGTGGCGACCTTCATGTACACACCCTTGTCGAATAGAATCGTCCCGCCGATTTCTTTGATCGCATTGATATAATTCCTTCTCACTTTCAGCTGACCCGGTGGTGTGAATCCTCCTTTCAGAGTGTACTCAATCACCCACTTGTGGCCTTCGATTATGTACTCGTTGTCTTCAGCATCGTAAAAATCATGGGATTCGTACTCGAATTCTTCATAGCCGCTGATGTAGAAATTCTCCATTCTGGAAAGAAGCGGATGGTCCTGGCTTCCTTCCACATCCTCTTCCTGGCTGAAAACAAGACCCGTGATGAGAAAAAATGATGAAATAAAGATTAAAGTCTTTGTCCGGAATTTCATGGTTATTTCCCCCTGATAGTGTTTTTGTTGGACATCGTCCAAAACTCTGAATTATGCAAATTTACAAATGAAAAGATTTACTCCATTGATACTTTAAAGGGTGTTCAATGTCAATACGATAAAATGTGTCTCAATACTTTTTAAGGAGCGGGGAGCTTTACAAAAGTGATCGAATGATAATAATGTAGACTTAGTGAAAAGCTGTAAGGCCCTATCCATCCCGGATTTCACCCTATTAGATACATTATGCATTCTCCAGAAGAAGCCTCGATAGCAGAAAGGCTGGATGCTCTTTATGAATTTGACCGTGAACCTGTCTCGAGAGACAAGCTCCAGGGGATCGGGAAGTTCATCGGCATGTATGCCGGTGAACATGTGGCCGGGACGGAATTCGTCATCGGAGCCCTGTTCGTGGCCCGGGGGGTCTCTGCACCGGACCTTTTTCTTGGACTTCTTGTCGGGAACATCCTGGCTGTCCTGAGCTGGGCTTTTCTGTGTGCACCTATAGCGGTTAGAACCCGGCTCACACTCTACTGGATGCTGCGCAAAATCTGCGGTCCGTATCTGACTTTTGTTTACAGCATCGTCAATGCTCTAATGTTTTGTTTCCTCGCCGGGGCAATGATCTCTGTGGCTGCCACCGCTGTCGGGATCCCTTTTAACATGCCGATGCCCGGTCTTCAGGATATGTTCCCCACAAATATCACCTGGATTGTCGTCGTATTATTTGTGGGATTTGTGGTGACCTGCCTGGCCATTCTCGGGTTCGAGAAGTTCGCCAATTTTGCCAAAATCTGTTCGCCCTGGATGTTTTTGGTGTTCGTGGCCGCAGCCCTGGCTGTTCTCCCTAAATTGGGGATTACATCTTTTGGGGATTTCTGGGGCGTGGCCAACAAAAAGATCTGGACAGGGATCCCGGTCGAAGGCCAGTCAAAATTCACCTTCTGGCATGTGATGTTTTTTGCCTGGTTCTGCAACATGGCTATGCATATCGGTATGGCGGACCTCTCGATTTTTCGCTATGCAAAAAGATGGGCATACGGATTCACCAGCGCGTTCGGGATGTTTCTCGGGCATTATGTGGCCTGGATCTGTTCGGGCATCCTCTGTGCGGCTGCAGATGTGACTGTGGCCCCCGGACCGATCGCCTTTATGGGAGCGGGAATCGCCGGAGCGGTGTGCGTGGTGGTCGCGGGATGGACAACTGCGAATCCGACTCTTTACCGGGCCGGGCTCGCCCTCCAGACTGCATCTCCGAATTGGAAACGCTGGAAGGTCACGGCTGCTGCCGGACTTGGCACCACGATCGCGGCCTGTTTCCCGGCTTTAGTCATGCGGCTTCTGGATTTTGTCGCTCTTTATGGATTGATTCTTATGCCCATGGGAGCAGTCATCTTTGCGGATTTCTGGATTTTGCCTAAGATGGGCCTTAAAAGAAATTTCGCTGAATTCAGCGGCGCCAGGATAAGCTGGTCTGCGGCCATCAGTTGGCTGGTCACTCTTGTTGTGGCTTTCCTGATTCCTCTTGAAATATTCTTCAAGGGTCTGCCCGGATTTTTCATTGCCCTGGTCCTGTACGTCCTCCTGAGTTTTTTAGAGCAGAGAATAAAACAGGGAAAAATCTTATCCGAGGAAGGATAAATGCGAATAATGGTACTTGTCATTGCTCTCTCCGGTTTGATACTGACAGTTGTCCCCGCATTCTTTGTGTTTTTGGGGGATCTCTCCTGGGAGGTCCATGCCCGGTTGATGTTTATCGGGATGCTGCTCTGGTTCATCTTCGCTCCGATCGGGATGAAGAGCAAAGAGCCGAACACAGAGAAGAGAAAAGAATAAGAGGCTTGTATTAAAGAAGAGACGCGTCATAAAAAGTTGAAAAATAAAGAGTTATCGTTTGATGGGAGAAATTCGGATAGATTCTTGCGGAGTCAGATTTTTTCATTGGGAGGTTAAAATGAAAAAATGGATAGTGGCGGCGTTTTTGGCTGTTTTTGTCCTTAGCTCAGCCTGTTCTCTTGAAGATCACGGGAAGATTTCGGGCTTGAAGATCAGTCATTTGAGATGTGAATATTTGAAGAATCCGCTCGGAATGGATGCGGTGAAGCCCCGGTTGAGCTGGATCCTGGAGTCATCCGAACGCGGCCAGAAGCAGACCGCTTACAGGATCATCGTTTCCTCGAACGAAGAGAATCTTGAGAGGGACATCGGAGATCTTTGGGACAGCGGGAAGGTGAACAGCGACCGCACAAACCAGATCACTTATCAAGGAAAAGCGCTTGGTTCTCGGATGAAATGCTTTTGGAAGGTGTTTGTCTGGAATAAACATGGTGAAGTGAGTGATTCAGGAGAGCCTGCCTTCTGGACCATGGGGCTTCTGAGTCAGGAGGATTGGCAAGGCTCATGGCTATCTATGGAATTGGATCCCCAGTATCTGAAGCCAGAGAAACTGGCACCGGGGCCGCCTCCGCCCTGGTTCCGGAAAACATTTGACCTGGATAAAACTGTGAAAAGGGCATTTGTTCATATCACTGCACGGGGGATTTTCAGGCTTCATATCAACGGCCAGCAGATTGGAAAGGAGGTGTTTGCGCCGGAATGGACGGATTACAACACGCGAATCCAGTACCGCACGTATGATGTCACCGAAAATCTGATGAAGGGCAAGAATGCCATTGGCGCTGTGGTCGGAGATGGCTGGTACAGCGGTTACCTGGGATGGCGAAAATTCCGTGGGAATTACGGTCTCCAGAACAGCCTGCTCCTTCAGCTTGAAGTGGAGTATGAAGACGGGACAGTTGAAATGGCTGCGACGGATAAAACCTGGCGGTGTTCGGAGGGACCAATCGTCAGCTCTGATCTTTTGATGGGCGAGCACTACGACGCACGGAAAGAGATGCCCGGTTGGGACACTGTGGAATTTAATGACAGTGATTGGAAGCCAGTCATTATTGTGAAGAAGCCTCAGGCCAAGCTTGTGGCGCAGCCTTCGGAGCCTGTCCAGGTGATGCATCATATAGAACCGGTCGAGATAGCCGAACCGAAAAAAGGAGTGTATGTGTTCGACCTCGGACAGAATATCGCCGGATGGGTCAGACTCAAAGTGAGAGGAGAGACAGGCACAAAAGTCACCCTTCGCCACGCCGAGCGCCTCAATCCTGACGGAACCATCTACACAACCAATCTCCGCGACGCCAAAGCAACGGATACCTATGTTCTCAAAGGTGGAGAAGAGGAGATTTTTGAGCCGCGTTTCACTTTCCACGGGTTCCAGTATGTCGAAGTCACCGGATATCCCGGCATTCCGGATAAAAATTCCGTCACAGGATGTGCCATTCATTCCGCCGCACCCCTTGCAGGAAGCTTCGAATGTTCCTCTCCAATGGTTAATCAGCTTTACCAGAACCTCACATGGAGCCAGCGCGGGAATTATATCAGTATTCCGACAGACTGCCCCCAGCGGGACGAACGGCTCGGCTGGATGGGTGATGCTCAGATATACATCCGGACAGGGACTTTCAACATGGACGCCGCTGCCTTTTTCACCAAGTGGATGAGAGATGTTGTGGACGCTCAGTCCCCAGAAGGGGCTTTTCCGGATTTTGCGCCTCGCCTGAGTGATAAAGTCTTGATGAGGTTCGAATCCGCTCCGGCCTGGGGGGATGCGGGGATCATCGTACCCTGGACCATCTACAGAGTATACGGAGACACCCGGATCATCACAGAACACTGGGAAGCCATGGTGAAATGGATGGATTTTCTCAAGGAGGCCAATCCTGATTTAATCCGGAGAAAAAAGACAGGCAATAACTATGGGGACTGGCTCTCGATAAAAGCCGATACTCCCAAAGACCTTCTGGCAACAGCTTACTGGGCTTATGACGCTAAACTCATGTCTGAAATGGCAGAAGCTATCGGCAGCAGCAGCGAGGTCCTTTATTACGGGAAGCTTTTCCAGAATATAAAAGAGATTTTTCAGAGAGAGTTTGTCCTTGCGGATGGCCGAATAAAAGGAGAAACACAGACAGGATACCTCCTGGCTCTGGCCATGGATCTTATTCCCGAAGACCTCCGCTCGAGATCCGCAGAACACCTGGTGGAGGACATTAAACAGCGAGATTGGCATCTTTCCACAGGATTTGTCGGAGCCGGGTACCTGCTTCCAGTACTCTCTCAGATGGGATGTCTGGATGTGGCGTACCGTCTTCTCCTGAACGAAACTTTTCCCTCGTGGGGTTATTCTATCCAACAGGGAGCGACGACAATCTGGGAAAGATGGGACGGCTGGACAGAGGAAAAAGGTTTTCAGAACCCGGGAATGAACTCTTTCAATCATTATGCCTTCGGCTCAGTGGGGGAGTGGCTCTTTCGTTTCGTGGCGGGCATCGACCTTGACCCGGAAATCCCCGCGTATAAACGGATGATAATTCGGCCGTATCCGGGCGGAGGATTGAAATATGTGAACGCGGAGTACAATTCTATTCATGGAAAGATTGTCAGCGGCTGGAAGCTCGAGAATGGAAAACTCATCCTGAATATCACTATTCCCGCCAACACTTTAGCCATCGTTTTTGTTCCAGCGGAGGAATTGTCTCAAATTACGGAAAGCGGCCAGCCGGCAAGAGATGCGGAGGGAGTCAAATTCATACGGATGGAAATGGGAGCCGCGGTTTTCGAAGTTGAATCAGGAAGCTATATCTTTAGATCAATGTGGGAGACCGGACAGCAGAGCTATAAAGAATAAACAGACTCTGTTCTTACACTTTGTTAATATTTCACTTTTCCTTTGACGTTGTTGACTCTAACACTTCCGCTCCCGGCACTCGGGATGTAAACGTCTTTTTCGACTCCATCGATAGTTATGGAGCCGGAGCCGTCACGCACAGTCACGCTACCCCCGATGTTCCGGATGGTCATCGAACCAGAGCCGTCATCGACAGAGACATCGCCTGAAACTCCTTCGACCGAGATTTCCCCAGATCCGTCATCTATGGAGAGATTTCCGTTAATTTCTTCTACGTCGATCTCGCCAGAGCCGTCATCCACTTCCAGGTTCCCTTGGATGTTCATGATTTCCATACTGCCGGAGCCGTCATCCACTTTCACGTCTCCTGCAATGTCGTTGACGATAATGGAGCCAGAGCCATCATCCACATCAAGGCTCATGTCTTTGGGCATGTGTACGGTGAGATTAATGGCCTTGCTTCCGAAGGAAAACAGAGAGCGGTAACTTTCAAAACCGCTGGTCAGGACTGCTCGGCTTCCCCTTTTCTTCAGAGACAGCTTAAGGTATTTCTGAAGGAATTCTTTTGCATTTTTCTCACTTTTTCCCTCGAGTATGATTTCTGCTTTCACTCTCATTTCTTTCAACCCATCTTGACCGTACACTTTGAGATAGCCGGACCCGCAATCGATTTCGAGTTGTTCAATCCCCTGCGCGGATAAACTCAATTCCTTGACTTCCTCATACGCGAAAAGAGAAGTGGCGCAGAGGAAGAAAACAGCCAGGAAGATAATCTTAAACTTCATTTTCAAACCTCCTTATGTTTTTAGACTTCACTTTCTAGATATAGACGGAATTGAGTGCCTAAAGGTTCCCCGGCGGGATCAAGCTTTGATAACTTTGAGAATTATTAAAGCCAGGATCTGATTTGCTGAGATGTTATTGCGGGCGAAGCGCGGTAATCCCATAGGAAAGATGAGATGTGTTGAGGTGTCATTGCGAGCTTGCGTGGCAATCTCATAAGATAACATGTTTTTCTGAAGCCGTTATTGCTATTTTATTTAAAAACCTGCTTGAAGATGTCAACGAGGTCCAGAGCGTATTCTACCTGGGTGAGGGGAATTCCTTTGTCTTTGGCGATGCTGGTGAAGCGTCCATCCGTGTTGCTTTCAGCGGTGACTACGAGATAGTCTGCAAACGGAGCGACCGCATCGATCATTTTCTCGTTATCGCTTCCGGGAGCGCCTCGTGTGGAAGCGCCGCTTACATGGGTGGCGATGATAAAGATTCCCTTTTTCTTGCAGTGATCGATGATCTTTTTCAGGCGGCTTTCTTCGGCGCCGACAGTGAGGCCCGAGGCTCCCATGCCTTTCAAACTGGCGCCGATGGCCACGATCACGGTTTTATACGGCGTTCCTTTCGGGAATTGATCCAGGTCGGTGTACACTTCAGCATGAAAGCCGGGGCCGGATTCCTTATCGGCCAGGCCTACACCCGCATCGATCAGCTCAACCGTCGGCACATCGCAATAGTCGTATTTGATTCCTACTTCTTCGAGGATGATGTTCATGGTGACCACATCATTGCTCTGGCCGGCAGATGTCGTGAGAACAGGCAGCCTGGCCTTAGGGGGTTCTGTTTGGGCAATCCCGGATGCAGGAAGAATGAGTATTATCCCGAGCAAGAATATCAGAGCCGCGCAAAATATTTTGTGTTTATTCATTTGCTCATCATCTCCTTTATCAGAATGAATGAATACACTTTCTTATAACTATTATGTCATTGTGAGATTAAAATCGGTATCTCAAAACATGAATAAAGTGAACGTATTCCTTCTCATGAGATTGCCACGCTTTGCTCGCAATGACACCACAATCTTCTCCTTCTTCTTATGAGATTGCCGCGCTTTGCTCGCAATGACAGTTTTATTTTTTCCTTTTCTTACTCTTTGTTTTTGTAGACTTTTGCTGTTCCTGCTTTTTTTCTTCTAAATCTTCCTGCGCGATGAGCTTGTCGTATTTCACGAGTTCCCTGAGCCACCACTCTGGGAATTCCAGCCGGCTGTTTCGTCTTGTTTCTGTATTGTAGACCCAGAGGTGGTTGAACTTGACAAGTATCTGGTCGCCCAGTTCCCACCAGGCATCCACAACTCTATTTGCGTTGTTGATGCAGTAGTCCGTCAGGAAGTTTGTGAGCAGGGCCGGATCCTTTTTGTAGAGCTTTTCAGCGAATTCATCGATTGTCGGAGTTCTGGCGACAGCGTCTCCCTCCCATATTTCCTGCGCCTTCCGAACGTCTTGGATAGCGTGAGAGTACGCAACTTGAGTGTGGAAGTCGACGTAATCGAATGCCCATCGGGCGGCGTTTCGGTCGAACACAAAGTGATCTCCGATCTTGAATGATTCCGGGATGGCATTGATCCCGATATAAAGAGGTAGAAAACAGGAAGTATCTTGTGCACCGAGAGCCAGCCAGACAATTCCGCCGACCGGATTTGGCAGCCACTTTCGGCACTGAGTGACTGTCACGTATTCGGCGCGGTTGACGCCCACGAATCGAGCGGTGTTGTAGGTCTTGCCGTCGAGCTTAAAAGGGCGGGGAAGGTAATTCGGGTTTTTGAACGGCCCGCCTTGAAGTCCTCTCACCGGGTCGAACGGTGTCCCTTCGAATTTGTACCGCGTGAGATTCATCACGTCCTGCACCGAGAGTTTTTTGTCCGGCTTTACTGAGAAGGGGAGCTCCATGTTGGGCGTGTCTGCCTTTAATCCCAGGGACGGCGCCATAACGTGAAAAAGGCTCCAGAGCCGAGCCCAGGTTCCCTGACTGCTCCATGCGCTATATTCATTCGGGGAATAGGCCTTCATCCAGTTGAAAGGCTTTCCGCTGTCCGGATCATAGTATCCATGCTCCACGGCATAGGAGACAACATTCGGAGAGGCCATAAAATAGTCGGGATTATTGAGGTCGATCTCTCCGATCCGGGAATGGTTAGGACATACGCTGACATGGTCATCCGGGACTCTCTGAGCGCACCAGATAGCGCCGGGCTTCCCACTTTTAGGGGTCCACAGGGGCCCGACTGGCATGATCTCGAAGATCCAGACCTCATCCGGGTCTGAAACAGCGAGCATCTCTCCGTCATCATAAAACCCGTATCCGTATTTTTCGGAGATCTCTCCCATGATTTTAATCGCCTCGCGCGCTGTCTTGCTTCTTTCCATGGCGAGCATAGTCAGTGCTGTCAGGTCGAGCTTGGCAGAGGGAGTCGGATTTTTCATTTTGTCTCGGCAGCCGATGGTGGATTCAGCGAGGGCTACCTGATGTTCGTTCATGTATCCGAACATTCCGTGCAAATAGCCGTAGGTCCGGGAAGGCTGGGGGATCTCCAGACCGGAGAATTCCTCTTTGATCTTTTCCCATTTGAGGCCTTCGCTCGGATGCCAGGTTTTGTATTGAGATGTACGATATATTTTTCGTGTTGTCCCAGGCTCGTGTTCTGCAGGCGGCACATACCGCCAGGTCCAGTCGCAGAAGCTGCAGTCGGCGGTGTGAGTCGTCATCGTCGACCCATCTGTGGACGCTTTCTTCCCGACGAGGATGACCGTGCAGCCATCTCGCGGAAAATCTGTCTCGCAGTTTTCACAGTCTGTGTCTGTGTGAACCGTTATCGGGGAAAACGCAAAGAATAGAAAAGCAATGCAGAAAGCCAATACGATCTTTTTCACATTCATTCCGGTCCTCCTTTTATTTTCTGATGCGAATACTATTGTAAAGAAAGAGACTTGAAATTCCTATCCTTAATTAGAGTCAAGTCTCAATTTTTGATTTTTTCCTGCAGATAAAAATTTTTTTAAAAAAATGTGGCCTTGCGGCTGAATATAGAATATTGAGCCTGCTCCCAAAATGCATGATCCCAATTTGCATCCGATTTGTTACACACGTTTCCTTTATTAAAATCAAACTGATATCAATTGAGATGGATTCTGTCCTTATCGGCTGTCTTCGGGTCATGGTAATAGTGTCCGACACCGTTCTTCACCACATCCGCATAGCGAGGTACATTCTGGAGTTTGATCGATCTCGCCGGATATTTTCTCGAAAATTGCCGAATAAGCTCGAGGACAACGGAGCAGTGCTGGCCGACTCTTTTTTCCATCGGCCATCCCGTCTCGTCATAGGGAACAAACAGTTTATTTTTCTTTGATAGGCTCAACAAAAAAGGATCCTTGCCGTCCAAAAGTAATTCAACAGTTTTTGGGCCAGTCGGCTGGTCAAGGAAGGGGAGGGGAGCTTCCAGAAGAAAAGGCATAGTATCCGAATGATCCCCGATCTCGCGGTGGGAAAGCCCTCGGAATCCAGATGGTGACGGCTCAACATGGTTATCAAACTTTTCTCTGGCTTTAACAGTAAGAGAGGTCATAGTTGCTATTCTGATAGACTTTTCAGGGGCCACGATACAGTTCGTGACTGGGAACATTGTTTCAGCCCCATGGATATCGATGGCAATATCCACTTTCTTCTCCCTCATGATCTGCATCGCTCCGTATGTGACCCGCTCCATAAGAGGCCCATTGGCCCTGCCAGGCCATGTTCTGTTTGTGTTCCTTACGTCAAGAAAAGACAGCAACTGTTTATCAGGATAATGAACATAAACATCTGGGTCTGGCCACTGATCTAGAGGGGAAGCATCACGGTTACCCATCCTAAATTTTTTGCTGCCCCAATCCGTGGAGATCTCGTAGTAAAGGGGGTAGCCGTCTCCAGGTCTTGTGTTACGTCCAGCGCTGTTATTGAACTCGGGGATTATAATGAGTGTTCCCTTATCGACCACGGCGTTTTCTATAAATATAAGGGCAGTCAGTATCGCTGCTGGCTCGTTGGAATGAGTATTAGCTATGATGAGTAGCTTCCCGCCTTCCTCTTCCCCTTCCAGGAAAAATACGTTTGTGTCAGCTATGGTCTCTTTCAAGCCACCAGCAAAATCACTCAACTTCACAACTTCAGTTACTCCAGGTCCAGCCACTACGGGCATCCTGAAGTGCCGATGCTTATAAAGCTCTGATCCTGCTGCTGTCATCAAAGCTATTATGATTATAAGAAGTATCGATTTTACTATCCAAACT
>CAYGBC010000004.1:0-99099 GCA_964348015.1 uncultured Eubacteriales bacterium | reverse complement strand
GCGCTGGGGGAGAGAGTATAATAGGCAACGGCCTCACAGCTCTTTGGGGTACAGGCCACCAGCTCCAGAGGCTTTAAATTTCACTTTACAGGTGGTACATTGATGGGGGGCAGGTCAGGATAATTGTAGGAAGGTCAGCATGATAATCCCATCACGCTTAAAAATAAATAGTCCATAATGATAAAAAGTGTTATTCCTCTGAAAAATTAATGATAATAGAAATTCCCCTCATCTCAGAATGTAAAAACCACAATTCTAAAGAAATGCAGAAAAGAATTATTACTGATGTTTTAAAAATACTTGAGGATTTGTTTCTGCGATTTGTTTATAGTCTTTCTCACTCAGGTAAGCTCTTAAATTAATACTAAAAGCCCGTTCAGGAAGAGTCAATTCCATCATATAGAAATCTGACCCATATAACACTTTAGAACGTATGGTCTGGTCTTGAAGGATAACTTTTAGCAGAGGATGTAAATCAGTGTTATAGCTAGTGCCAGAAATATCTGCATAGACATTGGCATAATCTCTTATCAAATCCAGTATCACAGAGAACCAGCATTCTTCCATGCTTTTATCCCATGAAGTGGCTAAATATTTACTCCATTCACTCCCGCCTCCAAAATGCGCCAGGCATATCTTCAATTTAGGAAAATCCTTCAATAAATATTTATAATTCTCTGGATCTGTGAAATACATAGCAAATTTCTGATTTCTCTTTTTTATAAGTTTTTCTTCTGTTTTTGGATGAATTAACATATCTTTTGTAATTTTCCCTCTGAAATAGACTATGGGCGGTGAACAATGGGAAATAATTGGAATTTTATTGTCTTCTGCATATTCATAAACGGCGTACAGGTTCTCATCAAAAGGATAATAACCTAGAGGCGGATACACCTTTATGCCTTGGAATTTCTTCTTTTCAATATACTTCTTGACAAGATCAATGACGTTCGGCCTCCGAGGATCAACACAAATAAAAGGGAAAAACTGCTCTGGATATTTTCTTTTAATATCAGATAATTCGTCTAGTTGTTCTGTAAAATCCTGGAGTACTTTTCCAGCTTTCATATATGCCATGTCCATCGAAAGCACAATGAATTTAGTGTTCTCTGGATAGAATCCTTTCAAAAGTTTGAATATTTCTAGTTGAGATTCATAATTTCCGATGTTCAAAAAGGAAGCAGCCCTGTCAAAAATATCATTGCTGCTTTTTCTATTAAGTTTGTTCAGAAACCTTCCTAACCCTTTACCTCTTTTACGCTTACTTAAAAACCTGACTAATCCAAATGGCAGAAATTTTACTGGGACAGCTTTGTTGGTAAAAACATGCGCGTGACAATTATAGATAGTTTGCATAATTTGAATCCTCCTTTAATTAGGTTTTTTACATATATAAAAACTTGTTTCCTCAAGTAAAGAAAAGCCGTTTCATTTCCAATCCTCAATAGGTTTATTTTGGACTGAGTTGATAAACACGGGCTTCATTTTCTGAAAGCACTCCGACTTGTGCGTTTTTCTCGCTAATTACTTTTTCTTCTCCACCCTCCATAACTTTACCTTCATATTTTTTAATCCAGCCACCGCAATCCACGAGCGCAAAAAAGTCCTCACCTTGGTCATCCACAGCAATTCGAGCGTTATGAGTGTGACCGATAAATGCAATTCTCAATTTATAATTTTCCGTTTCATTAACCTCTTTAAAGCATCTTTTTGACTCTTTTAAGTACTTGAGATCCTCTTTTGAAGCATCTCCCTCTCTTTTCACGTTCCATTCATCTCCAAGATCGTCTGGCGATGATGCCAACTCTCCAAATATTGATGGTTCAATTTGGGACCGAACCTCTTTATATTTTTCAGTGAAAGGATGTTTCGGATGTGTTTTACGAATCTGTTTTTCTACCCTTTTTTTAATTTTTTTCTCGCTGTCTTTGGGCGAGAAATTATACACAAAAAATTGCTTGATCCAATCTGGACAAATTCGCTCCAACCAACTGAATAAATCCCCGTGGAAAACGCCTCCAATAGGTGTGTCAGTGTCATCTGTGATGTAAAACCTCAAAAACCGCCACTTCGAAAAAAGATTTGGATCCCGATGAAGATCAAAATCATGATTCCCCAAGACAAACTGAGTATTGAGCGCGTCATCGACCAAAACGTCATAAACTTCTTTATTGCTTTCAATTATGTATTGAGTGATTTGACTCAATTCTACAGGATTTGCTTTCCAAGGCTTTGAGGTTTCGCGCCAGGGATCGAGGAAATCCCCCACTTGATAAACGACTACTTTTTTGTCTTGATTTTCAGTTTTGAATTTTAATAAGAAATTTGCGAATTTCGGTAACAAATCCGAAGCATCTTCATTATAGTTGGTGTGACATTCATAATTAAAAATCTCCTGGCGGCTTTTGCTAAACATATGGAGATCAGGAATAAATATCCGAATGTCATCTGCTGATGGAAATCCTATCTTATCATTTTTTAATTTTGCGACTACTTTAACAGTGGCGATATTACTGAGTTGATCAAAAAAATCTTTATGCATCATAACCTCCCCTTTCCGGTCCAGCCGGAATTTAAAAAATTTAGATACTGATCGAAAACTTCAAAATATCTCTCGATATTGCTCAATTACCTGAATAATGATTAATATTTTCTGTTATGGGGACTGTCACTAACACCTTCTTTATCCAGGTCGGTTCCCCTTCCTCTCTATAAAAAACCCACCATAAATTTCCATCGAACAACGAAAAAGGACGTGAGCTCTTCACCGAAGGACGCTTCTTTCTCGAATCCACAACTCCATAAATGGGGCCCTTACTGAACCAGTTTTTTACAGAATCCTTCATCTTATACACTCCATCCACTTGTACAAAAAGATCATCCATCTCAATTTTTTCATCATCACTTAAAATCCCTATAATCCCTGAGTAAAAAACCTCACTGTAGAAGCCAACGGGTCCAACGATTTCTCTATCTCCTCCGCTCTTTAAAAAATCGTCAAGTGCCTTTTTATCAGTTTCATTTAACGGAAGAGAGAAACAATCAGAACGAAAATCAAATTCTCGGATCACTACGACTGGAATAGGTTTGTAACCACACCCACCGTAAATAAAAATGATCAGCAAAACAAAGGCTATTACCTTGATACCGTAGAAATTACGCTTATTGTTCATAGCGTTCCCTCCAATTAACTTAATTTGGCATTACTTAATGAAAATCTCGCCTTGACTTTGTGTCAAATCATAATCTGTCAAAAGACAAATTAATATTTGTCCGCCATAATCTTATTCTGCTTACGACTGTCAGCTATATTCTTTTTTTCCTCCTTAATTCCTTACTCTTCAGTCTTAGAGCTTTTTTTGGGCTGTCGCAAGTTTGTCAATACACGAAGAAGATCATGCCAGTAAGGAGCTCCTATGCTGACCAGAATTCCTGTCAACAGTGCTCCAAAAAATTCAAATATTATGCCTGGCCATAACTTATCAGGAGGATCTCGCCAGATTCGACCTATCCCAAAATTCACGTCATCCTTGAATTCTCTTAGCCGAGCAAAGAAATTTTGTGTTTG
Source organism: uncultured Eubacteriales bacterium (assembly GCA_964348015.1). Taxonomy (GTDB): domain Bacteria; phylum Acidobacteriota; class Aminicenantia; order Aminicenantales; family Aminicenantaceae; genus SOIA01. The sequence continues at coordinate 95,531 of CAYGBC010000004.1, read as the reverse complement.
CTCCTCTAATTCATCTTTCTCCTCATCCGCTTTTGTTCCCTCTGTTGATTCATTCGCAGCTTTCTTTTTAACAGGATTACCTTGTTCCTCCTTTTGGCTGGGCTCTTGTTGGATTGAATCAGCGAATTCTTCAGCCGAATCTAGCGCATCTTGAGCATAGGAGTCAGCGAAAGTCGCCCGAACTTGTTGGTCACTGTACAGAGTATCCCAGATGCTAAATGCATTGATATTGAGTCCCAGGCACAGGGCCAGTCCAACTACCAGAGTGATATTTTTCAACCTTTTTCCAAAGGCATACTTGATATTCCCGAGATGAACGGCTATTCTTCCTTCAAGGTTTTCCAATTGCTCTGGTTTGACTTTAAGCTTAGTTAACACCCAGCTCATATTCTCTTTTGTAAGGTATTCTTCACCCAAGCGGTTCCAGTTGATATTTTTTCCCCAGGATGTCTTCTGAATATCATCCAGTGTTTTGTTTAATGTCCCCATTAAAAGTCGCTCCACCTCACGTTTAAGATGCTTGCTGTAGAAATCAAAATGATTCTTTATTAGTGATGTTAAGCTCTTCACCAAAAAACTCAAAGTCAGCATGATTGCTGCAAATGCTAAAATGGTCTCAATTAACGGTAACATTATCATTTCTCCTTTTTATGCTGCTTTGCTTCATTTTATTCCTATTCCATGTCTTTACGAGCCAAATGTATTTCCCGCAATAAAGCAACTAAAACCACTACTTCCGAAGTTGCTAAATATACCAGCTGCACCTTGTCGAAGTGAAAAATTGATCCAATCACCACAGTAAGAATGACAATTACTGCCCCAATAATCCATCCAACCTTAATCCATTTCAATTTACCCTCCTTTTTTATTTTGATGTGAACACTCAATTTCTATGATTACCAAGTCCACAAAATATGAGCTGTTCACATTTGATGAAATGAAATATTTTAAAAAAGTAGCGCATGAATCTTAAAAGTAACTCCCCAAAAACTGGAAAATCTTCCCATTCACACAAGGGCCAAATCTCCCGAAGGAAAAAAGAATCTCTTTACTTGAATTCTAGTACTTCTTATTAATTATTTAATTTCCAATTGCTGACATTTTCAGTGAATTAGTGAATATATATACAAGGAAAAATTTAATGTCAATCATTAAATTACAATAAATTTTTTAAAAATTAAAAAGTGATTATTTAATCGTAAACTTCACTACTACTGGAAGTGGTTCTACCTTACTACCCGACTTCTTTTTGACAGGTCCATCATAGACAATCCTGTATGTCCCAGACTCCTGTGTTTCAGGGATTTTCCATACTATGCGAATCATGGAAGCACGTTCCATCATGAACCAATGCATTTGAGTGCAAAAATCATCATCCGTGTAGATCAATTCCCATGATCCGGCAGATCTTTCCTTTTCAACCTTATAATAACTCCCCCCAGTCTTTAAATCGCGATTGGGATATCCTCCGACAAAGGAAAACATTACAGTTTCACCTTTTCGATAAGAAGTCTTCGGCTGTTCATCGAAATCTTTAAATCCTAATCCCAAACTCGGCAATTCATAATCAGGCATCACCATACCGGCTTTTAGCTCTTTAATCTTATTCACAGGAATGTCTTTGGGTTTGGAGCCATCGGGTACATCCAAGCCATCCCTCATTGCTTCAGCCAGCTTTATATTTTCCTGCTCGTAAGCTTTGAATGTACAAGGACCGAACAGTGTAGAAGCTCCTTCATAGCACTGCATTTCATATTCTTCATATGTTGTGGTGTAACTGCTGAAAGCATTGGCATAGGTGGCAATGACTACATGTTTGATATTCTGTTGAGGTTCGAAAACCCCTTCAATAGAATCTCTTAATCTTTTTCCCGCTACAGTGGTCAGCTCTCCGGGATGGGCAACGAGCAATAAAGATCCCAGCTTGAACATTTGAAGTGGCAGAATCGACGGGGCTATCGGGACTTTTTTCCGTGTCATGTATCCCAATGGGAGAAAAATGGCTTTGGCTCCCTGCCCCCTTTCAAAATCTGGATCAGGAGGTATTGGCCATTTGATGTTAAAAACTTTAGCGACAATTTTCGCAAGCTTTTTAAACCACTTATGATTGGGTTCAATATTGTATTTTGTCGTCCCTTCTCCCCAGAAACCCTTGCCTAATCCGGTTGAATCCTCCTGACTCCCTCTGAGCATGCCATACCCCATCGCAGCAGGCCACGTTTTCCAGTCTTCCCCATCGATGTGGCAATCGCTCATGTCCACATAAGTGTGGCAGAAGTCTATATTTCCCTCCAGCTCTTTTGAGGCACTGTCATACAGATCCAAGGCTTTTTGAAACTGTTTTCTCCCGAACTTCTCGGTGTTTTCAAGGTCATGCTTCCCATCCGGCCGTCCATACTTATTCCCGTTTTCGTCCTTCCCAGCATTCGGAGAAATATCCCCGCAACATGAATTCGCAAAGGCGGAAATGAAGTTCTTGTTGCCCCGTTTTTCTAATTCTTCTTCAAAAAGCTGCTCCGCGTATCCTTTATTGTCTCCAGAAATCATCTTGTTTTTCTCTCCCATGTTGGTAGGATGGAGCGCAAACCAGTTGAATGAACCCAGTTCTTTTTCATTCGCATCAACAAATTTGAGGAGTGTCATCTTGTTGTAAATCGGTTCAACATTCTCATCGTCAGCGATGTCTTTTTCTGCAATTTCCGTATTGTTCACATAAGCCTTATAAGAGCGAATCTTCCCGCATTCATTCAGGTCCCCTTCATCAATGAAAATTTTTCCCGGAGATCGCTTATTGTGAGCTTCAACAATGGAATTATAAATTCCATCGACTATACAGTCAAAATTCTGCTCGTTGAATCCACCGATAGAAGCATTGTACACATAATAATGAGAGTAACCCCCTGGACCGCTATGGGTGTGGGTGGCTGTGATCATTACATTATTTTCAGTGTATATTGCGTGGCCCTGGGCATCTGAGGGACCTTTCTCTTTTAGTTTTTTAATCACCGCCTGCTTCATGGCATGAGTGCATGTGCCAATATCGGCACAGACAAATGCTACAGATTTCTTATTCTCCAGGTCTTCGACAACAAAGACGCGGCTGTACAATCTCGTATGAATCCCTTTCCCTCTTTGCTGTATATTGGACATTCCCATAAAGCCAACTCTTGCACAGGGGCCTGTTACGTCATATTTTCCTAAGCCGATTTTTATATTCATGAGTCATCCCCTAAAAATTTTTACTATGCTGAAAACTATTCAGTTATTCCACACTCTGTTAATAAAAGACTCAATGCTTAATTCTCACATGTTTATCCATGATTATTTTCACGAAATAATAACGAATCGTTTAATATTTTCTCTTTAAATGTATGGAAGACAGAATTTCAGCCTCTTTGGTCCTCGATCAGCTCTATTAAAAAAATATCTAAAATCAATTTATGCACTGATTCTGCCTTTAATTTCTTTATCGAATAATTCTATCTAATAATGATTTCTTCAGACCTTTTCCTCACATCTACTTTCCTGATGTCCGGAAGGGCTTCGAGAGCGGTTTTGGTCATATTGATAAGTTCAGGATTCTCTTTAATGGGCAATATAATCACTTGTCCATCGTTCACATAAAACTTTAGCTCGTCAGGCTGGAATCCAGGCTTTTGCGCCATATGATTCCCAATCTCTGAGGCTAAAAGAAAATCCTTGCTGACACCGACCTTGGGGGTTACATGCACCGAGAGAGATGGCACCCACCAGATTTTCCCTCCTTCATAATCCTCTTTCTTATAAAGAGCATATCCAGTCTCGTAGTAGCTTTTGCTCTCATCAAATTCCGCACTCATTAAAATTGTATCTTTAATCATATCAAGTCGGAAAGTATCTCCACTGCAAGCGAGATTTTCCTCATCATCTATTTTGTTGAGCGCCTCGGTGTGGAACCATAAGGCTTTCAGATAATCACCTGCTTGGGAAGCTACACTTCCAAAATCCGATAGCACCTTGAATCTTTGCCGATTGAGAAATGCATTCCCAAGCCCCATTTCATCAGACGAAAACAGCCACTTTAACTGTACCTTCCTCCGCCATTGAGCGAGGGGCGAATCTTTTAAGTCTGCGACCTTTATTTCAGACACAAAATAATGACCTTTTAATATAGTCTCTAAGGAATACATCCTTTTTTCTATTATCGGAGAACCAATATTTTGAATCGCCTTAGCATTTTCCAGCGCTTCCTCTGACCTGCCCCCCATCAATGTACCACCTGTAAAGTGAAATTTAAAGCCTCTGGAGCTGGTGGCCTGTACCCCAAAGAGCTGTGAGGCCGTTGCCTATTATACTCTCTCCCCCAGCGCTCTATGAGCACCCTGGCTTCCCTCAGCGTATCAAAAACCTCTTCATTCAATAACTCATCCCTCATCTTCCCGATGAACGACTCCACATAGCCGTTCTCCCAAGGGCTCCCGGGTTCTATGAACAAGGTTCTGACTCCGAGATTCGTCAGCCACTCTCTTACGGCTTTGGCCGTGAATTCCGGCGCGTTGTCTGAACGAATATGTTCCGGTGTGCCCCTTCTGAGGAAAAGCTCATACAACTGATCCAAGACATCCTGATGCCTGATGCGGCGGGCTGTATAGATAGACAAACATTCCCGTGTGTACTCATCCGTTACGACCAATATCCGCAACGGGCGCCCCTCGGAGGTCCTTGTCATCGCCATATCATAGCTCCACACATGATCCTTCCTCTCAGGACGCAATCGGATACACGATCCATCCGTTAACCACAATCGTCTCCGCTTAGGCTGCTTCTGAGGAACTTTCAATCCTTCCTGCCTCCAGATCCTCTCAACCCTCTTGTGATTGACTCTCCAGCCTTCATTCCAAAGCAATGCGGTGATGCGGCGGTACCCATAACGCCCGTACTGACCGGCCAGAGTAACGATCCTTTCCACCAGTCGCTCCTCATCCGCTGGTATCTTCCGGATATGCCGCTGAGTAGAACGCGGATGGCCCAGGACCTTACACGCCCTGCGCTGCGATACACCCAGCCTCTCACAAACATGATCCACCGCCCGGCTCCTCTTGGCCGGGCTCAGAAGTTTCCCCGGTTCACCTCCTTGAGGATGTCATTGTCCAGTGAAAGCTCTGCTACAAGCTTCTTCAGACGCGCGTTCTCCTTCTCAAGTTCCTTCAAGCGCTTGGCCTGATCCACCCTCATTCCCCCGTACTCCTTGCGCCAGCGGGAATACGTCTGTGCGGAGATCCCCAGCCTCCGGTAGACATCAGCCATTTTGAATCCCTGACTGTGCAGGACTTCGGCTTCACGCAGCATGGTGATGATCTGCTCAGGAGTGTAGCGTTTCCTGCCCATTTCCTCCTCCTTTAGTCCAGTAAAATTTTAACACAACTCCTGGACCGATATCAGGGGGGCAGGTCACCTCTACATCCGCATCTGGATATCCTTCGAGATTTCAGGGATCAATACCTCATGCCCAGCAAGTTCGGTCGTTGGCTGGTGGAGTGTTATTACCGGTATTCACCGTCCGTGGCGGATTTCGTCGCCAAACACAAACCATTGAAAATTGTGGTCCGGGCCAACCTGCTTCCGCTTGTGGCTTTCTGTTATTCGCTCCTTCGTCTCGGCCCGATAGTGACCGCAGCTATGGTCCTGTCAGTTCTTGGATTTCCGGTTTTTATGTCTTTGGTATTCCGGAAAAAAAGGATGAAGTAATAAAGAGGAAAGCCTGCCTCCCTTAAGATGAAGCCTGGTTTTGTGTCAGGGATTTATACCTTATGATCTGCGGTTGCTTATTGTCAGACCTGCAAAGCAAGATTTCCCTCCTCATGAGCCTCTGGAGTTTAGTTCCACTCGCCTCTATCAAGCTTTTTTAGAGGCCTAATGTATATTCTTTTCTGCGCTTAACAAATCTTTGTTTTCAAATTCCCGTCCACAATTCGGACATTCGTACCTAATGTATTCTTTCCCTGCTTTGTGGCCTTTAAAACTTTTTATACAAGCTCCATGGCAATTCGGACATTTTATGTCTTTTTCAATAATGACACCGTATAAACTGTCTGTGGGGGGTGTGCCCCTCTTCTCAGTGGAAACTTTGCACTCTCGAAAATAAGGTTTATCCTTTCGGTTATGAGATATTATTATCTGCAAGACTTCCCAGCTTAATTTTCCTTCCTGTGCCATTTCGGTAATCTCCTCCAGGGCAGTCCTGTTGTCATAGGGTAAAGACCGAAAAGGTCTTGGTGACAGGAGGGCATCGTAAACATCGCACGCAGCGATAATCTCTACCATCCTGTCTTTTAACGAGATGCCCAAAGGATATCCAGAACCATCTCTCCGTTCATGGTGTTCTTTGGCGACACGTCCTGCAAAACTCCGGCGATCTTGCAGGAAATAGCTCAGAAGCACAAAGCCAGCTAAAGTGTGGTGTTCAAGGATGTTTTTCTCAGCCCGGGTGAGTGGATTGGTCTTTTTTAATATCTGTAAGGGAACACTTATTTTACCAAAGTCATGTATGGTTCCGGCCATCAGCGCTGTCATCCAGTCTTTGGATTTTTCCAGCATATCTCGAGCCAGGTTCATGGACATAGCGAACACGATCAGAGAGTGCCGGTACGTGTAAAAATCTTTCTGTTTATAATAGTCGAGGAATTTCAGGAGGGGTTGTATGAAACAGACGTTCTTTATGAGGGCCAATGTGACTTTTTTGTTTACCTTATTGAAGATTATTGTGTATGGCGGTTTTTGAAGAAAACGGAGGATATCTTGATAAATGGCGCCATACTCCAGAAAGGAATGTTTCGGATAAGATTGGTCCTTGTTGGTTGCGATCAATTCATCCAGAGCCACAGACGTCAGCCGCTTGCCAGCCGGAAGCAGCATTTGGTCTTCTAAAGTGAGAACTGGATATTCGAGCTTAACGGGTTCCACCTCTTTAAATCCTTTGTTCCTCGGTTATACATGGGATCGAATTCTTGCAGAGGGATCAAGTTATGACTGATTCGTAATTCCCTTGTGCAATTAGAATAAATTTGTATTTCTCCATAAAAAACATAAGCCGCAAGGGAATCTGTGTAAAGCATTTTTGTCAAAATGTCTTACTATGTCGTATTATTTCGTATTATGCCTGTTCATCACTGGAAAAATTGTACAATGGGTGAGAGTTGAGATAGGTCAGAATATCACAGTGTATTGATCAAGCCCGAGTCCTTATCAGGACTCATGTCAATTTAATTTTATTTATCTGTTTGCCAATGTGATCCCAGTATTTCGCTTCATCCGTGTTCTTTTTATTAATTTTTAAAGAAGTCGCTTGGATGAAACAAATATCTTCCAAGACTGATAAGATCATTTCAATGCCATGCTCGACGATTAATGCCTGAATAATGTCGTAAATCTGCCCCCGTGTCTTGATGGCCTCTTTGATTATGCTTTCGTTTCCCATCGGTGTTCCCCTCCCACGAGCGAATATTATACACAAAAGTCCGCTTTTGCCAAGGCCTAATGCTTTTCCCTTCTTAGAAGATATGGAAGGGAAAATCCGATAGAATTCCAACACAGGGGAAAGTGCGCAGTGGCGAAATGCGGAACTCTTGAATAACAGAGATTGACAGATTTTAAAACTGCGCAGGACATTATGAATTCGCTTGTTCCTATCGACTCCCTGTAAATGCCTTTTGTCCTTGGTTCCGAGGAGAGATATGTCTCTTTTATCAACTCAAGAACAAGAAAAGGTTCCCACCCCTTTTTTTATTGGATGATGTGTTTGAATCTTTTTTCTTCTCGAAAGTTTTCGAAATTCCTGTCGATATCGATGTATTTATGAATGATGTACTTGGTTTTACTTGTTTTTCCATCTGCAAAGAAATCCTCCAGGTATTTGTATCCCTGTTCTTTTTCTCCTATGCCCATATAGATGGAAGCGGACTTCAATTTGTCATCAAAGTAATCGAATTTCTTTGGAGAGATAACTTTAATTTTTTTCAAGATCCTCTCAACTTCATTGATGTCTTTTTTTTGGGCGGCAATCATCCCAAGATAGAATAGGGCACCGATTTTAAAATCAAAATCATTCCCAGACTTAAGCTGCAGAAATACATCCTGACTTGCATCCAGATCACCCACGTAGTAATAAATCTCTCCCTTTCTGAAGTCTGCCATGAGAGAAGATTCCTCCCCCTGAATCCCGTTACAGACAGCCAAGGCTTTACCATAGTCCTTATTCAGCATCAGAAGCTCCGCATAGACAATGTTGCTCACGCCATAGGGTTGAAGAAAGTAATTTTCTTGGTTGAATTCGAGTGCTTTGTCGAAATCAGATGCATGCCCGGATTCTGCGAAGTTCAGATAGTGACAGTATCCCACTTGTGCATACAGTCGGGAATAGCTTGGGTATTTTTGAATGGCTTCTTGGGCGAGTTTGTAGGCCCTGTTTTTGGTGGGTTCGTTCAGAATGAGATATTTAAGCTGATAAACCTGAATCAGAGTTGAATAGTATTCAGGACATTCTGGGTTGATTGACGCCGCTTTCTCAAGGAGTTCGTCAGCTTTGTGCAGCCATTTCAAATTATTGTCCCAGTTGAAGTTGATATAATTCACATAGCACTGGGCTAATCCGATGTATGCGCGAGTAAAGTTTTCATCTATCTCGATAGCCCGGGAAAAAAGATAAATGGCTAAAGCATTGCTCTCTTTTGTCCACATTCCTTGACAATATTTTCCCTGGTTGTAAAACCTCCAGGGATTGTTATTCTCAGGATTGGCCTTGCTCAGAATCTGGCTTCCCTTTAAATAATTAATAAATGCCGTATAATCCTGTGTTTGCCCGTTTTTGAACGCAAGCGCTTTCATCGGTGTGTTATTTATGTTTAATTTCTCATTGATTTTCAGGTAAATTTCCTCAGGCAGAGAAAAGACATTCTCCAGTTTTTCTTCTGACCTGATTTCCCAGATGATTTTTTCATCTTCAACTCTTTTCAGCTGGACGCAAATCCTCAATTCATCCTCATTTTTTTCCAGTTTTGTTTTCAGAAAATGGCTCACCTTATATTTTTCACTGATATTTTTTAAGGCTTCTTTGGGATTATTGTTGCCCGTGAATTGAGCTGCCGGTATGATTCTGAGATTATTAAGCCTGGAAAGATAACCGGTGATTTCATGACTTAATCCTTCAGGTATGTAGTGCTCGTATTCAGAGAAATTGGAGTGTTCAAAAGGGAGAACGGCAATAGAAAGATTTTCAGGGGCATTGGAGGAGAATTTTCCGTTAGCCACAAATAGGGATACAGAGGCTGCCAGCACAAGAACCAAAGCAGAGACAGAGCCAATTATTGCCCATCTTTTTTTGAGATTATGTTTCCTTTGAATCTTTTCGAGATGTGTCTTGTTTTTCAGCCATTCTTCGATTTCTGATTTATAGGCGAAGACGTTTGAACGGGAAGAGTCTTGGTCGATGCGGTGGATCGGGAGGCCCAGTTCTTTTTCCCACCGTGCGCAGGTTTTAATATCCCGACCCAAGTATTCGGAGATGGCCTTCCAGGAATCAAGGATTTCTTTGTCCATCATTTCTACCCTCTTTGAGAGTCTTTATTATTGTATAAAAAAGAGTATCTTGTTTCAAACAGTTGATTTGACTCAACAGTCGTCATGCTGAAGAATTGCAGGGATGTGACCTGAAGATTAAGGCCACAATTTTGATTGAATGAACCCCAAAAAGAGAGGGAATAAAACGGAAATAAAGGGAATAAAAGGACATTCCTCTCGATTTTGTTGAAAATTTCAGAAAAAAATAGATATTTTCTTATGTAGAACGAAGAAATGGACCAGAGGACCCCCCTCTGGTAAATTTTTACGGGATCGCCTGATACGTTGTGCACCTCAAAGTAAAGGGTGGGATTATCCAGTAAAGATCCTTTTCCCTGTCTGCGAAGGGGGATGATGGGAGCCAAAAAGGACATTTCTTCAATCTGTGGTTTTACGCAGATTGCAGCTCCCTCCTGAACTCTTCTTTTGTGCGCCTTATTATCTTTTGAATCTCGCAGATGTGATTCGGGATTTGACCGATTGGAATTCCGGAGAGAGCGGCGTTAACCGGACAGACCGCACAGGCTTTGTGCTCTTTACAGAGAAAACACTCTGTTCTTGGTGTTTTAAAGTTATCCATTCTCAGGCGAGTGTAATTCGAGGATATCCGGGGATAGACTTTTTTATGGTTTTTCATAAAATTAGCCAGGTCGCCAAAAAAGTAATCCCGGTACTCAGGCGGGTTCTGTCTTTCCCTCAAATGATCGGCGAACAAAAAGCATCCCCAGACTCCTCCATCCGGGTCGATGGCCAGCCTGTCTTGTCCGGCTGCGCAGTGAAAAATTCCTTTTCCCGCGGAATCTCTAAAGTTTACAACGGGAATATGGCCGTATCTTTGGAAGTGGCGATCAAGGATCTTCCTCAGTTCAGTCAGTTCACTTTCCAGTTTCTCGAGAGATGCCTGGCTCCAGGGCTTTGTGGTGGAAATGGAACAGCTGATATCAGAAATTCCGAATTCCAGGATGAATTGGATAGATTTTGAGAGAAAGTCCACCGTCGCGGGCGTAAACACAGAGTTGATTTCCAGGCCGATGTTCGGCTGGTTCAGTAATTTCCGGATAATCGGAACGAGTTTTTTTTTGCTTCCTTTTTTCCTCCCCGCATCCTGGGCAAGACCGTCATAGCTCAGTTCGACAGAGAATTCATGTTTATCGAGGAATTGAATGATCTCATCGGAAAGGAGGCTGCCGTTCGTGGTCAGGGAGTAGCGGGCTTTTTTGTCATGATGTGTGTTTTGAGTTTCAAGAAAAGAGGCGACCTGCTTGATCAGTTCAAACGCGAGAAGCGGCTCCCCGCCGTAAAAATTCAGATAGTAATCCTCAGTCAGATAAGGCAAAAAAAAAGCAGCGCCTTCTCAACCATAGAAAAGTCTGCGTAATTCTGTCCTCTGGGTTTGTAGCAGTACCCGCAGTGGAAGTTGCAGTCGTCCGTTACAATCAGAGTGAGGCTCTGGAATCGCATCCTGAATCGGTGTTCTGTCTTGGCGCAGGAATTACACGATACGGCCGCGATGAATGAAGACTTCGGGCATCATCCACCCGGAGGTATGATGACTTTACTTCCTGGACAGATAATACCGTCGTTCGGCTGAGGCTCTCCTGTTGCCGCTTCCTCCAGGTATGCCACCGCGCCTTCTGCCTGAGTCTTCAGGTCGCCTTCGGGCAAAGCCTTGACAGCTTCCCGCAGGACTTCCAGGCATTTCATCACGTTGGGAGTCACGTCGATTTTTTCGCTCATGGTTGTTAGGGCCCTCCGTTTATTGAATTATTTGTAAAAACCTCTCCTCTTCTCTGCAGTTGTCGAAATTCCTGTCCATCTCGAGATATTGAAGATGGATGTAGCGGGTTTTATCCGTTGTTTTCTTTTTGAAAAAAGCTTCAAGGTGGGAGTATCCCCGCTCTTTTTTTCCCAGGCCCATGTAGATGGAGGACAATTTGAATTCATAATCTACAAATTTAATTTCTTTGGGAGCTACGACTGATAGTTTTTGAATTATTCGTTCAGCTTCCTCCGCGTCTCCTCTCCGGGCAGCGATCATGCCCAGGAACAGCAGGCAGTCCACCTGAATATCCAGCGGACCATCGATGTTTTGAAATATTTCCTCACTCTTATTCAAATCACCCATGTAGTAATAAATCTCACCTTTATAAAAGTCAGCCAGCAGGGAAGCCTCGCCTCCCTGAATTCCCTCGCACACGATTAAGGCCGTGTTAAAGTCTCGGTTCAGCATCAGAAGTTCGGCATACCGGATGTTTTTGATATGATACGGGCGGAGGAAATAGCTCTCCTGATTGAGCTCGAGGGCCTTGGTGAAGTCTTGTTCGTTTCCGTGTTCTCCGAATCGGAGATAGTGGCAGAACCCAAGCAGTGCGCGCAGTAACGGGCTTCCAGGATATTTTTGGACTGCCTGTTGAGCGGATTCGAGAGCCTTTTCTTTTGTATCCTCATCAAAGCAGAGATATTGAAGCAACCAGACTTGAATGGAGGCGGAGTAATATTCACAGGATTCTGGATTTATTTCTTCGGCCTTTTTGAGGAGCTCCTCGGCTTTGTCCAGCCATTCCCTGTCATAATCCCAGTTGAAATTGAGATAATTGGCGTAACACCGGGCTAAGCCGATGTAGGCTTTGGCAAAATTCTCGTCGAGTTCGATAGCTTGAGAGAAAAAATGGATGGCCCAGTCGTTGCTCTCTTTGGTCCATTTTTCCTGATAGTATTTTCCCTGGATATAGAGCTTCCAGGGATCTTTATTTTCTGAATTCGAACTGTTTAAAATGTGGTTGCCCTTGAGATAATTATCATAGGCCGCGTAATCCTGTATTTTCCGACTGTTGAAGGGATTACTCGGTATGGCTTCATCATTGGCACCAAACTTTTTATGGAGCTTCAGGCAAATATCATCCAACACCGAGAACATACTTTCGAGTCGGCCATCCGACTCCAGATTCCAGATGACTTTGTCATCTTCTCTCCTCACAAGCTGGGTGCTTATCTTTATTGATTGATTGTCTTTTTCAATTTGTGTTTTTAAAAAATGGTTGACGTGAAATTTTTCGAGGATGTCGTTCAGGTTTGAACGGGGCGTGTCTTCACTTTTCAATAAAGTTGAATTAATGATTTTGAGGTTGTCCAATCTGAAGAGATTGTCGTTTATCGCTTTCCCGATTCCCTCGGGGATGTACTGTTCATATTCCGTGAAATTGATGTTTTCATATGGAAGAACAGCGATCGAGAGATTTTCAGGATTAAAGGATGAAAAATTTCCGTTCGCAATAAACAAAGCTGCAAAAACAGCTACCAACAGAACCACAGCCGATGCCAGGCCGACTTTGGCCCCCCTCTTTTCAATAAAGGGTTTTTTCTGAATTTCTTTATGATTGGCCTTTTCTTTCAACCATTCGTCAATTTCTGATTTGTAAGCAAAAACCTTTGAGCGGGAAGAATCCTTGTCGAAACGGTAGATGGGCAGTCCCAGCTCCTTTTCCCACCGGGCACAGGTGCGTATGTCTCTATCCAGATATGCAGAGATGTCCTTCCAGGAATCCAGGATTTCTTCGTTCCTCATTCCGGCCCTCTTTTGGGCTTTTATTTATTTTACATGAAGGAAATCTTATTTCAATCGAATTATTCGGGATGACTGTCAAGGTTCAGGAAATTAAAAATTGGAAATCTCCGTTTGACGGCTTCTTTTCTGTCATTTTAAGTCCGGCAAATTCCCAAAACAACAGGAAAAATAGGACATAATCGGGAAAAGTCGGACATTTTCATCGATTGTATTGATATTTGCGGCACAGAAAACTTATTTTTTCTGTGAGGGAGTGGAATAATGTTCTGTCATCTGGAATGGTTCAAATGTTTCGGAGACAAGTGGTGTAACTTGTATGAAATTGATTTAGATCACAGTCATTTTGATGGAAGAACAGGAGTTTACGTCATTTGGTATGGTGAAAAGAAACCGACTGTGTTGAGAGTGGGGCAGGGATTCTTGCGTGATCGTTTAAATGAAGAGAGAAAAGATCATATTATAGCCGCCTACCGTCATAATGGACTTTTTGTCACCTGGGCCAAAGTTATGGAATATGATTGCGCTAGCGTTGAAAGGTATCTTGGAGACGTTCTTAAACCTGTAGCCGGAAACATATTACCGGATGTGCGTCCGATCAGAGTGAATTTGCCTTGGGAAGAAAGTGGTGTGCACGTAAAAAAATAAGATTGTCTTCTGTGTAATTTTCTGGATTGTTCGATTAAAACCGGATCGGGAGGCGCTGAGAAGAAATAATCCGGGCGCCTTATTTCCTTCTCAGCTCGAAGAGGAAGACGCAAACCGAAGAAGAGGGACGTTCACTATCCTGCCTAAAATAATCCTTTAGATTTTTCAAATCAAAATCAATAATCTGCTATATTCATTTTAGAGTCGTCCTTTAAAATTATAGAGAGGCGTATCCAGGAACATTCTGAATTAAAGGGAAATGTGTCAAATTGAAAACTCATAAAGATAATTGGAGGAAATGGAAATAAAAAAAATCTTGACAAGTGACGAGTGTTTTCTGGTATAATAAAGTAAATTAAAATAAATAAAAGTATAAAAAGGAAAATGAGGACGATTTGGCTTGGGAGTAAGATTATCAATCAGTATTCTCTCCGGGACCTCCAGGAAAAGCTTCAGGTTAGCAAGGTGACCGCCTTGAAGCTCGTAGGCTCGGGCCGGATCAAAGCCCAGAAAATCGGCCGGCAGTGGTGGATCAACGAAGAGGATTTGATAGGCTTTCTGGAGGGTAAAGCAGCAGATTAAGGGAATCTGAGTCTCAGAAAAAAAAGATAAAGAGTCGAGCTATCGATGTGCTTCCTCCACATTAAATTCTCTCTCAACAGGGCTTTTCGAGCGAATACGAAGAATATAGAGCTGAACAAGGACACCAGGATTGTCCTTTTCAGCGACCTTCACAGGGGTGTCGGCGACTGGGCAGATGATTTCATGCACAATTCTCTTGTGTTCTCGAGCGCTCTCCATCATTACTTGAGAAGCGGCTTCACCTACATCGAGCTTGGAGACGGAGACGAGCTGTATGAAAACCGGCGGTTGGAGGATCTCGTGCGGGCACATGGAGACATATACTGGTTGCTCAATCAGTTCCATCAAGACAATCGACTGGTTTATATCTGGGGGAACCACAACCTGCAGATGAAAAACAGAAAGTGGCGAATGAAGGCTCTTAGGGAGTCGTGTTCTCATATCCAGGATTTATTTGAAGATCTTGAAGTGCATGAGACAGCTCTGTTGGGGGAGAAGATTTTTCTGTTTCATGGTCATCAGGGAGATGCGATAAACGATATGTTCGCTCCTCTAGGAAGGTTTATGGTGAGGAATTTCTGGAGGCCGCTCCAGACAGGACTCGGGATGAAGGACCCGACAAGTCCAGCACAGAATGTGCGCAAGAGAAATAAAGTGGAAAATGAGATTCTGGAATGGGCACAGCAGAAGAAGATCGTCGCCATTGCGGGCCATACCCATCGGCCGATGTTCTCTTCTTTGAGCAAACAGCAGCGCGAAGCCGGGGGGAAGACGGAACCTTACTATTTTAACTGCGGGAGCGGAGTCCATCCCCGATGCGTCACCTGCCTCGAGATCAAGGATATGAAAATTGAGCTCATCAAATGGCATGTGATATCCGACCCGGATGATGAAAGGCGCTTGAGAGTGAGCCGGAAGCCCATCCAGGGGTGCAGGAAAAAGCTTGAAGAGATCTTTTCTGAACTCTAACATTCAATAAAGTGCGAGAATGAACAGTCGCGGAGCTGAAGGATTCGAAAAGAAGTGGATGTGGGTGCTCACCCTGATTCTCTGGATTCTCGCGGCCTGGCTGCTCTATCCGCTGATCAACCTGGATACCGTCGACATGGAAAACGCAAAGGAATATCTGTACAGGTCTGCTTTTGGTATCGCCCTGATGGTCATTTTCTTCGGAAAAACAATATTAGACCTTCTTTTTCCTCAGGTAACGCTGGGAAAAATGCCTTTGATGAACACGATCTTTCTCATCCTGTATGCGTTTCTCCTGGCAGGCGGGATTATCTTTATGGCTCTGCGCATAATCATGCTGTACTTGAAAAGCCGGGAAAGCGGATTCCTTTTTTAATCCGATCCGCCAGAAAGGTCAGTTGTCCAGAGCCCCCCTGTTGATCCAGTTTTTGATGTTCTGGATATAGACTTCGTCTAAAATCTCTCTTCCCTGGGGCATGAAAGTCCCGATAGTCTGATTGCCTTCGATCTTGATGATCAGATAGCTGTTTGCGGCATCACCGGGAAGCACGCGCATCCTGTTCGGTTCCTGGGTTGAAGGGATGTTCACCAGGTTTTCGTAGGACGGGCCTTCCATCAGAACCAATCCGGCTTGCGCTGTGCTGTGGTGACAACCATAAAGAGAGCAATTGAGTGTGAAAATCGGCTGAATATGATCCCTGAAGGAGGGATTGGAATAGACGACATCCAGGTCCCCCGCAGGCGCTCCTCCGCAGTAGTAAATGGCCAAAACTGCCAACACGATTGCACCGGCCCAGAATATTTTTTTCTTCGTCATCGCGAGATTTCCTGAATCAGGACACTCAAAGCTAAAATATTTCTCGCTCAAAGTCAAACATCAATTTTGTAACGCTCAATGATTCTTTTTTTTCAGAATGAAGACCAAAACTCACCCACCATTTTGGAAGCGGACGAAGCGGAAATGATTCGGAGAGGGATTTTTTCTAAATTAAAATAAAATTAAAATAATCTGAAAATGTTGAATCCGATCCGGAAATCCCCGTCTTTCAGAATCAGATCTCCCCCCGGAAGGAATTGAGGAGAGGTTAAGCCCGTCGTGTTCAGAACGAACACCTGGAACACGTGGCCCCCGACTTTTTTTTCTATTCCTAAAGCCCATCCGTCTGCGCCTGCCCGGTAGCCTGAAAGGACAGGATTCCATTCCCATATGATCGAGAGGTCTTTGAAGAGCATCCATCTTCCCCCTGTGCCCAGGATAAGAGTCCCTTCGGGCGAAGGATCCCAGTGATTGATGTTGGAAGAGTAGGCGGGAACAAGGGCAAACGAGAGCGCATCGTTCAGCTGATAAGACAGAATGGCCTGGATGTTGAATTTCATGTTATCCGAGTCAAAAACATCCCTGTCCGGCTGGGATTCAGTCACCAGGCTTCCCCCTATGTTTAAGGCTCCGGAAAAAGGCATTTTTGATCTTTGTTGCCGCAAGATAACCCATTTCATTGAGAGTTCCACTTCTTTGTACAATTGAGTTCGAGCGAGCGTGAAGCTGAAGTTGTCGCTCAGCCCGTACCCAAGGCTCAGGAGGATCACCGCGGGGCCGTCCAATCCGTAAAAAGTATCGTATCCCTCTGTTGCGGATGGGTAGAAACGATGGGAAACTCTGAAAAGGATCTCTCCTTTTCCGATGGATTGAGTCGTGGGAAGATTTATCAGGTGTGTTCCCCAGAAAGGCGGTTTGCTGAATTTTCGGGTTTCTGGCACATCAGTGGAATCCCCGTTGGGAGGTTGTACGTTTTTTTCAACAGTTTGGATTTGACTCAAACTGAAGATCCAGGCTTGTATTGTCTTTATCTCGCTGTCTTTCAACGGGCTGGAGCCTGCGGGCATGCGTTTTCCGGTTATGGCCTCATCTCCTTTAATTTTCATTAATAGGTAGCTTTTCTCAGGATTTACTGTATTGACCAGTTTCAGCGATGGCATTTCTTGACTGGGAATGTCCAGTAGAGATTTGACGAATTGACTCTTTTCCAGATTCAGGTCCATCGGAGGATAGACTCCCTTGTGACAGCCAGCCACACTGCAGTTCTTTTTAAGAATACGTGCGACACTTTTCTGAAGCCCGTCGCTCGCATCAGAGTCAAATTCCCCCGAGACGTTCGGCTCTTGCAGGCTGAAAGAAAAGAGAAAGAAAGTTCCAAAAAAGAAAAGATAGAAAAATATGCTGATTTTAGACTTCATCTGTTTTGCTCCGAATATCGACTCTCCAGAAGACTAGTTGTTCTTGGCTCCTCTGTTTATCCAGTTTTTGATGTTTTGGATCGAAACGCTGCTCAAGGAGCTCCGGTCCTTGGGCATACGGACTCCCACACTCTGGGTGCCTTCGATTTTCATCACAAGATAGCTGTTGGCAGCATCGCCCGGGAGTACGCGCTTCAAACTCGGGACTTGTGTGGAATTCACGTCTACGATCTCCCCGTAGGCAGAGCCTTGAGAGAGGTTCAATCCTGCCTGTTCAGTACTGTTATGGCAGCCGCCCAGAGCACAATTGTTCGTGAATATGGGCTGGATGTGATTGGCAAAAGAAGGATCGGAGATAACCATCGGAGGCTCCTCCTCATCCGCGTTATTCCCGCCGCAATAAAATGCAGTCAGAGCTCCAAGGAGGATTATTCCTGCCCAGAAGATTTTTTCTTTTTTCACCATTGGTCTCCTTCAACTCATGATCGAGTCATGATCGAGTTTCTGATTTTGATTCTTTTGATAAAATTTTTTTGATGCCCGAGTGAATTTATTTGGAGTTCATTAAGTAGAACCACCTTAATTGTCCACTTGCTTTGAAAAAGCAAAAAAAAATATAATTTATTCTAATACTATAATATCTATAATATTAGTAAAGTATAAATAAGAAGTCAAATATTTTTCTGCTGACTTTCTCTAGGTTGACTTGCTTTGATTTGATTTAAGATAATAAAAACGGAAAATGGCAAATGTTCATGATGTTCCTTTTCTTCGATAACTCCAAAGGGAATAAGCCACAGGTAAACTCAAGACTATGAGGAGCCCAAACTCTCATGCCTGATGTCTATGTCGCCGGAGTGTCTTTAACTCCTTTCGGGAAGGATTTCCGGCCCATCGGAGTGATTATGGCCGATGCCTGCCAGATAGCCCTCCAAAATTCCCGCGGGTACACACTGGATCTTGTCCCGGACTGTTTGGTGATCGGCAGCATGGATCCGATCGGTTTTGCCCGGCAGACCGGGCTGGATTCCCTCGTCGGGATTGAAATGAAGCTGGCCCGGGATACGGAGATCTACCATGTGGAGCTGGGATCGGCCACGGGAGCAGCCGCAGTGGAACTCGGAAAGAGACTGGCCTCCTCCGGCCTCAAGGTTCTGGTCTGTTTTGGCGAAAAAATGAAGGGAAAGCTCAAGAATGAAGAAATTCCGTCTCAGATATCGACTGTGATTGCCGAAGAGGAAAGAGAACGGGGTTTGGGGGAGATGCCCGCGGTCGCAGCCCTTGCGTCTTACGAATACATGGATGCCTACAAGATTTCTGAAAAAGAATTCAGGAACATCTGCTACGAAATGAGTGTTCGAAGCCTCGGGTTCGGGTCTTTCAATCCGTATGCCTATTTTAAAAAACCTGTCACACGCAAGGAATACGAGGATCCCAAGATCAACCGTATTATTGCCAAGCCTCTGACGAAGTTCGACTGCAGCGGTTCTTATAATGGGGCTGGCGCGGTGTATCTTGTGCCGACTCCTACGGATGTTAAACTGACCAGCGTGAAATCCGCCTTTGATAACATCAAGATTGCAGAGCGAAAGACCTTAATCTCGCTTGAAGCGGCTGTGCTGGCCGGGAGGAGGTGTTTCAACGAAGCAGGGTTGAATCCGCACGAGATCGACATCTGCGAGCTTCATGATGCCTTCAAATCCGTTCCGTGGATTGCCGCTGAGGACCTGGCGTTTTCGGAGAGAGGCCAGGGGTACAGGTGTGTCCTCGATGAAGTCAACAAAAAAGGACGAAAGATTTACGTGAACCGTTCCGGGGGATTTTTGGCCCGGACCCACCCGCTGGGAGCTTCTGGAGGCGCGCAGCTTGTGGAGTTGGTCTGGCAGCTCCGGGGGCATGACCAGTACAAGGATATGTTTGAAGACGGGTACAAAAAACTGAATTACGGTCTCTGGTTCAACATGAGCGGATTCGGAAATACGTGCATTGTCGGGATCGTAGAGAGGGCTGATCCGACTCGAGCCCGGGAGGGACTGAACGAAAAGAACCTGCCCCGGCCTATTCCCGACAAAATGTTTGTCTACAGGAAGTTTCCGCGCAAGGACAAGATCATCGCTGCCACCCAGTACAGGTCCCCGGAGGAGGAACAGGTCAACGTGGCCATCATCCAGACTAAGGAGGGGGATTTCAGGATCGGGCTGGCCAAAGACCCGCAGGGATTGAAAAGAGGAAAATACATCAAGTGGATCAAGCCCGAAGAGGGCCCGTACTTCACCCGGGAAGGATATATCAAAGGCAAGCTTTCTGACTTTCTCAAGCTTTTCCGCAGGACAAAGAAAAAAGAATAAAAAGAGCCTTCTTTTTATTGACAGTCCCAGGAAGCGATAACTATAATGGTAAATCCTCAAATTCAGGGAAATTTGTCCATTCGAATGAATGCAAAAAAACGGGAGGCAATCCATGAGTGATATTGTCATTGGCAGTGCTGTCCGGACCGCTGGAGGAAGTTTTGGCGGTTCTTTTAAGAGAGTTTCAGCCGTGGAACTGGGAGCTCTCATATTGAATGAGGCTGTGAAGAGGGGCGGGATTGAGCCCAGTCAAGTGGACGAGGTGGTTTTCGGCACCGGCTGGCAGGCCGGTCTCGGACCGAACATCGGGCGGCTTGCCACGGTCAAAGGAGGACTGCCGCATGAAGTTCCTGCCTTCACCATCAATAAACGATGCGGTTCATCCCTGCGCGGAGTGACTCTGGCCGCACAGATCATCAAAGCCGGAGATGCCGAAGTGGTTCTCGCGGGAGGAGCGGAGAATACAACCCAGGTTCCGTACATCGCGGATAAGGCGAGATGGGGAAACCGCATGGGGGACGGCAAGCTGATCGATATCATGCACAAGGATGGCTTCATGTGCCCCCTGGCCGGGCATCTGATGGGCGTGACCGCAGAAACGCTCGTTGAAAAATACGGCATCAGCCGCGAGGAACAGGACACTTTTGCCACGGAGAGTCAGGATAAAGCGGTGGCAGCCGTAAAAGAAGGCAAATTCAAGGAAGAGGTCCTTCCAGTCGAGGTGACCGTGAAGAAGAAAGAGACCATGATGTTTGATACGGAGGAGATTCCGCGGGAGGGAGTCACGGTCGAGAAGCTGGGCAAACTTCCCCCTGTGTTCAAGAAGGACGGGACGGTCACGGCTGGAAACAGTTGCGCACTCTGCGATGCAGCCGCAGCGGTCCTTGTCATGAAAGAAGATAAGGCGAAGGAGCTGGGTGTCAAGCCTTTAGCCCGGATCGTATCCTATGCTCATGCCGGAGTGGATCCCGCGGTCATGGGGATAGGGCCTGTCCCGGCTGTCAACCAGGCCCTGGAGAAAGCCGGCCTCAAACTGGAGGACATCGACATCATCGAGCTCAACGAGGCTTTTGCAGCTCAGATCCTGGCTGTGGAAAAGGAACTCAAATGGGACCGCGCCAAAGTCAACGTCCACGGAGGCGCCATCGCACTCGGCCATCCGGTGGGCGCCACAGGATCAAAGATATTGACCACACTGATCCACGCGCTGAAAACTCATGATAAAACCATGGGACTGGTCAGCCTGTGTATCGGAGGAGGGCAGGGCGTCGCCATAGTGATCGAGAGGCTTACCTGAAAAGAATGCTTTTGAAATTAATACATACCTGTTTTTCTCTATAAAAATGGAGGGATTTCAATGGAAGTGAAAAAGCCTTTTGTCGTGGGCGCAGGAATCATGGGCGCCGGTGTCGGACAGCTCTGTGCTCAAAAGGGTTATGATGTGACCGTAGTCGATACTTCTGATGAGATAGTCGAGGAGGCCAAAGCCAAGGTCAGCGCCGGATTGAGCAGGCGGATCGAGAAAGGGAAGATCACTCAGGAGGATATGGATTCAGTACTCTCGCACATGAACTGGTCCACTGAACTCGAGCTGGCAAAAGATTCCGATTTTGTCATCGAGGCCATCTTCGAGAAAATCGATGTGAAAAAAGAGGTGTTTCAGAAGCTGGATTCCATCTGTTCTCCAGAGACGATCCTCGCGTCCAACACAACAGCTTTATCTATCAGCGAAATTGCTTCGGCCACTTCGCGGCCGGATAAGGTGATCGGGATGCATTTCTTCAACCCGGCAGTTATCATGAAGCTTGTCGAGGTCATCCGCGGGAATGAAACCTCTGAGGGAACGATCCAGACGACCAAAGAGTTTGCGGAGAAACTGGGGAAGGTTCCTGTTGTCACGGCTAAAGAAGCTCCAGCCGGGATAGTCAGCCGAGTTTTGAGTGGACTCCTGAACGAGGCGACTGCGGTTTATGCGGAAGGGATCGCCTCCGCAGAGGATATCGATGAGGCCATGAAACTCGGGGCTGGACTCCCGATGGGACCTTTAGCCTTGATCGACATGATCGGCCTGGATATCCACTTGGCGAAGATGGAGACTCTGTACGGAAAGCTGAAGGATGAGCGGTATAAACCGCCGGAGATCATCAAGAAGATGGTCGCCGAGGGGAAGCTGGGGAAAAAGTCGGGCGAAGGATTCTATAAATACTAGGGACTGCATACAGAAAAGGCTCAGTGCCTCAAAATACAGAAAGAATCTCTCTCAATCTGGATGCATCGCCTTGACTTGAACAAGAGAAAAGCTATTGTCGAACAGGTAAACGGCGTTCAGTCCTGCTTGACCGATTCTATTGAGGATCCGAATGAATCCATAAATATTCCGTTTAAAAGGAGAAAACCATGGATTTTGATTTGAATGAAGAACAAAAAATGATCCAGGAAACCATCCGAAAATTCGCCAATGAAGAGATTGCCCCGGTGGCGAGTGAAAATGATAAAAAGGCGCATTTCCCTCGGGATATATTCAATAAACTGGCCGAGCTGGGTTTTGCGGGCACTCCCATACCCGAAGAATACGGAGGAGCGGGATTTGATTATATCAGCCATGCGATCGTTGCCGAAGAGATAGGGAGAGTGGACTCTTCGATGCGCGGAACCTATTCGGTCCAGGTGTCCCTGGTCGAGCTTCCCATCTTTAAATTCGCCAGTGAGGAACAGAAGAAAAAATATCTCCCGAAACTGACCAGCGGAGAATGGATCGGCTGTTTCGGTCTGACAGAGCCTGATGCGGGAAGCGACCCGGCCGGCATGAAAGCTACGGCAGTCAAGGATGGGGACCATTACGTGCTCAACGGTCAAAAGACATGGATAACGAATGCGGGCATCGCGGATTTGGCCATCGTCTATGCAAAGACAGACAAAGAGGCCGGCGCCCGGGGGATCACGGCTTTTCTTGTGGAAAAAGGCATGAAAGGTTTTTCGACGCGTGACCTCCATGACAAGTTGGGCCTTCGGGCATCGAACACAGGAGAGATCTTCCTGGAGAACTGCCGCGTTCCCGAAGAAAACATACTCGGTGAGGTGAACAAGGGTTTTAAGGTCGCGATGGGCACTCTGGATTTCGGGCGCTACACAGTGGCGGCCGGTTGTGTCGGTGCCGCCCAAGGGTGCATCGATATTTGCAAGGAATATGCGAAGCAGAGGATCCAATTCGGAAAGCCGATCGGAAGCTTCCAGCTTGTTCAGCAGATGATCGCGGACATGGTCGTCGAGTGCGAAGCCGGACGCCTGCTTGTCTACCGTGCGGGCCATTTGAAAAACAAGGGAGAGCCCAACACGAGGGAAACGTCCATCGCCAAATATTACTGCAGCGAGATGGTCAACCGTGTGACCTACAAAGGCATCCAGATCCACGGAGGTTACGGCTTCTCCGGCGAATACGATGTGGAACGCTTTTACCGCGACGCCCGAATCAACACTCTGTATGAAGGGACTTCCCAGATCCAGCAGCTCATCATCGGAGCCTTCGAACTCGACATCAAAGCCTTCACGTAATGCCAGGAACAAAGTGATGCAACGATCTCAACCATATGTCATTGCGAGCCTGCGCAGCGATCTCACATTCTTGTCATTGCGAGGAGCAACGCGATGTGGCAATCTCATAAGATGGATAGAGTGAATTGAAGGTCGTAGCAAGCCTATACGGCAATCTCATATGAAGGATGGGATGTATTTGTTGTCATTGCGAGCTTGTGCGGCAATCTCACAGGAAGGAGAGGATGTATTTGTTGTCATTGCGAGCTTGCGCGGCAATCTCACAGGAAGGAGAGGATGTATTTGTTGTCATTGCGAGCCTGCGTGGCAATCTCGTACAGAAATTATGTTTTTCCCTTATTAACTCTTGAAGGAGTGAGTCATGTATAAAACGCTCATTTATGAAAAAAAAGACACTATCGGCATCCTGACGATCAACCGTCCCGATAAAATGAACGTCATATCCAACGAGTTGACTTCTGAATTGCGGAGCCTCATCGGTGAGCTGGAAAAAGACGAGAAGCTGAGAGTTTTGATCATCACCGGAGCCGGGGAAAAAGCGTTTGTGGCCGGCGCGGATATCAAAGAACTTGTGGACCGGGATGCCAAGATCGGCCGACGTGTATCACGTGAAAGACAGGAGGTCTTCTCCCGCATAGAGAATCTGGCTGTGCCGGTCATCGCCGCGGTGAACGGATACGCTTTAGGAGGAGGGTTAGAGCTGGCCCTGGCCTGCAATATCCGAATCTGCTCCGAGAAGGCTCAGTTCGGAGCTCCAGAGGTCAAATTAGGCATTATCCCGGGGGATGGCGGAACTCAGAGGCTGCCGCGGCTTGTCGGATTGGGCCGGGCCATGGAGATGATACTGACCGGAGACTTCATCGATGCCCAGGAGGCTCATAGGATAGGCCTTGTGAATAATGTTTATTCCCCGGGTGAGCTGATGGACAAAGCGATGGAACTGGCGCAGAAGATCGCCTCGAGACCGCCGCTGGCCATCCGGTATGCGAAAGAAGCCGTGAACCGGAGCCAGGAAGGCGATGCGGCTTCGGGATTTTCGCTTGAATCCTACCTTCATGCCCTGACCTGCACCACGGAGGATAAAAAGGAGGGCGTGGCCGCGTTCCTGGAGAAGAGAAAAGGGAAGTTCAAAGGAAAATAAAAGCAAAATATTGAACATGCAACGGGTTGTCAGGATTGACATGTCTTTCATTCTCATTCCCGGCTTTATTCCTGTGTGTTTTCCAGCATAATATTTTAATGAATATTCACGTCCCAATTATCTCAAGGAGGATTGAAATATGTTGAGTCAAAGATTGAGCAGAATTTTAAGACTTTTTTCCATGGCGTTTTTCCTCTTGATAGTAGCCAGTTCTTTTTCTCAGGGCTACGGAGTTTCAGCAGTCCAGGACAGCCAAAAAATTCTTCCCGAGCGTGAACGGGTACAGGTGATGAACGATTGGCTGAAATGGAGGTTGGATAATATCATCCCGATGCTGATGAGGAGAGAAGGGATTGACATGTGGCTCGTGATCAACCGCGAGTACAATGAAGACCCAGTGTACATGAGTCTTGTTCCCGAGCCGACCATGGCCGCCCGTCGAACCTCGATTTTGATTTTCCGTGATCAGGGGGAGAAGCTTGGCGTTCAGAGGCTGTCCGGAGGTTATTACGGAATGAGAGGATGGTATAAAGGCACCTGGATAGATAAAAAAAAGAAACAGTTCGAGAGCCTGGCAGAAGTTATAAAAAAATTGAATCCCAAAAAGATCGGGATAAACGTTTCCTCGACCTGGGCTTTCGGAGACGGGTTGTCCGCAAGCCTCAAGGAGAAGCTGGAAAAAGCTCTCGGAACCGAATACTCGAAACGCCTGGTATCTGCGGAAAACCTGTGTATCGGCTGGCTGGAAACCAGAAGCCCGCAGGAGTTGAGTGTTTACAGGCACATCTGCGGCATTGCTCACGACATCATCGCCGAGTTCTACTCCAACAGAGTCATCACTCCGGATGTCACAACGACTCAGGATGTCGTCTGGTGGATCAGGCAGAAGATCACAAATTTGGGGCTTGAACCCTGGTTCCAGCCTTCGATCTCCATCCAGCGCCACAAAAAGGAAGCCGCCAAATATGAAGGGAGCAGGGGAGTGATCCGCAGAGGAGACCTTCTCCACTGCGATGTTGGGATTGTCTATCTCGGACTCTGCACGGACATGCAGTGGCAGGCGTACGTGTGCAAAATAGGAGAGGAGGACGCGCCCGAGGGTTTGAAAGAAGCTTTAAGGCGGACGAACAGAGTGGGGGATATCTTCAGAGGAGAGTTTAAAACAGGAAGGTCGGGAAATGATATAGTCTGGTCGGCGATGAAAAAGGCCGAGGAGGAAGGTTTGCGGCCGCTGATTTATTCCCATCCACTCGGGTTTCACGGGCATGCGGCCGGACCTCCGATGGATGCCAGGCCTCGCGAGAGAGCTCCGGAGGGCGTTGAACTGCGCGGGAAATATCCTCTCTACCCGAATACCTGTTACGCGATCGAGTACAGCTGCACGACAAGCATCCCGGAATGGGACAACCAGGATGTCCGGATCGGGTTCGAGGAGACCGGGGTGTACACGGAAAAAGGCTGTGCGTTCATCGACGGCCACCAAACGCAGTTTTATTTGATTAAATAAATCCTGAGGAATCAGGGACTTACGTTGGACATTCGATTTAAAGATACACGCAAGCCTCTTGAAGTTCTAATTGGGTTGTCTTTAGAACCTAAAAAAAAGGAGGATTCATGAGAGTAAAAAATTTTCTATCGACATTTATCCTTTTATTATGCCTCATCTTTTTATTTTCCGAAGCATTCGGCAGCGACCAGGAGTCCTTTGACGAAGATTTACTCAAAGTGTTCAAGTACAGGTCTCTCGGACCGGCAAGACAGGGCTCGCGGATTCTGGACGTCATCGTTCCTGAATCCCGGCCGTACACCTTTTTTGTGTCCCTTGCGTCCGGCGGCCTCTGGAAGACGGTCAATAACGGCACCACGTTTGAACCCCTCTTCAAAAATCCGGGGAAGATGCCCATCGGCGATACAGCAGTCGCTCCGTCAAATCCCGACATCATCTGGGTGGGGACCGGAACGGCCGCTTCAGGTCGTATTTCCCTCCTGGGGGACGGAGTCTATAAATCCGTAGACGGCGGAAAGACCTGGAAGCACGTGGGGCTCAAGGAAACGCGTCACATCGGCCGTATCGTCATCCATCCCACAAATCCAGACATCGTCTATGTCGCCGCTCTCGGCTTCCATTTTTCTTTCTCCGAGGAGAGAGGGTTGTACAAGACGACAGACGGCGGCAAAACCTGGACAAAATCCCTCTACATCAGCGAAAAAGTCGGAGTCGTGGAAGTGGCCATGCATCCTCAAAACCCGGACGTTCTCTACGCGGCCTCATATGACAAGTGGCGCAATGCCTGGCATTTCGAAGAAGCGGGGCCAAAGAGCGGGATCTACAAGACAACAGACGCCGGGAAAACCTGGACTAAGCTGACCGCGGGCCTTCCGACCGGAAAGCTTGGCCGTATCGGACTCGATATCTACTTGAGGAATCCGGATATCGTCTACGCCACTATCGATAACTGGAACTCGCGGCCTCCGACTAAGGAAGAGATCGAACAGGCCCGCAGGCGCGGGGCGGAACGCCCTGAACCGCGCATCGGAGGCGAGGTGTACCGTTCGGACGATGCGGGAAAGACGTGGAAAAAGATGAATTCTGAAACAGACAGGATTGGCGGAGGCAAATGGTACGGCCAGATCCGGATCGACCCGAATGACGACAAAGTGATCTACGTCCAGAGCACAGTCCTGTTCAAGTCCACGGATGGCGGGAAAAAATGGACCAGAAACACCGCGCGAAGTGTGCATGTCGATCATCATGCTCTCTGGATCGATCCCAAGAACTCCGACCACATCATACTCGGGAATGACGGAGGCCTGGCGATCACATACGATGGAGGGAAGAATTGGGACCAGTTCGAGAACCTCCCCGGCGCTCAGTTCTATGCGATAGGCGTGGACATGGAAGAGCCGTACAATATCTACGGCGGTACTCAGGATACGGGCTCTGTGAAGATCCCTTCTAACAGTCTCACCGGACAGATCACCCGAGACGACTGGGCCATGGTGGGCGGAGGTGACGGGATGTACAACCAACCCGATCCCAATGACAGCCGCTGGCTCTACAACGAGGCTCAATTCGGCAGCATCCAGAGGGTTGATCAAAAACTCGGGGCGAGAAAAAGCATCCGTCCTCCCCGAAAGGAAGGGGAGCCTCCCCGCCGGTATAACTGGAACTGCCCTATCCGCATTTCTCCGCATAACAGCCAGATCATATATTTCGGGTCGAACGTTCTTCACCGTTCCCTGAACAGAGGGGAAGACTGGCAGGATATCAGCCCCGACCTGACGACGAATGACCCGGAAAAACTTAAGGGGAACATCGAGCACTGCACCATCACCACCATCTCGGAGTCACCGGTGACACCGGGGATCATCTGGGTCGGAACGGATGACGGGAAGATCCAGCTCACACAAAACGGCGGCGGCACATGGACCGACCTCACTCCGAACCTCACGCAGGCCGGCGCGCCTGAAGACTGGTGGGTGAGCCGTGTGTTTGCTTCCCATTTTGAAGACAGTACGGCCTATGCAGTCAAAACCGGATTCCAGAGAGATGACTTCACGCCTCTGCTCTTCAAGACCACGGATTTTGGAAAGACCTGGATTTCTGTGGCCGGTGATTTGCCGGATGAAATCATCTATGTGATTTTCGAGGACAGGAAGAATCCCAACCTGCTTTTTGTCGGGACGGATATAGGTGTTTTCGTGACTCTGGATGGCGGAAAAAAATGGATGAGCATGAAAAATAACATGCCCACGAATCCGATTCACGACCTCCTGATCCATCCTCGAGAAAACGACCTGGTGGTGGGAACGTACGGCTGGGGCATATATGTCACCGATATTTCCCCTCTTCAGGAGCTGAACGAAAAAGTGACGGCTGAGGAGGTCCATCTTTTTAAGGTCGAACCGAAGATCCAGTGGAGGTACACATGGAGAGGGGGACTGTTCGGCAACCGTCACTTCAACGTTCCCAACGAAACATACGGGCTCGCCATCTATTACTACCTGAAGAAGGCTGTGAAAGAAGAGGTGAAAATTGCCATTACCGATCCCTACGGAAAGGAGTTGAACAGCCTGAAAGGGACTCAAAAAGCAGGCCTTCATAAAGTTGTCTGGAATATGCAGCGGAAGCTGACTGAGGAAGAAGTCAAGCAGATTCGGGAGAGAGGAGGAAGAGTCAGCAGCCGGTCCGGACGGCCGGTCCCACCGGGTGAATACGTCGTTATCCTCCAGGTGGGGAAGAAGAAATGGAGTCAGAAAGTGCGGGTTCGACCGATGCCCGATGCAGAGTAATTTTTTTGAAGAAAAAGAAAAAAAGGGGCCAGGCAGCTTTTAAATTCACATCACGATGATGGACCTGAGAGATTCTCCCTTTCTCAACAGGTCAAAAGCTTTGTTAATATCATCGAGTTTGAACCGGTGAGTGATCACGGGCTCCAGCTGAATCTGTTTGAGCCTGATCATCTCGATGATCTTCGGATAATCCACCGGCCGGCATCCCAGCGCGCCGAGAATCTCTATTTCTCTGAACATCAGACGTCCGGCATTCAAAGGGGCCGCTTTGTGAGAATAGCCCACCTGAACATACCGGCCGCCCGGCCTGAGGAGCGTCGGGCCCATCGCGATTGTCTTGGGATTTCCGATGGCTTCGATACAGATGTCCGCACCGCCGCCGGTGAGATCCCGTATTTCTTTCATCATCACTTTATCGTTTTTCTTTGAGGAATTGATAGTGGTCTTGGCTCCCAGCCTTTTGGCCATTTCCAGCTTGCTGTCCACGATATCCACCGCAGTGACTGAACCTCCGGCAGCGGCGGCCATCTGGACGACGTTTATTCCCACACCCCCGCATCCGAGGACAACAACCGAGTCGCCCGGCCTGACCTGAGCTCTATTTTTCACGGCATGGAAGGGAGTGGATATGGCATCAGCAATGATACATGATTCTTCGAGCGGCATTTCATCGGGAAGGTGAATGCAGTCTTTAGCCGGAACCTTGACTAAATCCGCGTACGCTCCGTCGATGTTGTTCCCCAGCATGATCATGTTCAGGCAGATATTCTCGCGGCCGATCCGGCAGTTGTGGCAGTGGCCGCAGGAAAAAACAGGAGGAATGAGCACGTGGTCTCCGGCTTTGAATTCTTTCACCTGAGCCCCGACATCTTGAACGACTCCGGAGGCTTCATGCCCCAGGATCATTGGAGGTTTTTTGAATGTCGGAACACCGTGATCGATATAATGCAAATCCGTGTTGCAGACTCCGCAGGCGGCGACTTTAACCAGTATTTCGTGAAAATATATTTTGGGGTCTTCCACCTCTTTGACTTCCAGAGGTTCGTTAGGTTTATTGAATACGGCGGCTTTCATTGACTCCTCCTTTATCTGTTTTTCCAGACAGGCTTCCTTTTTTCCAGGAAAGCTTTCAATCCTTCATGCGCATCCTCGGATGCCATGAGTTCCTCGATGTAGGTCTTTTCGATTTTATCAAGCGCCTCTAAAAAAGCAGTTTCCAGCCCCAATTGGATCCCTTTCTTGGTGTGTTTTATACCGACGAGGCTCAGTTCAGTCAAAGGCTCGAGAAATTCTGCAAGTTCTGACTCGAAAGAGGCGGATGGGACAACTTTGTTCACAAGGCCAATCCTCTCGGCCTCTCCGGCTTTGAACACTTTCCCCGTGAGAAGGATTTCCGAAGCTTTTTTTATCCCGATAATCCGGGGCAGGACCAAAAGAGCGACTGGTGCTATCGCAGAGAGCTGTATTTCCGGCTGCCCGATCTTCAAGTCGTCTGCGGCGAAGATCAAGTCACAGAACAGGGCGACTTCACAGCCTCCTCCGAGTGTGAGCCCTTTGACGGCCGCCACAGTGACCTGGTCGAGCTGGGACAGGTTGCGGAAGATGTCGTGGAACACATGAAGCATCTCCTCGACTTTGTCTTTGGTGTGCTCTGCTATATCGACACCCGCAGAGAAGGCCTTTTCTCCGGAGCCGGTGAGAACCAGGACTTTGATGTCCGTGTTTCCGGTTAAAGAGCTCAGAGCCGTGTTGATTTCTTTCATCGTGGCAATGTTCAGGATGTTCAGTGGAGGGCGGTTGATAGTCAGGAAAGCCTTGCCGTCTTTGGCTTCAAAAGTAATGTTTTCGAATTTATTTGGATTCATAGTGCGCTTTTGATAAAGTGGTATGAATCAGCTTCACTCTCGAGAATTTTTAGAATAATACATATCACCTGAGCCAGTTTCTGTCAACTCTTAAAAGCAATGGGGTCAGGTCTCAATTTTCCGCTTTTCCTGGATAAAAGATAAGACCATTCGCATAAGAAAGAAAATTTTACATTCACGACCTCAAATGGAAAATTGAGACTTGACCCCTTAAAGGAGTTTCTTGACTTGAAGAGACGATATTGATATTTTGATATTCTTACAAAGGGAAAATTCTTGTTTGTTCCTCGCACAGAGAAAGAATCACGATTATCCATGAGAGGCCTTTCTGTCTTGTTGTGAAGGAGGGAAAATGAGTAAAGAAAAGATTAGCAAAATCAAAAAAATCCAGTCCACCGGACATATGAGGAAAATAATGGCCGATTATTTTTATGAGCTGGACCGCGCAGCCAAGGAAGGCTCGCCGAAAGTGGCGTGGTGCTCCAGTGTCGGACCCGCTGAGCTCCTGTTGAGCCTGGGATTTGTCGTCCATTATCCCGAGAATCACGGGGCTGTTCTGGGCTCCACCCGAAAGGCCATGGATTATATCCCGGTCGCCAACGCTGTCGGCTATTCGCCGGATATCTGTTCCTACCTGACAAGCGATGTCGGGGCCTTCATCAAGAAAGAAACCCCGTTGTCAAGGGCCTATGAGGGGATCGAGGGCCTTCCCAAGCCCGATGTCCTGGTTTTCAACACCAATCAGTGCCGCGATGTCCAGGATTGGTTCGGCTGGTATTCCAGGGAACTGGGCGTCCCGGCGATTGGCATTTCCACCTACAGAAACATCGGAGAGATAAAGGACGAGTATCTCCAGAGCATAGTCAAGCAGATTGAAAATTTAATTCCTACTCTGGAAAAAATCTCTGGTAATAAATTTGACATCGATAAATTCCGGGAAGTGCTTTCCCTCTCCAAGCAATGCACTATCATGTGGAAGAAAGTCCTCGAGGCGAACGCTGCCATTCCAGCTCCGATGAGTTTTTTTGACGGAACGATCCACATGGGGCCCGCAGTCGTTCTCAGAGGATCTCCTCAGGCGGTGGAGTATTACAAAGTGCTGCTCAAGGAGCTCGAGGAGAAAATCGCCGACAAGGATGGTGCTGTGGAGGATGAGAAATTCCGCCTGTACTGGGAAGGCATGCCCATCTGGGGAAAACTGAGAGACCTGGCAGAGTTCTTCATTGATTTGAGGACATCTGTTGTGGCCTCGACTTACTGCAACAGCTGGATTTTTGATTCTTTTGACCCGAAAGACCCGTTCATGAGTATGGCCCGGGCGTATACGGAGATATTCATCGTCCGAAACGAGGAATTCAAGGAAAATTACATCGAGGAGATGGTCAACCACTATAAGATTGACGGGATTCTTTTTCATGACTCCAAGACCTGTCCGAACAACTCGAATAACCGCTACGGGATGCCCGAAAGACTCGAAAAGAAATTGAAGGTTCCTTCAGTCGTCATCAACGGTGACCTGAATGACCTGCGTTGTTATTCGGAGGAACAGGCTAAGACCAACATCGAAGCCTTTATCGAGCAGTTAGAATCGAGATAAATCGGACTTGCCGCTGGAACTTGAGAGCGATCAAAGACATGCGAAGATAAAAGAAGGTGAGTCTCAACTGATCTGAATTTCCTAGGGACAGGTGATATTTTTTAATTGTTTTTGCGAGGAACGATATGACGAAGCAAGTTCGTTCCTGTGTCTTTGCGAGCTAGCGTGGCAATCTCATAGAATGGATGAATAGAGTGAAGTGAAGGTGTGATTGCGAGCTTGCGTGGCAATCTCATAGGGATAGAATGAAATTATCTTTTTCATCAGATTGAAGAGCACAGTAAACAAAGCTTTCTGAAGACCATAAATTAACA
This sequence comes from uncultured Eubacteriales bacterium, assembly GCA_964348015.1. Taxonomy (GTDB): domain Bacteria; phylum Acidobacteriota; class Aminicenantia; order Aminicenantales; family Aminicenantaceae; genus SOIA01. The sequence continues at coordinate 62,831 of CAYGBC010000004.1, read as the reverse complement.
ATGAACCATTTTGCAGGAATCGATGTCGGTGCCTCCACGACCAAAGCGGTCATCATCGATAATAAAAAGAAGATTCTGGGCCATTCGGTCGTGTATTCCGGCGCGAATTTCAAGGCCGCTGCAGAAAAATCTTTTGCGGACGCGCAGAAGACGGCGGAAAAAAAGGTCCAGGATGAATGCTTCATCGTCTCCACGGGTTACGGGAGGCGGAATGTCACCTTTGCCGGCGATACAAAGACTGAAATCAGCTGTCATGCGAAGGGAAGCTTTTTTCATTTTCCGAAGGCCCACACGTTGATCGACATCGGAGGACAGGACAGCAAGATCATTAAGGTCAATGAATCCGGGAAGAGAACTGGATTCAAGATGAACCGGAAGTGTGCGGCAGGCACCGGAGCCTTCCTCGAGGAGATGGCCAACCGCCTCAAAATCAAGATAGACAGGCTGAATGGTCTGGCGGAAAAATCGAAAAAAGACATAGAGATCGGAAGTTACTGCACGGTGTTCTCGGCCACAGAGATTCTGACGAAGATCAGAGAAGGCGTTGAAGTGAATGACCTGGTCAAAGGAGTGTTTCATTCGGTCATAAAAAGGGCGCTCGAGATGGATCCCTTAGAGGGAGAAATTGTCATGAGCGGGGGAGTCGTGGCACACAATCCCATTTTAGTCTCTATGTTCGAGGAGAGACTCGAAAGAAAAATTTTCGTGCCTCCGCTTCCTCAATTAACAGGCGCTTTTGGAGCGGCCCTGTACGCATTCGAAAAAAAAGGAGGTCAGTATGCTTGATGCATTGTTTAAACCGAGGTCAGTCGCCATCATCGGCGCATCGAATAATCCGCTGAGTATCGGCCATATTGTCATGCAGAACCTTCTTGACCACAATTTCAAAGGTCCCATATATCCGATCAACCCGAAATCCAAGTTCATCAAGAGCTTTAGAGCTTACACGTCAGTGTCGGAGATTCCTGATGAGGTGGATCTGGTGAACATCTCCATCAAGAACACGCTCGTTCCGTACGTCCTTGAAGATTGCGGCAAGAAAGGAGTGAAATTCGCCATCGTCCATACAGCCGGGTTTAAAGAAGTGGGGGAAGAAGGGCTGCAGCTGGAAAGGCAGATCGTCGAGATCGCGCATAAGTACGGGATGCGTATCTACGGCCCGAATTCACAGGGTATTCAGAATTCTGACCCGGCTATATCCGTCTACGCCAATTTCACGTTTGTCCCGATGAGCCCCGGCAATATATCGATTGTGGCGCAGAGCGGCGGAGTCGGAGAGACTCTGAAGCTGCATCTTTACCGGATCGGCAAGGGCATCCGGATGTATTCCAGTTTCGGCAACGAAGCCGATGTCAGCATGAACGAGATTATCGATTATTACGGCCAGGACGAGGAGACAAAAGTCATCATGGTGCACATCGAAACGATGAAAGACCCGGCCGGTTTTCTCGAAGTGGCCAGCCGCGTGACCCCAAAAAAGCCCATTCTCGCCCTGAAGACAGGAAAAACATCCGAAGGGACAAAGGCTGTTGCATCTCACACCGGTTCTCTGATCGAACAGGAGACTATCGCGGACGTGATTTTCAAGAAGAGCGGCGTTCTCCGGTTCGATTCCCAGGAAGACATGATCGATGCGGCCATCGCTTTTTCCAACCAGCCGGTTCCCAAAGGAGACAGGGTGGTCATCGTGACCAACACGGGCGGCCCTGCGATCATCGCCGTGGATGAATGCATTTCCGCCGGATTGAAACTGGCTGAACTGAGCCCGAGGACCGTCACAACCTTGAAAAAGCTGGTGTTCCAGGAGGCGATCGTTTCCAACCCTGTGGACGTCGTGGCTACAGCCGGACCCGAGCAGTACGGCGGCACCGTAGAAGCACTCCTCAAAGACCCGAACATTGATTCGCTTCTGCTGGTATTTGTCACGGCACCGTTTGTCGACTGTGAGGGAATCGCCCGGAAACTCGGGGAACTCGGCCGGTCTTCGCCAAAGCCGATCGTCTGCCAGGTGATGACGATCGAGAAATGGCAGGAGGTCATTCGGTTGATCCGGGAAGGCAATATTCCGGTGTATGATTTTGCAGAGACCGCGGCGCGAGCCCTTTCGGCCATGACTGAATACGGAACGATCACTCAGAAAAAAGAGCCTGTCTACAAAAAATACAAGGTGGAAAAGAAAAAAGCCGGAGAAATTCTCGCGCGCCAGAAGGGAAAAGATAAGTTCCTGCCTCAGGACGTGGTGTTTCAGCTCCTGCAGAGCTACGGGATCCCCGCAGTTAAGACCGTAAAGATCAAAAAAGAGGAGCAGCTCGAGAAAGCCGCCGAGAAGGTCGGATATCCGCTGGTCCTCAAAGTGGATTCTGAAAAGATCGTTCACAAAACAGAAGTCGGGGGCGTTGCGGTTGACCTCAAGGATAAAAAGGAGCTGTTGTCTTCATTCAAGAAAATGGCCCGAAAGTTCGCCAGGTACAAACCGGGCTTCGTTCTTCAGGAATACATGGCTGAGGGACAGGAAGTGATCATGGGCGCTAAAGCGAATCCGGGCCTCGAGCCCACGCTGATGTTCGGCTTGGGTGGGGTTTTTGTCGAGATCCTGAAGGACGTGCAGTTCAGGATGGCACCCATTTCTGAGGAAGATGCCCTGGAGATGATCCAATCCATCAAAGGGTATCCCATCCTGGCCGGAGCGAGAGGAGAGAAGCCTGTGGATGTGGATAAACTCGCAGAGATCCTGATCAAGCTTTCCCAACTGGCTTCCGATTTTCCGGAGATCAACGAAATGGACCTCAATCCTGTGTTTGCCCTGGCGAAAGGCAAGGGAGCCGTTGTTGTCGACGCCCGCCTGAGAATTGTCAGATAGAAGAAGTCCAAAAAGGAGCCAGGCCCCTTTTGTGGTAAGGACTGAAAAGGATTAAGCCGCTTTTAAGAAAATGGGGACGGTCCCCAATTTTGCAATTTTGTGGCGAATGATTAAAAGGATGAGGATCCTTTAAATTACTGAGAAAAGTAAATTTTTAATTATTAAGAAAGATGAATTTGTCATTGCGAGTTTACGCGGCGTTCTTATTGGAATGGATTAAGGGTGTCATTGCGAGCTTGCGTGGCAATCTCGTAGAAAAGAGCTTCATTTTTTGGAGATTCTCAAACTTGTACCCTGTGAGACGTAGAAATCCCAGAATCCTCGCGGTGACATGAGATTCAGCTAGTTTTGGACAACACTCGTTTTTTTAACAATGAATGAGAGAGGAATAAGCAAAAGAGCATGAACTGGATTCCTTTGAGTATTGTCTGTTTTTACATCGTTCTCCTTTACGTTGTCACCTGGGTCACTCGACGGCTGAGCCGGGGCGGGATGATCGCCTATCTTCTGGCTGGCCGGAACCTTCCTTTCTGGGTAGTGGCGCCGCTGCTCGCCGGTTTAGCCGTGGGAGGCGCCTCGACTGTTGGAGTCGCGCAAAACGCCTACACCAACGGCCTGTCCGCAGGCTGGTACAATGCCGCCTGGGCCGTGGGAGCGATCCTTGTTGGGCTGATCGCGGCCAGCCGTTACCGGCAGATGGAAGTCAGCACACTTCCCGAGCTTTTTGAAAGGCATTACAGCGTGTCGGGCCGCGTGATAGGAGTTATCGGCCAGCTCGTGCTGCAGATAGTCATCACATCTCTTCAGTACATCGCAGGCGGTGCGATACTGTCTTCACTCCTTCCGGATGTGTTCACATTCGAGACAGGCATGCTTGTCACCGCAGTCGTTTTCGTGGGCATCACATTGATCGGCGGATTCTGGGCAGCCGGTTTGACAAACATCATCAACGTGATTCTGATTTACATCGGAGTTCTCCTGGGAGCCGTGATCGCCGTGAGCAAGATCGGTGGTTTCGGGGAGATCGCCGCACAGCTTCCTTCCGGCCATTCGGGATTTGGCCTGGGAGGAATCGGTGGATTAGTGATTCTCGGCTGGTTTTTGGTGATGTGCACGATGGCCTTTTCCGTCCAGTCGGTTGTCCAGATCTCTTTTGCGGCTAAAGACTCCTCATCTGCCCGGAAGGGATTCATACTGGGCGGTCTGATCATTTTGCCTGTAGGTTTCATCAGCGCTGTCATCGGAATCGCCGCAACTGTTCTCCCTCTGGAAATCACCTCAACGGCCGAAGCACTGCCTCAGACAGTGTTGAGTTTGAGCCCGATCGTGGCCGGCCTCGTGCTTGCCGGGCTCTGGGCCGCGGATGTGTCAACGGCCTCCGCTCTACTTGTCGGGAGCGCGACTCTGGTTGTGGGGGATTTGATCAAGAGGTTTTTTACTCCTGACCTCAAAGAGAAAGGAGAAAGAATCATCTCTCGGGTCGCGGTGCTGGTTTTGAGCGTTTTCACCTACATTCTGGCTATCTCTGTTGCAGAGGAGATTCTGAATACGCTTTTGATAGGATTGTGCTTGACCACAGCGTATACACTGGTGACGTTGATGACTCTTTTCTGGCCGAAGGTCTGTCGGCGCGGACATGCGGCTTGGACTCTGCTCACCTCCATGTCTGTTCTCGCCCTCTGGGTCATTTTCCCGCAGATTCCGGCCTTTTTTAATAAAATTCACCTTCCGCATCCGATATATATTTGCTGGATAGTGAGTTTGTTGACATTTTTGCTGGTCGCCATTATAGATAAGAGGCGCATTAAATAAACACAGGAAATAATTAGCCTTCCTGATTATTGATTGAAAGGAGGACAAAGTGAGTTTGGACTGGTTAAAAAAAGATAAAGAGATCAAAGACCACGCACTCTGGGGAAAAGAGCATTGGGGAACAGAGCCTCCCTGCACGATGTACGAGAAGAGGCCCATCCTCGATTCTTCAGGGAAAGAGGTCAAAGATCTTTACGCAGCCTGGATCACCCTCAACAATCCGGCCCAGTACAACTCCTACACCACCAAGATGGTCAAAGGAGTGATTGCCGGATTTCAGAGCGCTTCTCTGGACAGGAGTGTGGTCGCCGTGGTTTTTACAGGAGTGGGGGACAGAGCTTTTTGTACGGGCGGAAACACTAAGGAGTACGCTGAATACTATTCGGGAAAGCCCAATGAGTACGGCGAATACATGGACCTGTTCAACGGGATGGTCGATTCCATTTTGATGTGCAAGAAGCCGACCATATGCCGTGTTAACGGGATGAGGATCGCCGGTGGACAGGAGATTGGAATGGCCTGCGACATCGCTGTCTCTGCGGACACAGCCATCTACGGTCAGGCAGGTCCCCGCCATGGCTCGGCCCCGGACGGCGGTTCATCGGACTTTCTTCCGTGGTTCCTGAGCATCGAAGACGCGATCTGGAACTGTGTGTCCTGCGAGCTGTGGAGTGCCTACAAGATGAAAAGACTCGGCCTGATCAGCAAGGTGGTTCCTGTGATCAAACAGGACAAAAAGTTTATCCGCAATCCCAATGTTATCACGGATAAATACGTAGAGGACGGGGAGATCGTGTACGGCGAATTCACCCGAGGAGAAGAGGGGAAGAAGGCGCGAGAGTTTCTCAAGACGGCCACGATCGATTTTGAACCTCTGGATAAGGCTGTCGACGAGATCGTCTGGAAATTCACCAACCTTTTTCCGGGATGCTTGATTAAATCTCTGGACAGTGTGAGAGCGAAGAAAAAGTACTACTGGGATATGGCCAAGAATTACAACCGTCACTGGCTCGCGGTCAACATGATGACTGAAGCCTACCTGGGTTTCCACGCGTTCAACGCCAAAAAGATCACCGGCCAGGATGTGATTGATTTCGTCAAGTACAGACAGTTGATCGCACAGGGGAGGACGGTGGATGAAGCATTCATGGAAGAAGTGATGCCCAAACCCCAAAAGTAATCCGGGAACTTACGCTCAATAAGGCTCTGACTCAACGAGGAGAAGAAAACATGAAAGAGACAGATATGATATTTCATGTTCCGAAAAAGATCAGCGGCGGGGGTGTCGCCCTGATGAAGGAAAAGAAGATGAAAATCGTCTTCCTTTCCGCGACGCGCACGCCTTTCGGCGATGTCGGAGGAGCCTTCAAGGATATTCCTCCGATAGAACTCGGCGCGTATGCGGCCAGAGGAGCCATCAGACAGGCAGGCCTGGAGGGCATGGAAGGAGTCATCGATGAAGCCATTTTCGGCAACGCCCAGCACACGAGCATCGACTCTCATTACGGAGCCCGTCATGTGGCCTTGAGATCAGGATTGAGTTATTTCGCGCCAGGTTTAACCGTCAACCGGATCTGTTTTTCCGGAGGGGAAGCGGTGATCCAGGGAGCCAAACAGCTCCTCCTGGGAGAAAGCGAAGTGGTTCTGGTTGGCGGGTATGAGAGCACGAGCCAGTCTCCGACCATGCAGTTCGCTTCGTCTTATGGTTTTCCTTATATGGCCGGCCCGCAGATATATTTCCTGTTCAAAGATGGATTGAAGGATACTTATATCGATGATGATATGATGGGCACGGCTGAAAACCTGGGCATGCTCTACGGGATTACGCGGAAGGAAGCGGATGAGTTTGCCCTTTCTTCCCAGATGAAGGCGAAGGATGCGATGGAGAAAGGACGGCTGGCCAAAGAGATCACGCCGGTGACGCTCAAAACCAGAAGAGGGGATGTGGTTGTGGCCGAAGATGAACATCCCCGGCCGGAAACAACCCTCGAGACCCTTTCTCGGCTGCATGCGGTTAAGCCCGGAGGAGTCCAGACTGCTGGAAACTCCAGCGGCATTGTGGATGGAGGAGCGGCCGTTATCCTGAGCACGGAGAAAAAGGCCAAGCAGCTGGGAATCGAACCCATAGGAGAGATTGTCTCCTGGGGGACAGCCGCAGTGGATCCCCACTACATGGGAATCGGTCCTGTTCCCTCTTCGATGATCGCCCTGGCCAGAGCGGGCATGACTCTGAAGGACCTGGATTTCATCGAAATCAACGAGGCTTTTGCCGCCCAGTACTTAGCTGTTGAACGGGAAATGAACTTAGACCGGGCCAAAGTCAACGTCAACGGGGGAGCGATTGCCCTCGGTCATCCTTTGGGTGCCACAGGAACAAGGCTGATAACAGCCTGTTTAACTCTCGGTGGAATAGGACTGGCATCCGCCTGCATCGGCGGCGGCCAGGGAGGAGCGGTCATTGTGGAAAGCTACGCCAAGAAGCAGAGGGTATAGGAGGGAAGAGATATGAAAAAGAGCGAAACGCAGCTAAACAAGATGCCCGCAGGTATCACGTGGGATGATGTCGAGGTCCTTGTCATAGGCGCAGGCACGATGGGCGCGAGTATCGTCCAGACATATGCGCAAAGCGGATTCAATTCCGGCTTTTTAGATATCAGCGATGAGATCCTGGAGCGCGCCTTCGAGACCATAGACAGTGAGCTTGAGTCCGCCCAGAAGGGAGGCATCTTCTCTCCCGCCCAAGTTTCGGAGATTAGAGGACGAATCCTGGCGACCACAAGCTATGAAGAGGCCTGTCGAGGAAAAAATCTGAAACTTGTTATCGAGACAGCCACAGAGAACATCAAGATCAAAAAAGAGATTTTCAGGAAGCTGGATAAACTCTGCGCGGCTCACGTCGTCCTGGCATCGAATTCCTCTTCTCTGGATGTCAACATACTGGCAAAGGAGACCAAAAGACCGGATAAGGTCGTCTGGATGCATTATTTTTATCTTCCTCATAAAAACCGGGGCGGAGAGTACGCGGGAATGGATGAGGCCACCCAAAAGAGCATTGGCGTGGCGGCGAGATACATGAAGCTGGCCGGGAAGGTGGCCACTCCGATTCTCAGCAGCCGAAAAGGAGGAGCGGCGGATGTGATATTTGTCTCCCTGCTTCTCGAAGCAGCCAGGATGGTCGACGAAGGATTGGATATCCCGAGCATCGAGGAAGCGGGCAGGAGGGCATTCAACATGCCTGTAGGATTCCTGGGCCTGATGGATGCGACGGGTATTCCACTCGGGATTTACACGATGTATTCCTTTTCTGATTCCTCGAATCCCGATGATCCTCTTTTCAAAGCCTACGGCAATTTTTTCACTCCTCCGGAGAGCTACAAAAGGCTGCTGGACAAATTCCAGAGGGCCAAGGATAAATCCAGCGTGAAATGGGTTGCGGAAAAAGACGCGAAAAAGAAACCCAAAGACTCAAAGCTCGTCGACACTCTCAAGAACAGATTTCTTGCGGTCGGATTCATGACTTCCGTTGAGGTGGTGGAGGCGGGAGTCATCGAGATGGATGAAGTGGACAAACTCTGTCAGAACGCGTTTCTTTGGAGGGAAGGGCCTTTTGCGCTGATGAACAAAATGGGAATCAGCGAGGTGATGCGCATCGTGACCGAAAGAATGGAACTTTCCCACAAGAAAGAAATCAATTTTCCGATCCCGAAACTTTTGATCGAGCAGGCCCAAAAGGGCGAGCCGTGGCCGATCGAGCTGAGTCCTGTCGTCTCCAGCACGGAGATGAACGCGAGTGCGGCCCGGATCATGATTTCCAATCCGAGGTCGGCCAACGCACTGGATTCACGGGTGTTTGAAGACCTGAAAGCGGCTTTCCAACAGGCCAATAAAAATAAAAAGATTCATGCGATTATTTTCGATTCCGCGCCCATAAAGACATTTATTGCTGGAGCCAACGTCCCCGATTTCATCAGGAACGTCAAGCTGGGCCAGTTTAAAGCGATTAAAGAAAACACATCCATGTGGCAGGATGTCCTCTTTCATGAGATGACGGGAGGAGGCAAACCTAAGATTGCGGTCGTGGACGGCGCTGCTTTTGGAGGAGGCGTGGAAGTAGCCCTGGCCTTCGCTTCAGATCCTGACTCAGTGGTGATAGCCACGGAACGGACATCCTACACATTTCCTGAGGTCCGTCTGGGAATTTATCCGGGACTGAGGGGGACCTTGACTCTTCCTCAAGTCATCTATAAAAAGACAAGCGATGCGGAGCTGGCCGTGGCCCTGAGCCGGTACTACATTCTGGCCGGAGGAACCACAACCTCATCACCGAGAATGTTGAAGCACTTGGGTCTGGCTGATTTGCTGGTCCCTGCCCGGAAAAGAGATGATGCGGCAGTGACCTTGGTTAAGGCCATTATCGACAACGGAGGAAAAGCTCTCTCCGGGAAACAGCTTGAGGATTTAAAGATTGAGGAACTTCCATCCGCATTGACTTTTGATGAAAAGGAAGAGCTGCGCGCGATGAAGGATTTTTTCCTGAAGCAGGACCTCATCCCAACCCTTTATGCCTACGGGCGCAGGCTCGCTGAGATCTTTCTTTCCGGTGACAGCAAGACCCATGCGCAGAGAATTGCCCGGCGCGTGGCCAACAACTCCTTCCACGCTGTGTGTGTGTCGGATTGGTTGATCAGCAGAGGCTTCCATGAGTTCCTGAACGGAACCTCGATGGATGAGCTGGCTCAGTGGGAGCTGGAAAATTATCTGGAGCTGACCTTCCAGCACCCGGATGCCCTGGAAGGCCTGACCGCGCTTGTCGAGAGGAGGTTTCCAGAGTTCAACAGAAAGTTTCCGTTTTAACAGGAATTTTCGCATGTCAATATAATAAACAGGAGGATAAAATGGATCTCAAAGGAAAAGTCGCCCTCGTGACCGGAGGAAGCATGGGCATCGGCACGGCTATCTCTCTGGATCTCGCTCAGAATGGGGCGGACGTGGCCCTGACCTTCCGCAAGCATGGTGATGAGGCTAAGGCAATTGTCGAGAAGATCAAAAATATGGGCCGGAAAGCAAAGGAATACCAGGTGGACGTTTCTGACTTCGGTTCGGTCCAGAAGCTTGTCGAAAAGGTCAGGGAAGACTTTGACGGACTGGATATACTCATCAACAACGCAGGAATGAACTGGGACGGTGTTGTCTGGAAAATGACCGAAGAGCAGTGGGATGCGGTCATTAATGTGGATTTGAAGGGAACCTTTAATTTTATCAGAGCCGCGGCTCCGCATTTCAAAGAGCAGAAGGGAGGAAAAATCGTTAACATCACTTCGATCAACGGATTGCGGGGGAAATTCGGCCAGACAAATTATTCTGCGGCTAAAGCCGGCGCCCACGGGCTGACCAAATCCGTTGCCAGAGAAATGGGAAAGTACGGTGTGAATGTCAATGCCGTGGCTCCGGGCATGATCCTGACAGATATGTACAAAGACCTGCCTGAGGAATTCAAGACTAAGGCGGCCGAGGAGACAGTATTTAACAGACTGGGTGAGCCTGAGGATGTGGCCCACCTTGTCACTTATCTGGTTTCCGAGAGAGCGCGCCATATCACGGGTGAGATCATAAAGATCGACGGCGGGCAGTATATTTAATTTGAAGAAGAGAAGAAGGAGGGAAAATAATGGAACTCAATGATGTCGTTGTCATAAGTGGAGCCAGGACTCCGATGGGGCGGTTCGGGGGCACTTTAAAGGATATCGCCGCCTATGATTTGGGAGCGGTGGCCATAGCCGAAGCCCTCAAAAGAGCCAATCTGAAGGGAGAAGATATTAACGATGTGATTCTGGGAAGCTGCCGTCAGGCCGGGAACGGGCCCAATCCTTCCCGGACCGCCTCTATCCGCGGAGGAATACCCGATACGGTCCCGACTATCACTTTGAATATGGCCTGCCCCTCGGGCATGAGAGCTCTCGCCATGGCCGCTCAAGCCATCCAGCTTGGAGAGTCCGAAATCGTGATGGTGGGAGGATTCGACAGTATGAGCACGATTCCCTATTTGCTCAAAGATGCCCGGTGGAAGGGTTTCAAAATGGGAAATAAAGTTCTTTTAGACGGTTGGAGCGATTCTATCGATCCTGTGTGCGACATGGGAATGGGACAGACCGCTGAGAATTTAGTCGACAAATACAAATTGACGCGGGAAGATATGGATGAGTTTGCACTCTCCAGCCATCAGAAAGCGGCCAAAGCTCAGGATGAAGGTTGGTTTGATGAGGAGATAGTTCCTGTGGAGGTCCCGCAGAGAAAAGGAGACCCGATCATTTTTGACAAGGATGAGACGATTCGCCGGGACAGCACTCTGGAGAAATTGGGAAAGCTCCCGACGGTTTTTAAAAAGGACGGGAAGATCACGGCTGGAAACGCCTGCGGAATGTCCGACGGAGCTGTGGCGATGGTCGTGACGTCTCGCGCCAAGGCCAAGAAACTGGGAGCCAAGCCTCTCTTTTCTCTCTTGTCCTATTCTCAAACGGCCGTGGAACCCAGTCTGATGGGAGACGGACCCGGTGTGGCGATTCCCCTGGCCCTGAAGAAGGCCAACATGAAATTGGATGACGTCGATTTCATCGAAGTCAACGAGGCTTTTGCGGCTCAAATCCTGTCGAACGAGAAAGTCCTCAAATGGAATCGGGATAAACTGAATGTTCATGGAGGAGCGATCGCTTTGGGTCATCCCACAGGAATCAGCGGAGCCCGGATCATACTCACTCTGTATCATGTGTTGAGAATCAACGACGGAAAAATCGGCCTGGCTGGGATCTGTGGCGGTGGTGGAGTGAGCATGGCCACAGTCATCAAAAAAGAGAATTAGTTTTTTATTCCCATAATAAGGACAGGGATGTTTGGATGATTCTTTCTGAAATCAGGTTTCACTCGCCCCGGACTGTATCCGAAGCCATCCAGCTTCTGTCAGACCTCCAGGATGCCAGAATAATGGCTGGAGGAACTGACCTGCTTGTCGACCTCAAGAAGGATTTAGTCAGAGTCAGAGAAGTCATATCTCTTCAAAATATCGAGGAACTCAAGGGCATCGAGAAGAATGGAGAGAGGATTCGTATCGGTGCCGCAGCATCTCCGCAGGATATCCAGTCGAGTCCACTGATTAAAAAGTATTTCCCGGCGCTCGCGTATGCCGCAGGCGCGATGGCCTCTCCCCAGGTCCGGGCTCTGGCCACGATCGGCGGGAACATCACGAGCGCCGTGCCCTCGGCTGACCTGCCTCCGACACTGATTGTGGCGGATGCATCAATCGAGCTCCGCTGTGTCAAATCTTCGCGTGAAATCCCCCTCTCTACATTCTTTACAGGGCCGAGAGAAACGGTCTGTCGGACAGAAGAGTTGCTTACGTCGGTTTTTCTTCCTATGCCGCCGCGCGACACCGGGATATCTTACATGAGGTTCACGCTCAGGGAGGCCAACGCCCTGGCCGTGGCGTCTGTCGCCTCCCGGCTGACCCTGAAAAGAGGAAAAATTGAAAATGCAGCCGTTGTGCTCGGAGCTGTCGCACCCACTCCTGTTGTGGCATATAAAACCTCAAAATTTCTCCAGACAAAAACTCCTTCTGCAAAGGTTTTTGAAGAAGCGGCCGTCATCGCAAAAGAAGAAGGGAAGCCCATCTCCGATATCCGCGGATCTGCCTGGCACAGGAAGGAACTGGTTCAGGTGTTGACACGCCGGAGCTTAACCGAAGCATTCGAGCGAGCTTGCGGAAAATCTCTGAAAAAAAAGTAGATCCCATGGGACAGAATAAGACAACAGATCGAGTTATTGTCCTCAGGGTTAACGGGGAAGAGCATTCTATCGCGGTCAAAAACGGGGACACGCTTCTGGATGCCCTCAGGGAAAAGCTTCGACTGACAGGGACCAAAAAAGGGTGCAACCTGGGAGTATGCGGAGCGTGCACGGTGCTTATTGATGGGGAACCGAAAAACAGCTGTTTAGTCCTGGCTGCCTCCTGTGAAGGAGCGGACATCACCACAATCGAGGGAATAGCCAGGGATGGCGCCCTCCATCCTCTCCAACGGGCCTTTATCAACCACGGAGCAATCCAGTGCGGTTTCTGCACTCCCGGAATGGTCATGAGCGCTATGGCACTGATCAGCCGAAATCCTGATCCTACGGATGAAGATATCAAGAAAGCTCTCTCCGGAAACCTCTGCCGCTGCACGGGCTACACGCGGATTCTGGAAGCGGTCAAGAATTGGAAGAAGTACAGGAGGATAAAAGAGCCTGTTCCCTCTTCCTATGACTTGGATAAATTCAAGACCGTAGGACGGAGCCTTCCGCGAGTGGATGCCGCGGAGAAAGCCACCGGATGGGCCAAATACACGGCTGATCTTTATTTCGAGAACATGCTCTACGGGAAAATCCTTCATTCTCCCGTGCCTCACGGCCGGATAAAGAAAATTGATACGCGCAGGGCCGAAAAGGTTCCGGGCGTCAAACTGGTCCTGACCGGAAAAGATGTCCCCGATATCACATACGGGGTTTCCCCGGCTCGGTATGATGAATACGTTCTGGCAAAAGAGAGAGTGCGGTATGTGGGCGATGAAGTGGCGGCTGTAATCGCCGTGGATGAGGAAACCGCAGAGAGAGCTCTGAAACTGATAAAGGTCGATTACGAGGAGCTTCCGGCTGTGTTCAACCCGATGGAGGCGATAAAGGAGGGAGCACCGCAGCTTCATGAAAGATTCAAGGATAACATCAACACCGTGGTCGATCATCATTTTGGCGACATCGAGAAGGGATTTTCCGAGGCAGATCACGTGAGAGAGGAGGAATTCATCGGGAACCACGTCTACCAGAACCCGCTCGAGCCTCACGCCTCCGTCTCTTTCTGGGAAAATGACGGGTCCACGCTTGTGCTCTATTCCTCCACGCAGGTGCCGCATTATGTCCACTACATGGTCGCCCGAGTGCTGGATATTCCTCTTGGAAGGATCCGTGTCATCCGCCCGCCGGTGGGAGGGGGATTCGGCTCCAAAGCCGCAACGACGCCGCTGGATCTGATTGCGGCGATCGCCTCAAAGAAGACAGGGAGACCGGTCAAGATGGTCTACAGCCGCGAAGAGATGTTTCTGTTCGGGCGGGGCCGGCACAAACAGCACATGAAGTTCAAGATCGGAGTGAAGAAGGACGGGAGAATCACGGCTGTCCAGAGCCGGATCTACCTCGATGGAGGGGCGTACTCATCGTTCGGCGTCGTCACGGCCTATTATGCCGGCAGCATGATTCCCACTCTTTACCATCTCCCCAATTACAAGTACGAAGGTTTCAGAGTGATGACTAATAAGCCGGCCTGCGGAGCCATGCGCGGCCACGGGACACCTCAGCCCCGTTTTGCCTTCGAGAGTCTTCTGAGCATGATCGCGGATGACCTCGGGATCGACCCGATCGAGATACGGCTCCGGAATGCCATGACTCCACACTCCCGGACATGCAATGACCTGGATGTCAGAAGCTGCGAGTTCAAGGCTACGCTCAAAGACGTCAGGAAGAAATCTGGCTGGAGCCAGAAATACGGAAAGCTTCCTGCAGGCAAGGGAATCGGAATCGGCTGCGGCGGATTTGTATCGGGTGCCGGGTACGCCATCTACAGGGGCCAGGTCCAGCGCCACTCGGAGAAAAAACCAGAGCCGTTCGTGAAGAAGTCTGTGTTTCCCCACGCCAACGCGATTGTCAAGATCAGCGAGGACGGAACAGCCGCGGTCCTGCTCATCCAGGCTGCAGAAATCGGCCAGGGCTCGTCCACCGTTCTCTCGCAAATATGCGCCGAGACTCTGGGGATCAGCCTCCACAGGGTGCGGATTCGCACAGAGGATTCGGATATCAGCCCGCTGGACTTGGGGTCCTACTCGTCCCGGACAACACTTATGGGTGGGAATGCAGTGGTCATGGCCAGCAAGGATGTCCTCAAGAAGTTGTTCGCCACTGTCTCCAGGATGTGGGGCTGTGGTCCCAAGGCATTGAGAGTAGAAAACAACCGGATATTCCATAAAAAAGATAAATCTAAAGTTATGGAGTGGGAAGAAGCCGCGCGGAAATACTTCAATGACCAGGGTCCCCTAATAGGCACGGGATGGTACAAACCTCCGGAAGGACTCGGGGGAGATTATAAAGGCGCAGCCGTGGGAACCAGCCCTGCTTTTTCTTATTCCAGTGCTGTGTGCGAATGCCGTGTTGACCTGGAAACCGGAAAGGTGAGGTTGGAGAAGTTCACCGACTACCATGATTGCGGCACTCCAGTGAATCCTCAGGCCGTCCACGGACAGGTGGAGGGGGCTATCGTGATGGGAGCCGGGGAGACTCTGATGGAGGACGTGCAGTATGACCGGAAGGGGAACATCCTCAATCCCAACCTGCATGATTATCTGCTGATGACTATGCAAGACGCTCCTGAGATCTTCAGCGGGATCGTCGACTCCTACGAGCCTGAAGGGCCCTACGGGGCCAAGGAAGTGGGGGAGGGAGCGACTTTGCCCATCCTGGCTGCTGTCGCCCATGCGATCGCGAACGCGACCGGAGTCTGGATCAAAGAACTCCCGATCACACCAGAGAAAATACTCAAAGCTCTGAAACAAAAGAAATCCTGACCTGAAGAACTTCCGGCCAGCGAGCCATCACTCTTTCCAGAACGTAAATACGAGTGAGTGAAATTCGAGGAACATCCTGCATAAGTATAAATAGGCAAGATGTTTTAGGTGGTCAGTAATGAGGCAATAATAATATTCAATCTAGCGAATTAGATGGTTTTATTGCAAGCAATGTGCGTTTATCCTTTAAGATAAAAGGAATGTGTGAATAGTGTCATTGCGAGCGAAGCGCGGCAATCTCATGAAAAGGAATTAAACCTTTTAACGATTAGAGAGGTCTAACAATTAAAAAACAGGAACAGCACTGGATGAATGAGAGTGAGGTCATTCAAAAATGCCAGCAGCATGATTTGAGTGCATATAAAATGATTTATGACCGATATGAGCAGCCGCTTCTTCACACAGCCCTGAGGGTTCTCGGCCTTCAGCAGGATGCGGAAGACGCTGTCCAGATGACGTTCCTCAAACTTTACCGGGGAATTCGAAACTACAACTACAGCTCAAAATTCAGCACGTATTTATTCCGCATTTTGATGAATGTCTGCTTTGATATCCTCAGAAAAAGAAAGCGAGTCCGCGTCCATCCACTCGAGGACATGAATGCATCCTACCTTTCCAGGCATGAAGAGAAGATGGTCCTCGAAGAGGCGATCCTGGCTCTGCCGGAAAGAATGCGGGCCTGTTTTGTTTTATTTGCAGTCGAAGAATTTAAACAGGATGAGATCGCAGAGATTATGAATATCACTCCGGGTGGAGTGAAGTCCAGCATTTACCACGCCAAAGCGCGGCTTCGTGACAGACTCTCAAACCTTCAAATCAAGGAGAGCCGATGAGCTGCAATAAGTTTAAAAAATATGAGTTCGGAAAGCTTGATGATAGCGAATTTCAGAAACATCTCAAAACATGTGCCTCCTGCCAGGAGCGCGCGAGTCAAGATAAACAGTTGATGTCGCTGGCCAGGGGGCTGAAGAGGACTGTGGAGTCGCCTCAACTCTGGAGTCGAATCGAGGAAAGCTTAAAAACGGAACAACTTAAAGAAATAGAGTCTGGAGTAAAAAAGAATCGCTGGAGCCCGCTCCGGCTTTTACCGGCTTCGGCCGCAATTCTTCTGATAATGAGCATTGGTTTATATTTTTTACTCAAGCCGGAAACCCGCACATCCGGCCTGTTGACTGAATCCGCATTGGTGAAGGTGGAAAAAAAGGAAAGGGATTATGTGGAGGCGATTGAAGAGCTGGAAGAGCGTGTCCTTCCCAAAATGGCGGATATGAACGTGGAATTGATGCGGCTCTATAAAGACAGATTGGAGACCATTGACGATCAGATCGAGCAATGCCGGGAAGCCCTTTCAGAAAATCCGGCCAACGCTCACATTAGGCGCTACATGCTTGCGGCACTCCAGGACAAAAAGGAGACACTCAAAGAATTATTAAAGACGAAGCTCAATAATGGAATAAACATGAACCCATAGAGGATCTGTCATGCGTCCTTATGATCAATTTTGAATCGATGGAGGAATCAATGAGAAAAAAAATGCTGATTTGTTTAGTATTAACATTTTTATCTGTTGTCTTTGTTATCCAGAACCTTGACGCAAGTAAAGACGTTCTGCTCAGGACCGTCAAATCCAAGGTTTTCACTCAAAGCATCGCCTCAGCTTCCGGAAAAACTCTGTATATTGACAGGACACGGGGAGACCTCCACATAACCGGGGGAGAACAGAACGAAATTTCCGTAAAAGCCACAGTTGAAGTGGGGGATACGGACGAGGAGTTTTTAGAGGAATTCTTGGACCGGACAAGGCTGATCCTGGAGCCCTATCGACAGGGCTTTCGGCTTCAGCTGCTCTCTCCAAGAGAGGAAACGGATGAAAAAGATCAGAGCGGTTTTGCCAGATTTCTCAGGAATATTTTCAGAAGCGGGAGCTATCGGTTCTCGCACTCAACTGAAATAGAAATACACATTCCATCCAAACAATCTCTCGATGTTAATAACGCCTACGGAGATATAGACATCAAAGATATCACAGGGACATTAGTCGTTGAGAATCGTTCCGGTGAGGTGAGGATAAACAATTGCGGTGGAGAACTGGGCCTGAAGAACAGCTATGCTCCGGTAGAGATTCATGATTTCAACGGCCCGATTGATATTAAAAACAGCAGTGGATCCGTCGTGCTGAGTCATATCGGCGGAAAGGCAGAGATCCAGAACAGCTATAAATTTGTGGAGTTCGACCAGATAGGAGGGCCGCTCACAGTGAAATCCCACAGCAGTAATGTGGAGGGAAGTGGCGTCAAGGGCGATTGCGATATCACGACTTCGTATAGAGAGATCAAGGTGGGAGGAGTTCAGGGAACTTTAAAGATCAAAGGATCAAGCTGCACGGTTTCGGTTGATAGAGTGGAAAAGGACGCAGAAATCGAGAGCAGCTACAGACCTGTGAGAGTCGTCGATGTGGGGGGTTACCTGAGGTACCGAGGGCAATCCAGCGCGGTGACAGTGATGGATGTTGTCCAAGACGTCTCCATCCGCAGCTCTTATCGAGAGATCACGGTGGATCGTGTCGGGGGATCGTTGGATGTGGACGGTTCATCCTGTCCTGTGACGGCTCGTGATGTTAAAGGAAACACGATCATCCTTTCCTCGTACAAGGATATTCTCGTCGAGAGAGTGGATGGAAAATTGGAAATACGCGCCAATTCAGGCACAGTTACGGTTGACGAAGTGAAGAAAGATGTGTCTATACGTTCGTCTTACAAGCCTATCCAGGTAAATCATGTGGGCGGAGATTTGGAAGTAGATGGAAGCTCCTGCAGCGTGGAAGCTGATGACGTGGCGGGTGATGTGAACATCACAAATTCGTACAAGCATGTCATTCTGAAACGAACATCCGGTTCCATAATCGTCAAAGGCAGCAGCAGTCCTATCGAGGTGACTCAGATCAAAAATTTGCCAAAAGAAGGACAGGTGGAGCTCATCACCACCTATAAGCCTATTTTACTCCATATCCCAAGAAGTGCGAACGTCATTATTTCCGCCTCCACACGGTACGGAAAGATCAATTCAGACTTTCCGGTTTATCTCGATGAGGACGATAAAAATAAAATTCGAGTTGAACTCGGCGAAGGCCAGACGACTGTCAAACTGAAGACAAGCGGGAATATCACCATAAAAAAGGATTAATCTGCAGATTTTGATTAAGACTTCCGTTTACTGACAAAAACCAGCTTCTGGATTTATAAGAATTTCCATTTAGGTTCATAACTCATTCCTGCCTGTTCACCTTAATGTCTATTAAGTGACATTCTCAAATGTGAATATCCCTCCCCAGCCCAAAAAATAACAAATTCGTATCGATAAAGACATTACTCATTAAGTGTTTTCGTATAGATGGAAAAGGTTTCTCCGAATAATGCCAGCTTTTTCTTAATGAATTGATTTCAATTAGGTGAAAAAAATAGGCTCTTGAAATACCTAAATATTCTAGGTATAATACATAGAGAATTTAGGTATTGGAGTTGAAAAATGGTGTCGAAAAACTTAATGGCGGCCTCAACAAAGCCCCTTATCCTGGCCATTCTTGCTCGCGGCGAGATTTACGGGTATCAGATTATCCAGAGTGTCATAGAAATTTCCGGGGGAACCCTGGAATGGTCTGAGGGGATGCTCTACCCTGTCCTTCACCGGCTGGAAAAGGAAAACTTTATCCAATCCCATTGGAAGATGTCCGAAAATGGACGCCGACGAAAATATTACAGGCTCACAGAACTCGGAAAAAAGGAACTGGAGAAAGAAAGAAATCAATGGATGAGTGTCCACAAAGTGCTTTCCAGGATATGGGATCCGCTCCCTGAATTCGATTGAAAGAAAAAGAGAAAAAAATAGGAGCGTCGGATGTTTGATCTCGAAAAAGCGATAAAAGATTGGCGGAAGGCCTTGAATAAAAATGAAGCTCTGGAAGATGGCTACAAGGAAGAGCTGGAGTGCCATCTCAGAGATAAAATCGACTATCTGATTGGCAATGGTTCCTCCGAAGACAAGGCTTTTGAAGAAGCCGTAAAAAAGATCGGGGAACCGGACAGCCTTGGGGCTGAATATTTCAAGACTGACACACGGAGTGCGAGCGGGCGCCCGCCCTGGAAAAAGAGCCGCTGGCTGCCCCCCCTTTTTTCGAATTATTTTAAAATCGGCCTCAGGAAGATCAAACGACAAAGGTTCTATTCCCTCATCAACCTTGCAGGACTGGCTTTAGGGCTTTCCTGCTGTGCAGTGATCATCCTGTATGTCACCAACGAACTTTCCTATGACTCTTTTCACAAGGATGCGGACCGCATTTACCGTATCGCCGTGCACAGGATCAGCGCCATCGGTGAATTTCAGTTTGTGGCCACCCCTGCGCCATTGGGACCGGAGCTCATAAGAAATTATCCTCAGGTGGAACAAGCTGTAAGAGTGGTTCCTCCTTATGAAAATGCAAGCCACGTCCTGGTGGTACGGGGCGTAAAACGGAATTTCGAAGATCGCATATGGTTTGCAGACGAGGATATTTTCGAGCTTTTCCAAATGCCTTTCGTTCAAGGAAATCTTCAAACAGCCCTTATACGTCCCAATACAGTTGTTATCACCGAGAGAATGGCCAAAAAGTATTTTGGAGAAGAAGCGCCTCTCGGGCAAACTCTCCAGATCGAGATCGATTATGATACCGGTATTGTAGAGCTCCAGGATTACGAGGTAACAGGCATCATAAAAAACGCGCCCGCCAACACACATCTGAAATATGACATGTTCCTGTCTATGGAGACAATGAGAAGCAACCTGTCTTCTTTTGAAGAAGATTGGTTCAATCCGAAACCAAAATACACCTACGTGAAACTGGCTCCTGGGACAGCTGTTGCTGATTTTGAAGAGAAGCTCAAACGGATTTCCAGTTTTCTGATTCAGAGATATTCAGAAAAATATAACCGGGAAATGGATTTGTATCGATTATTCCTCCAGCCTGTGACCCGGATCCATATGTATTCCCACCTTATGAGAGAAATCGAGCCTTCTGGCAATTGGTACTACATCTATATTTATTCCATTATCGCTTTTCTGATCTTGCTCATCGGGTGCATGAATTTTATAAATCTGTCTGCCGCTCTTTCCACGACGCGGACCAGGGAGGTCGGACTGCGCAAGGTGGTGGGTGCCCAGCGTCGGCAGCTTGTGTGGCAATTCCTGGGGGAATCATTCCTTATCACCTTTATTTCCTTTATTTTGGCTTTTGGACTGACCTTCCTTCTGCTTATTCCGTTTAATCAGATGGCAGGCACAGAATTGACTTTGGCCGGCCTCACTCAGCCTGTTGTGCTTTTATCCCTGTTGGGCTTGCTTCTTTTTGTCAGCATCGGATCCGGAATCTATCCCGGCTTGATCCTTACTGCATTGAGCCCTGTTTCTGTTCTTCAAGGAAGGTTGGCCTCGACCTCCCGGGGAGCTTTAGTCCAAAAGGTCCTGGTCGTCGGACAGTTCGCTATTTCCATTTTTCTCGTCATCTGTGCTCTTATTGTTTTTAAACAGCTCCAATTCATGAAGGGACGGGCTTTGGGATTTGACCTGGAGCAAAAACTTGTGCTTCGTGTCAAAAGCAATATGGAGCATTTGAGACGGGACTACGAGGCTATCAAAAATGACTTTCTCCAGAATCCTTCGATCACCGGGGCCACGGTGTCCTCCTCTGTTCCGGGAGACAAGGCGGATTCCGGATATTACATGACTCCGAGAATAGAGGATTTCAAGGGCGCTCCATTCATCAAGGTTATCACCATGGATTATGATTTCATATCCGAATACGGAATCAAGATAGTCGCCGGAAGGTCCTTCCAGCGGGGCGCTGGAAATGACGAACGAGAAGCATATCTGATCAACCTGGCTGGAGTTAAAGAGTTAGGATTTTCCTCGCCTGAAGAAGCTCTGGGAAAGAATTTCCAGGCTTCCTATCACAGAATAAATAAGAGAATAATCGGTATCACCGATGATTTCCATTACCGGGGCATGAAGGAGGTTGTCGAACCTCTGGTTATGGATATCGAGAATTCTCTTTTCGAAACCATCACCCTTTCTCTTCGAGTGGAGAACATGAATGATCTCATGCGGTTCATCCGGAGCACATGGAATGAACATTTTCCCGGCGTTCCGTTTGAATATTCCTTCCTGGATGAAAGCTTTGACCGGGAATACCGGTATGAGGAACAGATGGGCCGGATGCTGGGGATCATCACAACCCTGGGTTTCCTAATAGCCTGTCTCGGCCTTTTTGGCCTCGCTTCCTTTGTCGCCCGAAACCGGACCAAAGAGATCGGGATCCGTAAGGTTCTTGGTGCCTCAACGCCGAATATTGTGGCCATGTTGTCAAAGAAGTTCATCTTGCTCGTTCTCATCTCAATCATCATCGCTTCCCCTATTGCCTGGTATTCCATGAACTCATGGCTGCAGGACTTCGCCTACCGGATAAACATGAACCTGTTTGTGTTCTTTGTCGCTGCGGTAGTAGCGCTGGCGATAGCCCTGGCTACAGTCAGCATTCAGGGAATCCGAGCAGCTATGGCGAATCCTGTGAATTCACTGCGCAACGAATAATAAATAACTTTCACTCTATTGATTAAAAAATACCTTTCGTCAGCTCTATACCGTTGGTCTTGATAAGTCAGGCCGGAATAACGACCTAAGTCCAAAAATTAACACATTCGTACGGATAAAAAATACTCATTTCATTCAAAATTTGCTTGACAAGCTATTCTGCTTTTTATACTTTTATGGTAACCAATATCGGATACCGTAAAGCATGGAAAGAAATCTCCAGGCTCAGATTCTCAAAGTTCTCAAAACCTCCCCTTCCGGACTCCAGATGGAGGAACTCGCCGAGAAACTGGGATTAACGCGCCATACAGTTGCCAAATACCTGGAAATTCTCCGGGCTGAAGGAAAGATCCACTACCATAAAGTTGGTCGCACTAAACTCTGGAAGGACATTTATGTGGCGACCAATATAAGACTGCTCACGATGGATGACATTGACGAGATCCTTCGAATCGAGGAGAGGATAGAGAAAGCAAGAAATTTCCGCAGCTCTAAAAGAATGGGATACCTGAAGGAAACGGCCGGGTATCATCTCACGCAGGGCGATCCTTTGATGAGCCTCGGAGCAGAAATCGAGGGAAAACTTGTGGGATTCATTTTCGCCGAAATTAGGCTGTGGGAGTTTGGACGCGGAGAAAAAACAGGATGGATCAAGGTTCTGGGCATTGACCCGGAATACCAGGGAAGGGGAGTGGGCCACAAGCTGGGCGAGACACTGCTCGAACACTTCAAGAGAAAAAAGATAAAGAAAGTCCGGACGTTGGTGGACTGGTTTGAAGGTGATCTCATTTCGTATTTTAAATCATTGGGTTTCGATATTCTCAACATGATTCCTCTGGAAAAGGAGTTGAAAGAATGATGGAAAAGTTCAAGGAGTGGTACGAACAACGCCACGAATACGCTCAGGAATGGAAGAAAAAAACTGGCGGAAAAGTGATCGGCTATTTCTGCACCTACGTTCCTGAAGAGATTCTCTACGCGGCGCATGTGCTTCCGGTCAGAATCCTGGGGAGCCACGAGCCTCAGGATGTGACCGAACCTCACATCTTCGGGATGTACTGTCCTTTCTGCCGCGACTGTCTGGCGCAAGGACTTCAGGGGCGGTACGACTATCTGGATGGAGTCATGATCGCTCAGAGCTGTTTGCACATCCGCCAGGCCTACACGTCCTGGGAGAAGCATATTCCTGTGGATTTCAGCTATTACCTCCCGATGCCGAACAACGTTCAAAGCCAGAGAGCGGTTCCTTATTTGACCGGAGAACTGAAAGTTTTCAAAGAGGCTGTGGAGAAATGGACGGGTAAAGCCATCACGGACGATGATTTAAAAAAGGGCATCGAGGTCATGAACACATCCCGCCAGCTCACGAAAGACCTTTATGAGCTGCGGAAACAAGACAATCCTCCGGTAACAGGGCTCGAGGCCATGTACACGGTGGTTTCCAGCCAGATGGTGGATAAGAATGATTTTAACGCGGCTCTTCAGGCTGTCTTGACGAAACTGCCGCAGCGGCAGGTCGAGAACAGCTCCAAAGTCCGGTTGATGATCCTGGGCAGTGAAGATGATGATACTGAATTTATAGATATGGTGGAATCACTGGATGCGGTTTTTGTCGTGGATGACCACTGCACCGGTAGCCGTTACTTCTGGAATACGGTGAACACCAACGGGAATCTTTTTGAATCCATTGCCGCGCGCTACGTGGAACGGGTGCCCTGTCCGACCAAGGATTGGCCGGAGCGAAGTCGAGTTAAGCATATCAATGCGCTGGCCAAAGACTGGAACGTCCAGGGAGCGATCGTGATTCAGCAGAAGTTCTGCGATCCCCATGAACTCGATATCCCCGCGATCATCGAGAATCTCAAAGGAAGCGGCGTTCCCGCGCAGTTTTTAGAGCTGGACGTCACAGTGCCTGTCGGCCAGTTCAAGACTCGGGTGGAAGCATTTCTCGAAATGCTGCGCGAAGAGGACCTGTATTAAGGAGGAAGGAGATGAGCGCGAAATACAAGACTGAACCTTTAAAATGCTGGAATAAGTCCAAAGAGATTCGGCTAAATTACTACAAGAATTACGCCAATGCCCATGAAAAGGGCGGATTGCGCTGGGCGGGTGGAGCCTGGTCCTTCGATGCCATCCCTTCAGGTTTGGGGGATGATGTGTATCCTCTGACCGGCGAGCCCTATGCGGCCTCAGTCGCCTGGAATAAGGATTTGGCTCTCCGCTGCCATGAGGCTGTGGAAAAGGCCGGATATGCGAGAGATCTCTGCTCCTACATGCGCAACTACTGGGGTTCGATCATCCTGAATGAGTATGCATTCGGCGGTGAATTTCCCAAGCCAGATTTCATCTGGCAGGACCATATCTGCTGCTCTCATGCCAAGTGGTATCAGGTGGCCCGGGATTTGGAGGGCGGTGATATTCCGTATTATGCCCTAGATGTCAGCGTCGGGCCGTATGAAGACCTGACCGAGAACAGACTCGATTACGTGGTCGGCCAGATGCATGACGGGATCGAATGGCTGGAGAAAGTCACGGGGAGAACGTATGACGATGAGAAGCTTATCCAGGCTGTCACCAATCACTGCCGTTCGGAAAGCCTCTGGGCAGAAGTCTGCGCGTTGAATAAGGCTATCCCCGCTCCTCTGGATGAGAAAACGATGTATTCGCTGTACGTACACGGAACGCTCCACAAAAGCAGTCAAATCGTGGCGGATTTTTATGAAGAGCTGCGGGATGAAGTCAAGGACAGAGTAAAGAGACAGATTGCGGCAGTGTCCAACGAGACGTGCCGGGTGATGACCGATACGCAGCCTCCCTGGGCATTTCTCAAGGTGTTTAGATACCTGGAAAAGTATGGGTGTGTTTCGATCGGCTCTCTTTACACGTTCGGACTGATCGGCATGTGGGATATCCAGGAAGACGGGACATGGGGACCCCGGAAAACTCCTCAGGAGCAGGGAGTAGAGATCCAGGACCGCGATCAAGCCCTGCGGGTCCTCGCGGAGTGGGAGCTGAAAAAGCCGGAATGGCAGCACTTTTACTCTCCCGAGCACAAAAGCGATATGATGCTCCGCATAGCCAAAGAGTGGCAGTTGAACGGGATCATGCTGCACTACAACCGCGGCTGTGAAGGATTGAGTCTGGGAATCGCGGAGAACAGGCTGGCCTTGAAGGAAGCCGGTTTTCCGGTAATGATCTTTGAAGGCAACATGGGCGATGAGAGAGAATTCGATGAAGCCCAGACCATAACTCGGATCGATGCGTTCATGGAAAGCCTGGGTTTTGAAAAGTCGAAAGAATAATAATGAATATGGGCAAAAAGGAAGTATTTGCTGAAAAATGGATAGGAGGTGAATATGAACGTTGTCGGTATTGACTGTGGGGCGAAATACATCAAAGCTCTAATCCTGGAGGGGGATAAAGTGAAAGCCAAAAGCTCTGTGCTCAGTGGTTTTGACCAGAAGGCCGCCGCAGAGGAAGCTCTGGATAAAGCTCTCAAAGAAGCCGGCTTGAAGAAAGAAGATGTTGCCCATATCACGGCCACTGGGGCTGGAAAAGAAGAGGCCGTCTTTGCTCAGGGAACGATCACTGAGGTCGGCGCAGACGCCAAGGCCGTGAATTTCCTCTTTCCCTCCGTGCGCACAGTAATTGATGTGGGCGCGGAAGAAGGACGGGCTATCAAAATTAATGACAAGGGAAAAGTCATAGATTTCGCGATCAACGAAAAGTGCGCGGCTGGCGCCGGGACGTTCACTGAAACCATGGCCCGCGCTTTGGAGGTCAAACTCGAGGAGATGGGGGAACTTTCGCTCAAGTCTCAAAAATCTGTCCCGATGAACGCCCAGTGCGCTGTTTTTGCAGAATCAGAAGTGGTGAGTCTCATTCACGCAAAACACTCCAAGGAAGATATTGTCCGGGCCGTTCATGATGCCATTTCGGACCGCATCGCTTCGATGACCCGAAAGATCGGAATTGAAAAGGACGTGGCTCTGGTGGGTGGAGTGGCCCGGAATATCGGTTTTGTGGATTCTTTGAAACGGGACTTGAAGCAGGAATTGATGATCCCAGAAGACCCGGAATATTCGTGCGCCTTGGGGGCCGCTTTCGCAGCTCAAGAAAAGGCCAAAGGAGGATAAAGTGGAGAAAGAATACTGGAGATGGCCAGAATCAAGGTGGACATCCCCGGACGTGGATTGGAAGGACGGGGATATCATTTCTGCGGGAGTGGACGTCGGCTCGGTAAGCTCGCAGGCTGTTGTTCTGGTAGACGGGAACCTCTACTGCTACAGCAACTTCCGCACAGGCTCGGACAGCCCGGAGAGCGCTCAAAAGGTTATGGACAAGGCGCTGGAAGACACCGGCCTGAATCAGGGTAAGATCCATTACACGGTCGGGACGGGCTACGGGAGAGTCAATGTTCCTTTTGCCAAGCGGGCGATCACGGAGATTGCCTGCCATGCGAGAGGAGCCAATTTCATGTACGGTCCGACAGTGAAGACCATACTGGATATGGGCGGCCAGGACTGCAAGGCCATCCACTGCAACGAGAAAGGCAAAGTCACGAATTTTCTGATGAACGATAAATGTGCAGCCGGAACGGGCCGCGGAATGGAGGTCTTTGCGGACCTTCTCTCTGTACCGATCGAGGACATGGGACGGCTCTCGTTCGAGGTCGCTAAAGAACCGGAGCCGGTCAGCTCCACCTGTGTCATTTTCGCAAAATCCGAGGCCGTAGGACTTTTGCGCAAGGGATGGCCCAAAGAAAAGGTTTTGGCGGCGTACTCCTCGGCGATGGCTCACCGCGTCGTGGAGCTTTTGGAAAGGATCAAAGTCGAGAAGGACTTTGCCATTACCGGCGGGATTGCCAAGAATGAGGGAGTCGTGAAGAGGATCGAAGCTGAGCTCAAGATCAAGGCTCTCGAGCCCAAACATGACACCCAGATCGCCGGAGCCCTGGGCGGCGCTCTGTTTGCCAAGGCGCTTGTCGAGAAAGAGAGAGGGTTAAGATAAAATGCTGGCCCACTACGGTTATAAAGACGGCTCGGGCGAATACTTCATCGTCATCGATACAGACAAATGCGACGGTTGCGGGGAATGCGTGACGGCCTGCCCATACGGCGTCTTAGAGGTGGGGGAGGACGAGAACGATCCTTTTCGGGAAGAGCCTGTGGCCAGAGTGACCGAAGAGCACCGGAAAAAGATCAAATACAGCTGCGCGCCGTGTAAACCCGTATCCGGAAGAAAACCGCTTCCGTGTAGGGAAGCCTGCGACCCGGATGCCATTTCCCATTCCTGGTGAATGGAAAATAGAAAAAAAGATGATCATTATTCCGCTGGAAAAATAATATTTATGGGGAATAAGAGTAAGAGAGCCTTAGATGAGTTCCGTTTAATCTTGTGTGATGTGGTTTTATGTTATTGCGAACAGAGCGTGGCAATCTCAAAGGATAAATAGAGTGAATTGGTTGTGTCATTGCGAGCTTGCACGTCAGTCCCATAAGAAGGATAGATTTAAGGTGTCATTGCGAGCTTGCGTGGCAATCTCTTAAGAAAAATGTATTTCTAGAATACGGCGAGAATTCCTTAGGGCTTCAAAGAATATGAGCATCAAACTCACCCTTGACGGAAAAGAAATTGAGGCGCAATCTGACCAGACAGTCTTAGAGGCGGCCCTGGCAGCGGGCGTTTATATTCCTCATCTTTGCCATCGTCCTGACCTCCCGTCTTTTCAGGAAGTTTCTCCGGCTGATGTCTGCTTTCGAGGCAAAGAAAAATTTCAGTCAAACTCCAGAAAAGGCACCTATGAAGGCTGCGGGCTTTGTCTTGTCAGCATTGAGGGTCAGGAGGAACCTGTTCTCTCCTGCGTGACCAAGGCTGAGACCGGGATGGAAATCACGACTTCGTCCCCTGAGCTCGAATCCCAACGAAAGGATAATCTCGTACCCATCCTTTCTCAACATCCCCATGCCTGCCTGATCTGTGCTCAGAAGGATGGCTGCAGCCTGACGCAGTGCTCGACTAACGTTCCAGAGAATGAACGCTGCTGTCCTCTGTTTGATGTGTGCGAGCTTCGCAAAGTAGCGGAGTATGTCGGAATTAAAGAAGACACCCCCCGTTACGTTCCCCGGAAACTGTACTGTGAAGAAGACGAGCCTCTTTTTATTCGGGATTACAACCTCTGTGTCGGCTGCCTCCGCTGCGTGAGAGTGTGTGGAGATGTTATCGGAGCTAAAGCCCTTGGCTATGTCTTCTCCAAAGATGAGATTGTCGTGGGCACAACCGGCTCCACGATCGAAGAATCCGGCTGCCGTTTCTGCGGAGCCTGTGTGGAAGTCTGCCCGACCGGGGCCCTCCGGGATAAGGAGCTCATGGCAGGAGACAGAAAAGAAGCTCTGGTTCCCTGCATAGCGAATTGTCCGGTGAGGATGGAGATCCCGGCCTACGTGAACGCAATTCTCCGGGGCGAATACGATGAAGCCAGAGATATTATTGCAGAAAAAGTGCCGTTCGGTCTAAGCCTTGGGTACATCTGCCACCATCCGTGCGAGGAAGTATGCCGCCGCGGAGAACTTAACCAGGCAGTAGCTATTTGCAGTCTCAAGCGTTTTTCCCTGGAGGCGAGTAAAGCCTCATCCGATGTTCAAAAAGCGGAAGATTCCGGGAAGAGGATTGCGGTCATCGGCTCAGGACCTGCTGGCCTGACAGCCGCCTATTTTCTGGCGAAATTCGGGCACTCTGTGACCGTGTATGAATCAAAGTCCGAGCCAGGAGGAATGCTCAGGTGGGCGATTCCCGAATACCGGCTTCCTCAGGATATCATCCAGAAAGAGGTGGAGGCCGTGAAAGCTGTTGGGGTTGAAATTCTGACTGGCACGCCCATAAACAGTCAAAATTTCACTGAGAAGCTGAAGCTCGAGTATTGGGATGCGGTTTTCCTGGCCACCGGAGCTCAGGAAAGCAAAAGGATCGATGTGGAAGGTCTCCCCGAAGAGGGGATCTTGTGGGGACTGGACTTTCTCAGGGACGCCAAACAGAAAATGCAGAAGGAACTCCACGGGAAGGTGGTGGTGATCGGAGGAGGGAATGTCGCCATAGACGTGGCCATGACGGCTTTCCGCCTTGGCGCTTCCGGAGTTGAACTGGCCTGCCTGGAATGCCGGGAGGAGATGCCCGCTTTTACCTGGGAGATCGAGCAAGCGGAGAAGGAAGGAGTTGTCATCCATCCGGGTTGGGGGCCCATAAAGATTGAGACCGAAGGAGACAAGATCAAGGGAATTGAGCTCCAGGCCTGCACTTCTGTTTTCGATGAACAGGGGGAATTTTGTCCGGCTTTTGACTCTTCCCAGCGCAAATCTCTCCAGGCAGATGAAGTGATACTGGCGGTCGGCCAGAGTGTCGACATTTCCTGTCTTCCTGCTGACATGGAAATTCAACAGACGGATCAGGGAATGATCCAGGTGAAAAAGGATTCTCTGGAAACAAACATACCGAAAGTGTTCGCCGGCGGCGAAGTGACATCCGGTCCGGCTTCGGCTGTGGAAGCCATGGCCATGGGCCGGAAAGCGGCAGATTCAATAGACCGATATTTAGGCGGAAAAGGTCTGGAAGAGAGCAATTCCTCCAAAGATAACGGAAAAAAAGACTTGTGGAGAGGTGAGGACAAGGATTTTTTCTCCAGAGAGAGAGTCTCGATGGTCGAGCTGCCTCCGGAAGAGCGCCTTCGCTCTTTTGGCCTTATTCAAATCGGATACACCGAAGAAGAAGCCGAACGGGAAGCCGGCCGGTGTATGAGCTGCGACTTGAGGTTTCAGCTGTCTCCGGTGACACTTCCGCCAGAAAAATGGCTGGAATTGATTCCTGAGGTTTTAAGTCAGGTGCCGGAGACTGAAGGAGCTTTCCAACTTCTGGATGAGGAGAAGGACATTATTTACATTGCTGGCACCCAGAATCTCCGGCAGACACTCGAAGAGCAGTCAAAGTCAAAACCGGAGGCAAAATATTTCAGCTACGAGGAAGACCCGATGTACACCAAACGCGAGAGCGAACTGATCCAGCAGTTCCTCCAGCGGCACGGGCGTCTTCCCGCAGAAAATGAAGACGTCGACGATCTGTTTTAAAACGAAATGAGTAAAAAGAATATTCTTATCGAAGCCTGTGTGAATTCTGTCGTCTCCGCTGTTGAGGCAGAGAAGGGGGGTGCTCACCGAGTCGAGCTGTGTGATAACCTGCTGGAAGGAGGGACGACCCCAAGCGCGGCGAGTATTCAACTGGCGGGGAAGGTTCTTTCTATCGACCTGAATGTGATCGTCCGGCCGAGAGGCGGGGATTTCTGCTATTCCGACATTGAGTTTGATGTGATGAAGAGTGATATCCTGGCTGCCAAGGAGCTGGGAGCGAACGGCGTGGTGATCGGGATTCTGGATGTGGATGGGCGAGTGGACACGAAAAGAACGGGGGAATTGATCGATATCGCCAGACCCATGAGCGTGACATTTCACAGGGCCTTTGATATGACAGCCGATCCTTTCCAGGCTCTCCATGACCTGATCGATCTCAAGGTCGACCGTATCCTCACTTCCGGTCAGAAAAACACGGCCGAGGAAGGCATCGCGCTCATCTCCGATCTGATGAAGGAAGCCGGAGAGGATATCATCATCATGCCCGGCTGCGGCATCACACCCGAAAACATCGAGAAATTAGCCGAGCAGACCGGAGCCAAAGAGTTCCATGTTTTTGCGATGAAAAAGGTCGAAAGCCCGATGATCCACCGGAATCCAGAGGCGTTCATGGGAGCACCAGTCGAAACGTCAGAGTATGAAACATCCATAACCGATGCGGATGAGATCCAGAAGATCATATCTCGTCTGAAAAAAGAATAAAGGGGAAAGTTTTAAGATTTACGCTTTTTCTTTTCCAGCGTGCGCATGACTTTTGTGAGTGAATCTAAATAAGGCGTGGGCGTCCCGGTTTTTTTTCCATAGTCGATGATTGGCTGGAAGACGTATTCGATCGGATTTCCGGCTTCCAGATCCATAGATGTTGAGGGTTTGTGGTCTCCCGCAGAGGAGAGGTAAGATACGCCTTTTTCAAAAAAATCTTCTCCAAAATCGAATCCCACTTTTTTCGCGACCTGGATGCATTCCTGAAGGATCTGTTCGCACAGGAACCGAGTCTCTTCTCCCTCCATGGCCTCTTTCATCGTCGTATCCGTCGTGGCGCAGACTGGCATGAGCGATGCGTTGAGGATTGTTTTTTTCCATTCATGCTTCTTAATATCCGGGGCGAAATGCGTCTCCAGTCCGGCTTCTGTGATGATATTCGCTATCTCTTTGGCCAGCGCATCATTCTTTTGAGAGAGCACGCCGATATAGTTCGGAGGATTGAAGAAAGACATTTTCATGACACCCGGTTTTTCGATCATCCCGGCATAGTTGATCACAAATCTCAGGATGTCGTCCTTGCTGAGTTGTTCAGCGGCCCGGTCTTCGTTGTCGATCCCATTCTGTAGAAGCATGATCTTTTGTCCGGGCTTTAAGACTGGCTTTATCTCTTTCAGGAGAGAATCCGTGAAGTTGGATTTAATTGAGACGAAAATTAAATCCACTTTATACTGGTTCAAGCTGGCGGCGGAATCTCCTGTGACTTTGACTCGAGCTGTAAAATTGTCCTCCACGCCGGTGACAGTGATCCCGTTTTTTTCTACGGCCGAGATGAGCTCTTTCTTCATGTCGATGAGATAAACGTTTTCTTTGTTCCGGGCAAGATAAGCCGCCATGATACTCCCGATCGGACCGGCTCCGATAATTGCGATATTATGATTCGGCATGGATTCTTCCTTTCCGCCCTCTGCTTTGCATTTTGCGGGGCTATTATAGAAAAAGTCCCCTCCCATTGCAAATGAGGAGAGTAATGAAAGAATCAGGAGATATGGAATTATTTTCTACTGGACAACAACTCTATAAACCAAATATTCATCTGTATATATTTGCCAGAAATGGAACAGATAAATTCCTCGAGTTCTGGGCTTAAAAGAGCATGTGGCCTCAAAACTATCAAGAACTTGGATTTGGGCTCCTTTACCTTTGGCATAGGCTTTGATCCAGACGCTGGTTCCTGTATTTTTGAGGTCAATATGGGAGAATTTGTACCCGGGAGTGGGAGTTTCACAGTACATCTTGAAGATTATCACTTGGCCAAAGTCTATCCGTTCAGGAATGTCTACGCAACAAATTTGTACTAAAAAGGATTTATTTTCACACCCAATTAAAAAAGTAGTAATAGTCAGTAAAATTACCAATTTGAATTTCATGACCAGGTTCCCATTGTCTAACAATTGTATAGTATTCTTAGCTCGATTTTTTGTCAATGATCGCGCTCTAAAGTCGTCTTGACATATCTGAGTGTACAATTTAGGCTTAATGAAAAGTCACATTATTTGAATATATCTGACCGTCAAAAGGGAAATTTGATAAGTACTAAATGAATAAATTTTTGATTTCAGTGGCTTTTATTTGTTTTTCCGTGATTCAAGGATGCTACTACTCTGCTCAATACGTCAATCGTGGTCTTGAAAAGCTAGAAAGGGGAGACCTGGAAGGTGCCATTGCAGATTATACGAAGGCTATTCAGGCTGATCCGAACAACTCTATCGCTTTTTTCAATCGAGGACTGGCAAAACAGAAAATGGATGACCTGGACGGAGCTGTCGCAGATTATACGAAAGCTGTGGAGATTGACCAGGAATTCGCTAAGGCTTTTCTCAACCGCGGTATCATCCGACATCAAACGGGCGATTATGAGGGAGCTCTCGCAGATTATGATCAGGCTGTCATTCTGAAGCCGGATGATGCGAATGCCTATTATAATCGTGGAATTCTCAAGATGGATGATCTGGATTATGATGGCGCGATTTTAGACTTCAACAGGGCAATACAAATTAATCCAAATTATACTGCCGCTTATAAGATCTGTGGGGATGCCAAGTTGCAGAAGGATGATTTAGATGGTGCAGTTGCAGATTACAGCCGGGCCATTAAAGTTGATCCCGAGTGCGCTCTCGCCTTTTACAACCGTGGAATCGCATTGGAACGGAAGAAAGAGTATTCCAGGGCAATTCAGGACTTTGAAAAAGCTGCCGAGCTCGATTCCCAGCTCAAAGAAAAAGCTGATAAAAGAATCAAAAACTGCAAGTCTCAACTGAAAAAAAAGTAAATCATCCAAACTCATTAGAATAGGAGTTTATAAGGATTAATGAATAGAATATTTTGGAGGATTTAGGATGGAGAAAAATACTGGTTTGAAAAAATGGGTTGCGGTCTTTTTTATCGGTACGGTTATTGTTGCTTCCTTTTCGGCCTGCAAATCCGAGGGAAAGCTGCTGGATATGACCTATCTGTATGATGAGGACACGATTTACTGGCCGACAGCAGAACCCTTCAAACTGGAAAAAGTCTTCTGGGGAA
Organism: uncultured Eubacteriales bacterium; assembly: GCA_964348015.1. Classification (GTDB taxonomy): domain Bacteria; phylum Acidobacteriota; class Aminicenantia; order Aminicenantales; family Aminicenantaceae; genus SOIA01. Next base: position 29,442 of record CAYGBC010000004.1, on the reverse strand, counting down.
TATCGGAGGGAGGCTGGTGGTACGCCTCAAACCGTTACAGTGCTTCTGAACACGGAGGGACGCATGCGGACGCTCCTATACATTTTGCGGAGAACGGACGCACGATCGACCAGATTCCTCTGGAGGAATGGATCGGGCCTGCGGTCAAGATAGACGTGACCGAAAAATGCGAAAAAGACCGGGATTATCTCCTCAATGTCGAGGACATCAAGGATTGGGAGACGCAGTACGGCGAAATTCCTGAAGGAGCTTGGATTATCATGTACACTGGGATCGATACTCAATATTACCCCGTTAAGAAAAAAGTCCTCGGGACGGACAAATCGGGCGAGGATGCTCTTCCGGAGCTGAGCTTTCCCGGGTTCTCGGCAGAATCTGTTGAATTTTTAGTCGAAGAAAGGGATATCACAGGAATTGCCATTGACACTCCCAGCATCGATTACGGAAAGTCCAAAGATTTCAAGGCCCACCAGGTTCTCTGCGGAGCGGATAAGCTGGCTTTAGAGAATATCGCCAACCTGGATAAGCTCCCTCCTTCCGGAGCTGTGCTGTATGTTATCCCGATGATGATAAAGGACGGCACGGGCGCTCCGGCCCGGGTGTTTGCTGTTCTGGAATAGAGCTTCGCATTGACTTTCAGTCCCTGATTTTGACAGTTCATTTCCCCTGTGCCATAATTTTTTTAGAGAGATATTTGAGACGCAAATGGGATTGAAGAGTAGAGATCAGCGCCCGCTTTCGAGGTCCCTGCGGAAATCACTGATTTTGGCCTCTTTTTTCACTATCCTTGCCGGATTTGGGATTTCTTATCCTGATAGTATTGCTGAAAACGATTATCCAAAAACGCTCAGCAGAATCCTGGAAGAGACTGGGGATTATTGCGAAAGAGTCAAAAATATGGCTTTGTTTTATGTCTGCAAAGAGAAAGTTGATGCCCTGAAATATTATTATTCAAGGAAAAAATTGGAGAAGTTTAGCCTCTCCTCGAAAAAATTGAAAACCAAAAATTTGAGACAAAAGTCTTACACGTACGATTATCAACTGGTCAAGAAAGAGAAAGAGTTGAGGGAAAAAAGGATCCTGCTGGAAGAGGACGGAAAAAAGAAACATGTAGAGGACGTGGAGTTGAGGCCGGTGAAATACATCGGAAAGTATTTAGTTTACGGTCCGGTCGGATTCCTGAGCCATTACTGGCAGAAGCGTTTCGACTACAAAATCGTCGGAGAAGATATCATAGATGGAAAGGAAGCGATAATCATCGCGTCTTCCCCAAAGCAAGAAATGGAAGAAAATGAGAACTATGGCCGTGTTTGGGTGGATAGAAAGAGCTTTAGCATCCTGAAAATTGAGTATGATCCAAGGTCTATAAAGGATTACGAAGATGAATTGATCCTTTCTCCGATTGGAGATTTAAAAAAGAAAGTCGTGTGGACCGTCCACTACGGAGTCGAGAAGAAAGGAGTGAGATTTCCGAGCAAACAGCTCGTTCGAGAGTATTATGTGAATAACGAAGGAGAGGCAGTCCTGATGGAAGAAGTGACGTTCGATTATGTGGATTACAAGTTCTTTGTTGTGGAAGTGGAAATCAAGTATTAGTCTTTCTGCATTTTCCTCTCTTGGGAAAAATACCCGGGATGACGAATCGGTTTGCCTGATTGTTTCTTTATCTCCGAAATTGGGTGCCCCACTCTGATTTGTTTTTTGACATCATTCCCCTCCTGTGCTATAAGCTTTTTTTAGTGAAAAAAAGAGAACTGATTCAGAAAGTCGATAAGACTGAGATCAACTTTCTCCATTTTTACTTCTTTGAATGAGAATAGAATTTTTGTCAGGAAAATGTTAATCCCGCATAAACTGCCGTTCAATCGCAAGAGGATACAGGTCCGATCAAAGAGTTTGTCCTTCATTCTCAAAGCCTTATTTATGGCTGTCGCTATCTCTTTTGGACTGGGATTGGCCTGCTCGTCATCTCCGGAAGAGATTGCCATTGTTCATTCGAACGACACTCACGGCACCCTCAAGCCCTATAAGATCGATAGGCAAGACAAAGAGAGGTTCGTTGGGGGGATGGAGGCGGTCAGTCATTATCTGAATCAGATCAGAGCCAAGGAGAAGAATGTCCTGGTGATCGATAAGGGTGATATCATGACCGGCACCCTGGCCGCAGAAGTCGAGTATAAAGGCGTGATCGGCGGGGCTATGATGGAGTTCTTGAACTTGCTGGATTATGATGTCTGGTGCTACGGAAACCATGACTTTGACAAAGGACAGGATAACGCTCTGGGCCTTTCCCGATTGGCAGAGTTTCCTACGCTTATGGCAAACATTGTCTATGAGAAAGACAATACGCTTTTTCCAGTTGATCCCTACCGCATTTTTCATGTCGGGAGTTTGCGCGTGGGCGTTATCGCTGTGATGGAAGAGAATTTTTTAACCGAGGTGCAAAAGGACAAAGTCGAAGGATTGGCCGTGTTGCCGATGGTTTCCACCCTCAATTCCTACATTCCAGAGTTGGATAAGCAGACTGATTTGATCGTGGTGTTATCTCATGGATGGTTCAAAGACGCCGTGCACATCGCCAAGAATGTCAAAGGAATCGACATCGTTTTGGCTGCCTCTGAAGACGGCAGGTTTGAAGTGATCAACGGTGTGCTGGTCCAGTCGACAATAGGACACCAAAAGACACTAGGCTATATGAAAGTCAGTGTTAAGAATGATCGTGTTGTGAATTTCGAGAATGAATTAGTCTGGTTATTGGCAGACATTGATCTGAATCCTTCAGCTCAGGTTTCCTCCTTGGTCCGTAAAGTTGAGGACTCAATCGGGAAGGAATACGCCAAAGTCATCGGGAAGGCTCCAAAGAATCAGACAGCGCTGCTCTATTCGAAAGTGAATTCAGTGCATGAAAGTGCCCTGGGCAACTGGATCACAGATGTCATGAGATGGAAGACAGGCGCTCAAATCGCATTCCACAACAGCGGGGCCATCCGGGCAAATATTTCTGCGGGTCCGATCACAAAGTCCGATGTTTTCAAAGTGTCTCCTTTTCAAAACACTTTGGTTGTATTTAAACTAACGGGTCAGCAGATTAAGGATCTCCTGGAGTTTGACGTGAACAGGGGCTGGGATAAACTCCAAGTGTCCGGTCTTCAGTACAAGTATTTCCCGCGAAAGAGCAGGCCATTTGGGAAGAGGGTTGACTACATCGAGGTCAACGGAGAAATCTTGGAGAAGGATGGGAAAGTCATCCATCCCGATAAGGTGTATACGGTGGTCAGCAACAATTATTTGATCGGACAAGCCGAGGACAAGTATTTCGGTTTCCCTGTGAATAAATCCAAGGACACGGGCTTTCCTCTGGATATTTCCATGATGGAATGGCTGGAAAAGCACAAAATCCTCGATTACAAAGACGAAAAGAGAATCGTGGAGATCAATTCATCCCATTAAAATCCCTGTGGGTTTTTTCCTTTTCACCACGTTCCCCATCTGCTCAATTCAAAAGATTTAAACGAAACTCATTCTCGAGAAGAAGAACAGAAAAATCCCGTCTTACCCTCGAGATCTCTTTGAATTTCTTTCTTCTACTTTCGTGAATTTCCCTCGAAGGCAGATATATCCAGAAAGCCATGGCCCGAAAGATTGAAGAGTATCACTTTTTCCGTTTTTTCTTCTTTAGCTTTCAGTGCTTCGTCGATGACCGCAGCGATTGCATGAGAGGATTCAGGAGCCGGGAGAATGCCTTCTGTCCTCAAAAAGAGCTTTGCCGCATCAAAGATGTAATCTTGAGTGTAAGCTCTAGGTTCCACAACTCCAGTGTTCACAAGGTGGCTGACGAGGGGAGCCATCCCATGGTACCTGAGCCCCCCCGCGTGGATCGGAGGAGGGACAAAATCCATTCCGAGGGTATACATGTACAAAAGAGGAGTCATCCCGACACTGTCTCCATGGTCATACCTGAGCTCGCCAGTCGTGAGAGTAGGACAGGCTTCGGGTTCCACGGCCACAAAGCGTAGGTTCTGGTCTTCAGTGAGATTCTTTTTCACAAACGGAAAGGCCAGTCCGGCAAAATTGGAACCTCCACCGACACACCCGATGACGACATCCGCTTCGACTCCCAGTTCCTGCATTTGTTTTTCCGCTTCGAGCCCGATAACCGTTTGATGCATCAACACGCTGTCCAGAACCGATCCCAATGAGTATTTGGAACTCCCGTTTTGAACCGCTGTCTCTACAGCTTCTGAAATCGCAATCCCCAGGCTCCCCGGATGATCCGGATCTTGCGCAAAGAATTTTTTTCCGGCTTCGGTCAGTTCACTCGGGCTCTCTTCCACTGAAGCTCCCAAGAGCTCCATCATTGTTTTTCGTCCTGGTTTTTGCCTGTAGCTGATCCTGACCATAAAGACTTTAACATCGACTCCGAAGGTCATACCCGCATGGGCAAGTGCCGACCCCCACTGGCCAGCTCCTGTTTCTGTGACCAGAGTTTGGATTCCTTCCTTGGCTGCCAGATAGGCCTGAACGAGAGCGGTATTGCTTTTGTGGCTTCCCGTTGGCCCCACTCCCTCATATTTGTAAAAAATATGGGCGGGAGTCTGGAGGTTTTCCTTCAATGCTGAGGCGTAAACGAGCGGAGTCGGTCTGTACACAGAAAAAGCATTCAGGATTTCTTCAGGAACTGGGATATACCTTTCTAAGCTTCCCTCCTGTTCGATCAAACCATTGGGAAAAATAGGAACGAGTTCTTCTGGTCTGAGAGGATCTTGGGTTTGCGGATTCAGAGGAGGCTTGGGAAGCTCCTTTAAGTCAGCCTTGATGTTGTAGAAATGTGAAGGTAATGAATCTGAGTTTCGAGATGCAAATCTTTTCATAGTGTTATCTCCTCAATGAAATTTTTGATATTTTCTAAAGGATATAGAATAGAGGTATAGACAGATTATAGGGCGGTGAGGGCCGCCCACCAGAGAAGGTGGGACCAGGAAACGCTGTGGCTTAAAATTCTCTTTTCTGTCTCAAACATTGGAGGGATTATAGTCAGGTAAGGTCTCGTTGTCAATAAAAATTTTATGATTATTTGGGATGGTTACTCCACACGATCGAGACCCAATATTTGAGTTATTTTGCCTCCTTCTCATTCACCAATTATTTTTTGGCTTCTGCATAAATAAATTTTCAAGCCTGGAACATAATTCTCAAAAACAGGTATAATTATCTATACTTCTCTCCAATTCTTCTGATGAATAAATACTTGAATAATACCGAAAAGGAGGGGGTATAAAGAGATGGAACATGTGCTAATTTTTTCTCTGGAGGACAAAGTGAGCCAAAAAATCATTTGGATTCTCGTCATACTGTTTTTGTTATTTAATTTTCTTCTCGCTCAGGAGCCAGAAGAGGTTCCTCAACCGGACAGCAAGAAAAAATTATTCCTCTATTTTATGGGGGAGGAAGCCGGCTACGAAGAATACGAATGGATCGAACAGGCGGATAAATACATCCTGCGGGCTCATGGAGAGATTACTAAACCGGTCTCTGTCATCACTGAGCTGATGATGATTGAAGTGGACAAGGAATTCAGGCCGTTGCGGTTTGTTTATAAAGGAAAAGTGAGAGGTGTAATCCAGGAAATAGAAAGCACAGTGAGCGAAGGAGAAGTGAAGAACACGGGTCGGGCCGGTGAACAAACGCTGGAAACGAAAGTCAAGATATCTCCTGATGCTCTGATTTTGCCCAACAGCTTTTTCTCTCCCTACATGATCTTGGCGAAAAAAGCACAGGGTTTCAGAGAAAAAATGACTTTTCCGGCTTATGTGGTGCCGATGAGGGAATTCAGCGTGAACGTGGAACCTGACAGCAGGAATGCGAATCTTTTTCACATCAATTTTGTCGGAGTCAAAATGGAGTTGCTCACAGATGAAGCCGGGCATGTCCGTTCGCTTTCGGTGCCCGCACAGATGATGGAAGCGCGTTCGGAAAAGATTGAAACGGAAGAACCCGCTGAAAAGAAAATGGGGATACAGCACCAATGGTTCACTCAAGGGAGGAAGACAGGAAAAGGTTTTTACAATATCGTCCAGGAAGGGGAGGACATCCTGATTGAAGGGGATACTCAAGTGGCGGCTGGTCCAGTGAGCCTCCAATTCCAGTTTGAAGAGAAGTTGTCAAAGGACTGGAATTTAAAGGAGGCTGTTTTGAAAGGGAAAGTGAACGACGAGGATGTGGAGCTGAGAGCGAAAGTTACGGGCAGTAAGGTCGAAGTGCATTGCCAGGAAGGAGATAAGATATCAAAGAAACAGTTTCCTTTTCGCCCCGACATTGTTTTCAGCACCGATAATCCGCTCGTCGACAATCTTCTGTTGATCAAAAAAAACCTTCATCTGAAAGGAAGAAAATTTTACGCTCTCACTAAATCCTGGGGGAGTTATTATTTTGATGAACCTTTTCTGGTTCCAGTGAATATTGAAAGTTATGGAGAAACAGTTTTGGAATGGGAAGGAAATGAATTGAGAACAGATAGATACTTCGTGGATTTCGCCGGCACCAGCGGCGGGTATATCTGGGCAGATGAAGAAAAAATATTAAAAATTTCCTTTCCTTTTGAAGCCAGAGACGTCTATCACCAGGATTTTCTCAATCTGAAAACAAAGAAAATCGTATCACCAGTCATCACATCAGAGAAATACGCTTCTGAAGATGTGACATATTCCTCAGGGGACATAAAGATGGCGGGGACATTGACGATTCCTTCTGACGGAAAAGACAAACATCCGGCCGCAGTGCTGATTTCAGGTTCAGGCCCGCAGGACAGGAATGAGGATACAGTCGGACCCGGGGGGCTCAAAATGGGTATTTTCAAGCAGATTGCTCATGTTTTGAGCGAAAACGGGATAGCCGTTCTTCGGTATGATGACCGAGGAACCGGAAAAAGCCAGGGGAGTTTCATTGACGCCGCACAGGAAGACCTTGTCCAGGATGCCAGGGCTGCAGTCGCTTTTTTACGGACTCGTGAGGACATTCTCCATGAGAGAATTGCACTCGTCGGTCATTCTGAAGGTGGCATAATTGCTCCCCGGATAGCAGCCGAGGATTCGAAAATTTTCGCTATAGTTCTCCTGGCTGGAACAGCGAAGACCGGAGACCAGGTCCTCAAGGAGCAGTTTAATTTTGTCATGGACTCGATGGAGCTTCCCAAAGAGAGAAGGGAAAACGCCCTGGCCCGTTATGAGGATATGCTCAAGATCATCAGGGATGAACCTGTGGACGAAGAGGCTATGGAAAAACTCAAGCCATTGATCGAGCCCCAACTCAAGTGGTTGCGGTCATTTGTGGATTATGATCCTCTTTCTGTTATCAGTGATATCGAAGCCAAGGTATTGATCATCAACGGCGGCAAGGACAAGCAGGTTTTTCCGGAACACGCCATAATGCTCCACAAAAAACTGAAAAAACTGAAAAAGCCAGTCACACTGAAGATATTCCCTGGTTTGAACCATCTTCTCATCTCTGCTGAGACAGGCGCGTATGCCGAGTACGCCAAACAATCGATGGAAGGCCGAAGGGTCAGCCAGGAGTTTCTGGATTATCTTTCAGGCTGGCTGTACGGTGTTTTATTTTCGGAAACATAGAGAGCATCCATAACTCATAGCAAAAAGCTCTCTTCTATTTTGTGAGTGTAAACGAATGATTGAAATACACGGAAATGGCATCGCTCTCTTCAGATTTTTAACGCCATTCCCTCACCGTTCCCTTCGGCGCCTGCGTAACTCCGCATTCAAGCCCTGTCACTTCCAAAGGGATATACATACTTCATCGTTTTTCATCAGATTGATCTTTACGTGCTCAGACATACTCGGCGTCCGACTTTGTCGGATTCCCTCAAAGAACGTTTTGGGAAGGCTAAATCTTCAAGGTCGCTTCTTCCATTCCCGTGTATTTTACCCGCCCTATCTAGAGGAGAATATAGTAAAATAAGAGAGGTGCGTATCGAAAGCATGCTGTTGTGTAACAAAATCAGCTATATCTAGTATGTATTAGATAAGAAAGGCTGGCTGTGAGTAGATTTGATGTTGAATCAAAAAATCATACCGATTGAAGGTACTCGTCAGATAGACAGAGGAGAATTCCGATGAGAAAAATATTTTCAGGAACTCTAGTAGTTCTGTTGATTTTCTTCCTATCACTTCAGATTCATGCGGATAAGATAAAAATAAAGACCGTTGATGGAGTTGAAGTTGTCGAGAATCCGAAAGAACCGGCTCCGCCAGAAGGAACTCTGAACAAGATTATCCTCATACAAGAATTCTCCCTAGGGGAAGGTGAGTCTGATGAAGATATGTTTGCGGAGTTGACATCCGTGGATGTGGACAGTGATGGAAACATATATATACTGGACCGCAAGGAGAAGAAAGTTAAAATTTTCGACAGTGCGGGAAATTTTGTGAAGAAATTCGGAAAAGATGGCCAGGGTCCTGGAGAGATGAACGTTCCGATCACGATTCAGGTGACTCCTGATGGGGAACTCGTCGTGAGCGATGTTCTCAACCAGAGATTGATGTATTTTACTCTTGAGGGAGAATTCCTAAGAGAAATGTCGACAGCCGCCAAAGCGCAGGGTCTCACTCTTCCTCTATTCGATTCTCAGGGAGATATGATCGGCCAGCAAATAGTCCTCTCGGAGGATAAAATCATGCGGGAAGTCCGGAAATATGACAGCGAGCTGAATACGCTCTTCACTGTCACTTCGATCGATAACACAAACCTTATCCAGGGAAAGATCAATCCTTTCCAGGTTGTCATTTTTTATCAGCTGGGCAAAGACAATACCATTTATTACAGCAATCCTGAGACCTACGAGATTAAAGTATTGAATTCGGAAGGAAAGCTCGTGAGAAGAATCATAAAAGACTACGAGCCCGTCAAAGTGACTGAAGAGGATAAAGAAGATTTTTTTGAGAGAATCCCGGAAGTGGCCGGTCCGGTCAAAGACAGGATTGAATTTCCGAAGGTTTTTCCCCCTTATGTGAATTTCACTCTTGATGAGGAGTGGAGATTGTTTGTGAGGACATACGAAAAAGGAAAAGAAGTCAAAGAGTTTTTCTTCGATGTGTTCGATGCTGAAGGAAGATACATCTCCAGGTTCCCTTTCAACGGAGATATCAGAGTCTGGAAAGGACATAAGCTGTATGCGATTGAGGAGGATGACGACGGATATCAGATGCTCAGAATATACAGTGTCCGATGGGAATAAGATGTGTGTCCATTCGGGAAAAAGCTTAAGATAAGGAGAAGCAAAGTTTTGACTTGACTCTCTTTATTTCATATCTTTAATCCATGATCTTCCTGTTGTCCGGACCTGTGCATTCCGGGAAAACCACTCTTCTGAAAAAAGCGGTCGGAGAATTAAAAGATCAAGGAGTTAAAGTGGACGGGTTCCTGAGCAAAGCGGTTTTTACAGAAAAAGACAGAACCGGATATGATTTATTGGATATCCAGGAAGAGAGATCTACCCCTCTTCTTCGGGTCGACGGAGAAGAAAAATGGCAGAAAGTCGGGCCCTATTTTTTCGTCCCATCAGGGATCGAAAAGGCAGAAGAGATTATCCTGCGCAGCGGAGGAGCAGAAATCTGTATTGTGGATGAAGTCGGGCCCCTAGAACTGGAAGGGAGAGGCTTTTGGCCGTCTCTGGAACGCGTTCTTCTCCCACCTTTGACACGCTTCCTGATTTCTGTGAGAAAAAGCCTCCTTGAAAAATTTCTCGATATACTGGAAAAAACAGATACCAGAGTGTTCGACATAAAGGAAGGAGATATTTATTCTCGCTTAATACAGGAGATTAAGAGTTCAGTCTGATTTCTTCCATGAGGTCTTTTTCCGCTTGTTTGACTTTCACCAATCTCTTTTTCCCTTGAGAAAACCATCGATTCCGTTTCGTTTTATCCTTCTCATATTTTTGATGTGGGCATCTCCGTGGACATTCTTAAGCCAGTTCAATTTCTCGCATGCTTCGAATTCTTCGCATTCCCAGCAACCCTCAAAATTATTCTCTCGACAGCATTTTCTGATTTCACATGAGGGAGCCCGGACTCTTTCTCGGCAGATTTTTTTGCAGCGCATCTTCGCCATCAGGCCCAGCACTTCGTAACACTTATCAAAATGTTTATAGCCCTCCTCGATTTGAGAAAGGTATTTCGAAGCACGGTCAAGCCTTGACTCTCTCAGTTTTTTCCTCAAATCTCTGGCTAAATCAGCGATATCTCTTTTATATCCAGGGCAGTCTGCGCAGCAAAGTCCGCAATAACCGACTAATTCTTTGCTTATCTCCATAGTGCTATTCCTTGTTTCGTTAATTATACATATTTCCCAGATAGAGAGAAATTTTTTTCTCTTTTTTTTAAAGGGATTCCAAACAGAATAGAGTCTCAATCTTGATGGATTGGTCATGCTGCTGAATGTTGAACAGGGACCGTTCTTGAAAAAATGAGGTAAAAAATCTAAGATGCAGTTGAAGTGAAAAACATCTATACGTCCGTTTTCGAGATGCTCCAGGGAAAAAAACCTCTGGGTTTGGCCACCATAATTGAAACTAAGGGCTCAACCCCGCAGGTGACCGGAGCGTCAGCCTTGTTTTCACCTAAAGGCTTACTCGAGGGGACTCTGGGAGGAGGACTTTTGGAAGCCGATGCCCAGAAAGAGGCCCAGCGCGCCCTTAAAAACAGGACGTCAGTCCTCTCTGAGTTCATACTCAGAGATGATATTTCTGAAGCGGAAGGCGCCATCTGCGGAGGAGAAGTCAGAATTCTCATCGATGCCGCACCGGAAGAATACAGGGAAACGTTCCGGGCACTGAGTCAATCCCTCGATCAGCGGAAACCCGGGATACTGACCACGTTCATCAATGAGCTTCCGGAGAACAAAGTGTCTCTTTTGAGATTCTGGATAGAGAAAAAAGAGAAGTATGAGGTGGAGCTGAGAAAGCCTTTATCATCCTTTCAAGTTGAGATCAAGCGTGTGTTCTCAGAATGCCAGCCCAGGCTTTTGAAAATCAGAGAAAAAGTTTTTCCGGAGAAAGGCATAAATCGCTTTCTGTTTTTAGAGCCCGTGTTTCCCCTGCCTCAACTGGTGATTGCGGGAGCGGGGCACATTGGAAAGGCTCTCTCCCGTTTAGGAAGCCTCCTGGGTTTTGAAGTGACAGTGATTGATGACAGGCCGGAATATGCGAACATGGAAAATCTGCCCGATGCGGATAGAGTCGTCGCCCAAGACATCGGAAAAGCTGTGCGGGATTTCCCGGCATCCGCAGATACCTATGTGGTGATCGTCACTCGAGGCCACCGCCACGATACCGATGCTCTCCGGCAGTGCATCACTTCGAATGCGGCCTATATCGGGATGATCGGGAGTGTTCGGAAGATCGAGCTCATGCGGAAGAAGTTCCTGGAAGAAGGGTGGGCCTCTTTGCGCCAGTTCAACCGCGTTCACGCTCCGATCGGGATCAATATCAATTCCAAAACAGTCGAGGAGATCGCTGTGAGCATCGCGGCTCAACTCGTTCAGGTTCGTAGTCAAGCTCAACACAGAAGAGGAGGAGGGAAATGATTCGGGCCATAATTCTCGCCGCGGGGGAATCCAGAAGGATGGGGACGCCCAAACTTCTTCTGCCGTACGGAGAAAAAACAATAATCGAAACAGTCGTCAAATGCGTTGTCTCATCCCAGGTGGACGAGACTTTAGTGGTTCTCGGTTCCGAGCGAGAGACGATCGAGGAGAAGATTAAAAGATTCCCTGTGAAAATTGTTTTCAATCCTGATTTTCAACGCGGTATGCTTTCCTCTGTCCAGCGCGGATTTAAATCAGTTCCTGAGGATACGCGGGCGGTGTTGGTCGTTCTCGGCGACCAGCCTGCGATATCGAATCGTATCATTGATTGGCTCATCGCAGCGTATCAAAAGACAGAGAAAGGATTAGTTTTGCCTGTCTACGAGAAAGAACGCGGCCACCCGGTGATTATTGATATGAAGTATAAACAGGAGATCTTGGATTTGAATCCGGATGTCGGCCTCCGCGGCACTGTGTACAGCCATCCCGATGATGTACTCGAGGTCAGAGTAAACACGCCGAACATCCTCCAGGATATCGATGATGCAGCGGATTACAAAAGAGAATTAAAAAAGAAAGAATAGAAAAGGGGGCAGGTCTCGATTTTTTAAATTCACCCGGAAAAAAGAATTTGCCTTCACGCTTCAAAAAAAATGGAAAATGGGGATCTGACCCCTTTATTACGTCAGTACCACCAGCCTCCATTCCCGAAACGTGGATTGACCACGTTGCTGAAGACAGACCCGAAGCGGTAGCTCAATCCGATTTCAAAAGAATACCGATAGCCTGAAGCGAGCTCCCTTCGTCGCAGCAATATTTCTTCCAGCGTCGCTTCACCGAGGGGCAGGTTGAGTTGGTCGTGAATGGCCGAATATCTTGCTTCAAGATCAAAGTAAAGTCCTTTATAAATCTGGAGAGACAGCTCTCCCGAAACAACAAGCCTGCTTTTGTTGAAATCATGGAAATAATGGGAGCCCTCCAGTTGCAATTCTGCAGTCCCCCAACGCTCGTTCAACTCCAGCGTAAGCGAAAGAGATTGATCCCATAGGCCTTCCGACATCTTACCGAATATTGTCTCTTGCTTATACCGGAAATGTCCATATCCGATTCTGTAAAGAACCCGAAGCTGTCTTCGGGTGGATTGGGAATAGGGAAAAAAGTTGTATTCGATGGCGGGGTAGAGAGCGTAAGAAAAATCTATATTCCTGTAAGTGGAAGACGAAAGAGATACCCAGCCTCCGATCGACCAGTGCTCGCTGAGACTTTTAACAAACAACCCGTCAAAATCTTTGCTTTCTGAAATGCTGGTGATTGTCTCCCCATCGACGTCAAAATCATCTTTTTCATAATCAATATCCAGTCCCATCCTTAATTTTGATGCCAGAGTGACCCGGTTGGCAGAAAGATTAACTGAATATTCTTGCGATTGTCTCTGCTCTTCTCCTCTCAAATCGCTGTTCAAACTGACATTGAAAACCCAGAAATTCCACTTATCTTCGACTGCCGTGGGTTTGACTTCCTCATTGATCGACAGGGACACGCCCTCTGACATTGGTGTCCTGGCTACATAAGGAGCCAGCCCCAGCTTGAGAGTCTGGACGTACCCTCTCCGGACTTCATCATCTGTTTCTGTCGGACTTGAAAAATACTTCAGTGTGTTCTGCAAGTCCGCGTACTCTTTCTGTCCGATGAAGGCGATGGTGTATTCTCTGCCGCCGCTTCCCGTTCTTTGAAGTGTGATGAGCACATGAACGTCGGCTTGCTGCCTGTCCCAGACATAATTCACAAACGTGATCTCTGTTCGAATATAATCGATATCGCAGCGGTCGCAGTCGATGAACACTTTCGGCGCGCTCTTCTTCAGCTCCTCGATATCGAATGATTCCTCCTGGGAGTATGAAAGCGACGCTGAGATCAGCAATGACAGGATTGAACAGAGAAAGATTAACTTGTTTCGATTCAACAACTTGAATCTCCTTTCATTACTCAAGACGCTTCAGGCCTAAATAAGCTGGAATCCTGTGCGTCTTTGAATTGGACGTTATTCATCATTTTTTGGACGCAGAATTTTTATTTTTCTTCCAGTTATCAGTGTCAAAAGGCTGTCAGTATACTTATCTTCCGGTAAGAAAACCAGCGATATCTCAGTTTTTATCTCGGAGAATGTATAAACCTGAACTGATAAGTTTCAGTCTAGCCAAGGTGGTCTACGGATGATTTTGAACAGACAGTTGGGATAATGTTGCGATGAGGGATTGTTTTATGCGAGATTCATCGCTTTCCGGACACGGTCTGGGGTCATCGGGAGCTGGAACACTCTGGCCCCGCACGCATCGAATACCGCGTTGGCAACTACGCCGCCCATGCAGATGATGGCCGGTTCACCTCCTCCTTGTGGAGGGGAATTCTTCGCATCGATCAGAACAGTATCGCTCTTTGGCAGCCAGGAGAAACGCGGAATCTCATACGTGTCGAAATTGAGGTCGAGGATCTGTCCTCCTTTGAAATGGACTTCTTCTGTCAGGGCATAACCCAGCCCCATCATGATACAGCCTTCCATCTGGATTTTCGCGCCTTCTGGATTGATGGAGAGGCCCATGTCTTGAGCACAGACGACACGTTTCACCTGAACGGTTCCTTTTTTCTTATCGACTTCCACTTCGCCGATATGGGCCACATACGTGCCCGCATCGATCCCACAGGAGATTCCGAATCCACGGCCGCTGGGCGCTTTGGACGGCTTCCAGCCGAATTTTTCTGCGGCGGCGACGAGGACTCTTCGCATCCGTTTATCAGTCAAATTCTTCAGCCGGAATTCCAGCGGATCCATGCTGGCTTGTGAAGCCATGATGTCGATCTGGGATTCTCTGGCAAAGGTGTTGGTGTTGTTGGAGGGAGCGCGCCAGGCGCCTGTCCCGAACGGATGGGATCCTGGAGTCCCTCTCCAGCCTCCGCCTGTGGAGGCTGTCCGGTGATGCGGGATATTGTAGAAGTGCTGCGCCCCTCTTTCTCCGGCGAAATAGACCGTGTAGTCCCAGAGTGCGATTTGACCCGAGTTTTGAATTCCAGATTTGATTTTCACCACTGCAGCCGGGCGGAAAGTATCGTAGAAGAATTCCTCTGCGCGGTTCCAGGCGACCTGGACAGGCCTTCCTGTCAACTTGGCGAGACGGGCGGCTTCAACACCCTGACGGTTACTGGTTTTTCCTCCGAATCCCCCTCCGACAAACGGAGGGATGATGCGGACTTTCTCAGAAGGAATACTCAAGACTTCGGCGACATCATCCTTCAGCCTGAATGGAGTTTGAGTTGAAGCCCATACAGTGATCTTATCGCCTTCGATGTTGGCTGCAGCTGTATGGGGTTCTATCGGAGCATGAGCCACATAGCTGTTCAGGTACGTTTCCTCGAGCACCTCATCAGAGAGTTCTTCTCCTGTCTTGAGGTTTCCTCCCCGGGATACAGCTTCGGCCTCGGGGGCCACTTTGAGAAGATGGTCGAAAATGGTCTTGTCGTCGACCTTGGCTTCCGGCATATCAAACTCGGCGTTGATTTTCTGGAGCGCATTTTCCGCCTCGTCAGGCTTTTGATGAATGACTGCGATCAAATCTCTATCCCTGACCACTTGAACGCCCTTGATCTTTTCAGCTGCGGATGTGTCCACGCTTTTCAGTTTTGCGCCATGGGCTGGGGGTCTCAAGATTTTGGCATACAGCATGCCGGGTATACGGATATCCCCAGAAAACTGAGCTTTCCCGGTGACTTTTTCAGCCGCATCGATTCGGTTATGTGGCTTGTTCACGATCGTGAATTCCGATACGTTTTCGACCGCGGGCTTTTTATCCAGTTTTTTTGCGATTTTTTTTCCTTTAGTCAGCTGGGCATAGGTAACCCGTTTATTTTTTTGGGTTTCGTCGAATATGACTCCGTCTTGAGTTTTCAGCCGCGCGACAGGGATTTGAAGGTGTTCTGATGCCAGCTCTTTCAAGACAGCCTTGGCTTCAGCGGCCGCTTCTCTGAGTGGGGGTCCGAAGAAGCGGGTGGTCATAGACCCGAAGGTTCCCATGTCCCACGGACAGAGGTCCGTGTCTCCCATGACCATGTCAACTAAATTCACGCGCACGTCAAGCTCGTCAGCGAGCATCTGTGCCAGGGATGTGATGACACCCTGCCCCATCTCGATTTTTCCAGTAAAACACGAGACCCGGCCATCCTCCTTGATTCGAAGAAAGGCGTTGAAGTCATCAGGCAGCCTGGGGCGGAAGCCTCTCCGGCGGGCTTCTTGAAACAGAGCTTCCGCGTCTCCGACCGTGAAGAGGATGGTGATCCCCCCGCCTAAAAGCTTGAGGAATTCCCGTCGGTCAAAAGGAAAGGAAGGAGTGATATCCTGAAAATCAAGGTCGAGAAGCTCTTCTTTTTTCATCGTTTCCCTCCTTTCATTTCTTCGGCTGCCGTCTGAATGGCCTGGATGATTCGTGTGTGAGACCCGCATCGGCACAGGTTGTCCTCCATGCCCTGGATGATGCCATCTCTGCTCGGGCGAGGATTTTTCAGCAAAACGCTGTAGGCCTGAAGGATCATCCCCGGCGTGCAGAATCCGCACTGCAGAGCATCATATTCTACGAACGCCTTCTGGAGGGGATGGAGGTCTCCGTTACGGGCTAGTCCTTCAATGGTCATAACATCTTTTCCATTAACGTCTTTAAGGGGAAACTGGCATGACCGGACAGCTTCCTCATTCACCAAAACAGTGCAAGCCCCGCAGAAACCCTCTCCACACCCGTATTTTGTGCCTGTCAGGCTCAAGTCTGAGCGAATCGCCCAAAGGAGCATTCGCTTGTTTTCAGTGGTCAGCTGGACAGGTTTTCCGTTGAGTTTGAATTGGATGACTTCTTTCATTTGGTTTTCCCCATCTTTGAATTTTTTAAAGTCAAGCTGCAGCTCGATTTATTCAATCGGGCTTGAATCCCATACTCTTGTTTACCTTTACTCCACTGCTTAAGAAGGCTCTTACACCAGAGAAAAAACTGCTCGCGAAAGAACCACTTCGACAAGCTCTTTTTTGTATCCGTTTTCCTCTAAAGGCTGTGCGCTCGCTAAGGCGCGTCTGGCCGCTTGTTTCACAGAATTGATTCGAACCTTTCTTCCGCGGATCAAGGTCTCTGCTCTTTCTAACCTCCAGGGAACCGGAGCCACACCTCCCAGTACGATCTTTATGCTGTTAAAGATCCCTTCGGAAACCGCACCTTTCACTGCGGCCGATACGACCGCAAAGTCCCATGTGCCTCTTTCCTTGAACTTGATGTAGGTGCTCTTTTCTCCCCTTTTGGCTGGAGGGAGGATGATTTCCTTCACGATTTCATTCGGCGCCAGTATGTTCTCGTTGCGCACGTTTTCTGTGGGCAGCGTGAAAAAATCAGCGAGAGGGACCGTTTTGTCCTTCTGGGGTGTGCTGATGGTGACCCTCGCATCCAGAACTATGAGGGCTGGCGCTAAGTCGGAAGGATGGACGATGTGGCAGAGACTTCCGCCGATGATTGCGTGGTACTTATTCCTTCCGGCAGTGGCGAAACAGCGGCTCCCTCCTTTTTTCCGGCATCGCACTTGCGGATCACGGTAGTACCAGCAACGCGGCCGCTGGCAGAGATTTCCTCCCACGGTTCCTATGTTTCTGAGCTGGGGAGTGGACACAGCCAGAACCGCTTCAAGAAGAGCTGGATACTCATTCTGGATCAGGGAGCTTCCCGCCAATTCCGCCAGGCTCGTCAGAGCCCCGATCTTGACTCCGCTCCTGTCTTTTTTTATGTAGGAGAGTCCGGGAATACTGCGGAGGTCGACAACGATTTCTGGTTTGATAATCCCGTCTTTGATCTCCCCTAAGAGATCTGTCCCTCCAGCCATCAGACTATAGTTCGCGTCTTCAGAAGGAAAGGACGTCACATGCCCTAGAGTCTGGGGCTCAGCGATTTTGAATTTATTCATTGTCCTGCACCTCCTTCCGCTTCAGCGCTTCAAGGACTTTATCGGGTGTCATCGGGATTTCTCTGACATGGACCCCGATAGCGTTATAGACCGCGTTGGCGATAGCTCCGGATATGGGGATTCGCGGGGGCTCGCCGAGTCCTTTAGTCCCGAGAATGTTGATGTGAGGGTCGATCGAGTCCACAAAAACAGGGACGAACTCCGGCATATCGAGCGATGTAGCGATTTTATAGTCCCTCCAGTTCCGGTTGACCACGTTTCCTGTGGAGTTATCCATGATGCGTTCTTCAAAAAGGGCCGTGCTGATTCCCTGGGTGATCCCCCCGACGACCTGGCTTTCGGCTGTCTGTGGATTGATGATCCTTCCGCTCTCATGAGCGGCCACGACTCTGAGGACCTTGGTCTGTCCTGTTTCCAAGTCCACTTCGACTTCGGCGAAATGGGCTGAGAATGTGTTGTAGACATATTCAGAAGAACGGCCGCTGCATTCTCCGCGAAAGACCGCTTCGCGGCGGAGTTCTCGGAGGAGTTCTTTAAAAGGAATTGATTTGGATGGAGTGCTCCTTTTGTAAAATTTGGATTTCCCTATTCTGATTTCCTCGGGCTTGGTCTCCAGTTTGTCCGCAGCTAAGTTTTTAAGGTAGTCCGCAGCCTTCAAAGCCGCATCCCTGACAGCCGGAGAGACTGATGGGGTTGTGGTGCTTCCACCTGATGAGCCACACCAGGGATACTCTGTGCTTCCGAGCTTGACTGTGATGTCTTCGGGACTCAAGCCTAAAGTCTCGGCAGTGATTGTAGCCATGTATGTTCGCGTGCCGCAGCCGATGTCCTGAGTGCCGCATATCACCTCAACGCTTCCATCGCGGTGGAGTTTGATGTCTGCCAGGGTTCCAGGTCTTCCTGATCCCCACCAGATCTGGCTGGCCATGCCGATTCCGCGCCGGGTTCTTCCGTTTCCCTGTCCTGGCCTTTTGTTTCTTTTCCCCCATCCTATTTTTCGCGATCCCTGGGCGTAGCATTTGTCCAGTCCTTTTGACGAATAGGGGATTCCGGTGTCTCCGCGGTTTTTCGTGGAATAGTTTTTCTTCCTCAATTCTAAAGGGTCCATGTTGAGCTCGTTGGCCAGTTCGTCGAGGAAACCTTCAAGCGCGAATGTTCCCTGGACGTGACCCGGAGCTCGAGTGGGCCGTGAGGCACCGGTGTTGGTGTAGACAGTGTACTCCTCGACCTTCAGGTTGGGACACGTGTACACATCCATGAGGGGCTCCGCGCATCTGTCTCCTCTTCCGATTCCTCCGGAGGTATAGTTTTTCAGGGAAAGAGCGGTCAGCGTCCCGTCCTTCCTGGCTCCTCCTCTGATGGTCTGGAGGCTTGAGGGACGGTTTCCGACGCACTGAGAATTCTCTTCTCTGGAGAGGATGACCTTTACAGGTTTTTTGGCTTCTTTTGCCAGAAGGGCAGCCGCAACCGTATAATCATTCACTCCGAGTTTGCTCCCGAATCCTCCCCCCATGTATTTTTTTATGACCTTTATCCGGCTTGCAGGGACTTTCAGCCAATAGGCGAGCCCGTCTCGAACGCTGAAGATAGCCTGAGTGGAATCCCAGACTGTGAGCCTTTCTCCCTCCCATCGGGCCACACTGCCGTGGGTTTCAGCCGGGTGATGGATCTCCACAGCCGTTTTATAGATTCGCTCGATGACAACGTCGGCTTCTGTGAATCCTTTTTCGATATCGCCACGGCTGTAATCGTTAAACGGTTCGGTCGGGACATTCAGCCTGCCTCTGTCTCCGTAGACTTGAGGAGCGCCTTCCTCCATGGCTTTCTCGACCGTCACAACAAAGGGGAGGGGCTTGTATTCAACCTTGATCAATTTTAAAGCCTCTTCCGCTGTTTTCTCATCCTTTGCTGCCACTGCCGCTACCTGCTCTCCCACGTACCTGACCCGTCCTTCCTTGAGCTGGAGCGCCGCGTGGACTCCTGGCAGGCTCCGGGCCTTGCTCAGGTCTATGGATACGATATCCGCACAGGCATGAGGGGACCTGAGTATTTTTCCGCAGAGCATCCCCCGGAGCTTGATATCATGGGTGTAGGGTGCTCGACCGGTCACGATTCTCTTCCCGTCAATTCGGGATGTGGACTGACCGATAATCTCAAATTTATCTTTTTCAGGCTCGGGAGCGGTTTCGGGTTGTATTGTTTTTCTGTCCCTAAACTCTTCATGATAGAGGAGGGTGGAGTCCTCGGGTTCTGTGAAATATTTTGTTTTTTTCATTTAGGCCTCCTCGTTCTTTTTGAAGCCGCAGAAACGGCGTCAAAGATCTTGACATAGTTGCCGCAGCGGCAGATGTTGCCGGAGAGAGCCTTTTGGATGTCTTCTCTGCTGGGATTGGGATTGGTGTCGAGGAGAGCCTGAGAAGACATGATGAATCCCGGGGTGCAGAATCCGCACTGATAAGCGTCCTTGTCGATGAATGCCTGTTGGACAGGATGAAGTTTCCCATCCGTCGCCAGCCCTTCGATCGTGGTGATGTTTTTTCCGTCCGCTCGCACAGCGAGATACATACAGGAGTAGACAGGCTTTCCGTCTAAAAGGACCGTGCATCCTCCGCATTCACCCCGTCCGCAAGTTTTTTTTGTCCCGGTCAGGTTCAGTCTTTCTCTGAGGACATGCAGGAGGGTTTCTCCGGATTCAACGGTCAGGGTGAACTTTTTTTTGTTGATGGTGAGAGTGATCTGTTTGTGTGAAAAGAGAGGGATTTTTCCTTCTTGAGTCTGGAGGGCCCCTTTATCTTGCGCAAGGAGTGAGGGAGTCACAGCTGCGCCGATGGCTCCCCCGCCAAATCCTTTCAGGAAGTCCCTTCTGGTGAAAGTCTGATTTCTTTTCTTTTTGGATTTTGCCATTTTGTCTCTCCTTAATAAAGAAATGATACGTGCCTTCAGATCAACCTGATCAGGGTGATGATGACAAGGCACAGCAGGAGAGTCCCAGGAGAGGCAACTAATCTCAACCTTTTGATGTGGTGAGCTTTATCGAGTTTTGTTTCTAACGCCATGATTTTTGCGGCGGCCCAGAAGCCCAGAGGAACGGTCACGCAGGAGAGAACCACAGCGAGAGGTGCGTAGTAAAGCGAAAGAGGTGTGGTCGTTCCAGGATATACACAAGCAGGAATCCCGGTCGCAAATTTCACGAGGGGAAAGAGGTTCACGGCCAAAAGCGCAGACATTCCGCCAAGAACAGCCCGTCTACCTGTTCTGTGCTTCTGTGTTTCTGCGAAGATGGAGATCAGGACCAAAAACGCCAATCCTTCCATAAGAAAGGCAAATATGGGATTTCCCACTGCTCCATGCTGGATCGGAAGAGAAAGAAGAAGAGCGTCGAACATCTTGAAAAGACAGGCGATGACAATAAGAAGAGCTACCCCAAGGACTCTTCGTGTCAAGATCCAGCTGGCTGCAATGAAAAAAAGAGCAATTCCTGTCATGATGGAGCCTGACATAAAAGAGGCGCAGCTTCGAAGCCACATACCCAATGCGGCTTCGGATAAACCCCATACGGCGCCAAGCATGACAACAATTCCGATGTACGATTTTGGATTATTTCTGTCCATGCAGGCCTCCTTGCAATGAGCTTATTCTAAAGGATTATAATTTTCTTGCTCTCGTTTGACAACCTTTTCTTTTCGCCTTTTCCAGGACTCTGGTGCTTGACGACTGAATTTTCAAGTGCTATAAACGGGAGGAGTGTTTTTCTCATGAACAGCAAGAAGTATTTTGACAAGGTTGCCTCCCAATGGGAGGGAATGCGGAAGAGTTTCTTTTCGGAAGCGGTGAGGGAAAAGGCATTTTCCGTCGCCGGCGTAAAAGCGGGGAAGATTGCGGCGGATATCGGTGCAGGGACAGGATTTATTACTGAAGGATTGATCCAGAAGGGATTGCGAGTGATTGCCGTGGATCAGTCCGAAGCAATGCTTGAAGAAATGAAGAAGCGATTTTCCGGTGTTGAAGGCATTGAATACCTGCTTGGAGAATCGGAGAAATTACCGATTCCTGATGAATCTGTCGATTATGCCTTTGCCAACATGTATCTTCATCACGTGGAGTCTCCTCTCAAATCGATAGAAGAAATGCTTCGAATTTTAAAGCCTCAAGGAAAGCTGGTCATCACGGATATGGATAAGCACACGTTCGAGTTTTTAAAAAGAGAACATCATGACCGTTGGATGGGATTTGACAGAGAAGATGTCGAGCAATGGTTCGAGGAGGCAGGTGCGAGGAAAGTGGTTGTGGACTGCGCGGAGGAGACATGTTGTGCCCAATCCAGCGGTGGAAACGAGGAGGCCCGCGTCAGCGTTTTCGTGGCTTCAGGCGAAAAGTAGGGATCAAGTCTCAATTTTCCAATCTTCTAAGCCCCGCAAAAAATTTGTAGGTCGGGTCTCAACATTCTATTCTTCTCATTCTAGTAAAAAATAGTCATAAAAAATAATTCCGTCCATGAATTAAAGTGGAAAATTGAGACCTGACCCCCTTTCTTTTCACTTGACAGGTGAGGGCTAATACATTATGATCAATCTGAATAATCAGATAAATCAGATTTATCAAATTTTATCCGGTATTTAGTGTTTTGTGAGGTGACCAGATGACGCAAAAAGAGAAAAGCCAATCCTTTTCTGTAGGAATTGCCGGCCGTATGGGCTGCTGCAGGGTGGAATCTGTTGTGAGCGTGGATGAGAGAGGACAGATGGTTCTTCCTAAGGAAATAAGAGACAAAGCCGGTATTCGTCCCGGTGACAAACTGGCCGTGGTGGGGATGGAGAAGGACGGGAAGGTCTGCTGCATATCCTTGATCAAAACGGGTGAGATCGAGGAGATGGTGAAAAACATGCTCGGACCTGTGATGAAAGATATGTTCAAAGACTGATATTAAAAATAAAGCGAGAGGTGATGGATATGGAAAAAAAGAAAATACGAAAAGTGGTCAGAGAAGGCTATGCCAGAATCGCCAAGCAGGGTGATCCTTGTTGCGTTCCGGCCAATTCATGCTGCGGAAGTCCTGATTCCGCCGAGGATATCAGCAAGAAAATAGGGTATACTGACGAAGAACTCAAGTCGGTTCCGGAAGGCTCGAATTTGGGGCTTGGATGCGGGAATCCGGTGGCTCTCGCTTCTTTAAAGGAAGGAGAGAGCGTGTTGGATCTTGGGGCCGGGGCTGGATTCGACTGTTTTCTTGCAGCGAATAAAGTGGGGAAGAGCGGAAAGGTGATCGGTGTGGACATGACCCCGGAGATGGTCGAGAAAGCCAGAGAGAATGTGGAAAAAGGAGGATATAGCAACGTGGAATTCCGGCTTGGAGAGATCGAAAATCTTCCGGTGGCGGATAATTCTGTGGATGCGGTGATCTCCAACTGCGTTATTAACCTTGCGCCGGATAAGAGAAAGGTCTTCAAGGAGGCGTTCCGGGTGCTGAAGCCTGAAGGGAGATTGATGATCTCGGATATAGTTCTGCTCAAAGAGCTGCCGGGAGAGATAAAAGACTCCATCGAGGCCTACGTGGGCTGTGTTTCTGGAGCCCTGTTGAAGGATGAGTATATAAAATCTATTAAGGATGCGGGTTTTCAAGATGTCCGGATAGAAGATGAGGTGTCTTTTCCTGCTGCGAACGTGACCAATGACCCGACCGTTAAGGAATTCATCGAAAAGTTCAACGTCTCGCCTGATAAAGTGGAAGATGCGGTGAGCTCAATCCAGAGCATAAGGATTTCTGCTGTGAAACCCTGATATACCGTTCTTTCGAAATTTCAAGGAAAAGATTAAGATATCAGAAGTGAGGATTTTCTCGTTCAAAAAAGAGGCCGAAATGAAAAATAATGACAGAACAAAAGGAAAGGAAAAAACCTTGGTCAAGGAATGTGTTGATCAGTTGAAGGATGGAAAGCTGCCTCCCTGGAAGGTGGAGGAAGAGCTCGAAAAAAAATTCAATCTCATTCCTCCAGATAACTTCAGAACCGCAGCTCTCTCCAGGCAGAAATTCATTGAAGAGGGGACGGGAAAAAAATTTAGATATATAGGCCTTCCTGATAAGCCTTATAAGGTTCGCAATCAGTGCGACATGCACAAATTTGTATGGGAGTTGGATGCTTCAGACGAAAATCAGAGTTGTTCCCTCTGCGGGAATCAGTTGAAATCCCTCGGGCAGTATGATCCGCTCGTGGCCAATTATGTCGGGGGGACGGAAGATTATTATTCTTTTGCGGGAAGGATTCGAGTGAGTGGGGACCTGGAAAAAGAATTCACCAATCTTCTCGTCTACGGCACAGGGCTGGGACCGATGGGAATCACAAAGGGATGCTTCCTCATCAATAAGTTTGGAGGCGCAGAAGTAAAAGTTGCTGAGTTTGCCCGTGCCGCTCGGTGTCTTGGTTTCGTATTCAAAACAGAAGAATTGAGGAAAAAAGCCATCCATATTATTGACGAATTTCTCCCGGAATTAAAGCCGGAGATGAATGCGCAAATGTCAGATGTCGGAGGACGAGTCGGTCCCGCGGAGTATGTCCAGGTGGAGAGCCATCAAGGCTTTCTCTTGTATGTTGATTTTACCGCGGATTTTGAAAATTTTAGGGGCCATGGCGGGATAAGCCGTGCGGTCGGGTTTGCCAAAAGGGAGATTGAAAAGAGGCTTCAAAAAGGGAAAGTAAAGCCTGAGTTATGCGTGATTGCTCAGGGTTATGATGGCGATTTAAAACCGAGCCCACGAAATAAAAGGGGAAGGTATGCATCGGCCCAGATCAGAGTTCCGGTACACAAATTTGAAGAGCTCCTCAAGATAAATGCAAGGGAGTTCATTTCTTTTGTCGATCTCGATCGCACAGGCGCTCAAAAGTTGGGATGTCCATTCTACTCAGGAATGGGCGGAGAGATTATACCGGCGCTTTACAGGGCCACAAAGGTCAATCCCCGCAGCTGTCTGGTTTCCTCTTTTCAGAATATATACGCTAGGGTCGATGGGGAAGATCTGATCTATGGAGTGGAACTACCGAATGTGGAGGTGGGTGTCCTGTCCACACATGAAGGATTGATTCCCCCTGTAGGACGCGAAGCGCTCGACATAATCGGGATCCAAACAGCCAGAGATTTTGCGGCCTGTATGGCCGCTCAGGTCCTCGCAGGAGAATTCAATCTTGCACTCGAGATAGTCCGTGAGAGGCTGTATGATTCCTGACTGGAAGGTTAGCTTTTTTTGGATTCAGAGACTTTGATGGCGACGGCTTTGTCTGTTTTCTGCTCTCTCTTCTTTTCCAGCCATTGAGGGAAGATCCAGTTGAGGATCTCACTCTTCAGTTCGTTATCCATATCTTTGATCTTGAGTCCGGCCTCAAGCCTGTTGTCCACGCTTTTCACCCAAACGATTTCTCCTGAAACGGGAACCGATAATTTTTTATCCGGAATTTGGAGTTTGACTTCCATGTTCGAGCCCAGTTCGATATCAAAGTTGATGCTTAATTTTAATCCTTCCCGGGAGAAATCATGCGCTTCGACCTTCTTGCTCAGATGGTTTTTTCCGTCGACTTTGACCAGTTCGACAGGCAGAAGACATTCAAAGCGAAGGAACTTCCTTTTCTCTTTCCCCATGGCGCGCATAGTCTATCATGATATTCGAATATTTTCAAAGGAAATTTTCGACTGGTATTTCCGATAAATATCGCAGAAAGAGGAGCGCTCAAAACCTCCCGGCGATAGCGTGGCCGCAGAACTCGCATCGGCCTTTACTCAGGTGGGTTTCTTGGGTTTGCAGCCCGTCTCTCACGATGACCGAGGCGCCGCAATCAGGACATCGTGTGTCTTCCCCTTCTCCCCCGAGGATATTCCCGAGATAAACGTAGTTCAGGCCCAATTCCATGCCCATTTTCCGAATTTTTTCCAGTATTTTCACAGGAGTCGGGGGGATATCGGAGAGTTCCAGATGGGGAAAGAACCGGGTGACGTGCCAGGGCGTATCCTCCCCCAGCTCCTTACGGATCCAGGCGGCCATTTTTTTCAAGTCCTTTTCATCATCGTTAAAGCCGGGGATGATGTTGGTCACAATCTCGACATGCATCTTCCATTTATTTCTGGCTCTGAGCGTGATTTCCAAGATTCCCGAGAAATCATCGACATGGGCTATCCTTTGATAGGAGTCTTTCGAGAATCCCTTGAGGTCAACACGGAAAACATCCAGATAGGGCCCGATCATGTCCAGAGCTTCAGAGGTGATAAAGCCGTTGGTCACATAATTGGTGAAAAGACTGTTCTTTTTTGCGAGTTTGGCTCCCTCAAGAGTGTACTCGAACCAGAGAGTGGGTTCGTTGTACGTCCAGGAGATCCCGAAGCAGCGGTTCGTCTGGGCGATTTGCACCAAATCTTCAGGAGAGAAAGACCGGACTGTCTGGATTTCTTTTGGGACGCTTGAATGAGCAATATCCCAGTTCTGGCAGCCAGGGCAGCGGAAGTTACAGCCAAAGCTTCCGAGAGAAAGCCATTCAGAGCCTGGATAAAAATGATAGACCGGTTTCTTTTCGATCGGGGAGATCATGATCGAGGAGACACGCCCGTAAGTTTTCTGGAAAAGCTTTCCTTTCCGGTTCTCTCGTGTTCGGCAGTGTCCTCGTTCTCCTTCACGGATCACACATCTCCTCTGGCAGATATGGCACTGGACCGCGCTGCTTTTCAGTTTGTCATAGAGAATGGCTTCAACCATGTTGAGATCAGGACTTTATTCTATATGTTCGCGAGAGAATATAAAACCCTTGGTATGGGAATATGAGGACGTTCCCCAGTGTCCCGCTTCTTCATCTTGAAATTATTGATTTTTGCTCACAAGAGGTGGTACCTTGAAGAACGTCCCTTTTATATGGAAGGAGGGAAACCATGGAAATCAAGGTGACGAGTTCTGCTTTTGAAGAGGGGGGAATGATTCCGGCGAAATACACCTGCGACGAAGAAGATGTTTCTCCGCCGCTCGCATGGGATTCAGCCCCGGATGGGACGAAATCTTTCGCTCTAATCTGTGATGACCCGGATGCGCCGATGGGCACATGGGTTCATTGGGTTCTGTTCAATCTTCCTGCAGGAGTGAGCGAGCTGTCGGAAAATGTTCCTCCCGAGAGTGAACTTGACGACGGAAGCAGGCAGGGAAAGAATGATTTCGGAAGAATCGGCTACGGCGGTCCCTGTCCTCCAGGCGGTACGCACAGGTATTATTTCAAGCTCTACGCATTGGATATCGTTATAGAACTTGAGGCCGGAGCGAGAAAGCCACAGCTCCTGGAGGCCATGGAGGGCCACATCCTGTCGGAAGGTCAGCTAATGGGCAAATACAGCAGACAATAAATAGGGGAGTCAGGTCTCAATCTTCCATTGATTACGCCGCTCAGTAGAGAAACATAAGAAATGAATTATACCTTCTCGAGTAGAAATATAAAATTGAGACCTGACCCCATTTATGCGGGAGTTATGCGTGCACGTTTTTCTGGATAAATTTTTTTTCGTTTTTCATTCCGCCCTGATTGTCCTCATCCTTTTCGGATGGCTCTGGAAAAAAACGAGGCTTGCCAATCTAATTGTAATACTTTTTACGAGTTTTTCCTGGGCAGTTCTGGGAATATGGTATGGATTTGGCTACTGCCCTTTTACGGACTGGCACTGGCAGGTGAGGATAAAACTCGGCCACTCGAATATGCCGTCTTCCTACACAAAGTTTTTGGTTGATTCTCTGACCGGTCTGGATGTCAGTGAGAGGTTGGTGGATACTCTCGCAGTTCTTCTTCTTGCGGCGGCTCTGGTCGCCTCAGTATGGACTAATTTGAGGGATTGGAGAAGACGGCGAAAATAGAACCGGCTGGTCCGTCTTCTTTTCCTTGATTCTGCGGAGGACCTCTTCCTTAAATTCCGGATGGACTTTCAAGCCCAGATTTTCCGCCTTCTTTATGTATTCAAGAGCCTTTTCATAGTTTTTCTGGTAAAAAGAGATGACTGCGAGATTGTTGAACGCTTGGGCAACATCCGGGCTGATTTCAATGACTTTCCGGTAGTGTACGGCAGATTCCGATAGAAGGTTTCTTTTGAAATACAAGTTCGCCAGGTTGAAGTGAGCCTCGAGATATTCAGGATCCAGTTCTGCAGCTTTCCGGTATTCCTCCTCAGCCTCATCATGCCTCGCTTCATTTTCTCGAAGGATACCCAAAAGGTTATGCGGTTCGGGGAGGTCGGGATTCAGCGCGATGGCTTTTCTGCAGGCCTCCTCAGCCGATCTCAGCATCCCCTTTTCCAGATAGACATAACCCAGGTTGGAATGAGCGACTGCATAGTCCGGTTTGATCACAATGGCGTTATGGCATGCGGCTATGGCTTCGTCGGTCAGGCCTTTCTTCAGATAGGCACTGGCCAGGTTGGAATAGGCTTTATAATACGCGGGATCCAGCCGAATCGCTGATTTGAATTCAGCGATCGCCTTATCGACTGAGTCCTTGAGGAGGAAGGCGCGGCCGAGGTTATGATGGGCTTCCGCGAATTCGGGATCGATCCTTAATGCTTCGGAATACTCTTGTATGGCCTGGTCGATCAGTCCCTTATTCATGTAAATGATGCCTAAATTGTTGTGGGCGCCTTCGAGTTCTGGGTTGATGCGTAAAGCTTTCCTGGAGACGGCTTCGGCGTCTTTGAATTTGTTCTGGAGTATGTACGCCGACCCTAGATTGGAAAGAGCATTGTCCAATTGCGGATAAATCTGGAGCGCTTTTAAACAGCACTCAACAGCTTTTTCGGGCATTCTCTTCTCAAGATAGATATGGCCGAGGTTGGAATAGGCTTTGGCATAATCTGGATTGAGCTCGATTGCTTTCCGGTAAGCGTTTATGGCTTCATCGGCCATTCCGTTTTTAGAGAAGGCGATACCCATATTGTAGTAGACTTCCGGCAGTCCGGGCTGAATACTGAGGTATCGTTCATACTGCTGTATGGCCGCGTCGATCTTTCCCTGTCTTCGGTAGGCGATGCCGGAGAGATTGTACGCATCGGCTGCGTTCGGGTCAATCTGAATGGCTTGGAGGCATTCCTTTATCGTGGACTCATAATCCTTCTTTTCCAGGTAGAAAATAGCCAGAAGAATGTGTATACTCGCCTCTTTCCGGTCAAGTTTTTTCCTCTGTTCGTAAACAGAAATGACCTCATCCAGTTTGTTCGGGGGCAGGGGGAAGACATTCGGATTAAAGTCCCTGTGCTTGTTCAGCAGGATTATCCGGCGTGTGAATTCATCGAATTTAGAACTCGGATTTCGGCTGTTCATGACCGAATTCTCCTCTTTAAGGTCGGCCGCACCGAACAGATGGGAAAGCTCGTGAAGAAGTATGGATTTCATCAAATTCTTTGATCTCAGCTGCCTCAAAATAATATACCCGTGAAGATAAGCGGCTGCCCCTGAGTTGTCGTATCTGATTCCCTGTTGAGAGGTCAGTCCAAGGACGATGTCATAGTTCTCTTGAGAAATTTTTTTTCTCAAGTCATTCAGGAGTCCGAGTGTCGAATCCTGAGAACTATCTGAAAGCCATGAGTCGAGTGTCCCTATTTTGAATCTGATATCAAAAAGTTTTTCAAAGTCCGAGGAAACACTCGAGATCAGATGATTGATATACGCACGCAATCTCATTCTGTTTCTCATTTTGAATTCTTCGTCTACAGCAATCTTCAGATGAACTGTTCTCGTCGTTTGATTTTCTGTAGAGGCGAATTGAAAAGTCAGTAATAACACAATGAAAATAGTGAAAATTTTCCTGATGAGATGAACGAGAGAACGCGTGGATAAATATTTACTCAATATAGTGTTCCGATTCT
>CAYGBC010000003.1:0-19023 GCA_964348015.1 uncultured Eubacteriales bacterium | reverse complement strand
GACAGTGAGTTAAAGGAGGAGGCGGCTCTGGCAGTCTTCAGGATTTCCTCTCCGCGAAGTGGGGAGGAAATCGGGCTGACCGGTTCTGACGTGATATCCGTACTGAAAAAAGCAGTGGGATTCATCGAGGACGCTTACGAGAAGGAGCGCCTCCAGAGATATATCGAAACTCTGATGAAACAGAAGGGATTCGTGCCGCTGTTCAACGGAAAGGACGTTTCGGGATGGAAGGGGCTGGTCAAAGACCCGCCAAGCCGCGAGAAGATGAGTCCGGAAGAGCTGAACAAGGCCCAGGCCGAAGCGGATGAGGATATGCGCGCCCACTGGAAGGCTGTGAATGGAGTTCTTGTGTTCGATGGTAAAGGCCACAGCCTGTGCACGGTCCGAGACTACACGGATTTCGAGATGTTCGTCGACTGGAAGATTGAAAAAGAAGGGGACAGCGGAATATACCTCCGCGGTTCGCCGCAGGTCCAGATCTGGGATACGGCCCAGTGGCCTGAAGGTTCCGGAGGTCTGTATAACAATCAAATAGGGCCGAACAAGCCACTCGAGGTCGCGGACAACCCGATAGGGGAATGGAACACCTTCTGGATCAGGATGGTCGGAGAGCGTGTAACTGTTTATCTCAACAATGTGCTGGTCGTGGATAACGTTGTGATGGAAAATTACTGGGAGCGGGACAAGCCGATCTACCCGACCGGCCAGATCGAACTCCAGGCGCACAGCACGCCTCTGTATTTCCGGAATATTTCTATTAAGGAGATCACTCCAGAGAAAGAATCCCGGATTTTGAGCGAGGAAGAGATATCTGAGGGATTTGTACCTCTCTTTAACAACAGGGATCTCACCGGCTGGGTCGGAGATACAACCGGCTATGTCGCAGAAGACCGAAAGATCGTCATTTATCCTAAGCGCGGGAGCGGCAATCTGTACACAGAGAAGGAATACCGCGACTTTGTGTTGCGGTTCGAGTTCAAGCTCACTCCTGGGGCGAATAACGGGCTGGGAATTCGTGCGCCGCTGGAGGGCGATGCGGCGTATGTGGGGATGGAGCTCCAGATCCTGGATAACACGGCGCATATTTACAAAGATCTCAAACCTTTCCAGTATCATGGCTCGATCTACGGAGTGGTTGCGGCCAAGCGCGGCCATCTGAAACCATTAGGCGAATGGAATTATCAAGAGGTCATCGCCGAAGGAACTCGGGTCACCGTAAACCTCAACGGAATGACGATCGTGGATGCGGATATACAGGAAGCTATCGAGAAAGGCACTATAGACGGGAGGGATCATCCGGGTCTGAAGCGCGCGTCGGGACACATCGGATTTCTCGGTCACGGATCGCACGTGGAATTCCGGAACATCCGCATCAAAGAATTGAAATAATCAATAATTATAAGGGGATTTTCTGAGTTTTCGGGCTTTAAAGTGTGATCTCCTGGACTTTCTCCTTCATTTTCGCCCAGTCGAATTTTTGAACCAACTCCCTTCCTTCGCTGTCCTCTATGCCTTCATAGGAGAAGGCAAAGACGGCTCCCGATCTTTCCTGCTGGGAAGTCTCCTGGAGCAGGATGATGCACATGCCCGCTTTATCCGGTTTCTGGAAACTGTGGAAGACAAAAAATCCATTTATTTTTTTGACATCGAGAATGGCATCTCCGGCTTCCATCTTGAATCCATCATAGTACATCGGATTCCACATGCCCGAAGCCTGATATCCGATCACAATGCTGGCATCAAGAGTCTGTTCATCTCTTTGGTATTCCCGGCGCACGCTAATTCCCCTGAAATCCTGGAAAGAGACGTCGCTCACTTCCGCCTCTTCTCCTTCCCATCCTTCCAGGTCGATCAACAAGGGAACAAGATCCTCTGGCTTTTCGCCCAACAGAACTGTGCCTAGGAGAATGACAAGGCAGATAAGAGGAATAATCGTGAAGGTTTTTTTGGGTTTCATGATTTCTCCTTTCATCTTGCTGATGCAAAAGTTAAGGACTTCATAATGTTAGGGATCTTTGCATTTATTTTATCATGTGAAGCCGGTTTGTCCATAAAAGAAAAAAGGATGATGAAAAGACAATAAATTGATTACAAATTCAGAAATTGTTGGAAATGAAATTCTGCTCTTTTTCACCAAGGATTGACACAGAGTGAGGACTGTAATAATTTTGAGAGCGAAGTTCTCAACTGAGGTGAAGAAGTGGAAGATCATTTGATCATCGTGCCGGGGGGTTTGAACACAGATATTATCGGTTTAGGAGTGGAGAAACTCCTGGCTCCAGGTGAGCTGACCCTGGGCGGAAAGCTGAAGGTCGGACCTGGCGGCAAAGCCCGGAACATGGCTCAAATGGCGGCGGCGTATCTCGGGGATGGGAAGGTGGCGATGATCGGCCTTACCTGTAAGGATCCCTTCGGCTTGTGGAAGATGCCGGTTCAGTCCTTGAAGAAGGCGGGTGTGGACACGACTTTCATCAAGATTCTGGGGTATGAAGAATCCGGTCAAAAATACCCGGGTATTGCTCTGATCCCCGTTGACAAGGAGGGCCGTAACCAGATCTATGTGCTTCCGGGTGTCAACGAAGATTTCAATGTGCAGGATATCGATGATGCGGATGAGCTTTTTAAGAATGAGGGGAAAAAGAAAATCCTTCTCCTGGCTTTAGAGATTCCTATGGACACCGCTCAGCACTGCATTGAAAAGGCTGCAGCCAGTGGAATCCGAGTGGTCCTCGACCCAGGGGGGATCAGTGCACCGGTGGATGAGTTAGTGAATGAGAAGATATTCCTTCTCAAGCCCAACGAACACGAGACAAAAATATTAACGGGTTTAGCTGTGAATGATTTTGAATCAGCTAAAAAGCCTGCTGACATCTTGCTTTCCAAAGGCGTTCAGAATGTCTTGATCACCCACGGCGTCGAGGGGGCTTATCTGTTCACAAGGGAAACTCATCTCCATCTTCGCATTCCTCTTGTGGAAGAAACGGGAATCCATGATGAGACTGGATGCGGCGACCAGGTTACTGCCATTGTGGCGTCCTGTCTGGCCGAAGGGAGAGATTTGATCGAAGCCGCAGGATTAGCTGTTCGTTCCGGAACCCTCCAGTTTAACAAGGCTGGTATTCAACCTGTCAGCAGGCAGGAGATATTGAGAGAATAAGGGGATCTGTTTATTTTTTTGCGTCTTGAGAAAATTAAGAGAATTGGGGGTTGTTTCTCAGATTTCGATATTACGGGTTATTGGGGATACTGAGTTTCTCAAATGTCGAATGTTGAGATGCGACCCCTTTTGTTAGGTTTCTTCGATCATCTTGACTTCTCTCCATTTTCCCGACCGCTCGATCCGCAGGGTTTTGATTTCCTTGGGTTTGAAGGACAGATCAATTATTGTTTTCACATCTTTTATCTGGAGAAGGGCTGGAGTGGCCATTCCGCTGCTTTCCTGGAGTCGGATGATGAGGGACTTGCCGTCCCATGATGGTTTGCAGGCGATCATCCGGATATTCTCCGGCTCAACAGAAAGAATTTCCACGCCTTCAGGGTCACTCAATCCTGCAGGCAAATGAGCATATGCGACTGGCGGAGCATTCAACCAGTCGGCCAGAGCAGAGAGCAGAAGCCGGATCGAGCCGGCATCGCCTGCGACTACGAGGAGCCGTATGTCGTGGACTCCCTGGTCCATGAATTTCCGGTAAGGGTAGTCTGCCAGTTTGAATCCTTTTTCATGACAGTAGGCCGGGCTGCGGAGCACAGACAGGCGCACCTCGCCGTCTTTGAAATCCAGACCGTGCTGTCCGTTTGAGGCCACACCGAGGGCTGTCCTGGACTCACTCCCTTCGCCACGGAGCAAGAACCAGCGCCCGAACACTTCCTCTTCACCGTCCGCGGGGCGCTTTATGATCCCGCCTGGAACTTCACAGGCGAGGAGTTCATTTTTAAATATTGTGGGTATCGACAATTTCAGGAGCTTTCGTTCTTCGTTCCAGTGAACCCGGAGGCGGTATTCGAGTGCAGGCCAGTGTGTGTAAGCGATGGTATGCATCACGATCTTGCTGAGATTATGATGGAAGATCGACTCGTAGGTTGAGCGGATATGACCTTGTTCGAGCACTCTCATGCTTTGCGGGTCAACCTTGAATTCTCCTACCGTTTTCCGGTACGTCCAGCAGTCTGTTCCCCAGGAATCCCCTTTATCTTCGATCACGAGTGGCCTCATCAGTGGATCTGCGAGACAGTTCTGGTTTTTCCCCGGAACAAGCCTGATAACCAGCCCTGTCTTTTTCCCGATCTCAAAATGGAGGGCTGGATTCTCCACTTCTGGCTTTGGTTCACCTTCGAATGCTTTCAACTCGTAGTTGACAGCGCCGACACAGGGAAGGTCGGCCATGAAGGTTATCCGGCGGCGCCATCGATTGAACGGAAGAAGTGCCTCAGGCTGCTGCTCCTGGCAGGGGATTTCGGTGCCGTCCGGTTTGAATAATTTCAGATGCCACGGACCTTTGAGAGGACGGGGGGAGATCATGCACTCGACTTCTACGGGCGCAATGGTGATGCCCGTGTTAGTGTTCATCACAGTGACCGGGATTGAAAAATCTTGTTTTTTACCTTTATTGAATACTGTTGCGGCCTCAAGGCGGATCCGTTTGACAGTTTCGGATACACGCCCGTAAAGGTTCAGAGCATCCTGTTCGGCAGGCTCCGTACAGGTTCCTGTCAGGATATCGTGGAAATCATTGAACAGGAGGTCCCGCCAGGAATCCTCTATCTCATCGCCGGGATAATCCTGTTTGTGGGCCCACCAGGTTGCCGCACGGAGCGTTTCTGCTTGAACCAGCTTGTGGAATGTCTGTTGGGCTGTTCTTTTGAGGCGCGCAAGAGATGTGTAGCATCCTGTGAATACACGTTGCAGATCCCCTTCGAATACAGGCGCGTTCTTGGCAGCGTCCTTCACGGCTTTGTAAAATCGATCTGGCGTGCTGTGGGTTATGCGAACGCGTTTCTCTTTCCGGATGAAGGCATCGATTTTTTCCAGGTCTTCTCGGGTTGCCCCTCCGCCATGGTTCCCGAGGCCCCAGAACACGGGAACGTCACGCTTCAATTCAAGGGCCTGGGCCGTGCCTTCCTCAAGGCGCTGTGCGATGTTATCCCGTTCGGTATGGTAGAGCCCGGTGCTGATTCTGTATCCGAGAATTTCTGTGCCGTCCACTCCACGCCAGATGTAGAGGTCAGAGGGGAGCTCCAGTTCAGATGCCTGAGGACGCATGTGAATATACATCTTGTACCCGGCTTGAGCCAGGAGTTGAGGGAGGCCGCCGCTGTGCCCGAAAGAATCAAAGTTGTAAGCCGCTTCGGGTTCCGCGTTGAAATGCTCGGAAAAGAACCGCCGGCCTTCCGCAATGTGACGGATCAAGGATTCTGTTGGAGGGAGGTTGACGTCGGGCTGGAGATACCAGCCTCCGCTGATCGACCACCGGTTGTCTTTCACCAGCTTTTGGATCTCCTCGAAAAGCTCGGGATCGTGTATTTTGATCCAGCGGTAAAGGAGGGATTCGTTGTGGTTAAAAATGAGAGAGTCATGCTCCCGGAGGAGCTTTGCCGCGTTGCGGAAAGTGGAGAGAGCTTCCGCGCATCCTTCTTCCCACTGCCACTGCCAGACCGGGTCGAGATGGGCGTTGCAGATCAGATGGACGCACGGTTTTTTTTGACTCGCCTTCTTACCTTCTCTTGTTTTTGTTTTCATCTTCTGCACTCAAATATATTCTTTCTCTTGCTTATTCATCAAGTTTCTTCTCTTGAGGGAAGGTTTTTATACCATGTGAAATAGAGGGTCACTCCGAGAACAGCGGCGATTATGAACCAGGTTATGGCCTGATTCCACCTGCGCAAAAAACAGTAAAAAGGAATAAGAGCCAGCGAAAGCTGGAAAACAGCCGTGAGAAGTCCGTTCAATGCATCCAGGGCCGGCATCGGGTCTCTGGCGGGTACGAGCCCTCTCCGGACAGCTTCTTTCCGGACCGGGCCCCAGAAACCGAAGGGGCGGATCCGGGAATAGAAATCTACGAGGATATCCATATCCGTGGGCTTGCAGGCAAACCCGATAAAGAGTGTGACTAGGAAACAGGCCAGAGTGTCGAATCCCAGGGATTGAGCGTGTGACAAGCCGGGAAAGAATATCTTCTGGAGGACGATCAAGGAGGCGGACGCGGTCATGCTCCAGACAAATGCCCTGGCGCTGAATCGCCACCAGTGCCAGCGCATAGTTGCGGGAACCAGGATCATGGTCACGACTACGAATATCATCGTTTCCCAGGCAGAGATCACATCGGCAAACGAAAGGCTGAACACGAATCCGATTGCCAGGGCAAGAATCGATGCCAGTTGGCCGAGCCGGACTAGCTGCTTTCCGGTCAGGTTCTTCGTGAAATAGCGCTTGAGAAAGTCATTGACCACGACCGAGCTTGTGACGTTGATCATCGCATCGAGCGTGGACATCAAAGCAGCGAGGAGTACGGCCAAGAATATTCCGCGGATTCCGACGGGCAGGTTCGTCAGGACAAGGGGCATGATCTTTTCCGCGTCAAATCCGGCCTGGGAGCCGAGGTAAAAAATGCCCAGCATCAGGAAGGCGCATCCCAGTATCCAGCGGAGTGTGTATCCGACGGTCCACATGCCTCCGGCCATAGCGGCATCCCGGGAGCTTCGAGCGGTCAGGAAAAACTGAAAATCCCACACGTTCGGACCGGCCAGAACGCGAAATATGACCCAGGAGAAGCCCGCGAAAATGATCGGGCCGAAAAGATAGAAGTGCTGGTAGCTTTCCGGAGTCGATTCCAGATAGCCCGACCAGAGGTTCCAGGGAATGGAGAGAGAGTTCCACCCTGGATCCTGCTGAGAGAGGAATTCGACCGGAGATGTGTTCTGGAAGACCATCACAGCCAGGATGACAGCCCCTACAGCGAGTAAAACGGTCTGGAGCATGTCGGTCAGGATCACCCCGAAGAATCCGGCCAGCACGACATAGACTCCGACCACAGCGAATACGATCAGTGTCGCTCCCCAGCGGGGAAGAGGCAGGAATTCCTCGGAAAATTTTCCGATTCCCACGGCGATATACATCAAGTTGAAAATCATCAGGAGCAGGAGAAAGAGTGCGGCTGCAATCCTGGCCATCTCCGCATCCTTGTTGTCTCCGTACCGGGTCTTGTTCCATTCGGCAAAGGTCATCACACCGGAACGGCGGATCCATTTGGCCTGGAAGGCCATGTAAAAGCAGATGATGAACCAACCCCAGTAGATATGAGTGACCCAGATCGCTTTCAGTCCCAGGTAAAAGAGCGCTCCGACCATCGCCATCGTGCCGCCGATGTCGATATAGCTTGAGCAGCCGGAAAGCCCGAGCATCCACCAGGGTACGTTGCGTCCGGCCAGGAAGTAGGAATCCAGCTGTTGGGTGGCCCTTTTTTTTACCCAGAATCCGATCAGAGCAACGATGAGGAGATATGCTGCGATCAAAACCAGGTCAACGGAGTGAAGATTCATGGCTGTTATATCATTTTTAAAGGAGATAGCGCCTTTAACCTAGACTTGTGGCGATTAGTATTATCTTTGCGCGTCTATTCTTTTTAGCCCCAGGCTGTATCCGATAAGTCCTCCGACTCCAAATCCAGCTAAGATCAATATTCCGCCAGGAGAGGAAAATCCCCATATGAGAAAGGCAGCCACTCCTCCTGCTAAGGCTCCTATAATTCCGCCGATCAACTGGCCTTTTTTTTCTTGCCGCATTTTAGTGAGATATCCAATTTAAGGAAAATTGAGAAAAGCCCATGATTTTAGAGCCATGATAGTAAATAATTGCCTGTTGCACAAGATAAAATAAGGGAATACTTCAGACTCTATTTGTGAGGTGGTACCTTGGGGACAATTTGCCGAAAGACCGTAACTGCCTTAAATGGCTGTATTTATCGGTTTTTCAAGGGGATACGAGAAGGACGCCACGACCAAGTTCAACCATTTGTAACCCACTTTGACCCTGCTTCTTGTACATATACGGTACAAAGTTAGCAAGGCCAAGCGTGAATGGGCGTTGTGGCAAAGGCCATGACGCCCTTATATTATGTTATTGAAAAATTTCTGTTAGTTAAATTTTAAAAGTGGACTATTTAAAATTTAAAACCGGACTAAATTAAGGTCTTCATTTTTAACTTTTTGGATTCCAACTAAGTGATTCTCATGCCAGAATCTGATTTCAGCTAGGCCCGATTCTTTGTCAGGAACGATACGAAGCTGAACGGGTCCTCTAATAGGAACACCTTCGATCCTAAACTCTAATTTATTGAATGATATTTTACGATAAGGATTCACTATTCGCTCTGCTCTCAAAGAGAAGAGATCTTTACTCGATTCAAAAGGTGGAGGTACAAAAAACCCTCTGAATCCCTCCGATATTCCTTTAAAAGTTCAAAAAATCGGCTGCGTCTGAGACCTAAAATCTCGAGGATATGACCAATTTTAATTTCCTTAGAGAGATACCTTTCAAGAAGGGATTTGACCTGTTCAGTCGAAAACTTCCTATGCAGCTGGTTTGCCATGATTTAAAACCTCCTTTATAAAACCGAAGTTTAAATCATAGCCGATTCAAAAAGTCCACTTTTAATTTTTAAATCTTATGAATATAGTCCACTTTTAATTTTTAAATGACAGTTATTGAAGAATTTCTTGACAAAGGTTCACAAATAATATAGGTTTCGTGTTGATGGTGGGAGGAATCCCAAGAATATCAGCTTGGATTCTCTTATTAGCATTCTTGAATAAAATTGCAAGTCCTGAAGAAAAGGATAATTTCAAGCCAAAATACAGCATTAAATTAACATGTGGAATGGGCTATTCTGTGATAGGCGATATTAATAAGACTTTAGAATCCTTTAACAATAACTTTATATTCGAATCAGCAAGACTCAACACACCTGACCTTATAAATGGAGAGATAATAGCTCTTGAAAATAAAAATCTAGACCTGGAAGCAGAATTCAGATTGCATATCGGACCTAAAATAGCCTTAAGTTTTGCTACATCTTTTCCGGTTATTAAAAAGAATGAAAGTTCCCTGACTTACACAATTAGTGGATCGGCTGGCGACCAAATTAATAATTATACTTTTAGGCCGAAAATTAAAGCATGGATGCCGATTAGATTAGGGATATGTTATTCTCTATTCAGCAGTCCAAGGATGAATTTAATCTTTCAGGCAGGAGTCGGGTATTATATCGCAAAAATTTCAGAATATGAAGAACTAGAGATTGGCCTTCCCCTTGGAGGTACTTTTTGGGAAACTTATTACTGGAAAGCTCACACAATTGAAGGCTCGGGTGTACACAGTGGAATTGTATTGGAGTTCAATTTGACAAAAAAGCTGGCCTTAGTGGGAGAAGTACAAGGAAGGTATGTCAAATTATCTGACTTGTTTGGAAGAATGGAAGTAGAAAGATATGATGACCAAGGAAATGCTATTATTTCTGGGCAAAAGGGAAGTCTTTATTATTTTACGATGTGGGATTATGACATTGGGGTATACCGAGCGAATTTAGAAGTTTGGGAAAAGCCACCTGAAGGAAGCTTCAGGGAAGTAGATAATGTTAGAAAAGCCTGCTTGGATTTGAGCGGCGTTTCATTCAGGGTAGGCATAAGAATGAGACTTTTTTAAGGAGGTGATAATAAAAGCAACAAAATAGTAAAGGAGGGGGTCAGGTCTCAATTTTCCACTTTTGCAAGAGAATGGACTGCAGGTTGGAGGAATAAAATACCTCTAAGGTACCCGAATAATTTTATTTAAACTGGATGAGATCCTGTAACAAGCTCTAGACTTGAAAAAGTGGAAAATTGAAACCTGACCCCTATCTAACGATTATTCATACTTTAGAGAATCGATAGGGTCGGCAAGGGCGGCTTTTAAGGATTGGTAGCTGATCGTGAGAAGAGCGATAACGAGCGCAAGAAATCCTGAGAGGAAAAATATCCAGATTTGAACGCCAATTCGATAGGCAAAATTTTGAAGCCAATTCCTTGATAAATACCAAGCGATGGGCCATGCGATTATATTGGCCCAAAGGATCCATTTGGCGAATTCTTTGGAAAGCAGGAGTAAAATTCCTGAGACCGAAGATCCGAGAACTTTGCGGATGCCGATTTCCTTTGTCCTTTGTTCTGTTGTGAATGAAGCTAACCCGAACAATCCAAGGCAGGCCACAAATATAGCCAGGGATGAAAAAATTCCGAATAGCTGGCCGACCTTTTCATCGGCCCTGTAGAGTTTATTAAAATCTTCATCCAGAAAAGAATATTCAAAGGGATAGAGAGGAGAAAATGCAGGCCACTTTTTCCTGAGAAAGGCAAGCGTTTCTGAAACGTTTTCGGTCTTAATTCTTACGGAGAGGCCCTGAAAGTTTTTGGGCCGGATTTGAAGCAGGACAGGATCGATACGCTGGTGGAGTGATGTGACGTTGAAATCTTTCACTACGCCAATGACTCGCCCTCTTTTGACGATAGCGTCTCTTCGGAGAAGATTCGAAGGCCATATTATCTGTTGATCCAGCGGATCGCTCCATCCGAATTGTTTCACTGCAGTTTCGTTGAGAATGAATGCACTGGATTCATCGGTCGTGAACTCCTTCGAAAAATTGCGCCCTTCAGAGAGTTCGATTCCGAGTGTTTCCAGAAAATCATGATCAACAAAATATGTCACCATTTTCTGGTGCTCCTTTTCCGGAATATCCTGAATACGGTAGGTGATGACCGAATAGGGTTTTCCGGGCACTGATGAGGAAGCGGTCACATGGGTTATTGAAGGATTCTGCAAGAATTCGGTTTTAATCGTCTCATATGCTAGCCTGGTATTCGGATCATGGATTGGGATAACCACTACCTGTTCTTTATTAAAGCCCAGGTTTTGATTGCGCACAAAATCGAGTTGATTTTTGATGATGATTGTTCCAGTGATCAGGATGATAGATATGGCAAATTGTGTGACGACAAGGAAGCGCCGAAAAGAACTGCTTTTTCCGCCGGTTCCCAATCTTCCCTTTAGTGTCCGGACTGGATGGAAGGCCGAAAGAAAAAGCGCAGGATAGAGTCCAGCAATGATACCCGCTATGATCACGAATCCGAGGAAGCTGAGCAAGATCCCTATGTTTTCGAAATAGTGTAATGCGAGCTCTTTTCCTGTGAGGGGATTAAACACACGCAAAAACAATTCAGCCAGAATGATCGCCAGTGCTAAACCCAGAAGAGCAAGGATGACCGCTTCCCCGAGAAATTGTTTGATCAACTGAATACGTTGAGCTCCGAGCACTTTTCTCATTCCGACCTCTTTGGCCCGCCTTGCAGAGCGTGCAGTCGAAAGATTCATGAAATTGAAGGAGGCGATCAGCAGGATGAATAAAGCGATTGCCGAATAAATATAAATATAGGAAATATCACTGTTCGCTTCGATCTCGTATTTAAGTTTCGAATGAAGGTGAATGTCCTTTAAGGGCTGCAGATGGAAACTTCTCATTGAAGCGGCTTGTTCGCCCATGTATTCCGTTAACATGGCATGAAATTTCCGTTCCAGCTCAATCGTGTTTGTTCCCTCCTGGAGAAGCAGGTAGGTGTAAAAAGATAGATATCCTGGGTGTGTGAGGAAGCGTTCACCGTAGAGGTCCGCAAGAGTTTCCAGGGAAGCGAGGAAATCAAACCTGAAATGAGAGTTGTGAGGGACATCTTGAATGACGGCTGTAACGTTGAAGGAGTGTTCGTTGTTCATGATAATGCTTTGGCCGATTGGATCGTCTTCATCAAAATATTTCTGCGCCATCGATTCAGTCAAGATGACGGAAAAGGGAGCCGCTAAGGCAGTCTTGGGGTCTCCTTTTATGAAAGGAAAAGAAAAGATCTCGAATGTTTCGGGATCTGCATAAAAAAACCGCTCTTCAAAAAATTTTTTATTTCTGTA
Source organism: uncultured Eubacteriales bacterium (assembly GCA_964348015.1). Taxonomy (GTDB): domain Bacteria; phylum Acidobacteriota; class Aminicenantia; order Aminicenantales; family Aminicenantaceae; genus SOIA01. The sequence goes on along the minus strand of CAYGBC010000003.1, from coordinate 7,040 downwards.
TTCCATCAACACCCTGTCTTCTCTGTTCAATCGGGTGGCTTTTTGAATCTCCGGCAGCGCATTGCTGAATATTTCAGCGATAGGAGCCCCAATAGGTGCGATCCGGCTCGTTTCACTCACGGATTTGGATTGAGCGATAAGCCTGTAAATATGATCCGACTGGGCGTGGAATCTGTCATAGCTCAGCTCGTCCTGCACGTATAAAAAGATCATGATACAGCAGGCCATGCCAATAGCTAATCCGATTATATTGATGAGAGAAAATGTCTTGTGCTTTCGAATATTTCTAAGAGCGATTTTCAAATAATTTTTAAACACTTGTGCCTCCGGTTCACTCTCGAGCACCTGTAACGTACTAATTTCATACAGGTTTTTCCTCAATAAAGGTATGCATTTATAGATTAGACGAAATCATAAGCATTTTAGTTGCAGATTAAATCACGAAATAATGGAGAAAGGAAGAAAAAGAGCTTATTTCTCTATCTGGATACTGTTTTGAGCAGAGCGGGGTGCTCGACTGAGTAGAAGCGCGTGTACTTCTTAAAAGTGTTGTGAAATATTCTTATTCATACCGGAGTGCGTTCGCCGGGTCGCCCAGGGCGGCCTTGACAGACTGGTAGCTGATTGTCAGGAGAGCGATCAGGAATGTCAGCAGTGCGGTCAGAACGAATATCGTCACAGTTATACTGGCTTGGTAGGCGAAGTTATTCAACCACTTCTTCATGGCAAAATAAGCGACCGGCCAGGCGATGATGTTTGCGGCAAGCACCCATCTGGAATATTCTTTGGAGAGCAAAACCACGATGTTCGAGATGGACGCTCCGAGCACTTTCCGGACACCGATTTCCTTGGTGCGTTCCTCAGTTGTGAAAGATGCCAGACCGAAGAGTCCCAGACAGGCAATGAAGATTGCCAGAAGACTGAAGTATCCGAACATCTCCATCATCCGGGCTTCATTCCTGTAGAGAGCCAAGATACGTTCATCCAAGAATGTGTAACTTATCGGATAGCCTGGGTTGAATCTGTTCCAGATACTCTGGACATAGGCTATTGTTTCCTGGACATTGCTGTCTGTTATGCGCAGGGAGACTGTGTTCATTTCTTCTAGACGAATATACGTGATTATCGGGATGATCTCGTTGTGCATGGATTCGTAGTTGAAATCCGCCGCAACTCCGATGATCCTGCCGCTCCTGTTGGGCCAACGAGTGTAGATGGGAAGGCCTACGGCTTCTTCAGGGTTTTCAAATCCTAAACGCCTGATAGCCGTCTCATTCAGGATAAACGCCTCCTGATCATCGGTCGGGTAGTCTCTGGAGAAATCACGGCCGGCCACAATTTTTATTTTATAAGTCTTGAAAAAGTCATGTTCGACTCGATTATGCGGCATCCCAAAAGGATTCTGAAGTAATTCGCCGTCGATTTCAACAGCAAAGCCCGGAGCATCTAAAAGCCGTCCTGTCGGCGCTCGTTTGGATGTCGTTGCGGCGAGAATGTTCGGATTCCTCAGGAGTTCTTGTTTGATTTCCCACCAGTTCGCTTCGACAACATTATCTGCTGGCACCATGAGGATGTTTTCTCTCTGGAAGCCCAGGTCTGCATTCTGCAGGAAGCGCATCTGTTTGAAGACAACAGCGACACAGATAATCAACACGGCGGATATGGCAAACTGGAAAACGACGAGAGCTTTTCGAATCGTGGCTCCACGTGCGCCTCGGGAGAGTTCACCACGCAGGATCGTGGCCGGTTTATAGGCCGAGATATAAAAAGCCGGGTAAAGACCGGCTGCCAATCCTGTGATAAGGAAAACGCTTAACAGTATCATTAGCCCTGCCATATTGAAGAGTGAGTGAAGTCCCAGGTCGTGGCCTGAAAACGCGCTGAAAGAGGGGAACAGCACGTTGACGATGACTAGAGCCAGCAGCATCGCAAGAAGAGCCGTAAGCAGGGATTCGCCGATAAATTGAGTGCTGAGAAGCCTGCGGTTGGCACCCACGACTTTGCGCAGTCCCACTTCTTTGGCGCGTTTCGCTGCCCGTGCCGTGGCGAGATTCATGAAATTGATACAGGCTATGATCAAAATAAAAGCGGCGATTAATGCGAAAAGGATGACATATTTAATATCACTGTTGGGTTCCAGCTCGTTGTTGGTGTGCGAGTGGAGGTGGATGTCAGTGACTTTGCGCAGAAGGAGAGTGTTCCATTGATGGGGTTTAACGATGTTTCCGGACTCATCCTCGTATTCCGGCAGGCGGCTGTCGAGGAATCCGGGAATGCGGGCTGTGATAACTTCGGGATTTGCATTCTCGGCCAGACGCATATACGTGTAAGTGACGTTATCAGAGAAGTTCGTGGTACCATAAAAGTAGTCACTGCCGTCCTGGGAATACGGGAAGCGGCCCTTGAGAGTGATAAACGAGGCGAGAAAGTCATAGTGGAGATGTGAATTTTTCGGCACATCCTCCATGACTCCGGTGACCTGGTAGGCTTCTCTGTCACTGCCCACTTTCATGAGTTTTCCCATCGGGTCTTCATCTCCAAAGTATTTGAGAACCATTGACTCGGAGAGAACAAGGCTGTTGGGATTTTCGAGCGCAGTTTGAGGATCACCCTTGATCAGCGGAATCGTGAACACCTTGAAGATATCATGCTCAGCATAATAAAACCTTTCTTCCAGGAAGAACGTATCACCGACATTGATCAATACTTCACCAGTTCCCAGCATGCGCGCGATGTGCTCCATCTCGGGGAAATCGGTCTCCAGAAAAGGGATAAATGATGGAGCCACAGAGCAAAGCGCGCTGCGGACCGATCCGTCAGCTGCAAACCACTGGCGCTCGATGCGGTATATCCGGTCTTTGTGCTCATGATAAGAGTCGTAGCTCAATTCACTCCGGACAAACATCAGGATCAGGATGCACACGGCCATCCCGATAGCCAGCCCAGCGATGTTAATAAAAGAATAGCCCTTGTGCCTTTTCATATTTCTCCAGGCAACCTTGATATAGTTTCTAAACATTGTCCCTCCTGCAAAGAAACATGATCGATGATCGGACTCGATTCCGTTGAAGGTGTTTTGAGATTTGCATAATCCTCGTCACCTCTCAATTTGCAAAATATGTGCCAATTGAATTATAGAGGGAAGTATCAGAGAGTCACTGATGGATGAGGTTTTGGTGTTCGATAGGGTTACATATGATGTCCGATTCCGAACGCAAATGAAAAGGAAAGTTGCGTTAATCTGGGAAAGCAAAAGAAGGAATTCTGCCTGTCCTTTCAAGCGGAGAGCGGCAATCCTCCATTCCTCTTATTGCGACCACTGTGTGTCAACCACACCTTCAGGTCATACTGAGCAAAGCGTAGAAATCTCATAAAGGAAAAGATGGATCCGTGGAGTCAATGCGAGCGCACAATCTTGTCTTTGTGTCCTTGCGAGCAGAGCGTAGCACTAACGCAAGGGAAAGGATGGGCTCAGAGTGTCATTGCGAGCTTGCGTGGCAATCTCTAAAAAAGATGGAGTGAGTTGCGGTGTCATTGCAAGCTTGCGCGGCAATCTTAAAAAAGATGGAGTGAGTTGCGGTGTCATTGCGAGCTTGCGCGGCAATCTCTAAAAAAGATGGAGTGTGTTGCGGTGTCATTGCGAGCTTGCGCGGCAATCCCTTAGATTGAAACCTTCTTTTTTATAAGATTGTTTCACTTCGTTCGCAATGATAAAGAAGTAAGTTTTCGGGGCTGAGTTCGCAAGGACATCTCTCTATTCATACTTCAAGGTGTCCACCGGATTGGATCGTGCGGCTTTTATGGATTGATAACTCACGGTCAATAAGGCAATCACAAAGGTTAGGACGGCTGTGAGTACAAATATCCAGACACCCGCACTTGTCCTGTATGGATAATTCTGCAGCCACATGTGGGATAAGGTTCCAGCGATCGGCAGCGCAATAATATTGGCCACAACGACCCACTTCAAAAACTGTTTAGAGAGAAGCACGACGATTCCCTGGACAGATGAACCAAGCACTTTCCTTATTCCTATTTCTTTGGTGCGCTGTTCAGCTAAGAAGGAAGCGAGGCCAAAGAGTCCGAGGCAGGATATCAGGATAGCCAGGATGGCGAAGTAGCGGAGGATGGCGCCGGTCTGTTCTTCCGAACGATAGAGCCTTGCATAGTCATCATCCAAAAAGCGAAGGTTGAAAGGAAACTCGGGATTGAACTTCTTATAAATCTTCTCGATACTCGCGACAGTCTGTGAAATGTTATCCGGACGGATTCTCGCGAAAAAATATCGATAAAAGTTATGGCCTGGAGCTGGATTGTAGGTCTTATAGAAGATGATCAGAGGGCCACTCTGGTAATACAGGGGCCAGTAGTTGAAATCGTTAATGACGCCTATTATAGTCCCTTGATAAGAACCATGAGAAAGCCGGCTCCCGACCGGATTTTTCTTTCCGATAATTCGGGCCAATGCCTCGTTGATAACCAATTGGCCCGATTGAGGAGAAGCGGCAGGCGTCCGTTCTCTGGAAAAGAACCTTCCCTGGACCATTTCCATCTCAAAAGTCTTGACGAAGTCAAAATCACAACAGAAATATCTGATCATCGGATCGATTTCTGGACTTTTCCCCTCCCAGTCCCAGCCGCTTCCACTCGAACCGAATAATAAAGGTGTCCGAGAGGTAAGGGAGACCTTTGAGATACCTGGAACTTGCTGAAGTTCCTGTTTAGCTGCTTCATAGTGCTGTTTAAGTGTTCCGTTCACAGGAATATACACGAGGTTATCACGGTTGAATCCCAGCTCTCTGGTGCGCATGTATTTGATCTGTTTGAAAATCACAAGGGTCTGGATGATGAGGGCGACAGAAATGGCGAACTGCACCACAACCAGGATTTTTCTGAAAAGTGAGCTTTTGGACCCGAGGCCCGAGGCATCTCTCATGATCTTTACAGGCTGGAATGACGACATGAAAATGGCTGGGTAGGAGCCGGCAATGAGCCCTGTGAGAAGGATGACTCCGAGCAATCCAAGCGTCAGACTCAAATTTTGAGAGGGATCAAAGGTCAGTACTTTCCCGGTCAGAGAACTGAATACGGGAAGCAGCAATATGACAAGAAGGACCGCAAACGCCAGAGAGAGGAATGCCATCAGGATGGATTCTCCGTAAAACTGCTTGATGAGGTCCCATCGCAAAGCCCCGGTCACTTTTCGCATACCGATTTCCTTGGCCCTGTTTCCGGCGCGGGCCGTTGTCAGGTTCATGAAATTAATGCAGGCGATGAGCAGCACGAATAGCGCGATAAGAGACAACATGCCGATACGTATGATTCGTCCTCCACCGGTTAAACCGTAGAGATACAGTTTGGTGTAAGACCGGAGAAAAGGCGTAACGTCATCCTCGGGATATCCCTTGATGATTCGTCCGGCGATCTTTTCTTCAAACTCTTCAGGAGAAGCGTTTTCTTGAAGCTGGACGAAGGTTGTGAACGAAAAATTGTACCATGTATCGAGATGATCTGGGGCATTCCAGTGTTCTTCGAGAAAATGAATCGGGACCAGGAAATCAAACCGGAGGAGGGAGTTGCGGGGGAGATTTTCGATCACTCCCGTGACTTCAAAATCATACTTGTTCTCGACGCGGATGATTTTTCCGAGTGCTTGCTCAGAGCCAAAATATTTCCGGGACATCCTTTCGGTCATCACGAGTGAATGCGGCTCAGAAAGGGCAGTTTTCGGATTCCCCTGAATCAGAGGAAAAGTGAACATCTCGAGAAGTGCACCGTCAACAGCCTCCACATACTCTCTGAGTCTCTTTTCTCCGTAAGCGAATATCAAAGCATGGGGTCCGTTGCAGAAACGAACAGAATTGGCGACCTCGGGGTATTCTTCCTTAAAAGCAGGCCCGAGAGCGGGTGGAGTTCCGGAGGATGTGCTTGTTCGACTGCCTAATCTTTGATGTGTCCCTACTAAATACAGATAGTCTCCGTTTTCGTGAAACTGGTCATAGCTGAATTCGTCCTGAACCCACAGAAAAATAAGAATGCAGCAGGCTATTCCGACGGCCAGCCCAAAGATGTTGATGAAGGAGTAGCCTTTGTGTCTTCTGATGTTTCGCAGAGCGATTTTCATGTAATTTTTAAACATTTGTAAACTCCAGTAAATTTTATGTTGTGTAAATGATGGGATAGCTTTCAGGATCTGAAGCCAGAACCAGAATTTTGCTTTGCCCGCGCCGATATCCTGAGCGATTTCGGTGTATTCTTCTTCAAGATCGCCCAGGGCCGAATATTCTTCCCCTGGAATAGCCAATCTTCTGAGGATCCTCATGGCAAACCGGGGAGGTTTAGGATTTATAGGACTCATTCTTTTCAGGTTTCATCCAGAGAAAATTCCGGGACTCCTTTCCATATCTCCCTCTGGAGCTGACGGGCCGCTTTGAGAGCCGTTATCCCATCGGGAGACAGACGATAAAAAATTTTGCTGCGCCCGCCTCTCTCAGGAGTGGGAGGGCCAGCGCTCTTGGTGACATAGCCTTTTTTAAACAGTTGATCCAGGGCGCTGTACAGAGTTCCGTAGGTATGAGTCTTTCCCGTGTCTTTGGTGATTTGTCTTTTTATGGTCACTCCGTAGGCGTTATCCTCAAGGCGCCAGATGGCCAGCAGAAATATGATCTCGGATAGAGTTAAATGCTTCATTCGCCTCTCCTTTAATCATATAGACGGAAAAACCGTACAAATTGTTGCAAAAAAAAAGAAAATAGTTCTTGATCGAAAGGAATTGAAAACCGGATTCTGATAAGAGGAACAGAACGAGCAAAAAGGAATTGAGCGTTTTGTCCTGAGATTCAGATAAAAATTGTTAGGCCTGGATTAGGTCGATAAAGGGCTCAATCCTGCTCAATCGAGCAGCTTCCCGTTCCGCAGGCGGCCTTGGCTTCTTTTTTTCTTTTTTCGTAGTACTGCTGGTGATATTCCTCGGCTTTGTAGAATTCAGGCGCAGGAACAACTTGAGTGGCAATGGGCTTTTTAAAACGGCCTGAGCTTTC
>CAYGBC010000002.1:0-4282 GCA_964348015.1 uncultured Eubacteriales bacterium | reverse complement strand
CAATAGTATTTGGAGATTTCAATATTCGCAAACCTCTGCCTGCATTTAAAACAACGCCTATAGAATTTTTGCCGGAGAAAGAAGGTGAATATGAGTTTACCTGTGGGATGGGAATGCTGAGGGGAAAATTAATAGTCAGATAAAAGAATAAAACAGGGAATTCCAAACACATAAATTAGGTACGGTAGAAAAATTGATTTTATCGATAGAAAATATAAAGTTAAAAGAGAAAAGGGATATTCCCATTGTTAATAATTAATCAGAAGGCAAAGAAAAATATGAATTTTTTAACGGAAGCTTTTTTCAATTTAAAAGAAGTGATTGAGAGGAAAAAAATGGGACGAAAGTTAATGATCTGTTCTATCATCGTGGTTTTTTTAAGCTTGACGGCTGCTTTTTCTCAGGAAGAAGCCGAAAAGAAGGCCGTTCTGTCTGAATTGATCCAGGTGGCAATGAGCGAGAATCCGCACATCAGAGCGGCTGAGCAAGAATGGCAGGCCTCCATAGAGAGAATTCCTCAGGCAAAAGCTCTGCCCGATCCTATGCTGAGTTATTCTCATTTTGGTCAGAGTGTTGAAACACGGGTCGGGCCGCAGAGGAATAAAATCTCGGTTGCCCAGAAGTTTCCCTTTTTCGGGAAGCTTTCACTCAAAGGAGAGATGGCTCGAAGCCAGGCCTGGATGCTTGAATCTCAATACCGTGCGGTCAAAGCGGATGTCGAATTAAGGGTGAAAAAGACTTTTTTCTCTCTCTACTGGCTGGATAAATCTTTACGTATCAGCCAGGAAGAAAAAGAGGTTATCCAGCGCTTGGCCGATATTGCACAGAAAAAGTATGAAACAGGGCAGGCGACTCAGCAGGATGTTCTCAAAGCCCAGCTTGAGATTTCAAGAGTCATGGACAGGATCCTCGCGCTCAAGCAGGGAAGGACGGCAGTCGTTTCTGAATTGAATGCCCTTTTGAATAGACCTGCGGAAACGCCTGTTGGAGAACTTGAAGAGATCGAGGTTTTTGAATTTCGGGTTGAACTGGACACCCTTTATGAATGGGCCAAGGAAACTCGGCCCGAACTGAGAAAAATTCAGTATCTTATCGAAAAGAATGAGAAAGGTTTGAAGCTTGCGAAAAGGAATTACTATCCGGATTTTCGAATCATGGTGGATTATATCAATATCGGAGGAGGAACCACCATGAGTCCTGAAGATGGTCGGAATGCCTGGATGGCCTCAATCGGAATCAACCTCCCTATCTGGCGGAAAAAGCTGCGCGCTGGCGAAGCCGAAGAGGCGACAAGGCTGAAAGCCAGTGAAAATCTTTACAGGAACATGGAAAATGAAACTCTGTCTCGAGTTAATGAGCTCTTCTATGAGGTCAAAACAGATGAGGAACAGATTAAACTCTACAAATATTCTCTTCTGCCTCAGGCTGAGCAATCTTTTAAAGCTTCAGAGATAGGATATTTAGCAGGTAAAGTGGATTTTTTGAATCTACTGGACAGCGAAAGAATGGTCCTCATGATCAAAAACGGCTATTACAAAGCCATTTCTGATTTAAACAAAAGCGTGGCCCAGCTGGAAAGGATAGTCGGAAGGAATATCCTATTTACACCTGGAGGTGAAGAAGAGGGGCATGATACCACGCTTTCTGATGATCAGCGTGAAAACCTGAAAGCCAGTCATAAAATTGACTACCCAGACTTAAACACGGATATCCAAAACGGAGGAGAAAAAAATGAATAAATTCATAAAAATTCTCATTTTCAGTCTCGGAATAGTATTGATCGCCTCGAGTATTGTATTTGTGTCTTGCAGAACAGCAGAAAAGGACACTGAAGGAACTCAAATGACGGCTCAGATGCCGACTGCAGAAAAAGAGATTCTCTACTACACGTGCGGGATGCACCCTTCGGTGCGCGTGAGTCCTGAAGATTACGAGAAGGGAGACACCAACTGCCCAATCTGCAACATGGGATTGGTTCCCGTATACAAAGAACAAGGAGAAATGGAAGGCATGGAAGCGGGCGAACATGAAGCCATGGAACAAGAGATTCGATTGAATGCGCGCGCTCAAAGGCTGGCTCGGGTCCAGACAGAGGAAATTCAGTTCCGCCCTCTGGAGAGAGAGATCAAAACAGTGGGTGAGATAGATTATGACGAGAGAAAGGTGGCCTTTGTGGCGGCATGGATTTCTGGCCGGATCGATAGGCTGTTCGTGGATTTTACGGGAGTCCGGGTTAGAAAAGGAGATCCATTGGTCTGGATTTACAGCCCTGACCTGTTGACAACCCAGCAGGAATACCTCCTGGCTCTTGAAACGCAGAAAAAAGTAAGCGAGAGTCCGTACGCAGAGACCGTCGGAGGTGCGGAATCTTTAGTCCAAGCCTCGAAGAAAAGGATGCTTTTGTGGGGGATCAGCGAGAAACAGATCGCGGAATTAGAAGAAAAGGGAGAAGCCAGCACACACATGGTCATTTATGCTCCGATCGGAGGTACAGTCGTTCATAAGAATGCCCTGGAGGGGAAGTATGTGAAAGAGGGAGAAAATCTGTATCAGATTGCCGACCTGTCCACCCTCTGGATTCTTGCGGATATCTATGAGCTCGAGATGTCCGGTATCAAAATCGGGCAGAATGTTGAAATCACCACGGCGGCTTTTCCAGGAGAGATATTCACAGGACAGGTATCGTTTATCGATCCCTACCTGAACCCAAAAACCCGCACAGTCAAGGTGAGAATAAATGTGCCCAATCCTCAGTTGAACCTGAAACCAGGAATGTATGTCAATGTGCTCATAAACTCGCATGTCCATGAGGGCATCAGGGGATCTGATACAGAAATCTACACCTGCCCGATGCATCCGGAAGTCAAATCGGAAAAACCCGGAGACTGTCCGATCTGTGGGATGGAATTGGTAAAGAAACCAGGAGTATCCTCTGATATGGTTCTCGCCGTTCCCAAGAGCGCTGTTCTCGATACAGGCACAAGGAGACTTGTTTACATCGAGAAGGAAGAGGGGAGCTATGTGCCCCAAGAAGTCATGCTGGGCGGAGAAGTGGTGGCCACAGTTAACGGCCAGAAGAAGAAATTTTATCCCGTACTGTCAGGTCTTGAGGAGGGCATGAAAGTTGTCACCCAGGCCAATTTCCTGATCGATTCTCAAAGCCAGATTACTGGCCAGGCCGAAGCGGTATACAGCGGCGCTATTGAAGCGAAAGACAAGAAGCCGCCCTCAAAGCATATTCATTAGACCTTAAATTATGACCCTGATCAGAGAAATAGGAGCACTAGATGATCAACAAAATTATTGAATATTCACTCAGGAACAAGTTTCTCATCCTCGCCCTCTTTGCACTGCTCGTGGGCTGGGGGTATTGGGCTCTCAACAATACGCCCATCGACGCTATCCCTGACATCGGTGAAAATCAGCAGATCGTGTTTGTGGACTGGCCGGGGAGGAGTCCGAAGGATATAGAAGACCAGGTCATCTATCCACTTTCCGTGAATCTGATGGGCATTCCCGGAATGAAGGTGATCCGTTCCAATTCCATGTTCTCTTTTGGAATGGTGAATGTCATCTTCAAAGAAGGAGTAGATTTTTATTGGTCAAGAACACGGATCTTAGAAAGACTGAATTTAGCCCAGAAGGACCTGCCCGAAGGAGTGATCCCTCAGCTGGGCCCTGACGCCACGGCTTTGGGGCAGGTGTTCTGGTACACGGTCGAGAACGGATATTTTTGTCCTGACCACCCCCAATTCAGGTACAGCGAGCCCGGGCAGTGCCCCGAAGACGGGAAGGATCTTGTCCACTCTGAGTACAATTTAGGGGAGCTGCGTTCCCTTCAAGATTGGTACATACGGTATCAACTGAATTCAGTCGATGGTGTTTCAGAAGTTGCCACAGTCGGAGGTTTTGTCAAACAGTATCAAATCGATGTGGATCCCAACAAGCTGCTGGCCTACAACGTGAACCTGCACGGCATGTTCGAAGCTGTGCGCCGGAGTAACATCGATGTCGGAGCCAAGGTTATAGAAGAAGGCGGAGCCGAATTTATCGTCCGCGGCCTCGGGTTCATTGAATCCGTTGAGGATATCGAGAATATTGTGATCGGCGCTTATGAAGGAGTCCCTGTCTATGTGAAAAATGTGGGCATCGTGACCGTCGGTCCTGACTTCCGGAGAGGAGCTCTGGATAAAGAAGGGGCAGAGGTCACGGGTGGCGTTGTCTTGATGAGATACGGAGACAATCCTTTAGCCGTCATCGAGGGAGTAAAAGAAAAAATTGA
>CAYGBC010000001.1:0-42300 GCA_964348015.1 uncultured Eubacteriales bacterium | reverse complement strand
GATTTAAGCGGCTTCTCCTTGAGAGTAGGCATAATCATAAAACTGTTTTAAAGAGGGGAGGTGATAAAAAGAATAAAATATGGATATTAAAGGATTCCGGAAAAAATTTTCATTAGGGGGGAAATAAAATTAAAAAATTACTCTCAGTAAGTTTAACAGGTTTGTTTTCAATTTTCTTATTTTTTATATTCATTAATAAAAACTCGATTGTACACTAGCCCTGTTTTCTGGAACTAATTGATTTTTCAATAAGATGCTGGCTTTACTTACGTTACATAAAACTAAGATTTTCTTCCTGAAGGATTTTGAGCCCAGTGCGTCTGCCCAAACCAAAACAAACTTCACCTTTTTAACGGATTTTTTCAATTTCAGAGCAAGGGAACATGATCACTGAAGAATGAGAAGATCAAAAGTTCCCATACTCCCTTTCTAATTAATTTTGTGCCATATTTGTGCCACATTTGTGCCATATTAGGGTTGAAAATGGTGGAAAATGATGGAATAGAGTTGAATTGATAAAAATTACGAATGGATTGTAACTTATTGATTATGAAGGAATATTAGGTGTAAACAGGTGGGGTGAGCGAGGGGTCTCGAACCCCCAACCTCTGGATCCACAATCCAGTGCTCTAACCTGTTGAGCTACGCTCACCATAAAAAATGGGATTCCAAATTTTCGCATCTCTCGTGCTTAAAGTCAATATGGGTGAGCCGATTCAACAATCGGAAAATTGAAGGAATGGAAAGAGATAAGGCCTACTTCTGGCCGTCGATCAAATCCAGGACGTCGGCTTTATCGCGCCACTTTTCCTTGACCTTGACCCAGAGATCCAGGTAGACGCGTGTCCCGAGAATATCTTCCAGTTCTTTGCGGGCCTCGGTGCCGATTGTCTTGATCAGATGTCCTCTTTTTCCGATAACGATTCTCCGGTGGGATTCCTTCTCGACAAAAATCGTGGCGCGGATTGAAGTTTTTTGCCTTCTCTTTTCGGAAGGTTTTTCAGGAGATGCGCTTTCTGGATGATCTTCGATGGAATCAATGTATACCGCCGTGACCCAGGGAAGTTCCTTTGCCACATGGTTGAGAAGCTTCTCGCGGATGATCTCGGAAAACAGAAACCTGTCGGATTGAACGGTTACCTCATCGTCCGCATAGATCTTTTCCGCATCCGGCAGAAAATCATAGATCTTATCTTGAAGTATATCCACGTTCGCCCCTCTGAGCGCAGAGATCGGGATGATCTCCTTGAAGTCCAGGAGATCCTTGTATTTGTCGATGATGAGGAGGATCTTGTCTTTTTTGACGATGTCCACTTTGTTGATCAGCAGGAATATCGGTGTAGAGATCTTCTTCAATGTCTCGATGACAAACTCGTCTCCGTGTCCGTATTTTTTGGTGGCATCGATGAGAAGAGCGACGAGGTCAGCGGTTTCAAAAGATGAGTAGACGAAGCTCATCATTCTCATGTTCAGTTTATGGAGAGGCTTATGGATCCCGGGATTGTCGACGAAGATGATCTGCCCCTTTGGTGTGGTTTTAATTCCCAGGATATTAGTCCGTGTGGTCTGGGGTTTGTCGGAGATTATGGCGATCTTCTCGCCGAGCATGAAGTTGAGAAGAGTGGATTTTCCGACGTTCGGTCGCCCGACTAAGGCGACGTAGCCAACTTTCATGAATTTGGCCTCTCAGGTAGGAATGACAGAGTGAATGACATCAAAAAGGAGATTATTCTGGAATTTATTTTCAATCCTGTCCCTGTTTATGGCTCTTCTTCCTTGCTCAGTTTTGTAATCCTCAATTTTTTGATTGTCTTCTGGTCGACCTCGAGAATTTCAAGAGACAAACCTTGGACCTGAAGTTTTTCTCCAATATCGGGAAGACGTCCGGAATGATGTGTAATCAGGCCCCCTATAGTGACATAGTTGCCTTCAGCGAATTCCAGGTCAAAAAGCTCCTCGATTTCTTCGACCTCTGCATCGCCTGATACGATGTAATCCGATGGGCCTCTCTTTATAATCTGTTCTTCTTCCCTGTCATATTCATCCTGGATTTCTCCAACGATCTCTTCTACGAGATCTTCCATGGTGACGAGGCCGGATACGCCTCCATGCTCATCCACCACCACAGCCAGTTTCTGTTTCTTCTTCTGGAGTTCTTTAAGGAGTTCGGCCACTTTCATGGATTCAGGAACATAGTGCACCGGCCGGATGAGGGGCTCGATCGAGCTGTTTTTAAGCTTGTCATCCGCATATTCGAGAAGGTCTTTGGCGATCACGATCCCTTCGACGTTGTCCACCCTGTCTTTGTAAACCAGCACGCGGGAATGCTTGTCTTTAATGACCAGCTTTCTGAGGTTTTCTATCGTGGAGTCTTTTTTGACAGCCGTCATATCCACCCGGGGCGTCATGATCTCGCGGACAACGGTATCCCCGAATTCCACAACGCTTTTGAGGAGCCCGCGTTCTTCTGTCTCGATGATTCCTTCTTCCTGCGCCTCCTCGATAAATGCCTGGATCTCCTCGTTCGAGGCTTCTCGGAGCTCTTCCTGTTCTTCGGGTGTGGGCTTGATTCTTGTGATGGCCAGGAGGGGAAAGGCGAGGATACGGGCCAGCCCGCAAGAGGAGAGGGAGAAGCCAAGGATTGTTTTTGCACTCAGCGCGTTGAGAAGTCTGGGCAAAGAATCGAATAACACGAAGTAAATCCCGAGAGAGATCAGGAACATCCAGAGAGGCCAGAATCTCAACCGGGGGAATACAGTGAACAAGTAGACGAGGAATGCGATCAGAAAGATGGTTCTCAAGAAAGCGACTGCAATTTTTATCTCATCATAGACTTCAAGTATTTTGGCGCGGTATTTCTTGTCTCTGTCTTCGAGGAAGCGGCTGAGGGATATTTTTGAATGGGAGCTCAATGACAGGTGAAAGAGTGAAAAGAGAAACGCAGCCAGGAAACTCAGGAAGAACCCCGCCCATTTTATATATTCTGTTTCCATATCAATCTTCCGAGAGGAGGTTCTCCATTTTCTCTTCCTCTTCCTCGATCCCTTCCGAGTGCTCATACCCGAGAAGATGGAGAAAACCGTGTATGGTCAGTAACTCCAGCTCTCTTTCCAGACCGTGCTCTTCTGAGAAGCACTGCTTGAATGCCTGGGGAACCGAGATAACGATGTCACCGAGGTAGTATTTTCCATCCGGACTCTTTTCGCCGATCGGGAAACTGAGGACATCGGTCGGAGCGTCCCTCTTTAAATATTGTTTGTTCAACTTTTTGATGGCTCTGTTATCCACGAAGACCAGAGTGATTTCCGGATTGCTCAGTTTGTAGTGTGCCGTCAACCTCTTCAGCAGATCTTTATATTTTCTGGCATCCAGCCAGTATCTATGCTGTCGATTGATTATTTCTATCATTCGTTTTTTTGTTTTTGGAGGCGTTTTTCTTCTTGGCCATTTCAAAATCAAAGCCGGGATATTCGACTCGAGGATGATAGAGTGTGTAGAGTGTTTCGAGGAAGGACGAAGCCATGGCTCGGAGTTCTTTCAGGGAAAAATCGCAATCATCGAGCTGGCCATCTTCGAGATAGCTGTTGAAGATCTCATCGATCATTCGCCTCAGGTTAGGGCGTGAAGGGGTTTTCAAACTTCTCGCAGCGGCCTCCACTGAGTCCGCCAGCATGATCATGGCAGCTTCTCTGCTTTTCGGAATAGGCCCTGGATACCTGTACGCCTCCTCTTTGATTTTCTGCATTTCGGGGTCGTATTTTTCTTTGGCCTTTTGGAAAAAATACCTGACAAGGGAATTCCCATGGTGCTGTTCGATTATATCCTTTATGACTGAGGGAAGCCTTAACTTTTTGGCCAGTTCCACTCCTTCTTTGACGTGGTTTATGATCACGAGCGTGCTCATGCTGGGAGTGAGGTCTTTATGAATGTCCGGATTACGCACTTTATTTTCGATGAAATACTCCGGTCTCTTGATTTTTCCGATGTCATGGTAGAGGGCACTGGCCTTGACCAGCATGGGGTCCATCTTGATTTCTTCGGCCGCGGCTTCGGCGAGCGATGCGACAAGGAGAGAATGATGGTAGGAGCCGGGCGCCTCGATAGCCATCTGTTTGAAGACCGGGAGTTCCGAGTTCGAGAGCTCCAGAAGCTTGGTCTGGGAAATGAAACCAAAGAGGTTTTCGAAGACAGGGAGGAACAGGACTGCCAGAGAAGCGCTGAGGATACCACCGATGAGTCCCATGATGAGTTCGCTGACGAAGATGTTCACAGAACCCATTTTCTCCGTGATGAGTTTAATGGTCAAAATGACGAAAATATTGATCGGGGCAATCAGATGCAGGCCAGTCCGGAAAGCGGATGTCCGGTTCTGGTTTCCGAAATATTTGGTTCCGTAGATCGCGGCAAGACTTCCGATGAAACAAAAGACCATCAGGTAAAAATCTCCCTTAAACAGGTAGCCAACGAGCAAGCTGTTAATGACCGAGTAGAACAGCGCCAGTTGGGTTCCTGCGAGAAATGCAAACAGAAGCACACCGAGCTGAAAAGGAAATGCGTAAATATAGGTTTCGGAATGGGAGAACAGTGAAAAATTCGTGCTCTCGCTGAACGTTCCGGATAAAAAGAGTGAGAGTTTGTAGAAAAGGAGGCTGAGGATGAGAGTCACGCCCATCATCATGAAGTATCTCAGCGCAAGGCCGAATTTCAAGATTGATTTCAGATAGTACCAGAGTGTGAGAAGCAGAAGTCCGAACAGGAAAAAAGTGCCTGTGAAATTTATCAACCAGGCAGGCCTGGCCTGAAGATTCTGGTTGATCAAACTGATCTCTTCCAGCGCTTCGCTGAAGATCACATCTCCTTTGCGGAGGATGACTTTCCCCTTCTTGATGGTGTAGAAGACAGTCTCGATACTCTGGCGGGCCATTTCCTTTTTTGCTCCGGATTTAATCCGGTTGTATTTGATATTTTCTTTGAGCCAGTGATGGGAAAGCGCAGAGAGAACAGATTTTTCATTTTGGGGCATATCCAGCAGGTCGATTTCTTCAGCGACAGCTCCTTTGGCTTCTTTGATATCCAGTATTTCTGAAACCTCCACTGTGCGTTCGAGTGCGGGTTCGATTTGAAGAGTGAAGCCCTTCTCCCGTTCTCCTCTATAGAATATATCTTTAGAGGAGACGATTCCCTTTTGATAGACTTTCCCGAGGATGGAGACCAAGTTCTCCTCGATTTTATCAGGGAATTTCGCACTGATCAGAGTTCTCAGATTGTTATAGAATATGACGAGGTCATATTTTTCTCGAATATCTGCCTGGAATTCTTCACTTAGTCTTTCCGACAAAGGTCTTTCCTGCCATTCCCTTCCTGAGACGAAAAACTCACGGATCTCTTCTTCGGCGGCCAGGTAGACATTCGGGTCCAAGTCATAGACCAGAAGAGTCGCTGCCTCCACCTCAGCCCTTCTTTTTTCTGTGGCTTCGGTATCCTCGATGGTGAGGTCTTCGGGAGCAACGATATCCGTGGAGGCGATTTCTCCTTCGATGAGGTCAGAGGGCAGGGACTTGGAGGGGAGATAGGAAATGAAGTAAGAGATAACCGCCACGAACACGAAGAGATAGAGAAAAGGACTCTTGATGAGCCTTTTCCAGAAGTCCGGTTTTTTCTGTTCTTCTTTGGGGGCGCTCTTCTTGGATTTGGGCGTTTTAGGTTCTTTGGATTTGAAGAACTTGAGGTTTTTGAAGGATATCGAGTTCATTTTCTTTTGCGAATTTTCGCCTCCGCCTTCTGGTAGGCCTTTATGATTTTCTGAACCAAGGGATGCCTGACAACGTCCCTTTCGCTAAAGTGGATAAATTCAATCCCGCTTATTTTAGAAAGAATCTTCATGGAATGCAAGACTCCGGATTTTGCGGGTTGGGGGAGGTCGATCTGTGTGATATCGGCTGTAACAACCATTTTGGAATCGAATCCGGTACGGGTCAGGATCATCTTCATTTGCTCTTTGGTCGTGTTCTGGGCTTCATCGAGGATAATAAAAGAACTGTTGAGTGTTCTCCCTCTCATGTAGGCCAGAGGAGCGATCTCGATGATGCCCCTCTCGATCAACCTGTTGGCCTGTTCTGTCTGGGCGAGATCAAAAAGGGCATCATAAAGAGGCCGGAGGTAGGGATTGATCTTCTGCTGCATGTCTCCGGGAAGAAAGCCCAGTCTTTCACCCGCTTCCACAGCCGGACGCGTCAGGATGATTCGGCTCACGAGTTTATCCTGAAGGAAGGAGAGCGCCATGGCCATGGCCAGGTAGGTCTTCCCGGTTCCGGCGGGCCCAATACCGAAGACCAGGTCGTGCGATTTGATAGTCTGGATGAATTCCTGCTGCTTGAGGCTTTTGGGGGTGACGGATTTCCGGGACAAGCTCAAAGGTTCTGCGGGAGAGAATTCCTCCAGTTGTTGAGAGCCGCCTTCCTCCAGAAGGTCGAGGACGATATGGAAGTCTTCGTCTTTGAGCGTGTAACCTTTTTCCTGAAGTTCCTTCATTTTATTGAAATAGCGCTTGGCGAATTCAATCTTGTCCTGGGCTCCGTCTATCATCAGGCTGTCCCCGCGCACAGAGAGAGAGATTCCCAGTCTCTTTTCGAGTCTCTTCAAGTTCTTGTCCAGGACTCCAGAGAAAGAGTTTTTCCTGAAATACGGGTTTTCGATTTTTTCCATATTAAAACGCGGGCGGGGGTTCTTCTGACATTGTCTAAACCCATTAATTACCATTAAAAGGTGGAATTTGTCAAGCTCAAGTCAAGCTCAAGGGGTCGCATCTTAACATTTGACATTCCTCAAATTTACTCTCGTTTATTTCCTATTTGACAATAAAATTGCGCTCTTTTTTAATTTGAAAAGCCAAAGAAATGTCAAACGTTAAGACGCGACCTCACTGAGTTGAAAAATAATAGTGCTTTAGGTAATAATGGTGCTCTTGATGCAAAAAGAAAAGAGAAGAAAATCCGGATGAGTCGGTAAGGAGTTGAGAATGCCCGCGAAAAAGAGCTTCGATAACGAGAAATATTTGAAGGAGCAGGCCGCTGCCATCCTGGAGAGAGTGAGGAAGTTCAATAACAAGCTCTACTTGGAGTTCGGAGGAAAGCTGCTGTTTGACTACCACGCATCACGCGTCCTCCCGGGTTTTGACCCGAATGTCAAGATGAGGCTTCTTCAGAAGCTCAAGGACAGAGCCGATATTCTTCTCTGCATTTATGCGGGGGATATTGAAAGGAAGAAGGTGAGAGCGGATTTTGGGATCACTTATGATGTGGATGCTCTTAAGCTGATTGACGACCTCAGAGATTGGAGCTTGAGTGTCCTTGGAGTGGTCATTACGCGTTTTGATGACCAGCCTTCAGCAAAAATTTTCAAGAATATTCTGGAACGACGCGGAATCAAGGTGTATACCCATGGATATACCAAAGGGTATCCGACGGATATTGATGTGATTGTCAGCGATGAAGGTTATGGAGCCAATAGCTACATACCCTCAAAAAAACCTCTCATCGTGGTCACGGGTCCGGGGCCGGGAAGCGGGAAATTGGCCACCTGTCTCTCCCAGCTTTACCACGACTACAAACGGGGAATAAAAGCAGGTTTCGCCAAATTTGAAACTTTTCCGATCTGGGATTTGCCTCTGAAGCATCCTGTCAATGTTGCCTATGAAGCGGCCACAGCCGATATCGGTGATTTCAACCTCATCGACTCCTTTCATCTCGAAGCTTACGGAAAATCAGCCGTGAACTATAACCGAGATGTCGAGATTTTTCCTGTATTGAAGAGGATACTGGAAAAGCTTACAGGCGCTGAATCCATGTACAAATCTCCGACGGATATGGGGGTCAACAGGGCCAGTTCGGGAATCGGCGATGACAAAACGGTACAGGAAGCCGCCAGACAGGAAGTGATCCGAAGATATTTCCGATATTCCTGTGAATATGTCATGGGATTCGTAGACAAAGACACCGTCCAGAAGATGGAACTCCTGATGAATGAATTGAATATCCAGCCTGAACACAGAAGAGTCGTAAAGCCTGCAAGAGAGGCCGCACTCGAAGCGAAAAAGAAGAAAAAGGGACATAAGGGAATATTTTGCGGGGCGGCTATCGAGCTGAAGGATGGATCGATCGTCACAGGAAAAAACTCTCCTCTGATGCACGCAGCGTCCAGCCTGGTCTTAAATGCCACAAAAATGCTCGCGGAGATTCCGGATCATATTCACATTCTGTCACAGGAGATCATAGAGTCCATATCGAGCTTGAAGAAGGATATTCTCAGCGCCAAATCGATCAGCCTGGATTTGGAAGAATCACTGATCAGTTTGAGCATCAGCGCGACTTCGAACCCGGTCGCGAAGTTAGCGCTCAACAACTTGAAAAAACTGGAGGGATGTGAAGTCCATTTGACTCACATTCCCACTCCAGGGGATGAGGCGGGGCTGAAAAGATTGGGAGTGAACCTGACCAGCGAGCCAAACTTTTCCACCAAAGACCTGTTCATGTCCTAATCCCGAGGAGGCATCATTATATCCGTGATAAAGAAACAGTCAGGCAAACTGATTCGTCAGCCCGTGGATTTTCCCCATCGACACCTTGGAGGGGGAACAGCTCCTCTTTCCCCCTTCCAACGGTCGTTCCACCTTCGGTTTAACTCCCTGCCTCCCCTTCTCGGGCTTCGCCCTGCGACCAAAGGGACACATCCCCTTGGAATCCCTGATTGATTTGCGTCACAAATCAATCCAAATCCGCATATTCCTGGCTCGCTCTCCTCTTCGAGGAACCATGCCCGCTCGCCTCCGGATGGCCTCCTCATCTGATTGCCTGACTTCCAAAGAAATTATCACGGAAATAAAGCTTCTTACATTGGACTTGACATTTTGGCGATTTTATCTTATTTATTTATAATGAGTTTCAAATATATAGAGCGGGGTTCGGATCTCAAAAATTAAAGGAAGTGAGGTGAACAAATGAAAAAAATCATGATTTCGGGTTTAGTCGTGGCGTTTTTGCTCGTGTCCGCCTCGAGCCTGCAGGCCCAAAAGTTGTATATCGGAGTTAAAGCTGGCTATCATGCGCAGGACTTGGCAGTCCCGACACTTGAGTTTGACACAGGCACGTCTCTTTTTTACGGGGGTCAGATCGGACTGAATTTTATGATGTTTGCCGTTGAGGCGACTTATATCCGATCCGACTATGAGATTGTCCAGGCCGCAGCCGGAATAGTCGATTGGGATGGACAGACACTGGCGTACCAGTACGTCGGAGCGAACGTGAAGTTAATCCCCATTTCTTTAGCGGTTTTCAAATTGTACCTGACCGGGGGGTACGGCACCTACACCGCGGATATCAAGACCGTTGGTAAAGAGTCGGATTGGGGTTTGAACTACGGGGCTGGTATAGAACTCAGGATAACGAAAATCGGGATCTTGTTCGAAGGCAAGTACCGTCCCGGAGAGGTCGAGATCGAAGGCGCAACCTTAGATTTGGGCAACTATTCCTTCGGTGTCGGGATCAACATCTATTTCTAACGTTCTGCCTTTTTAAAAAGACTTTAAGAAGTACAGAGAAGAAGTCCGTCCGAATTCCGCTTAGAGAGCGGACTTCGCTCTTTGAAGATGGGAAAGTGTATTCACTGCGGGAATGAGTCCGGCCTTATCTCGCAGTTTTTAGGCCTGTGCCGGGAATGCATCCTGAAAGATTTCGAGGCAGTCGAGTCCCGAATCCGGAGAGCCCATCAGGCCTCCAGAGAGCCTTTTCCCCTTCCGGCTTTTCCGCCTCATAAAAGCGAGGGACTCACCTGTGCCTACTGCCGCAACCAGTGCCGGATCGGGAAGGGAGACACAGGTTATTGCGGCGTGAGGGAGAATCCAGAAGGGACAAAGCTCGCTCCTCCCCCCAAGCAGGGATACTGTTCCTGGTATTATGACTCGCTGCCCACGAATTGTGTCGCCGATTGGGTCTGTCCGGGAGGCACGGGCGCCGGATTTCCAGAGTACTCACACACACGAGGTCCCGAATACGGTTTTAAAAATCTGGCCGTTTTCTATCACGGATGCACCTTCAACTGTCTGTTCTGCCAGAACTGGCATTACAGAGAAAACCTGAGGGAGAGGACACCTCATTCATCTCAGGAATTGGCGCAAGCGGTGGACCGGATGACTTCCTGCCTCTGCTATTTCGGAGGTGACCCTTCCGCGCAGATTCTCCATTCCATCCATACATCACGTCTCGCACTCGAGCGCAGGAACAAACACACCTTGAGAGTCTGCTGGGAAACCAACGGGACCATGAACAGCCGGTATTTAAAAAAGATCCTGGAGATTGCTTTGGAAAGCGGCGGTTGCGTGAAGTTTGATTTAAAGACTTTTCACCAGAGCCTGAATGTCGCGCTGTGCGGGCAGGGAAATGATCAGACCAAGAGCAATTTTGAGCTGGCAGCCCGCTGGACGCAAAAACGGAAAAATCCGCCTCTGGTTGTGGCCAGTACGCTCCTTGTTCCAGGGTATATCGAAAGAGAAGAAGTTTTCCGGATCGCAAAATTCATAGCGAACCTCGATCCGGAGATTCCGTATGCACTTCTTGGATTTCATCCTCATTTTTATTTCCGGGACATGCCTGTTACTTCTCGCCGTCATGCGGAAGAGTGCCGGCAAGCGGCTGAAGAAGCTGGCCTGCGGAATGTCAGGATAGGAAACGTGCATCTTCTGGGGAAGGAGTATTGAGGATGAGGATCCGGTTGAATAAGTTCCTCGCACAGGCTGGAGTGGCCTCCCGGAGAGAGGTGGATAGACTGATCGCTGAAGGGAAGATCAAGGTTAACGGTCGAGTGGTCCAGATGCTGGGCACTCAGATCGACGATCAGAAGGACAGGGTGGAAGTCGAAGGGAAACCGGTGAAAAGAGGAGAAAGGATGGCTTATTTGATGCTCAACAAGCCTCCCGGATACCTGGTCACACTCAGAGATCCCTTCAAAAGGCCTACGGTTAAAGAGCTGCTGCCTGTTCTGAAAGAGAGAGTGTTTCCTGTGGGACGGCTGGATTATGACAGCGAGGGGCTCCTGCTCTTGACGAATGATGGAGAGCTGGCTCACCGTCTCGCACATCCCCGCTATGAAATTCCGAAGACTTATCTTGTGGATGTGAAGGGAATGCCCGGTCCTTCAAAAATTTCCCGGCTGGAAAAGGGAATCGCAATCGATGGAAAAAAGACCGCTCCGGCGCGGATCGCCAAGCTTCGAGACAGCGCGAAAAAGACGCTGTTTCAGGTCGTGATCTATGAGGGGAGAAAGAGAGAGGTCAAACGGATGTTTGAAGCCGTCGGCCACAGGGTTCTCCACCTCAAGAGGATTGGGTTTGGAGGCATTCGCCTGGGAAAGCTCAGAACAGGAAAATGGCGGCTCTTGACCCGAAGAGAAGTGAATGATCTTCGAAAAAAGGTTGGTTTGGAGATTTGACTCCCCTCACCTTATTTTTTGCTTTCCTTTGATTCTTTTTCTTTGTCGGGTGGCCCGGTGAATATCTTCCAGCTCTTTGCCAGTCTTTTCAGTTCCTCATCCACTTGATAATTCACTGTATCTTTTTCAAAATCGCCGTCTGCTTTTCTTTTGCCGGCTTTGATGCCGGTGAGAATTTCGATTCCTTCATCGATGGTCTTGACAGGATAGATATGGAATTGTCCCTGTTTTACGGCTTCGATCACGTCATTCCTGAGCATGAGATTCTGGATGTTCTGATGAGGAATGATGACTCCCTGCGCTCCTGTCAGGCCTTTGGCCTTGCAGACATCGAAGAATCCCTCGATCTTTTCATTGACCCCCCCGATGGGCTGGATCTCACCCTTCTGGTTAAGCGATCCTGTGACCGCAATGTCCTGCCTTAAGGGAAGTTTCGACAGGCTGGAAAGGATGGCGTAGACCTCTGTGGAGGAGGCGCTGTCCCCCTCGACTCCAGAATAGGACTGTTCGAAAGCGATGCTCGCCGAAAGAGAGAATGGCTTCTTTTGGGCGTATTTCCCTCTTAAGTATCCACCCAGGATCAGAACGCCTTTGTTGTGAGTGCGGCCGCTCATGTCCGCTTCTCTCTCGATATTGATGACCCCAGCTCGTCCCACGGATGTCCGGGCAGTGATTCGAGTGGGCTTGCCGAAAGCAAATTCTCCCATGTCGTAGACGGAGAGTCCGTTCACCTGTCCCTCGACTTTGCCTTTGGCGTCGATCATGATGATTCCGTCTTCGATGTATTCCTGGATTTTGTCTTCAATCAGGCTGACCCGTTCGAAGCGCTCTTCGATCGATTGTTCCACATGCTCACGGCTAACCATTTTTTTATTGGCTTTTTTCGCCCAGTAGCTGGCTTCACGGAGTACGTCCGCGATGATGTGGAACCGGGTGGAGATCTTTTTCTGTCTTCCGGAAAGACGCGTCCCGTATTCGACAACGGCCGCTATCCCGCTTTTATCCAAAGGCGTGAGATCGTCTTCTTGAGATATTTTGTTCATGAAAGCGATATATTCTTTGATGGTTTGGTTGTCCTTTTTCATTTCCGAGTCGAACTCAGCCTTGACCTTGAATATTTTCTTGAAATCCTCATCCATACGATAGAGGAGGTAATAGATGTAGGCGTCCCCGATCAACACAACTTTGACATCGCATTTGATCGGCTGGGGTTTGAGCCTCGAAGTTGAGATCAGGAAGAGTGAGGCGTAATTCTGGATCTCCAGTTTTTGGTTCCGCAAGGTCCTTTTGAGCGTCTGCCAGACTCCGGGTTCGATGAGGGCATCCAGGGCGTTGATGACCAGGTAGCCTCCGTTGGCCTTGAGAAAAGAACCGGCTTTGATCTTGGTGAAGTCCGTTTGGAGAACGCCGAATCGAGAAGCGGAGAGCTCGATCGATCCAAACAGGTTAATGTAGTTGGGATTCGTCTCCATGATGACCGGAGCTCCTTTGCGGTCAGCATTGTTGATCAGCAGGTTCACCCTGTAAGGGAGGAATGCGTCCACGGTTTCTTTTTCACCCTGTTCCTTCTGTGGTTTGGCTTTAAAAAGGTCGATATTTTTGATCAGGGATTGTTCGACGTTATCCAGGTAACTTTCCACTTTGGGAAAAGGGAATTTGGCTCGGATTTCGTTAATCGCTCCGAGTATGATCGGGGTGATAGACTGAGCATCCCACTCTTTCAGGCTCTTCCGGGTTTGCTCCTCGATTTCCTTCATCTGTTCGAAGATTTCCTCGAGTTTTCCTGTCAGCTCTTCGTATTTTGTCTTCAGTGATTCCAGGTTCTTCTTGTCAAATTTGCCTTCTCTGACCATGGCTTCCAGCTGGTTAAACGGAGTGGGCTTTCCCTCGAGCAGTGGAACCAGATCAGGCTTGACAAACATGCCCATCTGGACCTGAATCACCGAAAATCCTTCTTTCGCCACCTCCTCTTCGAAATTCTTCAGTATTTCTTTCTGCTTCTTCTGCTGGGCTTCAACGATCTCATCCTTGTGTTCGGCATAGTACTTGCTCTTGATCATTTCTGGAATATTGGTCTTGAGCATGACAATCAAATTGTCCATGGCTTCCTTGAAAAGCTTTCCTTTTCCTGCGGGAAGAGTGATCAACATCGGCTCATCGGCATTCTTGAAGTTGAAGACGTAGAGAATATCGTCAGGAATTTTATCTCCTTTTTCCAGCTTCTCCAGGAGCTGTTTGATGGTTGTGGTCCGTCCGGTTCCGACCATTCCGGTTATGAAAATGTTGTAACCGTAACTCTTGATGTCTAAACCGGTCTGGATGGCCCTGAGAGCTCTTTTCTGGCCTATGATTTCATCGCAGGGTTTGCATTCATCGCTTGAGGAAACATGTATTTTTTCATGATCACAAGTCCATCTCAGGAGATCTGCGGGGAGTTCTTTAAAATTTGTGGCTGTTTTCATTCCGTCCTCCAATGATTTTTTGGGCATGTTGGTGACTATGCGAAAAAAAATAATAGCGCAAAATGCATGCAAACACAACTTTAATTAAGGGGTCAAGTCTCAATTTTCCATTTTTCTCGAAGATTTTTAATTCTTTGTCTAATTATTTTCTTCTTTCTCACAAAAACGGAAAATCGAGGCCTGACCCCATACTTCAAATTGTCGTGCAAAATTGGCGTTTATCTGTTAAAATATGTAAAATTTCAGAGAAAAAACCGATGAAAGGAATTATTTCCGTGCGGGATGAAGTGCTTGAGGTCACTTGAGAAAGGAGAGAAATGGAATACGAAAACATAATCACCAAAAAAGAAGATGGCATCGGGTGGGTAACCGTCAACCGTCCGGATAAGCTTAATGCGCTGAATACCAGCACCATCAAAGAACTTCACGGAGCGTTTCTCTCGTTTAAAGAGGAGCCTGAAGTCAAGGCCATAATTCTCTCGGGATCCGGAGAAAAGGCATTTGTGGCCGGAGCGGACATAAGCGAGTTAGCGCTCCTCGATTTTGAAACAGGAAAAGAGTATGTTCTGGAAGGTCAGGAACTCACCCAGTTGATCGAGAAGTTCAATAAACCGGTCATTGCCGCGATCAACGGGTATGCTCTCGGCGGAGGAACCGAACTCGCCCTGGCCTGCCATATTCGGATCGCATCGGAGAATGCCAAGATGGGGCAGCCCGAGGTGAAATTGGGTTTAATTCCAGGTTTTGGCGGAACCCAGAGGCTTGCCAGGTTGGTCGGGAAAGGCAAAGCCATGGAGCTCATCCTCAGCGGGAAGGTGATCGATGTTCAAGAGGCCCTTCGGATTGGCTTAGTTAATCAGGTCGTATCGTTGAATGACCTTTACCCGACATGTGTGGCACTCGCCCGGGAGATTACGGCCAATGGCCCTCTGGCCGTGGGATATGGCATCGAAGCCATCAACAAGGGATTGGACGTGACACTGGATGAAGGGCTTCTGTTGGAAGCCGAGCTGTTCGGGAAGGCCTGCTCGACCGAGGACAGCAAGGAGGGCACCAAGGCCTTTCTGGAGAAGAGAAAGGCCAATTTTCAGGGCCGTTAAAGGGAGAAAAAAATGGAAACATATCAAGGAAAACTTCAAGCGAAGGGCTTAAAGATCGGTATCGTGGTCAGCCGATTTAACCAGTTCATATCCGAACGCCTCCTGGAAGGAGCACTCGATGCTCTTGAAAAACTGGGCGCGGATAAAAAAGATATAACTGTGTACAAGGTGCCGGGCTCCTTTGAGATTCCGGTAGTCGTGAAGAAGCTGGTCAGCGCGAAAAAAGCGGATGGAGTCGTCTGTTTAGGGGCTCTGATCAGAGGAGACACGCCTCATTTCGATTTCTTGAGCGCTGAGGTCACCAAAGGATTGGCCCAGATCGCCATGGATGAGGGAGTGCCTGTTTCGTTTGGCATCTTGACTGTGGATACGATCGAGCAGGGTATTGAACGCGCAGGCGCTAAGGCTGGCAACAAAGGCTGGGACGCGGTGTTTTCTGTCGTGGAGACACTGAACTTGGTGAAAGAGGCGGGATTAAAGTAGAGTGGATGCGTCTTCATGGGCCAGAGAAGGAAAGCCCGAGAAGAGACGTTACGAATCCTTTACCGCATAGAATTTGATAACAGGCCGGTCGAAGAGACGCTGGACATATACTGGAAGAACAAGAAATCTCCTCCATCCACCCGAGAATACAGTACCTGGTTGGTCAACGGGATCGCTTCCAATCAGAAGAAGATCGATACCATCATCCAGGAGGCTTCAGAACACTGGCGCTTATCCCGGATGGCTCTGATCGACCGGAACATTTTGAGAATGGCGGTTTTTGAGCTTCTTCACGAGAAGAATATCGCCGCAGCCATCATTATCAACGAAGCGATCGAGATTGCCAAGAAATACAGCGGAGCCGAAGCCGCAACTTTCGTAAACGGGATTTTGGATGCCATTCGCAAAAACCTGGAAAAAACACCCATGAATTTGAAGGAAGAGAACGATGGTTGAGAAGAAAAGCTCCAAAGGGAAAGAGGTCAAGAAGAATTCCAAGGAACTGAAAGTGACCGATCAGGAGATCGCTCGCAGGGAAAAAATGGAGAAGTTGGCTCAGGAAAAAATTGACCTTTTTCCCCATAAGGTGGAGTCCACTCATTCCGTACATGAAATCGTGGAGGGATTCTCCTCCCTGGCAAAGGAGGAGTTCGAGAAGAAAAAAGAGAGGGTTGTGGTCCCCGGAAGAATCACATCGATCAGAAAGATGGGCCGGGCCACTTTTTTTCATATCATGGACAGCCGGTCCCGCCTTCAGGTGTACATGAGGGAAGACACAGCCGGAAAGAAAAATTACCAGCTTTTTTCCCTGATCGACATCGGAGATATTGTTTTGGTGAAAGGAGTCCTGTTCAAGACCAGGACCGGAGAGCTGAGTGTCATGGCTGATTCCTTCGTATTTCTGGCGAAATGTCTTCACCCCCTCCCGGAAAAGTGGCATGGTCTGCAGGATGTGGAGATTCGTTATCGCCAAAGGTACCTGGACTTGATCATGAATCCGGACCAGAGAGAGGTGTTCAGGCTCAGGAGCGCGATGATCGCCTACATGAGAAAATATTTCGATGAAAGGGACTACATCGAGGTGGAAACCCCGATGATGCAGTCGATCCCGGGCGGGGCGCTGGCCAAGCCGTTCAAAACATTCCACAATGCGTTGAGCATGGACCTTTACTTGAGGATAGCGCCAGAGCTGTATCTGAAAAGGCTGATTGTCGGAGGCTTTGAGAAAGTCTACGAGATTAACCGAAACTTCCGGAACGAAGGTATTTCTTCGGAGCACAATCCGGAATTCACCATGCTGGAGTTCTATGAGGCCTACAGCGATTACAATGACATGATGGAGCTGAC
Source organism: uncultured Eubacteriales bacterium (assembly GCA_964348015.1). Classification (GTDB taxonomy): domain Bacteria; phylum Acidobacteriota; class Aminicenantia; order Aminicenantales; family Aminicenantaceae; genus SOIA01. The sequence goes on along the minus strand of CAYGBC010000001.1, from coordinate 25,427 downwards.
AGAGGAGCTGATTCAAAAGATGAGTCTTGATCTCCTCGGGAAAGAAGAAATCACTTTCGGAGAACACACGATATCGCTGAAGAGACCCTGGGAGAGAGTGAAATTCCGGGATGCGTTGGTCACTCACAGTGGTCTTTCTCCCAGCCGTTTCGATAATCAATCTGAGGTCATAAAATTTGCCTCGGATCTCACAGCGGAAAAAAAGCCTCTTTCCTACGGAAAAGCACTGGATGTCATTTTTGATAAGCACGTGAAACAGAACCTCGTCCAGCCTACTTTTGTGTTGAATCCTCCGAAAGAGGTCTCTCCGTTGGCTAAGGAAGCGAAGGATAATCCGGATGAGGCAGAACGTTTCGAGCTTGTCATCGGAGGGATGGAGATCGCCAACGCCTTCAGCGAATTGTCCGACCCCGAGGAGCAGAGAAAGAGGTTTGAACAACAGGAGAGGGCGAGAAAGTCAGGAGATGAGGATGCCCACTGGATCGACAGGGATTATATCCATGCCCTGGAATACGGGCTTCCTCCCACAGGGGGTGAGGGGATCGGGATCGATAGGTTGGTGATGATCTTCGCCAACAGGAAATCCATAAGGGAAGTGATCCTGTTTCCTCTTCTTCGTGCGAAAGAGTAATTCCTCATACGGTCCGCATTCGAGAGAAGGAGTGATGAGTCGTGAATTATGAGCTGTTTGTGGCCAGGCGGTACCTGACGGCCAAAAGAAAACAGGCGTTCATATCGGTCATCACGTTCATCTCCATCTTGGGTATCACTATCGGCGTAATGGCGCTGGTCATTGCCATCGCTTTGATCACTGGTTTTCAGGGAGACGTCCAGGATAAGATCCTTGAGTCTACGTCCCATATCATGGTTCCCGCTCTCTCCAGGGACGCGCTGAGGGATTATCCTGAGCTGATATCCAGGATTGAGGACATCGAGGGTGTCATCTCGGCGACTCCCGTGGTTCATGAAACTGTGCTGATGATAGGCCCGTCCCAGAATAGAGGCGCAATGCTCAAAGGGATTGATTTTGATGCGGAGAGCCAGCACTCCTCCTGGCTCCAGGAACTGGAAAGCGGAAAGATCCCTGAGTCCAGCTCGAGGAGAGAAGGCGTCCTTCTTGGTCGTGAGATGGCCATCGGACTCGGGGTGGGAGTCGGAGATACGGTCGAAGTCTGGGCCCCGTCATCCATGAGCTTATCCCCGCTGGGTCCGATGCCCAGACCCAAGAGATTTGTCGTCTCCGGAATTTTCAACACGGGTCTGTATGAGTTTGATACAACCATGGCTTTGATCAGGCTGGAAACAGCCCAAAAATTATTCAATTATAAGGATGGGATAAGCAACATTCAGGTCAAGATCGAAGACGTTTTCCGTGCCCCGAAGGTTGCGGAGAAGATTGAAGAGATCATCCCTCCGCTGGCTTACACCATGACCTGGATGGAGCTGAACGAATCCCTTTTTTCTGCCTTGAAGCTCGAGAAAAACATCATGTTTTTGACGATAACTCTCATCGTGATCGTTGCGGCCTTGAATATTATCGCCACTCTCATCCTGATGGTCATGGAGAAAACAAGAGACATCGGGATTCTTATGGCCATGGGGGCCGCTTCACAGAACATCAGAAAGATATTTTTCCTCCAGGGCGCAATGATCGGCGTCATCGGGACTGCGGCGGGAGTGGCGTTGGGTTTGATGTGGTGCTGGCTCGCAAACGTGTTCAAACTCATCAAGATCCCTGTAGATATCTACCAGATATCCTTCGTGCCGTTCCACATCAAATTATTGGATCTGGTGCTGATCGTGGGGATCACTCTTCTGATCAGCTTACTCTCGACGCTCTTTCCCTCTCATCGTGCGGCAAAGGTCGATCCGGTTACGGCGTTGAAATATGAATAATGTGATTCGAGCTCAAAACCTGGGCAAAGAATACCCCTTGCCCGAGGGAGTTCTGCGTGTTTTTGAAGGCATCAGCTTTGACCTGATGGAGGGAGACCTTGTGGCCATCATGGGGATGTCCGGGGTGGGGAAGACCACATTCCTGAATTTGCTGGGAGCTCTGGACAGGCCTTCTGCGGGAGAAATCCTTCTTGACGGAGAGGACCTCCTGATGAAGAATGAGAAAGAGCTGGCTGAAGTCAGGAACAAAAAGATTGGCTTTGTGTTTCAGTTTTACCACCTGCTGCCAGAGTTTACGACGCTTGAGAATATCAGTTTTCCTCTTTTGATAAGAGGAATGGAAAAAAAAGAGGCGAGTGAGAAAGCCCTGAAAATACTCCAGGAGGTTTTTTTACTAGAGAAGGCCCAGGTCAGGCCGTCCCAGCTCTCCGGCGGAGAGCAGCAGCGAGTGGCCATAGCCAGAGCTCTGGTGAATCAGCCGAAACTTCTCTTGGCCGATGAACCCACAGGGAATATGGATTGGAAAACCGGACAGGCCATCCTGGAGTTGATCCGGGAACTTCATCTGAAAAGAGGGCTCTCTTCCGTTATTGTCACGCACAACGAAAAAGTGGCCCGTTTCTGTCACAAGGTCTATCTGATGGAAAGCGGGCGTTTGAAACTTTTGCCCTCCCTGTAGAGTTATAAAAATTGTGAGATGATTGGAAAGATGGAGGACTGTTCTATCTCGAAGAGAGGAAGCTCAGGCCAGTGGATTCTGAAAACACGCCACTTTTGCCCCAGCGAAATAAGTGCTTATATTTTGCGAAGGCTTTTGGGTGGAAAAAACCGTTTGAAGGCGGAACGGGCAAGGTTCCGAACTGAGGAAGTGAGGAGAGCGAAGCCTGAAACCGAGTATCTTTTTCCTCGCTGGGGAAAAAGATGCATGTTTTTGAATCCAAAAGCCGGAGCATACGGTTTTCTCATCCACTGGCCTTCGCTTATCCGCAGAGAGATAAAGTGATGAAAAGGCGTTCAAAATTTGATTCGAGCGAAAACATCTTCCAAGGCTCTCATCTCATTGAAAAAAAAGGACTCATATGTTATAAGGAGAGAGTCATGAAAAAAGTCGTTCTGCTCCTAATTTTCACCTGTATACCCTTTCTTCTGTTCGGACAGGAGATGGTGGAGAGGATCGAGATTGTCGGGAATGAGCATGTCACTCGTGAAACAGTGCTGTATTACCTGTCGTCCAAGGAGGGGACTCCGTTTTCCGAAGAATTGTTGAGGAAGGATTTAAGGGTTCTCTGGGCAACAGGATTCTTTTCCAACATCAGGATGGAAAAAGAAGATGGGGCCAGAGGCAAGATCGTCCGAATCATCGTGGAAGAAAATCCGGTTATCAAGACTATCACGTACAAAACAGGGAGGAAAGTCGATGAGAACGACATTGTGGAGAGATTGAAAGAAGAGAATGAGTACATCCTCCCGTATTCGTATTACAATCCCTACAAGATCCAGAAAGTAAAAAAAGCTATCATGGATTTGCTGTTTGAAAAAGGCCTGACTTCTGCGGTCGTGGAGGTCAAAACCCTTGAAAACGGGAAGAACGAATTTGAAGTGATATTCGATATCAACGAAGGTCCTCGGGTCAAAGTCGGCGCCGTTAAATTCGAAGGAAATCCCAAGGTGCTTCAGAGTGTTCTCAGATCTGCAATGAAGGAAAACAAGAAGCATGGTCTGATTTCCTGGATAAGAGGAAAGGACGTCTATAAGGAAAACAAGCTGGATGAAGATCTCGATGCGATCAGGGAGAAATTCAAGGAATACGGTTATATGGAAGCCACTGTCGGTGAACCACGGATCGAAGAGATGACAAGGCGATCCCTGTTTCTCAAGAAAAAGAAAATGGTGAGGATCGTTATTCCGGTCGATGCCGGTTATCTCTACAGAGTGGGCGATGTGAAAGTGGAAGGGAATGAGGTCGTGGCCACCAGATTCCTACGCGATCTCATCAAATTTAAAGAGGGGGAGATCTACAGCACCAAGGATCGTGAAGAGAGCATCAAAAAGATTCAAGAGATGTACATGGACGGCGGATACCTGTACGCGCAGATTTTTCCGGTCGAAAACCTGGACCCCAAGAGAAAAAAGGTTTCGGTCACGTTCAACATCTTTGAGAATGAAGTGGTCTTTTTGAACAGGCTCGAATTCAAGGGCAACACGTACACAAAGGATAAAGTGTTGAGACGGGAAATGATTCTTCGAGAGGGAGATACATTCAGTCTGGCCCTGTTCAAGAACAGTCTCTTACGGCTTCAGCAGCTCGGACTTGTTGAGATGGAGGGAGAACCGGATTTAAAATCTCATCCAGACAATCCCTCTTTGATGAATGTGACCTTAAACGTGCAGGAACTTCAAAGAAACAATATCCAGTTTACGGCCGGCTACAGTGGGTATGACGGCGCGTTCATCGGCTTGAGCTATTCAACGGTTAACTTTCTGGGCGCCGGCGAGAATTTGAGTCTCATGGTCCAGCATGGGAGGAGAATCAAGAACTACATGTTTGGGTTTACAGAGCCGTATTTTCTCGACTTGCCGATGAATCTCGGATTCAACATTTTCAACCGCTCGACTATCTATCCGGGTTTATTCGATCAGCAAACCAAAGGGGCCAGTTTGTTATTCGGGGCCAGGATCAAAGGATACTTGAGAACAAGCTTGAATTATTCCTACCAGTTTGTGGAGATCGACATTCCGGAACTCCTGGATGAGGAAGGGCAGCTCATTCCGTATTACAATCCGTATGCCGCTTGGGGAGACCAAGGCTATCGCATAAGCAGCATCACACCCACACTGTATCGCTCCACCGTGAACAGTCCGATTACGCCAACGCGTGGATCCCTGTTTCTGGTCGGCTGTAAATTCGCGGGAAGCATGCTGGGAGGCGATATCAACATGATCAAGCCCCACATCGAATTGACTCATTATCAGCCTGTGATGCTCAACCACGTCTTTGGAGTCCATCTGGATTATCAGTATATCCAGACCTACGGAGATTCCCAGATTCCTATCTGGGAAAGATTCTATCTCGGGGGAGAGAGGTCTTTCAGAGGATATAACATTTACACGATCGGACCAAGGGATGAAAATGCAAGAAATATCGGAGGAGAAAAGGCTCTTATCTTTAACGCGGAATACATCATTCCCTTCGGGCAACAGGGGCCCGTGTATGCGATCCTGTTTTATGATATGGGGAATGCGTTATTGCGGCACGAGAAATTCAGTATGAACAACATGTACATTTCGACAGGGCTGGAGATGAGGATTTTTGTGCCCGCCCTGCGAGTTCCCTTTCGGCTCATTTTTGCTTATAATAATCGTCCGATACTCATTGATGAATCCAATTTTGCTGTCCGTTTTGCGATTGGAACCACATTTTAAAGCGACAAGATACATTTTATGAATTAAATTAAGGAGGCCAAAGATGAAAAGAGGCACAGGTCAAATTCTAATACTCGCTCTTTGTGTAGCCGCCATCGTTTCTCAAGGACTGGCCCAGTCGGACTTCCGGATCGGTGTTGTGAACTCCTTGGTTGTGCTGGAGAGATCTGCTGAGGGAAAAAGAATAGTGGCGCAGCTGGAGGAAAAGAACAAAGAAAATCAACAGAGGATCGCCAAGCTGGATGATGAGATCCGCCAGTTGGAAACAAAGCTCAATACCCAAAGGCTCACCCTGACTGACGAGGCACTGATGAATCTGTCTTCGGACATCGAAAGAAAGCGGACCGACAGGAAACGCTATGCCGAAGATTCCTTCAGAGAATTTCAGGAACTGAGAAACAGGCTTTTCACCAGGCTTCAGGCTGAAGTGAAGCCGATCATAGACCAGTTGGGCAAAGAAATGGGTCTGGAGATCGTTTTCGATTTGAACAACAGCGGAACCATCTACTTCGATGCGAAAATCGACCTCACTGAGGAAGTCATAAAAAGATACGATGCCTCAAAAGTCCCAACCAAAAAATAGCGGGTTGCTCGACATCGAGAAAATCCTCAAGATCCTTCCCCATCGCTACCCTTTTTTATTGATCGATCGAGTCCTCGAGATGGAAAAAGGGAAGTCTATCGTGGCCATCAAGAATGTCACTTATAACGAGCATTATTTTCAGGGGCATTTTCCTCAGCAAAAAGTTATGCCTGGAGTTTTGCTTATCGAAGCACTGGCCCAGGCAGGAGCTGTCCTTATTTATCATTCCATCCCTGAGCCCGAGAAAGTGCTCATCTTCATGAGCAAAGTCAGTGATGGGAAATTCAGAAAGCCGGTTGTTCCCGGAGACCAGTTGAGGCTGGAGGGCGAGATTCTGAAGCTCAGAAGCAAATTCTGCCAGATGAGGGGCAAAATTTTTGTGGACGAAGAATTGGTCGCCGAAGGCGAAGTGATGGCTTCTTTAGTGAATCTTGAGGAAATGAATGAGCAAAAAAAATGAGGTCTTCATCCATTCCTCTGCTACAGTCCATCCGAAGGCTCAGCTGGATGCGGGTGTCTGGATAGGCCCCTATTCTGTAATCGGGGAAAAAGTCAAGATCCACAGGAATACGAAGATTGATGCGCATGTCTGCGTGGAGGGCTTGACTGAGATCGGAGAAGGCTGTCGGTTTTCCCCTTTTTCTTCCATAGGAACCGAACCCCAGGATGTCGGTTATAAAGAAGAAGAAACCCTTGTCAAGATAGGGGACAGGAATGTGATTCGAGAGTTTGTCACGATCAACAGGGGAACTGCAAAAGGTGGAGGTCAGACCGTCATCGGAAACGACAACTATTTTATGGCCTATGCGCACGTGGGCCATGACTGTTGTGTGGGGAATGAGACAATATTTATCAACGCCGCCACACTGGCCGGCCATGTCACAATAGACGACTTTGTCACAGTCGGCTCCCTCAGCGGAGTCCATCAGTTCTGCCGGGTGGGCAAACATGCCTTTATCGGGGGTTTCACCGTCATCACGCAGGATGTCCTTCCTTTTTGCAGAGTGGCCGGAGCCCGTCCCTCTCATATCTATGGATTGAATTCTATCGGCCTCCGGCGAAAGGGATTTTCCAGGGAAAGGATTGATGTATTAAAAGAGATTTTTCATATATTTTTCTACTCGGAGTTGAATACTTCCCAGGCTTTAGAAAAGATCGAAAAGGAGGTTCCCCCGGGCGAAGACCGGGATGAGATCATCAATTTCGTCCGAAATTCTCAAAGGGGGATCACGAAGAAAACATCTGAGAAATGGGAAACCGAATCGGAATAGTCGCAGGATCTGGAGAATTCCCGTTCCTGATTGTTGAGGAAGTCCGGAAGCAGGGATTGTCTCCTGTGGTCGCGGGGATAATCGGTGAAGCGGGAATATCGCTCAAGGAAGAGACAGACGTGTTCGAATGGATCGACGCTGGAAATATGCTGGGTTTGGTCTCTTTTTTCAAAAAGAACGGCGTCAAGGAGGCCGTGTTTGCCGGGAAAGTGAATCCCCGAGCGGTCTACAGGAAAGAAAATCTTGACGAGGCTTCACAAAAAATATTGGCCTGGACTCAAAAACGTGTTCCGAGCGCCCTGATTCAGACGATCATTGAGTACATGAAGGATCAGGGCATCCAGATTGTGGACCCGCGTCAGTTCATTGCCCATTTTTTCTGTGAAGTGGGTATCCTGACAGCGACAAAGCCTTCCCCAGATGTGGAAGAAGACATAGAGTTCGGCTGGAAAGTCGCGAGAAGTATTGCTGACCTGGATATCGGCCAGACTGCAGTTGTCAAAGAGAGAACTATCGCTGCGGTGGAAGGAATTGAAGGCACGGATCAGGCGATTCGAAGAGGCGGCCAGCTGGCAGGAGAAGGCACGGTGGTGGTCAAGGTCAGCCGGACTTTTCAGGATCCCCGGGTAGATCTACCGGCTGTGGGCCTGAAAACCATACGGAGCCTGATCGATGCCCAGAGTAGGGCGTTGTGTTTCGAAGCGCAGAGCATGCCTTTTTTTCAGAAGAAGGAATCGGTCTCGTTGGCTGATGCTCACGAGATTGCCATTGTTGCCCGGAAATTGTAATAATAGGGAAACAAATCCGTATCCATGCCTTATTCGGAGAAAGCGAAATGGATAAAGTGAGAGTGGGAATAATCGGAGTCGGCTATCTGGGGATGCAGCACGCCAGAATATTGTCCTATTTAGAGGAAGCTGAGCTGAAGGGGGTTGTGGATATTAATTTTAAAAAGGCAGTGGAGATAGGAAATCGTCACGGCGTGAAGTACTATGAAGACTATGAAAACATGCTGGATGAGATCGATGCGGCCATCGTGGCCACTCCCACATCCGAACATTTTTCGATTTCGATGCGTTTGCTCAGCAAGGGAAAATCTGTTCTGGTCGAGAAGCCCATCACCGAGACGGTGGAACAGGCAGAGCAGCTCGTCGCGAAGGCGAATAAGAGTAAATTGATTCTTCAGGCCGGTCATCTGGAAAGATTCAATCCGGCTGTGGAAGCTATAGAGGATGTGATTTCTGAACCGAGATTCATTGAAGTCCAGAGGCTGGGCTCATTCTCGGCCCGCTCACTCGATATCGATGTGGTCCTGGACTTGATGATCCATGACCTGGATATCATACTGGCACTGATCAAGGACGACGTGAAAGTCATCCGTTCGTCAGGAATCCACGTGCTTTCAGAAAAGATCGATATCGCCAATGCCCGGCTAGAGTTCAAACAAGGATGTGTGGCCACTCTCACGGCCAGCCGTGTGCATCAGGGTAAAGTCAGGAAGCTTCGCATATTCGAGAAAACGTCATGCTATTCTGTTGACTATATCAATCAGGAGGTCAAGGTCTTTCCGCTCAACGGGAAACAGACGGACATCAAAAGCATAAAAATCGAAAAAGAAGAGCCTTTAAAGAAAGAACTCAAGAATTTTTTCAGATGCATCAGGGAAGGAAAAACATCCAAAGTCAGCGGCGATGAAGCTCTTCGGGCGCTCAAGCTGGCCTACAACGTACTGCGCGAAGCAGAAGCCTGACCCCATCAATTTTTATTGACAATTTCTTATTATTACTATAAAATTAATGTGAATTAGAAAAAGCTAAAGCTACTATATATAGTATGATTATCATTAAGAGGTTGAACATATTGAATTTTTTCTTGACATTCTGATCCCTTTTCTCTTATAATCCCCTCAAAGGAAGCGTCAACGAATGAAAACCATCTCCATAAAAGCCGCCAAGTATATCTTAATTGTCTGTCTCTATTTAGTGATTCTTGGGGGGGCATCTGTTGAGTTCGGAGAGGATGAGACTTTTTTTCATGGATATCAAATCGAAAAGCCGATAATCAAAATAGGGCTGGGTGTCAATTTGAGCCTTATCCAGATTCAGTCATCTTCCGGGATGAAGATTTATGAGGTGAATCCGAACTACCGGCTTGTCGCCGAGGACGTTCTCGATGCGCAGGTTAAAGGAAGCCGGGAGAAGCTGACCAAAAAATTTATCATTCAGGTGGCCCAGACAAGAGACAGAGAAGACGCAGAGATGTTGGCACGAAAATTGAGGACAGAAATCGATGGCAAGGTTTCCGTAACGGAGAATGTCGAGGGGGAAATTTCAGGAATTTTCCAGATAAAAGTCGGGGATTTTTTAACGCGCGAAGATGCCTTAAGCTTCATCAAGAAACTGAACCAGCTGGGATTTCAGGAGACTTGGATAATTCAAGAGGATGTCACGGAGGAGGAGTCCAGGCCTCTCTGGGTCCTTGTCAATGACGAGTTGAAGAGTCTCAGCGATGACACGGTCCTGTATTTTATCCCCAGTCAGCCTCAGAGTTATCTTTCTTATAAAGGAAGAGACTATCGGGGGATCTTTGTTCTCAGTGCAACGCATAAAGGAATCGTATTGATCAATATCTTGAACCTCGGGGATTATCTCAAAAGTGTGGTCCCGAGTGAACTTTCTCCCCATACATACAGCGAGCTTGAAGCTCATAAGGCTCAAGCTGTGGCCGCCAGGACCTATGCCATCCGGAATTTAGGGAAATACAAGGACCTGGGTTTTGACCTCGATGATTCGCCGAGATCGCAGTATTACAAGGGAATGCGGGCTGAACATCCATTGAGCAGCGAGGCTGTGAGTATCACCCGGGGAGAGGTGGCTCGCTACAAGGGGCGATTGATCGACGCCCTTTACACCAGCACATGTGGAGGAATGACTGCAAACGTGGAAAACATCTTTGTTGAAGGTCCCACGCTTCCGTATCTGAGGAGCCAGGAATGTGTGTACGAAAACCGGGAGGAATGGCTGTTGAAAAGCAGGAATGCGATCCCGCAGGTTTTGATAAACGGGAAGAATATCAGCTCTGAAGTGGCCTACCTGGTCAGCCTCGGAATCATCAGCGGAGAGGAGACTCCTCGTTTTTTCGAGCAGACAGCGACTTTTGACGATGCGGTGAGATGGATCAAAAAAGCCATAACCGTGATGGGGAAGAAAAACGACGCATTCGATCCGGATACGTCTCCTTTGAATTATTTGGCTCTGTCAGGACTGATCGTGGATGGCTTCGGTTGGCGCAGCAGAGTGAAGAATTTGATGGCAGAGAGTGAGACAGACTTCATCGTGAGAGAGAGTGTGGGATTGAGCAGCGAACAGAAAGATGTTCTGGCCTATCTAATTCAATCCGGAATACTTCCTTTGGCCAAGGATTTGACTGATCCCGAGAGAATCCTGACGCGGGCAGAGTTGGCTTTTTTCGTGGCGAGAGTGATGAGAAGCTATCCGGATTTCGGGACAGAAGGGATATTCAAAAGACTGGAGGGCGATACGATCGAGATGCGGATGGAGAAGAAAGCACAACAGTATGTCCTTTCGCCCGATTTTTTCCTGTTTAGGAATAACGGAAGGGACTCCATCTTAGCCCCGCATGTCTACCTCCTGGGGGGGGAAAGATTGCGGCTCTTCGAGAAGGATGGGAAGGTCCGGCAGGTGGAGATTCAGCATTCGACTCATACTAATATCCTTGACCGGAGCTCCGTTTTTCACCGCTGGCAAAGAAGAACAAAACGACAGGCTTTAGAGAGAAGAATCAATAGATTCTATCCTGTTGGAGAGCTGGTGGACGTGGTCCCCCAGAAGAGAGGAGCATCCGGCCGTGCTGTGGAAGTCTCGATAATCGGAAAAGAATCACAGGTCGTAGTCAGAGGTTTGAGGATCCGAAGGGTTTTGGGCCTGTATGAAACGCTTTTTGTTATCGACAAGGAATATGATGAAGAGGGAAACATAACGCATTTTACGTTTTTCGGAAAGGGACTGGGACACGGTGTGGGACTGTGCCAGGTGGGCGCTTTCGGGATGGCTTTGGCAGGAGCGGATTACAAGCAGATATTGAAAAAGTATTATCAAGGTATTAAAATTACCAAATCGTATTAACGTGGAATGAGGAGTTGAGGAGTGGATAAAGAAAGTTTGAAAAATGACCTAATCAAAGTCGTCAAGGAAAAATCATTATTGACTAATGTCCAGAGAGTCCTGACTTCCGGGAGGACGAGTAATTATTACATCGATGCCAAAATGACGACTCTCGATCCCAAAGGAGCCGCCCTGACTGCCCGGTTGATTCTGGATGTTCTCAAATCTTACGATGTCGATGCTATCGGAGGCTACACTCTGGGAGCCGATCCTATCGTGAGCGCGGTGGCAGCCTTTAGTGCTGAGACCGACCGTCCCCTGCCCGCTTTCATAGTCCGTAAGGAGCCGAAGAAGCATGGTGAGCGAAAAATGATCGAAGGGCCTTTCCAGAAAGGATGGAAAGTGGCGGTGGTGGATGATGTCGTGACTTCCGGCGGTTCGACACTCAAAGCCTGTCAGGCTGTGGAGGAAGAGGGAGGAGAAGTCGTTCTCACCCTGACACTGGTTGACCGGCTGGAGGGAGGAAGGGAAAACCTGGAAAAGAAAGGCTACACGTTCATTTCCCTCCTGACGCGGGATGACCTCCTCGAGCAGGATTAACGTCGGGATCAGGCTTTGATAAATTTGATAATTCATATTATCAATCGGATCAGTTCCTAAACTTCAACCAGCTCTTGGGGCATGCACAATTCTGTTTAATTTCGATTGACGAAAAAATTTCGTTGATTCGTATAGAATATCATCAGTGATACCAAAGCTTGGTTCCGTTTATCCCAGAAATTTATCAAAGTTATCAAAGCTTGGCCCCATTTATACATTTAAATTTGCTTTTTAGGTTTTTTTGCCATAAAATTTCTTAACTTTGTGTCAAAAATTTTGACCATGACAGAAACAAGAAAAAAGATCAGCTTGGGGATGGCTCTGATTCCTGTGACATTTCTGATCGTCGCTCTGTCGGTGACAGTCGGCGTATTCAAGCTGACTCCGCATATCCCACTCATCGCGGCCGCGGCTGTAGCCGCGTGTGTGGCCGTTTTCCATAAACATCCCTGGAAAGAGGTTCAGGACGGGATGGTTCATGGGATCACACTGGCCATGAGCGCTATTCTGATCCTGATGGTCGTCGGTACGATGATCGGCACCTGGATTCTGGGAGGTGTTGTCCCTTCGATGATCTATTACGGCCTCAAAGTCTTGTCTCCCGCGATCTTTCTCGTGGCGACTCTCATCGTCTGTTCGATCGTTTCTCTGGGAACCGGCTCTTCTTGGTCGACAGCTGGAACAGTGGGCGTGGCGCTCATCGGAGTGGGCCAAGGCCTGGGAATTCCGGTTTCCATGGTTGCAGGCGCGATTATTTCAGGAGCGTATTTCGGGGATAAGATGTCGCCTCTTTCAGATACCACAAACCTGGCTCCGGCAGTAGCTGGGACGGATCTGTTCTCGCACATCAGGCATATGGTCTACACGACAGCTCCGGGGTATGTACTCTGCCTCATCCTCTTTGGATTGCTCGGCGCAAAATTTTCCGGAGGAATGCTCGAAGCCGGAAAGGTGGAGACGATTCTATCCACTTTGAGATCGAATTTTTTCGTCCACCCGATTCTCCTGCTGGCTCCGTTGCTCGTGATCGTGATGGTCGTGAAAAAGATCCCGCCTCTCCCGGCTTTGCTGGCCGGAACCCTTGTGGGCGGGATATTCGCCATGATCACTCAATCCAGTTCTCTGGCCGAGGTCATCAGCTCGGCTCATTCCGGGTTTGTTTCTCAGACCGGAGTGGGAATGGTGGATGAACTCCTGACTCGGGGCGGACTGAAGAGCATGATGGATACGGTGGCTTTGATCATCTGCGCGCTCTCCTTTGGCGGCATAATGGAAAAAACAGGGATGCTGGAGGTCCTGGCCCGGGCTTTCCTCAAGAGAGTGAGACGCACTGGCTCTCTTGTGGCGACCACGATATTCAGCTCCATCGGGATGAATATTATTGCCTCTGATCAATACATGGCTATCGTCATCCCGGGGAGGATGTACAAAGAGGCTTTTGATGCCAAGGGACTCCATCCAAAGAACCTCTCCCGCGCACTGGAGGATGCCGGGACTCTTTCTTCTCCTCTGATTCCTTGGAACAGCTGTGGCGCTTTCATGCACGCCACCTTGGGCGTCAGCCCGCTGATATACCTTCCTTATGCCTTTTTGAACTTAACCAATCCTCTTGTCTCGATTTTTTACGGCTACACCGGGATCACCATGGAAAAGGTCGAGGAAGACAAATCGCCGCAAAAAAAAGCGTAAAAAAAAGGGACAGGCTTTTTTTAAAAATCAGCCTGTCCCCTTTTTTATTTATCTTACGCTTTGAGCGGGATGTGCTTGACTAGGAGATAACCTTATACTTCTTTCCGACCTTGGTGAAGGCTTCTATGGCTCTGTCCAGGTGGTGCTTGTCATGGGCGGCGGAGAGCTGCACTCTGATCCTGGACTGCCCTTTTGGGACAACAGGATAATAGAATCCGATCACATAGATGCCTTCCTCGAGGAGGTCGCGGGCCATGTCCTGAGAGAGTTTGGCGTCGTTCGGAAACTTGCCGAGCATGATCGGGACGATCGGATGGACGCCGGGTGTGATGTCAAAGCCCGCTTCTGACATTTTTTCCCGGAAGTATTTGGTGTTCTCTTCTAATTTATCCCGCAATTCCGTCGTCTCCGAAAGAAGGTCGAACACAGCTATCGAGGCGCCGACTACGACAGGGGCCAGTGTGTTGCTGAACAGGTAGGGTCGCGCGCGCTGCCTGTAGAGTTCGATGAGCTCTTTTCTTCCGGAGATAAAACCGCCAGAGGCTCCTCCGAGGGCCTTTCCGAGCGTGCCGGTGATGATATCCACTTTGCCCATCACTCCTCTGTATTCCGGAGTGCCTCTTCCTGTCTCTCCGATAAATCCGGTGGAATGGGCGTCATCGATCATGACCATCGCATCATACTTTTCAGCCAGGGCGCAGATTTCATCCAGCTTGGCGATGTCCCCGTCCATCGAGAACACGCCGTCCGTAGCGACCAAACGGTAGCGCAAATTCTGGGTTTCCTTTAATTTTTCTTCGAGGTCAGCCATGTCCGCATGTTTGAAAATGTATCTCTGGGCTTTGCAGAGACGGATGCCGTCGATGATCGAGGCATGGTTGAGCTGGTCGGTGATAATGGCATCTTCGGCTCCGATCAGGGGCTCGAAGACTCCGCCGTTGGCGTCAAAGCAGGCGACGAAGAGAATTGTGTCCTCAGTTTGAAGGAATTTGGTGATCTTGTCTTCCAGGATCTTGTGGATGTCCTGAGTTCCGCATATGAACCGGACTGAGCTCATACCGAATCCCCATTCTTCAAGAGCCTTATGGGCTGCTTCTATGACCTTGGGATGGCTCGACAGTCCCAGATAGTTATTTGCGCAGAAATTCAGAACTTCTTTTCCGCCCTTCACCTCGATCTCTGCTCCCTGAGGAGTCATGATGACTCTTTCGTCTTTGAACAGACCCGCATCGCGAATGGATTGAATTTCTTTTGTTAAATCATCCTTTATTTTTCCGTACATGAAAAAGCCTCCTTTTTGAAGTCCACACTATACCAAAAATTAAAGTGCAAATCCATATTTTTTCGCTTTTTTCGGATAATTCATCGGGTTTTACTCTTTATTTTTTCCTTGTTATAATCTTGGCCATGAGTGACGAGAAGAATTATTACACCGAGACCTACACAGAGAGCCTTAGCCGGCGGTTCAGGATCGACAAAGTGTATTACAGAGGAAAGACAGATCACCAGTATGTCGAGTGCTTTCACAATCCATTTCTCGGGAAGGTTCTTTTCTTGGATGAGAAGATGCAGTCGGCCCAGGTCGACGAATACATCTACCATGAATCCCTTGTGCACCCGGCACTCATCACGCATCCCGAGCCGCGGCAGGTGCTGATTCTTGGAGGCGGTGAGGGAGCAACTCTCAGAGAAACTCTCAAACACCGGACTGTTGAAAAAGCCGCGATGGTGGACATTGATGAACAGCTGGTCGAAATCTGCCAGGAACATTTGCCCGAATGGTCACAAGGGGCTTTTTCGAGCTCGAAGACGGATCTGGTTTTTGGGGATGCCCGCCGGTTTGTTGAAGAGACTCAGCAAAAATATGATATCATCATCTCGGATTTGACCGAGCCCTTGGAGGACAGCCCGTCGGTCTACCTTTTCACCGAAGAGTTTTTTTGCAGAATTTTTGAAATCCTAGAGAAAGATGGGGTGTTCGTTCTTCAGGCCGGGAGCACGGATCCCGTCTACTGCCAGTTTTACATCTCTCTGACCAAGACCTTAGAGAACGTTTTTTCTCTTGTCCGGCCCTACTGGACATTTGTCGTATCCTTCGCTCTGCCCTGGGGCTTTATCCTGGCGTCCAGGTCCGTGGATCCTCTTGATATAAAAGAAGACGAGATAGCGAAGAGAATGCGCCATCGGAAGATCATGGAACTGAAGTTCTACCATCCCGGTCTTCACCGGAGCTATTTTGCCCTCCCTCTGTATTTAATGAAGGAATTCAAAAAGGGAAGAATTCTGACGGATAAAAAGCCCTTTATCTGGGAGTTATGACTCAAGAGAAAAAAACACAACGCAAGAATCTTTTGGAAGAAAAAGAGTACCACACGCCTTCGAACGGTCTGTTCTTCCAGATCAAGAAGCCTCTCTTCGGTCGGGAATCTCGCTACCAACGGATAGAAGTCTTCGAAAATCCGTATTTTGGCAGAGTGCTGATGCTGGACGGTCTGGTGCAGACAACCGAAAGGGATGAGTTTTTTTACCATGAGATGCTGGTTCATCCGGCTCTTATGGTTCATCCTCGTCCGCGCAGCCCGCTCGTGATCGGCGGGGGAGACGGCGGAGTGCTTAAAGAAATTCT
The DNA here is from genome assembly GCA_964348015.1 of uncultured Eubacteriales bacterium. Classification (GTDB taxonomy): domain Bacteria; phylum Acidobacteriota; class Aminicenantia; order Aminicenantales; family Aminicenantaceae; genus SOIA01. The sequence goes on along the minus strand of CAYGBC010000001.1, from coordinate 9,215 downwards.
GCGTCATCCTGTGGAGACTGTTTGTCTGGTGGAGATTGATCCGCTGGTCATCGACGTGTCCAAAGAATTTTTTCCCTGGCTTTCTCCGGCCTTGAAGGATGAGCGAACAGAGTTACTCATTTCTGATGGAAAGGAATTCGTCCGGCAGACAGAAAGGGAGTTCGACATAATTTTTGTGGATTCTTCCGACCCTGTCGGTCCTTCGGCATCGCTTCATGAAAAGAACTTTTTTACGCACCTGAAGAAATGCCTGCGCAAAGACGGCATCATTGCGGCTCAAGCCGGTTCACCTTTTTATCAAATGGATTCGATCAGGAAGAAGAATGATTTCCTGAAATCGCTGTTTAAAATTGTCCGTTTCTACTCGAGCCCGGTTCCGACATATCCGGGTGGAAACTGGGCTTTTGTTTTTCTTTCGGACTCAGTCCAGCCTTTAGACATAAAAGGAAATCCTCCTGAAGGGCTCAAATATTATAATCCGGACATCCACAGAGCTGCGTTTTCTCTGCCTAATTTTTTCAAGGAGAAGCTGGATTAACCTGATGAAAATACGCCTAAGTTTATGAGAGCGTTGAAAACCGAAATTCGTTGCGGGCACTCCATCTGACAGTACACGGAACACAGGAGGAACAGACTTCCTGCTCGGAATGTGCGCTCGGATGCTCTGTTAAAGCACAGAGATTATGATTTTTTCTGTTTTTAGAATTTATCGCCTGATGTCTTAATAATCCAGTTTTCCTTCGGCGTGGCGCTTGCCCAGAACAGCGAGCATGTCTTCTGTCATCTTGGCCAGGTCGTAATCCGGCTGCCACCCCCATTCCTCTCGGGCGGCGGAGTCGTCTATAGAATTCGGCCAGGAGTCCGCGATTTCCTGCCGGAAGTCGGGCTCGTACTCGACAGTGAATTCGGGGATGTGTTTTTTAATTTCCGCGGCTAACTCGCCGGCCGAAAAGCTCATGGCTGTGACGTTGAAATCAGAGTGATGGATGAGCTTGGAGAAGTCCGCTTCCATCAGGTCGAACGTGGCTTTGAGACAGTCAGGCATGTACATCATCGGCAGCCGTGTGTCTTCCCTGAGAAAACAGGTGTATTTTTTATTTTTGATGGCATCGTAGAATATTTCGACGGCATAGTCTGTCGTGCCTCCGCCGGGGAGTGTCTCGTTGCTTATGATTCCGGGATACCGGCAGCCGCGTATGTCCACGTTAAAACGCTTGACATAATAATCACAGAGAAGCTCTCCGGCAACCTTCGTCACTCCGTACATGGTCTTCGGCCTGAGAACGGTCTCCTGCGGTGTGTTATCGATCGGAGTCTCCGGCCCAAAAGCGGCGATTGAGCTGGGGATAAAGATCCGTGTCATCTCGTGCTCGATGGCGGACTCGAGAATGTTGTAGGTTCCGTTCATGTTGACGTCCCAGCAGAGCTTTGGATTTTTTTCGCCCGCAGCAGAGAGAATCGCGGACATATGATAGATGGTATCGATGTTGTATTTTTTAACCACTTCTTCAATGGTTTCTCTTTTGGCCACGTTGATGAATTCAAACGGGCCTGAATCCCTGAGCTCGGGTTTGGGTTTGGTCCGGTGCCCTGTGGCAAGGACGTTGTCGTTGCCGTATTTCTCGCGCAGAGCCATTGTCAATTCAGAGCCGATCTGGCCAACAGCTCCAGTAACCATTATCCTCTTCATTTCTTTACCCATATTTTGCCTCCAAATTTGTGTGTGTTTAAGGTAGATTTGAGAATCTTACTTATATCCTGTACAAAAAAAGATGTCAACCCATGGTGAAATAAGGGGACGAACCCCAAGGTGCGACCTTAGACCTAATAACTCACCTGTATCATATAATTTTATACATGACTGCCCATAATAGAGCGATTAATGAGCTAAGGTGGTACCTTGGGGAACGTCCCCGATAATGCATCCCCGATAATGACCCCGATAAAATAACCTCTTGCCTTCTTCTGTATCTTTTTATAGAGTTTGTTTTTTGATTGGTTTGTTATTCAAGGAGGAGTCATCATGCCGATACAATTGGACGGACATAACCTCACAATAGAGAAAGTCGTCAAAGTGGCCCGAGATAATGAGAGCATTTCCATTCATCCTGAAGCAATAAAAAGAATCAAGAAATGCAGGGATCTTCTCGAGGATAAGATAAAAAAAAGAGAGATCATGTATGGTGTCAACACGGGCATCGGGGAACTTTCCGAAGTGGTCTTGACTCAAGAACAGGTAGAAGAATACCAGAGATATCTCATTTACAGCCACGCAGCCGGATACGGGAAGCCCTTGCCCGGCGAGGTCGTCCGGGCAGCTATCCTGAGCCGTATCAACTGCCACTGCCATGGCCATTCGGGCCTGAGGCCCGAGGTTGTCGAAACTCTGAAAGAAATGTTGAACAAAGGGGTAACACCTGTTGTTTGTGAAAAAGGCTCTGTCGGAGCGTGCGGTGATCTTTCTCCTATGGCTCAGATGGCTCTGGTTCCAATGGGTGAAGGGGAGGCTTTTTACAAAGGCAAGCGACTCCCTGGAAAAGAGGCCATGGAGAAAGCCGGGATACCGACCATAGTGTATGAAGCGCGCGACGGCTTGGCGACGATCAACGGCGCCAATGTCATCGCCGGAATGGGAGCCTTGGAAATCTACGATGCCCAACGCTGGATAAGAAATGCGGAGATTGTGGCGGCTATGACTCTGGAAGTTTTAAACGCCAACATGAAAGCCTACGATGAACGGCTTCACAAAGTGCGGGGTTATCCTGGAGCTGTCGAAGCCAGCGAGAACATAAGGAGAATTACCGATGGCAGTGAGCTTCTTGCTCGAAAGGGGAAAAAGGTTCAGGACTGCTACAGCTTGCGCAGTACACCCCAGGTGATGGGTTCAGCCCGTGATGTTCTCAAGTGGGCCCGCTCCATGCTGGAAATTGAACTCAACGGAGCGGCAGATAATCCCACCTTTTTCCCGGATGAAGAATTAGTGCTCACAGGAGCCAATTTTCAAGGAACTCCGATGGCTTTTGCCCTGGAACTTTTGGGAATGGCAGTCACTACTGTCTGCGTCCTCTCGGAGAGAAGAACGAATAGGCTGATGAATCCTCACCTGAGTATGGGACTTCCTGCCTTTCTCACCAAGGGTGCGGGAATGTTTTCTGGTTTGATGCTCTCTCAGTATACGGCTGGTGCATTGGTCTGTGAGAACAGGATCCTCTCCCATCCTGCCGCCACCGGCTCTATTCCTGCGGCCGCTGACCAGGAAGATTTTGTCAGCATGGGCATGACCACAGCTCTCAAGACTCGAGATATTATCGACAATGCCCACGCTGTCCTCGGCATAGAATTCATGGCAGGTGCCCAGGCTATTGATTTTCGAAAGCCCATCAAACCCAGTAAAGGGATTCAAGCGGCCTACGATGTGATCCGGAAATATATCGAGAAACTTGAAGAGGACCGTCCTCTTTTTGACGACATCAATAAGCTTAAAGAAGTGGTGGAATCCAATGAGATCCTGGAGGCGGTTGAGAAAGCAGTCGGACAGTTGAAATAAGAGGATAAAAATGGGGGGTGTTCCCCAAATCCTTGAGTGAAAAAAAAGGCCGAAGATTTCTCCTCGACCCTCCTGTTTCTATTGAGTAGAGAGTTTGATTAGAAGAGCAGTCTGAAACCGAGCATTAACTTATGATTATTCTGGATGGAAAGATCGACCGGCGGTCCGGATGCCTCGAGAAAGATGGAGACTGTGGTTCTGGACTTGCCGAACAAATCAAACCCGACGTTGGTGATGACCTCGCCGTAATCATTCTGGATGGTCGTTTTGTTCCGCGTTGTGTACGCACCACCCAATCCGATGAAAATTGGTCCAGCGCGCATGTTGAATATCAGGGTTCCGGTGAAGAATTGTTGTTCCCAGGGAGCGGAATCAACAGGCGTGTAGGCCCCTCCGCCCGCGAGGATAACATCTAAGTTTTTAGAAAGCTTATAAAGAATGCCAGCGCGGCCTGCGCCGTACCCGACATAAGTTCCCCCCCCTCTGGCTGCGAGCGCACCGACGTCCAACAGGAAGTACATTTTTTTCTGTTTGACTCGAATATCAACCATGGAAGCCTCTGAGATAGAACCGAGGTCATCCGTAGCCACGGCTGTGACTGAATAGATGCCTTTCTTATTAAAAGCTTTTTCCCAAATAAAAGGCTTTTCGGTATCCGCAAACCTGTCCACCAGGCTTCCTTCCTCATCGATAATCTCGAAATCGACCTGAACTACCTCTCCATCTGGGTCAGTGGATCCAGATGCATCCAGGACTATTTTCTTTCCGACTGTGCCTTCACACTTGCCACATTCTAGACTGATTGAGGGAGAGAAGTTGATGGTGACCATGGCTTCACAGGGATTTTCTGAGGCCTTCCCCTCGATGTTGAAGGCTTTTCCCGTAAAGGTATATTCTCCGGGTTTATCTAAATTGACTTCCCATTGGGGAGACTCAGGGAAGAGCTCTTTGGAGGCGATTTTGGCCCCTTCCGGATTAAAAACCTCGACCACCATGGATTCGGCAAACTGAGAGCTGCTCATGTCGATAAAGATGGGGTCGTCCGGATTCGCCCGGGTGGGTTGGACCTTTATATCGCAAATGGCATCCTCTACTTTTTCGACTGCGATTTCCACTTTTTCTTCGACCATGGGGGGTTCTTCTTCTGTCCAGAACACAATTCTCAGACCACCTGCGAATTTCTCAGTGATATAAGGGGGGAATTCATCCTCGACATAAAAAATAACTCGGGCCATGTTGGTGCCTAAAGTGGAGACACGGATGGATTTTATTCCCAGAACACTCACATCAATATTGCGGGAGGCACTGATGCTTCTGATATTGAAGAGATCAATTCCGATTCGACTCGGGTTGTAGAGCCTGAATTGACGATGGTAAGTGTACGGACTCAGAAATATCTTCACTTCCAGAGTATCTCCAAGAGGAGTCACGACAATTCTTTCCAGTGTGCCTCGCTGTGAGAATGCAATTCCTGTCAAAGAAAACATGAGTAAAAGCAGAAATGAGGATACCAGGATTTTTTTCTTAATCATCCGCCTCCTCCATTCATGCAAGATATTGATTTTTTTACCTTTTTGGTAACCTATAACATAAAAAAATTTGAATTTCAAGGAAAAATAAGACCTTTTTCCATTGTTTACAATTTCTTGCGTAAGTGTTGAAGAAGGGAAGAGGGGATGATTTGAGGAAGAAATTCGAAGGTTATTGAGTTGGGAATTTCTCCATCAAGTGGTCGACAGCTTGCTTCAATGTCATGTGTCTATGTTCAACGTCTCTATCGTAATTGATGACGAAGCTGAAGATGTCTCCTTTTAATCCTTCGCAGAAACAGAAGTATTCTTTATTCTTGGCATCGATCAAAAAGGAGGCTTCCTGATTGTGAAATGGACATTTTGAGAGATACTGGTTCTTTGTGCCGACTTTTTCTCCGGAAATACCATACTCCTTCATCAACTCCAGCATGTCGACAGATTTTTCCAGTGATTTCATTTTTTCATTTAGCTCTGTATCGGCGTCATCGATGAGTTTGAGATTCCTGAGGACTGAGGGCAGGCCTTCGTTGCCGCATTCTTCACAGATTGTGGCTCCTTCTTCAGAATGGATGGTTTTTTTCTCTCCCTGTTCCATTGCTTCTTTATTGAAAGAGAGGACAAAATATGGATTCTTCTCATCAATGTCTTTACCGCAAATTTTACATTGGCTCATATCGTCTCCTTTCACATATTGCGCCTTTGGAAGATTACTAGTTTATTCTTTTCCGCTAAAAAATCAATAAAAAAAGAAGGGGAACATCCCCTTGGATTACGGGAGGTAGCGAAGCGTCTTCGGCTCTCTCTCAAGATGGAAAATAATCATCTCCTTGAGTGCTCTTTTGATTGTGTCCAGCTGTTCAACGGAAAAGGGAAGAGATCCCTTTTCTGGAGGCGGATTATTTCTTATCCACTGGATAAAAGCGCCTAAATCAGGCTTGACTTTTTCCTTTTTCGTGGACGCACAACGGTCACAATACACGCCATCTTTTTTGGGCGATAGCCATCCGGCATGAATAAGGGACTTGCGGCACTTTTTACATCGGCTCAAATCAGGGAGCACCCCGTTGATTTTGAGAAGCCAGGCCTCGAAGTACCTGGATAGAAAATTCAGGTCTCCTCCCTTTGTGAGCGTTCGGAGGATTGAGAGTAAAAGCCTGTAGAGTTTGTCATCTTTTGCGAGTGACGGAGAAAATTCTTGTATGAGTTCGGCGAAATAGCTCAAGGTGAAAGAAACATCGGGGACATTCTGGAGATCGAAAAAAGATTCAATAAGGTCACAGTTGCTTACGGTGACCAGATCTTTTCCTTCTTTTTCATAATAGTAAGTCTTGACCAGAGAGAGAGGTTCGAGACTGCTTCCGAAACGGTTGCCAAATTTTCGAGCGCCCTTGGCGACGCCTTTAATGATTCCCCTGTCTCTGGAAAAAAAGACGACGATCTTGTCTTGCTCTCCTATAGCGTAGGTTCGGAGAACTATGGCTTCTGTCTGTTCGAGAGGCATAGAAAATCAATCAGAGTTTACTCAGGAAGAGAGTTCCGAGACCGAGAAAGGTGAGGGCGCCTATGGAATCAGTGCACATGGTGAGGAGATTGACCGACCCGAGTGCTGGGTCCAATCGGAGCAATCTCAAGACTAAGGGGATGAGCGTTCCGACCAGGGCTGCGATGAACAAGTTGATGATGATGGCCAGACCCAAGATGAGGCCAAGATAGGGATTTTTGACGAGTAGATAGGAAAAACCACCCAGAATGGCTCCGATGATGACGCCGTTGCCGATTCCGACCATGATTTCTTTGAACAGGGCTTTTCTGGCTCCGACCCACTCAGCCTGACCGATGGCAATTTCCCTGACAATGATGGCTATGGTCTGGTTTCCCGCAACCCCTCCGAGAGCCATAACAAGAGGTAAAAAGACGACGAGCTTGACGAATTGTTCAATGGTGCCTTCAAAATAGTGGACGACCAAGGGAGCCAGAGACGCTGTGATAAGGCTGAACAAGAGGAAAGGGATTCTCTTTTTAATGGATTTAAAGGCGCTGTCCTGGATTCTGTCCGTCGTATCCAGGGAGACCATTTTATACATATCTTCGGTGGCCTCCTCCTCGATGACGTCGATGACGTCGTCGACGGTGACGACACCGACAAGTGTGTTCTCGGAGTCAACCACAGGAATGGCGACGAGGTTGTAATCTGCGACATAACGGGCCACTTCTTCCTGGTCTGTTTCAGGATGAACGCTTATGAGATCTTTGTTCATAATCTCTTTGAGCTTTGTATTCGGGCGTGCGAAAAGAAGCTGCCTCAATGAGACGACTCCCACCAGCCGATTCTTTTCATCTACGGTGTAGAGATAGAATGCGGACTCCACATCTCTCTCAAGCTGCATGGCCGTTATGGCATCGGAGACATTGGTGTTATGATCCAAAGCATAATAGTCGGGAGACATGATTCGGCCGGCCGTCTCCTCTTCGTAGTGGAGAAGCTCTTTGACATCTTCTGAAGGCTTCTCCTCCATAGCAGCCAGGACGGATTCTTTCATCTCATCAGGGAGGAGTTCGATGATAGGGGCTGCGTCATCAGAGGGAACAATATGGAAAAGCTCTGTGATCTGGATCAAATGAAGTTCTTGCAGAATCGGGGCCGCGTCTTCAGGTTCCAGCTCGCTCAGCACTTCTCCGGTCTTTTCCTTGTCTTGATTGAAGAGGACGTTGAAGAGAATGAGTCTTTCTCTGAAAGTCAAGTGGTTCATCAGAGAAGAGATGTCGGCCGCGTGGAAGTTCTTTACCAGGTTCCACAGGCGGGAGTGGGCGCCCATGTTGATGAATTTTCGAACAGAACTGATGACTATCCTGAGAGGCTGAACTCGCATTTTTTTTCTCTAAATTTTTCGTCCTCAACCATAGCATAAAACTCGAGAAGTGTAAATGAAAAGCGAACACTCTAACTTCTTTTTTTATAGAAGTATATGTTTGTTTCTGAGACAATGACTGCGCTGAGACCGAGGAGGCCGACCAGGTTCGGGAACGCCATCAGCCCGTTCATGATATCCGATACCCTCCACACAGTTTCGAGTTTCAGGATTGTTCCTATGGCGACGAAGATGACAAAGACGAACCTGTAGGGTTTCACCGCCTTTTCGGTGAATAAATATTCAATGGATTTTTCCCCGTAGTAGCACCAACCCAGGATGGTAGAATAGGCAAAAAATATCAGTGTAAAGGTGACAAGGTACTCTCCTATCCCCAACGGGAAGAATTTGTCGAAGGCGCTGGCTGTGAGTTCTGCCCCTTTGATGCCGGAACTCCAGAGGCCGCTGAAGATGAGCACCACTCCGGTCATGGTGCAGACCACGAGAGTGTCGATGAAAGTCTGCGTCATCGAAACCAGAGCCTGTTTAACCGGATTGGGAGTCTTGGCTGCAGCCGCCGCTATCGGAGCCGAACCCAATCCGGATTCGTTGGAAAAGACTCCCTTGGATACTCCATGCCGCATCGTTTGCATCACTGTTGCCCCGAGAAAGCCTCCGGCGGCCGCTGTCGGAGTGAACGCGTGTTTGAAGATGAGGACGAAGATCTGCGGGATCGAGGAGATGTTGAGGAAAAGGATGGTCAATGCGCCGATGATATAAATGATTATCATAAAAGGCACAAGAACCTGAGTGACTCTGGCAATACTCTTGATTCCGCCGAGGACGACCATGCCTGTGAGTGCAGCCAGAATGATACCCGTTATCCAGTTCGGGATGCCGATGGTTGTTTTCATGCCATCAGCGACTGAATTGGATTGGACCATGTTTCCGATACCAAAAGCGGCGATGGCTGCGAAGACGGCAAAAAGAGTCCCGAGCCATTTCCAGCCTAATCCTTTGGAGATGTAGTACATCGGCCCCCCGCTCATTGTCCCGAACTCATCCACTTCCCTGTATTTTATGGCCAGAACAGCTTCAGCGTACTTGGTGGCCATTCCGAATATCCCGGTCACCCACATCCAGAACAGAGCCCCGGGCCCTCCAGAAGCGATGGCGACGGCAACCCCGACTATATTCCCAGTTCCGACGGTGGCGGCCAGCGCTGTCATCAAGGCCTGGAAGTGGGAGATATCGCCTTCATGTTCATCATCTTCTTTTCTTTTGATG